>CAYGUP010000013.1:0-36195 GCA_964353155.1 uncultured Planctomycetaceae bacterium | reverse complement strand
CCCGAATCCAGCGAATCCCCAATGGCGACCGACCAGCGGCAGCGGCCAACTCGCCATCGCAGAACCGCCGGGCGAGCCCGCGGACGCTCTCGACCAGATCGAACGACTCCTCGCCGGCGAACCGCCGGACCGTGTCGCCGAACGCACGGCCAAGCTCGTCGATCTCACGCCGCAGCCGCTGGTCGGTCGCCATTGGGGATTCGCTGGATTCGGGGTTTGGTCAAAGACCTGACTAGTCTCACGCAAAGGCGCAGAGGCGCAAAGGTGGGCAACCAAGGCCCGAGGCACTTTAGGCCCCGCCAGAGAGCCATGACCACCAAGCCAACCGCGAACCGACAAGAAACGGGAGCCAACAAAAAAATGGCGAGCCCACGACGCCAGTCGTGGGAGGGCACACCCAACCCGCTCCGCTCCTACGACTGGCGTCGTGGGCTCGCTGACTCTCGGCCGGCAAGCCGAATCAGCGAGAGCGACCGCAGGAATCGCGATGGGCCGCGGGCATACCGCGGCAGGCAAATCACGGCAAAGCCATGTCGGGCCGCTAAAAGCGACCGCGGCGAGCATCGGTCTTGGCAGCCGCCAAGCCGAGCCGCAAAAAGATAAAGCGGAGACGACAGGATTCGAACCTGCGGACCGGGGGACCCGGTCACCGATTTAGCAAACCGGCGCTTTCGACCACTCAGCCACATCTCCGGAACCCGCGAGCCGGTCGTGCTCGCGAGAGTCGTATCATACGGGCAGCCGGCGATGGCTGGCAAGGCGGGGTTTTGAAGGAGTGAGCAGTAGGCGGAGGGCCGTAGGCAGTGCTCGCTGCGCGAGCTGGAGATTTGGCGAAGCCACGGTTGACTGCCTACCGCCTACTGCCCGCTGCCGACTCCACTCAAAACCATCCCAGCGAAACGAGGCTATACCGCACCACCAAGCCGGCCACGACCACGCTGACCATGCTCATCAGCTTGATCAGTATATTCAGGCTCGGGCCGCTGGTATCCTTGAACGGGTCGCCGACCGTATCGCCGACCACGGCAGCCTTGTGGGCGTCGGTCCCTTTGCCGCCGTGGGCGCCGGCCTCGATGTACTTCTTGGCGTTGTCCCACGAGCCGCCCGAGTTGGCCATGAAGACCGCCAAGCAGAAGCCGCAAGTCAGCGTGCCCATCAAGAGCCCGAGCACCCCGGCCACGCCCAGCGTCAGCCCGATCACCACCGGCAGCAGCAACCCGAGCAGCGATGGCCCGATCATCTCGGCCTGGGCGGCAATGGTGCTGATCGCCACGGGGGATTCGTAGTCGGGCTGGTCGGTGCCATCCATGATGCCCGGCTTTTCTTTGAACTGCCGGCGGACCTCCTCGACCATGCCTTGCGCCGCGCGGCCGACCGCCTTCATGGTCATCGCACAGAAGACAAAGGTCGCCATCGCCCCGGCGAAGAGGCCGATGAGTACCTTCGGGTTCATCAGCGTCGCGTCGAAGTAGATGTTGAAGTCGGGGAGCGTCATCGCCTGGAGCGGCGTGAGCGGCGTTTTAGCGGGGCCAAAGCTGTAGCTGTAAGCCTCGCGATTGATAAATCTCGGAGTCTCAGGATCGCTATCGCTAAGGCGTGTTTCAACAGGAGCGGCACGCCACTTGTCAACGAACTCACCGCCACGGAGTTGGTTGGGCATAATTAGATAAGGCGTTGTCTGCGATCCCTCTTCGGACTGCAAGATCTCGACGACAAACTGATCCGAGAGCTTGTACCACCCGTCTTGAAACGCATCGCCTTCGGTCGCGATCGTCGTCTCGGCGAAGTCATCCGCCCAGCGATCGAAGCCGACCCGCACGCCTTCGACATAGGCGGCCAACAAAGCGAGTGCCGTCAGCGCCGCCGAGCCGATTGCGAAGCCCTTGCCCGTTGCGGCGGTGGTGTTGCCCAGTGAGTCGAGGGCATCGGTCCGCTCGCGGACCTTCGGGTCCATCTCGGCCATCTGAGCGTTGCCGCCGGCGTTGTCGGCGATCGGGCCGTACGCGTCGGTCGCCAGCGTGATGCCGAGCGTGCTCAGCATGCCGACCGCCGCGATGCCCACGCCGTACAGGCCGAGCGAGAAGAGCTGCACGTTGTTGAAGTCGAACCCGGTCGCACAGCCGAACGAGAGGATCGTCGCCACGCAGACGGTGATGACCGGCGCCCAAACGCTCATCATGCCGTCGGCAACGCCGCCGATGATGATCGTCGCCGGGCCGGTGACCGCTTGGTCCGCGAGGCCCTTTGTGGGGGCATACTCGTCGCTGGTGGCGTACTCCGTCCACTTGCCGATCACGATGCCGGCCGCCGCCCCGAACACGACACTCAAGGCCACGCCCGGGATGCCCAAGAAGGTCGTCCCCTCGGCCGCCGGCATCAGGAAGTAAGCCGCCGCAATCGCCGCCAGGATCACCAAATAGGTCGCGCGGCTGATGCCCTTGTCGAGTGCATGCAACAGCGACTTCTGGCTCGCGTCCTCGCCGGTCCGCACCAGGTAGATGCCGAAGATCGAGAGGAAGATCCCGAGCCCCGCGATCACCATCGGCAACAACAACGCCGAGAGCTGGGCTTGCTCGACCGTCCAACCCTCCGGCGTGAGCAACGGGCTGGCGAACGCCGCCGCCCCGAGGGCCGAGGCCGCCAGGATCGAGCCGGCGTACGATTCGTAGAGGTCCGCGCCCATGCCGGCCACATCGCCGACGTTGTCGCCCACGTTGTCGGCGATGGTCGCCGGGTTGCGTGGGTCGTCCTCGGGGATGCCCTGCTCGACCTTGCCGACGAGGTCCGCGCCGACATCGGCCGCCTTCGTAAAGATGCCCCCGCCGACCCGGGCGAAGAGTGCCTGGGCGCTGGCCCCCATGCCGAAGCAGACCATCGTCACGCTGATCTCGCCCAGGCTCAACGGGTCCATGCCGGCCGCCGGCCAAACCCAGTAGAGAAACGCGAACCAGAGGGTGATATCCAACAGGCCGAGGCCGACCACGGTCAGCCCCATCACGGCCCCGCTGCGGAACGCGACTTGGAGGCCTTGATTGAGCGACTTCTCGGCCGCCGCGGCGGTCCGGTTGCTTGCGGCGGTGGCGGTCTTCATGCCGAACCAGCCGGCCAGACCGCTAAAGAACCCGCCCGACAAGAACGCGAACGGCACGAACTGGCTCTGCACCTTCAGGCCAAAAGAAGCCCAAGCCAACAACGCGGCGACCACCAAGAAGAACGCGGCCACGACCCGGTACTGCTGCTGCAAGTAGGCGTTCGCGCCTTGTTGCACATAGCCGGCGATCTCTTGGTTGCGTTCGTTGCCCGGGTCCGAGGCGATCATCGCCTGGTAGAACCGCTTCGCCTGCACGAGCGCCGTCAGCGCGCCGAGGAACGCGATCGCCCAACAGACGATGACGGTCGTTTGCCCCGTCGACGCAACCGCGGCGGCCTCGCCTTCGGCGGCGTGGGCCGGTGAACTCACGAGGAGTAAACCGGTGGGAGCGGCGAGCCAAGCCCCAAGCAATCGGGGGCGGATTCCGTAAGCCATGATGCGCGTCGTCTCCGTGACAGACGCCCCCCGGCCGGGCCGGTGAGCGGCACTCGATAAGGCAAGCTTATTGGCCCGAAGTCGAATAACCACAAGCGGTTATGCCAACCCGAACCTCGTTTTGCGGAGTCTAGGCCTGCTAGCGACCTCGGTCAACACATAACCACGCTAGAGCGTCAATACGTTGCGCAAGAGCACTAGAGCCCAGCCTTGTCGGGGTTCGTTGTCACGACGAAACGAAGCAACAACGCCCCACCTAAGCGGCGATTCGCGCGAGCCGCTCGGCTAACACTTGCACCAAAGCCGATTGGTTGGCGTTGCGAGCCAACTGCGACTCGGCTTCCAGCCAGACCTCGAGCGAACGCGTCAGGCGATCGGTTGCCGCTACGTCGCCGGCACAATCCACGAGTTGCCGGTGATGCCGGCCGATCGCCGCGGCGAACATCTCGCGTAACGCGCGACGGCGGATACGGGGCTCGGTGGCGACCGCCTTGCTCTCTTCTTCGAGGACCTTCGTCAGCCGCCCCGGATCGATCCGCGGCGTGTCGACACACTTGAGGACCTGCGCGATCGCGCCGTCGAGCGAGCCCTCGCGTAGCCAGATCGCCCGCGACACGCTGCCATTGGACAACGACGCCAATCGCTCGGCTTCGGCTGGCTCCAACTCGTGCGGCGGCCGCTGCAAGACCTCGGCGACTTGATGCTCGCCAAGCGGGTCGAAGCGGATGATCTGCGAGCGTGAGCGGATCGTCGAGAGCTGCCGCGACAGGCTGGTTCCGAGGAGGATCAACAGCGAGCCGGGCGGGGGCTCTTCGAGCGTTTTGAGCAGGCAGTTGGCGGTCTCGACGCTGAAGTCGTCGGCGTCGTCGATGATCGCCACCCGACGCGTTGCCACGAGCGGCTTCAGGGCGATGTCGTGGCAGAGGCCTTGGCGGTTCCGCTTATCGGCCGGGCCGATGAAGAGATCGACCGGCAAAGTGGTCTTGCCCTCGGGCCGCGAGACGCGGAGCAGATCGGGATGGGTGCCGCCGACGATCAGGCCGCAGTTATCACACGCCCCGCAAGATTCGAGCGGATTCGTGCCGCCCCGAGAGCACAACAGAGAGGCCGCCAAACGCTCCGCAAAGAACCGCTTGCCGACACCCTCGGGGCCAACAAACAGGTACGTGCTCGCCAGCCGCCCCCGTTCCAGTGTGCGGGCGAAACGCTCTTTCGCTTCATCGTGGCCGAGGACCTGCTGCATGCCGCCGATCATACGGCACGGGCGGCTACAAGCGTAGCGTGGCACGACCGTAAGGCGATCGCTTGGTCATTCGCCGCGACACGAGCAGCAGACGAAACGCGGCTCTAGGCCTTGGCCGTTTCGCCGGCGTGGATGGCCGAGAGCACCGCTTCGCGAAGCCGGCGGAGCTTCACGGGCATGACGATCACGCCGCGATGGTCGGCGGTCTTGGCCGACTTGGCCCATTCGCCCTGGGCCTCCTCCAACAAGAGGCAGGCGGGGACGGTCGAGGTGGCCCGCTCATCGCCAAATTGGTTGAAGGCCCGCACCGCATCTGCGCCGAGCGTGGCCCCGCAGAAGACCACAATATCGGCCGCCGACGGGTCGCCGATGAAGCGTGAGAGGGCGCGGGTTCCGTCGTTGGCGACCAGCACCCGGTAGCCGTTCCGCTTAAAGAGCTCGCGGAGCACGTCCTGGCGTTTGGTATCCGACTCGACCAGCATGATCCGCCGCGGCTTGCCGTCCGACCCAACGCCCTCGAGGTCCTCGGCGCTGCGAGCGGTCGTGTTCGACTCGGCCCCTTTGGCACGCCGCATCGCGAGCTTGAGCTCGGTGAGCATATCGCCCGGGTTCTGGAACCGCTTCTCGGGGTCCATCTCCAGGCCCTTGCTGAGCACCATCGCCAGCGGCATCGGGGTCTCGGGAGCGAGCTCGATGACCGGCTTGATCTCCTTGAAGACCTCGCGGGTGAACCGCTGCACGCGGTTGCGTCCCTCCGGCAGGCTCGCTACGCCGGTGAGCATCTGGTGGAGCATGTAGGCGGCGAAGTAGACATCGCTTCGCGTGTCGTCCTTGCGGACGCCGGTCGCCTTCTCCAGGGCGGCGTACTCGACCGTGCGATCGACGCCCGAGTCATCGCCAGCGACGCCATCGAGCGCAGCGAGGCCGAAGTCGATCAGCATGCCCTTGCCGTCGGACGCGACCAGGACGTTCGACATCTTCAAGTCACGGTGCGTCACGCCCTGTTGGAAGGCGTAGTGCAAGCCGCCGAGCACGTCGCAGACGATGCCCGCCGCGTTCTCCCAATCGAATTTCTTGCGGACGCGATAGAGGTCGCGGAGGTTCTGCCCCTCGACGAAGTCCATCACGAGGTAGTGGGTGCCGCTCTTGGAGACCACGTCGTGGATCGGCACGATGTTCGGGTGCTTGAGCTTCTTGCCGAGCTCGCCTTCCCGCCGGAAGAAGTCGGCCTTCTGCGTGCCGGCGTGCCGCGCCCGCAGCACCTTCACCGCATGGATCTCACCCGTGTTCCGGTTCGCCGCGCGAAACACTCGGGCGAACGTCCCGGCGCCGACGCTGTAGAGCATCGTGTAGTCGCCGTAGATGTAGCCGTCGCGGAGGCCACGCTGGAGCCGATCGAGCTGGTAGTTGGTGACCACGCCCTTGCGGACGAGGGTCTGAGCTAACTCGGACATCGGCACGTTGCTAGAGCCGAGCTCGCTCCAGACGGGCTGGAGCTGAGCGTCCGTAGCAATCCCCACGTCGATCGCCGCTTGGGCAAGCTCTTCGGAGGTCGAGGGGGTTTGCATCGAGTTTCGGTCTCAACGGCTCAGCGAACGTGGTCAGGCCAGCGGCGTCGGGTGCGCGTTGGCTGAGCGGCCAGGCACAGGGGTCTTCGACGCTTGGCTTCTCATCTTGAGCGTTGACCGTTCGAACCGCCGAATCAGCCTAGACGCCTGCTTCTCTCTGTGAATTATCCCCCAGTAGATGCCGGGAGTGTCACAAAATTCATCTCTTTACTCGAACGAGTCGGGCTCGCCCTCGTCGTCGCTGTAGCTGTCGCCGTTGTCTTCGAATCGTTCGCCCTTGAGCTCTTCGACGCGGCTCTGGGCCTCGTCACGCTCGCGGCGGGTCGCTTCGAGATCGAACATGAGGTACTTCATATCCAATCGCAATTGCCCGAGGGCGTCCTGCACGAGCGACAAGATCCGACGCCGGCGGCCGGTGCTCTCGACCACCCGATCGACCAACGGGGCCAAGGCCTGGGCGTGCTCGGTCGGGAGGTCGCGGATCGCGGCGGCGAGCTGGACCAAGTCGGCGGGCAGATCGGCGGACGAGGCGGTCGCGGAGGGTTGCGTTTCGGGCATCGAAGCTGATCTCCAACGTGAGGGGGGAACGCTCCAAACGGGAAGCAGCCCGCGTGCCAGCACACCCCGCGACAGGTCCCTCGACCCGTCGCAACCGATTCTACGCAAAGCACTTAGGGTCGATCAAGCAGCTTGCACCAAAAGACCCAACAGCCCCCCATTTGTGGCTTCTACGCAACACCTTCTCTCGCCATGAGGCAGAAATCCTGCTACGTCGCACCCTCGAAACACCCCTTCCTACGCCCCCGACCGCCAACGACTCCTGCGGCCACTCCCCCGGACCGGCCCAGAAACCCTTCCAGAAGCACGGTTTAGAAGCCCCTTTAAGAGACCCGTCGAGATGCGTCCCCGCTCCGCCCCCGCTGGCACCGCCGTCATGCCCCTGCCTGCCGCCAAGCGGCTGCTGTTGGCGGCTGCCTTGGTGGTTTTTGCCCAATTCGCCGCGGCGGATACCTGGATCGATTCGCACGACGAACCCGTTGCCGCCTGGCAGCTCGACACCTCGCAGGGCGTTCGTCAGCTCGCCCGCGAGCGGGTCCGGGTCCGCGGCAAGCTAGGCGAAGAGGTCGGTGCCGAGCGGATCGCCTACGCCGCCCCGGCCGGCATGGCCGCCTGGGCATGGCGTGCCATCCCCCCCGCCGCGGTCATCGACGAACTACGGATCGAGTTGGAAGGCCGGGTTTCGGTGCCCGGCGCCCTGCTCGCCGCGGAGGTGATCCTGCCGGAGACCAAGGATGACAAGGACCGGCCGATCCGCCTCAGGCTCCGCTCTCGCCAAGCCCAGAATGCCGGTCGCGGAGATATCTCGCTCGAGATCTCCGACCTCCCGAAGCTCCTCCAACGCGAGGTCCGTGTCTGGCGGTTGGCCAACCGCGGCAAACCGATCGATACCCGCGGGGCGTATATCGTCCGGTTGGCGTTGGCACTCCCCGGGGCGGGCGGACCGGCCCAGGCCTGGGTTCGTGAAGTCCGCGCCGAGTCGCTCGTGCCGCCGCTCAATCGGACCGAGAAGGGCCTCGTCGTCCGTTCGACCGATCCGAACGACCCCGAGAACCTCGCAGTCGCCGACGCGAGCGGGCGGATCGAGCCGACCCGCGTCACGCTCCGCAGCGATGGCTTCCGGGTGGACGGCAAACTCTATTTCCCGCGGATCTGGCGTTGGCGTGGCGAGGCCTTTGGCTCACTCGCCGAGCGAGGCATCAATACGGTCTGGCTCCCCGGCGCTCCGACCGCGGCGGCCCTCACCGAGGCGGCCCAACACCGGCTGCGGCTGCTCTGCCCCCCGCCGAAGCCCAACGCCTCGGCGTTGAAGACCCCGGACCGCGTGCTCGCCTGGGTGCTCGACGGCCCGCTCGATGCCAAGGACCTCGACGCCGGCCTCGTCGAAGTCGAAGCGGTCCGATCGATCAACGGCGCCGCCGAACGCCCCCTGCTGGCCGTCGTCCGCGACGACGCCGCCGCGTGGGCCCGAGTCGTCGATGGGGTGATCTTGGAGCCACAGATCAGCCGGACCACGCTCGCCAAGACCGGCACCGCCCCGCTCCGGCACGCCGGCCTGACGGTGCCGCCGGGCACGCCGACCTTCGAGGTCGTCTCGCTCGAAGTCGGCTCCCAGGTCGCCGGCCAACTCGACGCGATGCTGGGCGATGGGGTGGCCCTCACCTGGCTGCCGCCGGCCGACTCCGCGGCGGCCGTGCATCGAGCGATCGCGGGCAGCGTGTGCGGCATCGCCTTCACCGCCACCGAGCGTCTCGACGGCGCCGACGACGCCACCCGGGCCGCCGCCGGCTGGCTCGAAGCGACCAACCGCCGACTCCGCCTGCTCGAACCGTGGCTCGTCGGGCCCCGTTCGACCCGCACGCTTGATCGCCACGACGGCGTCCTGATCGATCGCGGCGGGGTCCGTCTGGCGGCGTTTGCGGCTTTGAGCGTAGCCGCGCTGCCGGAAGACGACGCCGTCCTGCTGCCCGGCCTCAATAGCTCGGCCCGCGTCTCGCGCCTGACCGTCGCCGGGCTCAATGCTTGGCCGACGCAACGCCTCGCCGGCGGGGTAGGCGTGCGGCGGCCGGGCGGACCGGCACCGGGCGACCTCATCATGAGCAACGACCCCCGCGTGGTCCGTTCCCTCAAGGCGTACACGCTCGAATCGTCGAGCCTCGCCGCGAAGCCTATCGCCGAGGTGGCCACCATCCGGCTCGAACAGTGCGAATCGATCACCCCGGCCGGTCGCCGCCGCGTGGAGGCACGGCTAGCCGAGTCTCGCTTGGCCGCGTCGCGTCGCGACCACGCCGTCGCATTCGATGCCGCCCACGCCGCGTTGGCGCTCCTCGCCGCCGCCGAAACCCGCCATCGCGCCGTGGCCAACACGACCGACACCCTTGAGAGCACGCCGCTGGCGATCCTGCCCGGCACGCTGATCGATCACTTCCGCATGGCCCAACTGCTGGCCACCGTCCCCCGCGGCCCCAACCGGCTGTTCGGCGGCAGCTTCGAGGACATCGACGCCCTCCGACGCCACGGCTGGCGGCACACCAGCCAATCGAACGACCCGCCAACGAGCGGCCCGAGCGGGGTCGAACTGGCCGCCACCGGGCCCGTGCATGGCGAGCGTGTCCTCCGCCTGCGAGACGCCGGCGGCACCTCGCGGATCGTCTCGCCCGAAGTGACCGTCGAATCGGGCGAAACGATCGAGGTCAGCGGCTGGGTCCGAGTGACCGGACCGGGTGGCCAGCTACGAATCACCGACACCCTCGGCGGCCCCGAGTTGGCCCTCGAAGTCGGCGAGACGGCCGCCGACGGAGCCGACAACGACTGGAAGCCGTTCCGCCTCCTCCGAGCCACGGCCGCCAACGCGACAATCCAACTCACGTTCGAAACCAGCGGCCAACTCACCGCCGACATCGACGGTGTAATGATCCGCGCGGTCAGACCGACCGAGCTCGCCAACCGCCCCCTCCGGACGAAGTAAGGCGTGTCGTTTCGCGGCTCGGTTGAACCATAAAAGAAACCAATAGTGGCAAGGGTAGTGACACGGAGCCATCTCCTGCGGAATCAGTCGCAGTCTTCGTGGCCCAGGACGACGGCTCCTGTACAGCTAACGGACAAAATCACCGGATCGCGACGAGCAATTATCCATTGCCAACGCCCAACTTCGCGACTTGCGTGCTTTTTTGTTATCCCTAACCATCGTGTCCAACAGGTCGGCTCTTGCCGGCACTAAACGGTTTCCATCAGGAGCGTTTCCACATTCGCGACAACTTCATCACGCCGGGAATTGGGAAACTGCAAGAGCAACCAAGGTGATGAACCGCACGCCAACGTGGTCACGTGGTCGCCAAAGAGATCATCGCCAAGATTGGTATCACCAAAACGGTCTTGATAACGTTGAACCAATTCGTTGCTGAAGTCAGGGTGAGCACCAACGGTACCAAAGAAGATATCGTTCTCACCCTGCGGACCGATGATCGAAAAAATGTGGCCGGTGTTAAGTTTGATTTGAATTGCGTTGATGTCGTCGATCATGGCTACGGCCGCTATATCAATCTGCACAGGTGAGTTCGTGATTGCGTGGCACTGTATCGGAGAACGACAATTGGAAAGAAACTAGCCTGCCTAAGTCAGTACCTACGCAGATGTATTTTCGCCGTAAGCTTATTCTCTGGCGAGCTTTGCAACGTGGTGGTTAGGTTTGGCAGGCATTAGGCAGGAGGGCTTGCCACGCAGGCCGTAAGTACAAATGAGTGATCCTACGGGGAGACTTGACTAACACTCACCGAACGACGCCTCCTGAATCACAAACGCCAACGGCGACTCATCGTTTCGTCGTTTCGTTGTGACCAATGAGCCCCGGCGATCGTCTAAGCAAAGTACTCAACCGCGTTACGGAACAGCCTCATGCCGGCGCCTTCTGCGTTCGGATCGCCGGCCTGGCGGGTCCATTGCGGGTGCTGGGTGGCGTCAAGGTATCGCTCCGGGTGGGGCATCAGGCCGAGCACGCGGCCGGTCGCGTCGGTTAGCCCCGCCGCGTTGTCGACCGCGCCGTTCGGGTTCTCTGGGAAGCCGTTGGCGGCGGCCCCCGCGGCGTTGGCGTAGCGGAGCACGATGCGGCCGCTCGACGCCAGGTGCTCTAGCGCCGCGTCGTCGCGGACTGCGATGCGGCCCTCGGCGTGGGCGATCGGCATCTCGGTCTGCTCCATCCCCTTCAAGAAGACACACTCGCCGGGCGTAACGCTCAGGTGGACCCAGCGGGCCTCGTAGCGGCCGTGGTCGTTCCAGGTGAGCGTCGCCAGCGGGCCGGACGCGTCGTCGATGTCCAGCAGGCCGGTCTTCATCAGCACCTGGAAGCCGTTGCAGATGCCCAACGCGAGCTTGCCGTCGTCGCGGAACCGCTTGAGTGGGTCCGATAGTTTCAGGCGTAGCTGGTTGCCCAGCACGCGACCGGCCGAGATATCATCGCCGTAGCTGAACCCGCCCGGCACGGCGAGGATCTGGTAGCCGTCGAGCAGCTCGGGCGCTTCGAGCACGCGGTTGATATGCACCGGCTCCGCGATCGCCCCGGCACGGCGGAACGCCTCGGCGGTTTCCTCGTCGCAGTTCGCGCCGGGAGAGCGGAGGACAAGAACTTTCGGAGTCGCCATGGGTTAGTACAGGTAAGCGTTGCGTAGTGGGCGTTATGAAAGGGAGATAAGGGATAGTCTGGAGATAGGGGGGGATAGACTCTTGGAAGATGATGCTGTGTGCGATTCGCGAATCGATAAAAGCACAAGCCAGCTAAGAGTTCAAACTGCCCACGCGACATCGACAGACTCCGCTGCGTTGTTTTCAGCACCAAGTTGTCATCCCCCTAGTCTCTTCGGAGTTAGCTCGTTTCTGCCCGGCCATCAAGAACAAACTGCACTCGACCCCGAATGCATGCCATCCCCGCATCTCCTACCAACGCAGCGGGGCTTGCCAGGCATCTTTTAGCGTCGCCAAGTCGGCGCCGATGACCGGCACGCCGTTCCACTTGATCCGCAGGCCGTCGGTCTCGTGCGTGCGGCCGATCACCGCGTGGGGCGTGTCGCCGAGGGCGGTGGCGAAGCGGTCGGCGTCGGTCTCGGCGACCTCGCAGACGAAACGGGTATTCGATTCGCTGAACAACGCGGCGATCTGTCGCTCGTAATCGCTGGCGAAGTCGCCCGCCAAGCGTGAGTCGCCCGCGTCGGCGTCGATGCCAATGCCGGCGGCGAAGGCCATCTCGGCAAGCGTGACCGCGAGGCCGCCCTCGCTCAGGTCGTGGCACGCCAACACGCAGCCGTCGCTGATCGCTCGGTGCATGGCGGCGAAGGTCGCCTTGGCCGCCGGGGCATCGACCCGCGGGACCTGCCCGCCGGCCAGCTCGTTCACATAGCCGAACGTCGAGCCGCCCAGTTCGTTGTGGGTCACGCCGACGGCGTAGATCAGGCTATCGGTCCGCTTGAGGTCCATCGTGACCGACTTCGTGGCGTCGGCGATCTGGCCCATCGCGCTGATGAGCAGCGTCGGCGGGATGGCGATCGTCTGCTTCGTGCCCTTGGCGTCGACGTAGCTGAACTCATTATTCAGGCTGTCCTTGCCGCTGACGAATGGTGCCTCGAACTCGATCGACAGGTCCTGGCAAGCGATCGCGGCCCGCACCAGCGAGCCGAGCGTCTGCGACTTCTCGCAATCGCCCCAGCAGAAGTTATCGAGCAACGCGATGCGACTCGGGTCGGCACCGACCGCGACGCAGTTGCGGATCGCTTCATCGATCGCGCTGGCGGCCATGTGGTACGTATCGAAGTCGCCGTAGCGTGGGTTGATGCCACAACCGACCACGAGGCCACGCTGGCTGGCGAGCTTCGGACGAACCACCGCGGCGTCGCCCGGGCCATCGCCTTCGACGCCGACCAGCGGCTTCACGACGCTGCCCGCCTGCACCTCGTGGTCGTATTGGCGGATGACCCATTCCTTGCTGGCCACATTCAGCGAGCCGAGCACCTTCAGCAGGTCGTCCGTGTAGTCCCCGCGGGGCGGTGCTTCCATCGCGGTCGCTTCGGGAACTTCGTAGGTCGCCTCACGGACGACCGGCGGGCGGCCGTCGTGCAGCAGGGTCATCGGCAACTGGCCGACGACGTTGTCGCCGTACTTGAGGGTCAGGTCGCCGGTCGGCGTGAAGCGGCCAATCGCCGTCGCCTCGACACCTTCGGAAGCACACAGCTCGCGGAGCGTTTCCCAGTTCGACTCGGGGACCGAAACGACCATCCGTTCTTGGGCTTCGGAGATCCAGATCTCGGTATAAGACAGGCCTTCGTATTTGAGCGGGCACTTATCGAGCCAGACCTCCGCGCCGATCTCCTCGCCCATCTCGCCGATGGCGCTGGAGAAGCCGCCGGCACCGCAATCCGTCACCGCCGTGTAAAGGCCGCGATCGCGGGCGGCCAGCAGCACGTCGGCGACCTTCTTCTCTTCGATCGCGTTGCCGATCTGCACGGCCCCGCCGGAGAGCGATTCGCTCTTGTCGGTCAGCTCGGCGCTGCTGAACGTCGCGCCGTGGATGCCGTCGCGGCCCGTGCGCCCGCCGATGGCGACCGCCAAGTCGTTCGGCTGGGGCTCGCCGAACGACATCTCGTGCGGGATCAGGCCGACATTGCCGCAGAAGACCAACGGGTTGCCGACGTAGCGCTCGTCGAAGCAGACCGCGCCGTTAACCGTGGGGATGCCCATCCGATTGCCGTAGTCCCGCACGCCAGCGACGACGCCGTGCATCACACGGCGCGGGGCGAGCACACCCGGCGGTAGCTCCTCGGCCGGGGTCTCGGGCGGGGCAAAGCAGAACACATCGGTCGACGCGATCGGCCTAGCGCCGAGGCCCGTGCCGAGCGTGTCGCGGATCACGCCACCGAGGCCGGTGTTCGCCCCGCCGTACGGTTCGAGGGCGCTGGGGCGGTTGTGGGTCTCGACCTTGAAGCAGACGTTATCGGTCTCGTCGAAGCGAACGATGCCGGCGTTGTCGCGGAAGACGCTGACGCACCAATCCTCTTTCGCCGGGTCCTCGCTCCACTGCTTGCGCAATTGGTTGGTGGCGGCGAAGATCGTCTCTTTGAGCATCGACTCATAGTGCCGCTCGCCGTCGGCGTCGCGGTAGGCGATGCGGCCGGCGAGCGTTTTGTGGCTGCAATGCTCGCTCCAGGTCTGGGCGAGCGTTTCCAGCTCGATATCGGTCGGCTCGCGACCCTGCTCCGCGAACCACTTCTGGATCGTGTGCAGCTCGGCGAGCTGGAACGACAGCGTGTTCTTCTGGCTCAGGGCCATCAGGCCGGCGTCGTCGAGGTCGGCGATCGGCCAATGCACGAGCTCGTACTGATACGGCTCGCCAGTCGAGAGGTGATCGATGCCCAGCTTGCCGACGACCAATTGCTCGATGGCGTCGTTCGCCAGCAGCTTTTGCCCTTCGGACAAGAAGCGGTCGGCCCCGTCGCCGGCGATCCAATGCTTCCTCAGCGTGCGGACGCGTGCCCCGGGGAAGCCGAGGTCGTCGATCGCTTGCTCGGCGCTCTGGGCGGTCGGGTCGGTGACCCCCACCTTCGGCAACACCTGCACGAGGCTCGCCTCGCCGGCGATCCGCGCCGGCGGGGCCAACAGCGTGTCGCCATCGACGCCATCGACGCGTTGGGTCTCCACGACCAAGTCGGTCAGCAGTTGCTCGGCGATCTGCGCGGCGGCCTTTTGGTCGATCGCATCGCCCTCGATCAAGAACCCGCGCGCCGTCGCCACGGACAGCCCATCGAACCCCGCATGGGCGGCCGCTTCGATCAATTCTTCGGCGGCCCGGTCGGGCCGACCCTCGGCGGGCAGGACATCAACTTCCCAAAGCATCGCGTCTCCGTTTCCCTTGTTCGAGCAACCGCTCGATCGTGTCGCCATCGCCGGCGTCGAGCGCCGCGGCGTAGGCTTCTAGTTCCTTGGTGAGTTCACGCAGCCCGCCGGCGATCGGGCCGGCGTTGGCGAGCAGGATGTCACGCCACAACGCGGCCCCGCCCGCCGCCACGCGGGTCGTATCGGCCCAGCCGGTCGCCGCCAGGGCGAGGGCCTCTTCCGGCGTGACCGAGGCGACCGCCGCCGCCGCCACGTGCGGCACGTGGCTGGTCATCGCCAGCAGCTCGTCGTGTCGCTCGGGCGTCATCTCGACCACCTTCGAGCCCAGGCCTTCCCAGAAAGTGCGGGCCACTCCGATCGCGTCGGTCGGCGTGCTGCCAGAAGGGGTCAACACGGTCGTCGCCGCGGCGAACAGATCGGCCCGAGCCGCCTCGGGGCCGGACCGGTGATCGCCCGCCAACGGATGAGCCCCGACAAACGCCAAGCCATCGCCATCGGTCGGCCAGTGCTGATCGATGAGCGCGACCAAGTCCGCCTTGGTGCTGCCGGCGTCGGTCACCAGGGCGTCGGGGGCGGCGTGCATCGCGGCCTCGAGTGCCATCCGCGGGATGCCGCCGACGGGCGTCGTCACGACAACCACCTCGGCCCCGCCACACGCGGCTTCGAGGCTGGTGGTCGCCTCGTCGACGAGCCCCAGCGCCGTGACCTGCTCGACCCGCTCGGGCGTCCTGACCACGCCCACCACCTTCTGGGCCATTTCCTTCTCTCGAAGGGCCAGCGCGACCGACCCGCCGATCAGTCCGACGCCGACCACGGCGACTCGGCGATAAGGCGGTTTGGGCAAGGCAGGGCACTGGGCGAAGGTTGGGTGCGGCGGTCCCTCCGCCACGACCGACGGTTATACGCGTCACCCGCTCCGGTCGCACGACCCCCTGCTAGCAGAAAGTGGCTCCCGACGCCTTGGCTGATAAGCGGCCAACCGCCCGTGCGCAACAACCCTCCCAATCGTTCTATCTTGTAAGGAAACCCGCCCCGACGGGCTTTTCCGGTCCGCGACTTGCCCAGAACTGCACGATGCGGATTGCCGCGCAAGCTACTTTTCCACGAAACTATCAATTCAACTCGCTGGCGCGCGGCCGCTCCGCCCCTGCCAATCGACTTCATCGACCGAGGCCCACGATGTCCCGCTCCACCGTCTCCCAGATCGCCGCGGTGCTGGTCGTGACAGCATTCGCCGGGTCGGCTTCGGCTCAGGACTGGGCGCGTAAGATGTTCGACGTGAAGGACCACGATTTCGGCGTGGTCGCCCGCGGATCGGACACGGTCTTCAAGTTCCCGGTTAAGAACCTGTACAAGGAGGATGTCGTCCTCAGCAGCGTCCGCTCGAGCTGCGGCTGCACGACCGCCTCGCTCGAGGGCCAGGTCATCAAGACCCACGAGTTGGGCTACGTCGTTGCCAAGTTCAATACGCGTACCTTCACCGGCCTGCACAGTGCCACGCTGACCGTTCAAGTCAGCAAGCCGTACCCCGCCCAAGTGCAGGTCCGCGTCCACGGCAACATCCGCGGCGACGTGGTCTTCGAGCCGGGCTCGGCCGACTTCGGCCAAGTCGATCAAGGGACGCCCCACCAGAAGACCGTGTCGGTCGCCTACGCCGGCCGCGCCGGCTGGAACGTCGACGACGTCCTCTCGACCAACGAACACCTCGCCGCCGAGCTCGTGCAACGCGAGCGGAGCGGGCGTGGACGCGTGATCTACGACCTGATCGTCAAGCTCAAGGAGACCGCCCCGGCCGGCCTCCTCAAGACCCAGCTCGTGCTCACCACGAACGACGCCGCCAACCCGCGGATCCCGCTTGAGGTCGTCGCGGACGTGCGTCCCGAGATCACGGTCGCCCCGGAGACCCTGGTCCTGGGCGAGGTCGAGCAGGGCGAGACGATCACCAAACGGCTGCTCGTCCGTGGCAAGCGGCCGTTCAAGATCACCGAAGTGAAGTGCGAAGAGGGCTGCTTCGAGTTCGACACGAGCGAGTCGGCCGACACCAAGCAGATCGTCACGCTCCGGTTCACGTCCAAGGGCGAAGGCCGCCACCTCAAGACGCTGATCACGATCGTCACGGACCTCGGCGAGACCTTCACCGCCACCGCGACCGCCTACGCGACGGTAAAAGCCACAACGGCCACCGCCGCCGACGAGGGAGCCGCCACCACCGCCGAGCCCAACGCCCGCACCGCGGCGCGCTGAGGCTTTTGAAGGGGTTGCAACACGTCGCGTATCGCTGAATGCGAGAGGCGAAACTGGGGCGATTCCGCTAAACGGGTCGTCTACTGAGTTTGCGTCTGGCGGCTTGTTCCGACGAACGACTCGGGGCATTCACTAGGCATGCAATGCCGATACCACATGGGTCGGTTGGCAGACCTCGCTGATTTATTTGCGACTAGCGCCGCGATCCTCCGGCGCTGAGCTAGCTTTCATAGCAGCGGCTGTCGTGTCTCATCGCGACGACGCCGGATTAGAGCGATCGAACCGGCAATGCCATCAATTCGGGTGCTCGATGGCCTCGACTTCGGAGGATCGCAGATGAAGTACGCCCTTACGATCACCGGCATTTTGGCCGCCGTGGCACTGGCCGCCCCAGAGATGGTTATCTGGGGCTACTTGGCCCTGATTGTGCCCGGGCTCGTTCTGACCGCTGCGCCCACGACGTTTGTCTATCTCGCCATGGTGGCGGTGGTTCGCCAGTTGTCACCTGCGGGTTCCGTCACGGCTTCTCTGCCGGCTGCGTTCTGCGTTGCGTTATTTCTGGGGTGGATTGTAGTGCAGCCGGGGCGTCACAACGCCATCGCAGCGTATGAGTCCCAGTTGCTGCCCGACATTCAGGCCGGGGATCCGATCGAGATCAACGGTCACGTTCGTGTCGAGATGCCTCACCGCGGTGGCGAGCCGGTATGCGACTACCTTTGCATCACGTTGCTCGACTCACCAGGCGTTCGGAGCATGACCCTTGTCACCTCCGGCAGCGACAATCGACTGGGAGACGAAAGCGTGGCCGCCTATGCGCTGGAAGCGGGCGGTGCGAATCGCGATCCCGGCCTCTTTCCGACTAATCCAGGGCGTCTTGTCCGCGAACATCCGGCCCTGGTGCGGAGGCACCGCGGACGAGACTTTCTCAACGCTTCGATGGCTGCCGAGGCGGATTGGGCGATGCGGCTAAGCGGTAGCAAGCGACTGCGCAAGGCGGAACCAATCGCTGCTGAGGAGGCCGACTGGGTGATCCGGTTCGAGAGCCCACCCAAAGATCGCACAACGGCCGTCCGCCGCGTTACGGTTAGCGATTCGATGGGAGCAATCCGCTTCCGGAGAAGTTACGTCGAGAGCGCGGTGCCTGCTCGGATCTTCTACCTCGGATTTAACGTGCAGTGGGGAGCGGGCACGATCAGTAACCCCTCGTTCCATGTCGGGAGAGAACGGCTCCGTTCGGGGGACCTATCGCTTCGGCTTGAGCCAACCTTGCTTACCGCCCTAAAGCTCTCCCTTCCGCGACTGGACTCAGGGGCGATCGACGTGCTCCGAAAGCACGTCGAAGAAGCAATCGAGGACCCATCCGCTAAGGCTGTCAGGCTCGACTTAGCGCGGCGTTACCTGGGACTCTTCCACTTCAACGCGAAGGAGAAAGACCATGCGTTGATCGCTCAGATCGTTTCAGACAAACGGGTGCGTGGCCTCGAAGAGGAACTGATAAATGTCTATTCCAAGAACAATACGCCGTTGACGATCCGCGACGCCTTCGCCAAGCGGATTATGATGAATCACTCCTCGCCTCGCTTGCGTTACTGGCTGGCGGAGCGGCTCGCAAGCTTGCCGAAAGGCACGTTCGCCGAACCAACCGCCGCCCACCTCGCGATCTGGGAGAATCCCGCGATTTACGCGGAGGCGGCTCCTTTTATCGCCAGGGTTGCCGACCTGGGACCGAATCGGGCCGTGCCAGTGCTAGAGGCCGCACTCGAAACGGCGATCCGGCTGCCCAGTTGGAGTGAACGCCGCTCCTTGATCACGTCCATTCGCTCGGGATTAGTTCGCCTTGGGCCCGGCGGCGCGGCCTCGTCGGCGCGGATCATAGAGCTCTTCCTGCAACGCCCCTCGCCCATCCTAGCTAACGCCGGCGACGCCGACGATTGGCGTGTCGCGTTAGCTCGAATGGGGGTAGCGATTGACGACCTCCCCTTCTTCCCAAATCAGTCGGCAAGCAGCATTGAACGAATCCAACGGCGCATCGCCCAGAGGCTTCAACGCCAAGAACAAGACAACGCGAAGAGAGGTCAATCATGATCGAACAATGGTTCCTCCCAATGCTCGGAAGCTGTATCCCAGTCGCCTTGGCTCTCGGGATGTGGAAGGCAAACTCGAGGCGGTGGCGTCGCCTTGCACGTGAGTACCGCGTGACTGGGGACTTGCCGAGCCAAGCCGAGTCTAGAATGCAAACCCTCATCCTTGTTGGTGGCGACATCGGCTGGAACTCCTATAAGGGAATCACAACGGTAGCCGTAACGCCCGAGGGAATCCTCCTGAAGCTGATGCCTCCCTTTTCAGCCTTTCATCCCCCCCTGCTGATCCCCTACTCCGATCTAACTTTAGAGCCGAAGCGATGGTATGTAATCGGCGAAACCTATCAAGGCACACTAAGCCGAGTGAGTGACGTGCAATTCTATATCGACGACAAGCTCGTCGATTGGATCAAGTCGGAGGCGACGAGCTTCGCACTCAGAACAGGCTGATGCCGCTGCGCCCACGATCCATTAGAGCCACCGTGGTATCGAAGGAGTCAGGAAGTCGAAACACTTTACCCAGCGCTACGACGCGCGACCGCATATTCTTGGTTTGGGCCACGCGTTGCCAGCCAACAACTCGGCAAACGACAGTCGATAGCACTAGACCTCATCATTCGACTCCACATACCGCCGAGTGCTTAGAAGTCAGCCCCTTCGGATCGCTCACGGTTCAAGAGCCTCACGATCCCGTCAGTAGCCTCACGCACGCGGCTGCTCGACCTGAGCGATAGCACCTCCTGTCGGCCTTGCTCGGATCGGCGTGGGCTCCTACGCTCCGCCCGCCTATGGATGGAGCCAGCCGATCATTGCGATGCCTCGCCCTGCTAGCACTCGCTGCTTGCTGGGGACTCGGTGCGCCGTCGGCGGCTCAGCAACCGTCCGGCAGGCTCCGGGCGGTCCCCGGCGGCAGCGGGCCGATCTTCTCCGCCCCGCCGACCGAAGCTTGCGACACCTGTGCGATCGACGCGGCCCCGTTCGCCCCGCCCGGGCACGAGGGCTTCACCCCCGTGGGGCTCGACCCGCCGGGCGGCAGCGGCCCGTGGCAGACCGGCCCGTCGCCCCGCCCCTGGCTGCTGAGGCAGTTCGACCTGCGGCATAGCTCGACCCACGGCCGCGCGATGGGCCCCGGCCAACCGCTGCGGGGCACCAGTTGGCTCAACCGCCCCTACGCCCTGTCGCTCGACACCGGGGCGTTGCTGATGGGCGATCGGCCCGCGCCGAATGTGCGGAGTGCGAACAGCTTCTTCACGGCCGTCGGCCTTGGCTGGGACTGGGACCACTACTGGGGTTCGCAGGTCCGCATCGGCTGGGCCTCGCCGGAGATGGTCAACACGCTGCAAACGGCCGCGAACACCAATAGCAACTTGTTCGTCGGCGAACTGAGTCTGCTGTACTACCCGTGGGGCGACTCGCGGATGCGGCCGTACTATCGGATTGGGTTTGGCCTGACGGATATCGAGTACACGAACGACCTCGGCCGCCAGCAACAAGCGAACCTCCTGACGATCCCGATCGCGGTCGGCATGAAGTACCAACTCCGCCGGCACTTGTCGTGGCGTCTGGAACTGGCCGACAACATCGCCTTCGGCCAGAACGAGACCGACTCGCTGAATAACTTCACGCTGTCGCTCGGCCTCGAGTGGCGTTTCGGCGGCCGGCCCGATGGCGCCTGGGCCTGGGCTCCGCGTGGTGGGGCTTGGTAACGTGTCGGTTAGATGACCGCCATGACCATATCAGACCCCTCGCCCCGCCGCGTCGCCATCCTCGGCGGCGGCATCACCGGCCTCGCCGCCGCGTTGCGGTTGCACGATGCGCCGGCGGAGATCGATTGGCACCTGTTCGAGGCCTCGCCTCGCTTGGGCGGCGTGCTCGAGACGGTCGAGATCGATGGCTACCGCCTGGAACTCTCCGCGGACAACTTCATCACCCGCGACCCGTGGGCGACCGACCTGTGCAAGCGGGTCGGCCTCGAAGACGAGCTCTTGGCAACCGACCCGGCCCGCCGCCGGGCGCTGGTGGTCACTCGCGGGAAGATCCGCCGCGTGCCGGAGGGCTTCGTGCTCATGTCGCCGCAGAAGGCGTGGCCGGTGCTCGCCTCGCCGATCTTGAGCGCCGCGGGCAAGGCACGCCTCGCGGCCGAGGCACTCATTCCCACACGCCGTGACGATGCCGACGAGAGCGTCGCGTCGTTCGTCCGCCGCCGGCTCGGGCGTGAAGCCTTTGAGCGGCTCGTGCAACCGCTGGTTGCGGGCATCTACACGGCCGACCCGGAGCGGCTCAGCATGAAGGCGACCATGGCGCAGTTCGTGCGGCAGGAGCAAGAGCACGGCAGCCTGACCCGCGCCGCCCTCGCCAAACGGAGCCAACCGACCGGCGAGCAATCCGAGAGCGGCGCGCGGTACGGCCTCTTTGTCGCCCCGCGGCTCGGCATGCAGCAACTCGTCGAAGCGACCGCCGGCTGCCTGCCCGCCGATCGGTTGCACACGGGTACAAGGATCGACCGCGTCGAACGGACCGAAGCCGGCCAGTGGCGACTGACCCCCGCGACTAATAGTTGCGAGGCAGCCTTTGACGAGTTGATCGTTACCCTCCCGTCCCGCCACGCCGCCGAGGTGCTCGCCCCGGTCGATTCGACGCTCTCCGACAAGCTCGGCCAGATCGAGTACGCCGGCTGTTCGGTCGTCTGCTTCGGCGTGAAGGCCTCGCAGGTCGCCCGGCCGGTGAGTGGGTTCGGCTTCGTCGTTCCGGCGGTCGAGGGCCGCCGGCTCATAGCGGCGAGCTTCTCCAGCTACAAGTTCCCGGGCCGCGCCCCGGACGACCACTTGCTGATCCGCGTCTTCGTCGGCGGGGCGTTGCAGCCGGAGCTCGGCGAGCTCGACGACGACCGGCTCATCCAGATCGCCCGCGAAGAGATGGCTGACTTGGTCGGTCTCTCTGGCGAGCTCGACTTCGCCCGCGTCGCCCGCTGGCCACAGCGGATGCCGCAGTACCATGTTGGGCACTTGGACCTCGTCGAAGCGATCGAGCAACGCGCTGCGGAGATCGGGGTCGAGCTCGCCGGTGCCGCCTACCGCGGCGTCGGCGTGCCACAGTGCATCCACTCCGGCCAACAAGCGGCCGATCGAGTGATCGAGCGACTGGCGTAGGGTGTGCTAAAGCGAAGCGGCAGCACAACGCCGCATCACACTGGCCGACAACGAAGCGGTGGGCCTACGGCACCACCCTACAACGCCTTGCGACACCGATCGTCTCAGAGCTGAGCCGTCCGCAGGGGCATCTTCTCCTGCGAGCGGGCCTGCTTCGGGGCGTCCTTGTCGGCCGGCTTGCCGTGGGCGATCGCCCACTCGCGGGCCTCGGTCATCGCGATTGCTTGGCGGCTGACGAACTCCAGGTCCGCTTGGCTCAGGCGGCCGAGCGGCACGCTTGCCACGCCGCCGTCACGCTTCGCGAGGCGGACCGCGCCACCGTCGATGGCGATCAGCCGACCCACGGTCGAGTGACGGCCCGTGTTGTCGATCCAAGTCCGATCGCGGGCGCTCTCAACGCCGCCCGGCTCGCTGAGGATCGCTCCGAAACCGCCGAACAGGTCGTCTTCGGCAGCATCCTCGGCGGGGGCCTCTTCTGGCTCGCCGAACAGGTCGTCGGCCGAGTCTTCTTCGCCACCGAACAAGTCATCGGCGGCATCGGCGGGTTCTTCCGCGGCCTCTTCCACGCCGAACAGGTCGTCCTCGGCGGCGGGTGCCTCAGCGGCAGGTTCTTCGCCGAAGAGGTCGTCGGCCGGTGCCTCTTCCGTCGGGGCGTCGAAGAGGTCATCGGCGGGCTCGCTGGCCGGCTCGAAGTTGTCCTCGCCACCGAACAGATCGTCGGCGGGAGCGGCTGGTTCTTCTTCCATCGGGGCGTCGGCCGGTTCGCCAAACAGGTCATCGCCGGCATCGGCGGGCTCGTCGGCGGCGCCACCAAACAGATCGTCTTCGGCGGCGGGTTCTTCATCCGCTCCGCCGAACAGGTCGTCATCGGCTGCGGCTGGCTCATCGGCCGGCCCTCCGAAGAGGTCGTCCGCCGGGGTTTCCTCGGCAGGGGCCTCCATCGGCTCACCACCGAACAAATCATCGGCGGGCGGGGGATCGAGGGATTCGGCGACCGGCTCGTCGGCGGGAGCGCCGAAGAGGTCATCGGCCGGCATTTCTTCTTGAGTGGGCTCATCGATCGGCGTGTCGCCGAACAAGTCATCGGCGGGTTCCTCGGCCGGCTCATCGAACATCGGCATGTCCGCGGCGGCGGGGACTTCGGCCGGCTCTTCAGCGGGAGCGACGGGCTCCTCGAAGCCGGCGTCCCAGTCGTCGCTCGGCGCGTCAGCCTCGACAACTTCGGGCTTCGGCTGATCGCTGCGGAAGCCATTGCCGAATGCCGACGGGGCCGGCTCGTAGGCAGGCGTCGGTACCGGCGGAGCGGCGACGGTCGGCTCTTGGGTCGCGTGGTGCTCATGACCGTGATGGTCATGTTGCGGCATCACCGGGGCGTAGACATCTTCGTGGACCACCGTGGCCGATCCCTCGCAACCGCAATCGCTCGCCGGCGTTTCGGTCACCATCGGAGTGGCCGACTCGCAGCCGCACGGCGACGACTCAACCACCACACCGCACGGATCACAACACGCCGGAGCGGGCGGGCACGGCATCAGGCAATCGACCGGCTGACAAGCCGCCATGCCCATGCCACCCGACGACCAGCAAGAGGTGGCCCAGCGTCCGAAGACCGGGGTGTTCACGGCGAGGAGCAGGGCCAAGCACGAGGCGAGGCAACGGTAGGCGAGGTTCTTCATCGGTTCCGTAGCTGTTTTTTTGGGTCGATAAACAAGACGCGGCCGCCGTGCGGATCGGGCCGTTCGAGGGGCCTTCGCCGAACCGTTCATCCTAGCTGGGCCGGATCGAGCCAGCAACAAACCACTCCGCGGGGGGCCGCCGAGCGTGGCAGGGCCGTCGCGGGCTCAGAGCTCCAGGGGCGGGAACTCCACGAAATAGCGGCCCGAGAGGTAAGCGGCCGTCTCACGAGACTTCCGCCGGACCAGGTCGGTCCGCTTGGCCAGATCGGCCTCGATATTGGCCCAAACGTCCGATCCCGAGACCGATCGGCCTTCGATCGCCTGATGGCTGCGGATCTCGAGGGCCGCCTGGAGCGTTTCAGCCCCTTGGCCAAACCACTCTGCGACCCGCCACCCGGTGGCCACGGCCTCCGAATCGACGCCCTCGGTGTCCAGCAGTTCGACTGCGCTGCGGCCATACTCCAAGGCCCGCCGGCGGGCCGACAGCGCCCGGGCGTGTTGCTCCGAGCCGAGGTAAGGCGACACGCGGGATTGGATCTTGGTGACTTGGCCGATGACGCTCGACAACGCGGCCCAGTAGGCCTGCGAGCTGTCGCGCACCCGGCGGTCTTCCTCGGAGAGCGTGGCGGCCTCGTCGGAGCCGTCGGCGGCGTCGCCGGTCAGTAGCGCGACCTCGTGGCGGAGCTCGTGGAGCTCGCCGACCAGCAAGGCCTGCCGCTCGAGACGCACGTCTTCCGGGCTCGGGCAATCGCCGTCGGGGCAATCCGGATTCTCCGGCCGCCACTCCTCGGGGATCTGCGTGAGCAGTTCGGCCTCGTCGAGGGCTTGGTAAGCGGCCCCCTGCAAGTTGAGACCGACATACTGGGCGCCGATCCATACCCCACCGCCAACGGCGATCAGGCAGCCGAGCAGTTCGATTTTCGAGATACCACGGCGTGAGCCGCACGCACTCGGGTGAGAGCCTTGAAAGCAGTCGCGGGACATGAGAGCCAATCCGGTAAACGATTCTTCCGGCGCACGGCACCCCATGGCCGCAGCGCTTCCGCGAAAGGCTAGCTCACGAAATGCCACGCCGGATGTGGAAAGCCAGGAGTGGGTTGGGTAGTAACGATTGAACCGCCGAGGCATGGCATCCAACCACTCGACCCCAACGCGCAAGGTCGCACCCCGGCTCATCGACAACCGCCCCGGCTGGTCGCGGCGGCAACAACCAGACAGGCCACACAAAACAGCGACGAAGGTTCGGGAACGCGGAAAAAATAGACCGCGCCCGTGTCTTCAAAGGCCCCATCGACGCGCCAAGCACCGACCACGGCGGTTGTGCCTTCGATGGCTACCGACTGACCAAACTCGTCTCCCGCGGCTCCGTCGAACGCCGTGAGACGCAGCAACTGCTGCCCCGTGCGGAGATCGAACAGGTAGGCCGCCCCGGAGTCTTCGCCGCGGGTGTCGCTCGACGGCGAACCGATTAACGCGAGGTCTCCGCTGATGGCGACCGAGTGGCCGAAACGGTCTTCCTCGGCCACATCGTCCGCAACAAGCTTCATCATTTGCTCGCCGGTAGTCGGATCGAACACATAGGCCGCGCCGCCGAGCCCCTCGTCGCGTGCCCCGATCACGGCGTAGTCGTCGTTGATAGCAACCGAGATGCCGAACTCGTCGTCCTCGTCCGCGTCTTCTGCGACAAGCTTGAACCTCTGCCTGCCGGTCTCAACGTCGAAGAGATAAGCGGAGCCAGCGATCCGCACACCCGAATGGCTATCTCGCCAAGAACCGACCAAGGCAACTTCATCGTGGATCGCCACCGAAACGCCGAAGTTGTCTCGCGGAGTGTCGTCGTTAGCGAGGAGCTTGAACGTTTGCTGACCCGTCGCCACATCGAAAAGGTACGCAGAACCGGACTCAAATCCCGAGTCGCTGTTCTTCGCGGCGCCAACGATCGCGGTCTGACCGCTGATCGCGACCGCCTCGCCGAATCGATCATTGAAGTCTTCGTCCTCAGCGAACAGCTGGTGCAGTCCCGTCCCGGAGCGAGCGTCGAAGAGTAACGCGGTGCCGAACGCAAACCACTCTCCGATGATTGCCGTGTCGCCGCTCAGCCCCAGGGAATAGCCGAAGAACTTGCTCCGATCCAACCCAAACGGTTCAAGGATCGATGGCTGATCGTCCGAGCCGAGATCGTATCGAAACGCGGCACCGTCCAACTCGTAATTGTGCGCGCCGGCCAGAACGATATCTCCACTGATCGCCGCCGAGACACCGAAGCGATCGAAGGTCTCCAAGCCGGGCGGAACCAATCGCCGCGGCGGCAAGCCGTCGGCGAGGGCGATCCCCTCCAATCCGGATGCGAAGGCAACCGCCGCGAATGCAGCACACGACACCAACCGACTCATGTAGCACCACCCATCGAAAAGAAGCCACGCCGGGCTTGAAACCGCATCGGGATCGGCACCGCCCGTGCCGAGCTCCTGCTGCAACGTCCCCCAAAGGTAACTAGAGGATCCCTGGCAAGCCAGGAAAGACGCGGGGCGTTCTTGAATAGCGTTTCAATCCCGATCGTGGCGTGCCGAACCGCTCGCCTCGCTCTCAGTCAGGCCTTGTTCGCGGCTTGGCGGTTTTGGCGGCGGCGGTCGGCTTCTTTTAGCAGGACCTTGCGCATCCGGATGCCGGCCGGGGTGATCTCCACCAGCTCGTCGTCGTCAATGTATTCGAGGCACGCTTCGAGCGACATGTCGCGTGGCGGGCGGACCTGCGAGTTGTCGTCCTTGCCGGCGGCTCGCATGTTGGTGAGCTTCTTCCCCTTCACGACGTTGACGATCAGGTCGCCCGCCTTGCAGTTCTCGCCGACCACCTGGCCCTCGTAGACCGTGTCGCCCGGCTTGATGAAGAAGATGCCGCGGTCGTCCAACGCATCCATCGCGAAGGCGGTCGCCTTGCCCGGCTCGTTGGCGATCAGCACGCCGTTGGGACGCAGCTTCACCTCGCCGCGGGGCGGCTCGAACCCGAGCACCGTGTGGTGCACCACCGCGTTGCCCTGCGTGGCGGCCAGCAACCGTGTCCGCAGACCGATCAAGCTGCGGGCCGGGATCGAGAACTCCAGGTGGACAAAGCCGCCGACGCTTGTCTTCTTGCCCATCTTGATGAGCTGCGCACGCCGGTCGCCGACCAGCGACATGACGGCGTTCTGCTGCTCCTCGGGCACGTCGATGACGAGCAGCTCGACCGGCTCCAGCTTCTTGCCGTCCTCGATCTTGGTCACGACCTGCGGCTTGCCTACGCAGAGCTCGAAGCCCTCGCGGCGGAAGTTCTCGATCAGGATGCCGAGGTGCATCAGCCCGCGGCCGGCGACCTTGTACTGCTCCATCGTGTCGCCGGGCGCGACGCGGAGGGCCACATCGCTGCGGAGCTCGCGTTCGAGCCGTTCGCCGATCTTGCGGCTCGTGACGTGATCGCCTTCGAGCCCGGCGAGCGGGCCGTCGTTCACGCGGAACGTCATGTTGAGCGTCGGCTCATCGATATCGACCGCCGCCGCCGCGACGGGGTTCTCCACCGCGGCCACCGTGTAACCGATGCCGATCGGGTCGAGCCCGACGATCGCGCACAAGTCGCCGCAGCCGACCTCTTTGACCTCTTGCTTGCCGAGCCCCTCGAAGTGGAAGAGCTGGGCGATCTGTTGCTGCGTGACGTTGCCGTCGCGGTCGATCACGGCGACACGCTGGCGGTCTTCGATCTTGCCGCCGGTGATCCGGCCCACGGCGATGCGGCCCACGAACTCGGAGTACTCGATCGTGGTCACGAGCATCTGGAGCGGCGACTCCGGGTTGCCACGCGGCGGCGGCACGTGCTCGACGATCTGCTCCAACAACGCCCGCATATCGCCGGGGCGTTCGTCGGGCGACATGGCGGCGAAGCCGTTCTTGCCGCTCGCGTAGACGATCGGGAAGTCGAGCACGTCGTCTTCCGCGCCGAGCTCGACCAGCAGGTCGAACACCTCGGTGACAACTTCATCCGGTCGGGCGTCGGGCTTGTCGATCTTATTGATCACGACAATCGGCCGCAGGCCCTGGGCGAGCGCCTTCTGCAAGACGAACCGCGTCTGCGGCATCGGCCCCTCAAACGCATCGACGAGTAGCACGGCGCCGTCGGCCAGCGTGAGGACACGCTCGACCTCGCCGCCGAAGTCGGCGTGACCCGGCGTATCGACCAGGTTGATCCGCAGCCGCTCGCCGGCGAGCGATTCGTACTCGATTGCGCAGTTCTTGCTGAAGATCGTGATGCCGCGCTCGCGTTCCAGATCGTTCGAATCGAAGACCAACCCGTGCTGCCCGCCGGCCAGCTTGTCGAGCTCGGCGGCGCGGTAGCGGCCCGATTGGTAGAGCAATTGATCGACCAGGGTCGTCTTGCCATGGTCAACGTGGGCGATGATCGCCACGTTGCGGATGCCGGTGGCAGCGGGCGCAGAGGTATCGGTAGGCATAGAAGCGGGACGCGAAAGGCGGCGGGGGCAGGCCCGGCGGGCTGCCGGCGAGGGCGGGTGCGTCCCCTCGGGTTGGGACGCGAGCCCTGTAGCTTAAGCGGTCGGGCCGCCCGCGTCAGCCGCAACGGCGGGCGATTCGTCTATCCGATACCACCGGCAGCCCCCCACGTCGGGTGCCCGCCAACTCAGCCTAATCGGTCAGGCCGCCTGGACCCGGCAACCCAATCGGGCCGAACGATCGTAGTAACCTCAGAACCATTGTGTTGTTACGCTCCGGTGGGGTCCGTATACTCCAAATGACGGCACGGCGTCGGCAGCGGCTGCCAACGCACTGTCACCCCGCCGGAGGTCAATGCACTCGGGTGTAATAATTCGGCCAGAAACGCTGATTTATTACTGCCCAGCCGACCGCCAAACCCTCCCCCATTCCGCGAACGGACGCTCTAGCGTGTCCAACCCTGGCACGACCACCCGCGTCGAGACCGCTTCCGACCAGAGCGGAACGTCTCCCCACGCGACCGACGCCCCGCAGGGCGCCTCGGCCCCGCCTGTCCAGGACGCGGCGCTTCAAAAAGTGCTCTGCCTCTGTGGCGAGCGGGATGCCGCCGACCAGCTTGCCGCCCGGCTCGGGGCGGAGTTCGAGGTCACGCCCGTCCGCTCGCTCGCCCGAGCGGTCAGCCGCTTGGCGACCGGCGAGTACCGCGGCGTCTATGCGGACGCGGACCTCTTCGGCCCCGGCTCCGACGCGTCGCAATTGATCCACAACGTCCAGGTCCTCCGCGGCATGCCGGACGGCGTCGTGATGCTAGACCGGGAAAACCGCATCGTCTGGAGCAATGGCCGGCTGAAAGAGTGGACCGGCCGTGAGAAGGTGGTCGGTGAGGTCTTCTACAACGTGCTCGGCGCGCCAGAGATCCTTGGGCCCGAGTTCAAGCCGTTCGACGCCGCCTTCTCGCTCAGCACGGCGACGTCTTCGACGCTGCGTTGCGACGACTCGACCCATTACCGAGTCAACGCCGCCCCGGTCGAGCACTTCGAGGGCGAGACCGCCGAGCACCTGATCGTGACGATCCGCGACGTCACGACCGAGCACCTCGAGCAACAGAAACTCAACGCGATCCACCAAGCCGGCATCGAGCTGGCCGATCTCACGCCCGAAGACGTCGCGGAGATGGAGGTCGAAGAGCGGATCGAGCTGCTCAAAGCCAACATCCTCCACTGCACGCAGGACGTCCTGCATTACGACGTCGTCGAAGTCCGCACGCTCGACGAAGAGACCGGCGAGCTGATCCCGCTCCTCGCACTCGGTATCAAGCCCGAAGCCGAACAACGTCCTTTGCGTTGCGAGGCGACCGGCAACGGTGTCACGGGATACGTCGCGGCGACCGGAAAGAGCTACCTCTGCGAAGACACCAGCGAGGACCCTCTCTACATCGAGGGCGCCCAAGACGCCCGCAGCTCGATCACGGTGCCGCTGCTGCTGCAGGACCGGGTGATCGGCACGTTTAACGTCGAATCGCCCGATTCCAGCGCGTTCACCGAGAGCGATCGCCAGTTCTTGGAGATCTTCACCCGTGATGTCGCGGTGGCGCTCAACACGATGCAGTTGCTCGCCGCGGAGAAGGCGACGACGGCCGTCGCGAGCATCGAGAAGATCCACTCCGCCGTGGCGATGCCGGTCGACGACATCCTCAACGACGCCGTCAACCTGATCGAGGGCTACCAGGGGGGCGAGGCGGAGGTCACCGAGCGGCTCCAGCACATCCTCCGCAACGCCCGCGATATCAAGAAGGTCATCCAGCAAGTCGGCCAATCGATGGCCCCCAGCGAAGCCCGCCCGGCGTGCGTGCGGGTTGAGCACCGCCCGCTCCTGATCGGCAAGCGGATCCTCGTTGCCGACGCCGACGAGACCGTCCGCAGCGCCGCGCACGACCTGCTCGAACGCTACGGCTGCACCGTCGAATCGGCCCACGATGGCAAAGAAGCCGTCTCGATGGCCCGCCACGCCGCGAGCGGCAAGAGCGCCACGACGGCGTACGATGTGATCCTCGCCGATATCACGCTGCCCGATATGACCGGCTACGAGGTGCTCGTCAAACTGGCCGAGCACGTCGGCACGCCGCCGCTGATCTTGATGACAGGCTTCGGCTATGACCCGGGGCACACGATCGTGAAGGCGCGCCAGGCCGGCCTCAAGGCGGTGCTGTTCAAGCCGTTCCGCCTTGATCAATTGCTCGAGACCGTCGAGCAAGTCGCCTCGGAGCGGCCCCCGAGTGCGTAGGGCCGACCCGACGGCCGTTTCTTCCCCGCCTCCGGATTCGCCGAGGCGTTTCGCTCCACCATCGGCCCACCCAAGCAAGACGCATGGCGATCGCGTTCTGGATGCTCGCCCTCGTCGGCCACGGGTTCCTCTGGGTCGAGATCGTCAACCGGCTGCACGGGCTCGGCTGGAACCGCCGCCTGATCGACAACGTCACGCGTGCTTGCGGCGTGGCGGTGGCCGGCATCCCCACCCTTGCCGCGGCGTTGCTGGCCAGCGGCTACGAGCCGGCCTGGCTGCGGGGCTACGCCTGTTTCAGCCTCGCCGCGTTCGCCCTGCTCATGCTGGGCCGGCTGTGGTTGGTCTTCGACCCGCACCGCGACCGCCGGTGTCAACTCACCGAGTCGAGCACGCTCGACCTGCGGGCGAGCCTCGGCGAACGGGCCACGCGCTCCGCGCGGCTCCATCGGCTCGCCATGCTGCCGGGCAACCAACTCCTCCGGGTCGAGCTGGAACAGCGTACGGTCCCCCTCGACCGGCTGCCGCCCGAACTCGAAGGCCTGCGGATCGCCCACCTGACCGACCTCCATATGTCGGGGCGGCTGACGATCGATTACTTCGAGGCGATCACCGAAGCGGTCAACGCTTGGCGGCCCGATCTGGTGTGCGTCACCGGCGATATCATCGAGCACACGCCGCAGCTCGAATGGATCGATGCGACGCTCGGCACGCTCCGGTCGACGTTGGGCACCTACTTCGTCCTCGGCAACCACGATGCCAAGATCGACGCGACCGAGACCCGCCGCCGCCTCGCCGAGGCCGGCTTGGTCGATGCCAGCGGCCAGACGCTGGCGGTCGAGCACAACGGCTTCGCGTTCGCCCTCGCCGGCGATGAGCGACCTTGGTTCGACGCGGCCCCGCCACTCACCGGCGATGAGCCGTTCACAATCTGCCTCGCCCACACGCCCGACCGCTTCGGCTGGGCCCGTCGGCAAGGGATCGACCTCACGCTAGCCGGCCACTGCCACGGCGGGCAGGTCTGCTTCCCGCTGCTCGGCCCCCTGCTCTGCCCCAGCACGCACGGCACACGCTACGCCGCGGGCACGTTCCGCCAGGGCCGCTCGGTCATGCACGCCGGCCGCGGCACCGGCTCCCTCTTCCCGCTGCGCTACAACTGCCCGCCCGAAGTCGGCTTGCTGACGCTCGCCCGGTCGATGGGGTCTTAAGACCTCCAACCACGGCGACCCAGCCCGGCGGCACCGGCCAAGGCGATCAGCAACGCGGTGCTCGGCTCGGGCACCGCGTTCGCATTCACGGGGAGCGTCGCCCCGTAGTTCGCCGCCCACACGCCGTAGTCGGCTTGCGAGAAGGTGGTGCCGAGGCCATCACGCCAGACGGTGTAATCGGCCGCGTTCACGACCCCGTCCGCGTTGTAGTCGCCCGCCAGGCCGCCGGTCGCTTGCAGCACGACGCTCGAGCCGGTCACCAACAGGTCGAACTGCCCGGCGGCCGCCCCGACCAGCGTGAGCCCCTCGTCCACGACGCTCGCCGCGGTCAGCAGGGCGAACTGCTGCCCCGCGGCCGGCGTGAAGCCGTCGCCGAGCGAGACGTTCAAGACGCCATCGACCGCCGCGTCGCCACCGACGACGACTTGCTCGAAATCGATCGCGCTATCGATCCCCAGGATCAGGCTCGACGTGGCCGAGAGGTCCAGATCGTCGCCGAATGTGTTCGAGCCCAGCAACGTCGCGCTGCCGGTCGTGCCGTTCACCAGATCGCCATCGACCGTGCTATTGATCAGGTTGAGTTGGCCGTTGTTCACGATGCCGGCGGAGAAGCTCAGGTCCGCGTTGATCGCGTTCAGCTCGCCGTCGTTGATCAGCGCCCCGGCCGTGACGTCGATCGTCATGCCGCTCGTGGCGTCCACGACCTCGCCGGCCGCGATCGCCAGGTCGCCGCCGGTCACTTCGAGCGTGCCGCCCGCGAGGATCAGTTCCCCGGGGTTCACGACTTGGCTCGCCGACAGCGTTCCGCCGGCGAGCACCAGCGGGGCCTCGACCGTGGCCGACCCGTCGATGACCAGCGTGCGGTTGGCCAACAGCGGAGTCGTGATATCGAGTTGCTGCAAGCGGGCGGCGTTCAGTGTCTGGTCGCTACCAAGCCGCATGGTGCCGCTATTGAACTCGACTCGACCGTTGCTGCTGAGCACCACGTCCTCGGCTTCGACCGTGCCGCCATCGAGCAACAGGGCTCCGTTGCCAGCTACGGTCACCACCCCCTCGTTGATCAACGTCATATCGTCGTCGAGTGCCAGCGTGCCCGGGAAGGGGCGATTCACCGCGGTCAGCCCGTTGGTGATCGTAATCGGCGACAGCAGGTGGACCGTGCCGCCGGTCCAGGTCACGTCGCTGAGATACTGTGAGTTGACCGTCCGATCGATGGCGTTCGCCTTGAGCAAACCGCTCCGGATGACCAGCTCTGCCGAGTTGGCAAGGGTTTCCACATTGCCGGGCGTGTCGAGCGTGCCACCGTTAATCTCGAGCGTGGTGTTGCCGCTGTAGGTCACGCCGCTGGTGCCAACAATCGAGCCCCCCGGGTCGAGCCGCAGGGTCCCGCCGTCGGGGAAGAGTGCCGTGGTTCCCGTGTAGGTGCTCGCTCCCGCCAGCACCTGGGTTCCGGCCCGCCGCTTGATGAGGCCGCCGGTTCCGTTGATCGACCCCGCGAAGAGGGCCGTTCCGCTTGTCCCTCCGGCGGAGATCGAGGCCCCGAGGCCGGTCTCGATCGTCCCCGCTCCGCTGAGCGTTCCGACATCGTCACCACCGGCGGCATCAGCGACCCGCAAGGTGGCCCCACCGGCGATGAAGATCGGGGCGACCGGCAAGCCCGACTGGCCCGTCAGGTCGAGTGTCCCCTCCAAGATCCGCGTCTCGCCGGTGAACGTGCTTTGCGACGATTGCGTGAACTCGATCGTGCCGGCCCCCCGCTTCACGTAGCCCCCCGACCCGGTGAGGCGTGCCGCGAACTGACGCGTCCCGGCATTGACCCGGTCGGTGAAGAACCCCGTGTTGATCGTCACGATGGCGGCGGTGCTATTGGAAACGATCGTCCCGCCCGCCGAGTTATCGAGCTCGTTGAAGGAAGCCGTTCCGCCGTTGAACTCGATCCGGTCGTCGGCTCCATCGAGCGTGATCTCGTCGAACGGGTGGGTCCCGCCGTCGAGCGCCAGCGTGCCGCTGCCGCCGGTTCCCACCGCGAAGGTGCCGCCTGCTGTGCTGCTGCTGCCGTTGAGCCGGATGGTCCCGGCACGGAAGGCGATCGCGCCTGCGTTCCGGATCCCACGGGCGGTGATACTCCCGCCGTCGAGCGTGAGCGTCGCGCCGGACCGGGTATCGATCGAAAACACATTGGGCTCACCGCCGCCGATGGCCCCGCGGACGACCAATTCGCCCCCATCGATGATGAACGAGTTGTCGAGACCGGGGCTGTTGCCGGACAGGATCCATTTTCCGGGGCCTTCCTTGATGAAGCTCGTCACGTTGCCGCTGGCTGGGGCTTCGATCGTTCCGCTGAACTCGTTGTCGTCGGTGTTGGTCCCGCCCAAGCGGAAGGACTGGCCGCTCCCGTCGGTCGTCACGCCGCCGGTCAGCACCAGCGGGCCGGTGCCGGACGACTCGACCACGCCGCCCGCGTTGTTGCCGCCGGTGAGCCGCAGCACCCGATCGCTCGTGTGCCCCGAGCCAACGTAGCGCAGGGTGGCTCGGTTACCGCCGGCAGAGGCATTGTTGCCGAGGAAGATCACGCTGTCCGCTAGCGGCGCTTGGCCCAAGGCATTCGCGGGACCGCCGACGTTCTCGATCGAGTCGAACTCGAGGATCGCTGCGTTGACGCCCACCGATCCGGTGAAGGTGTTCGCCCCGGTCAGCCGAACCACGCCGGTGTGGTTGCCGAGGTCGCTAGTAAGACCCGCGGCCAACTGGACCCGCCCGGCCCCGTCGGAGATGACGCCACCGACGGTCACCGATTGGGCCAGGTTGTCGTTGCGTGAGGTGAGCATCAGGGTCGTGATGCCGCTCGCCTGAACGGTCGAGACATCGCCGTTCACGACAATCGGCTGGCCACTGAAGTCGACATTGAACCGCTGCGTCGCTCCCGCGCTGTTGTCGAACTCGATGTCGGCGTCGATGACCAGCCCGCCGCCCAAATCGTCGGTGAAGAGTGTATTGGTCGCGTCGCCAAGCCGCAGGGTTCCATTCGCAAACGTGTAGACGCCCCCAACGCCCTGGGCTTGGATATCGGTCACCGATTCGGTCGCCCCATTGAGCGAGATCGTGACCGGCCCGTCTAGCGAGGCGCTGGTCAGCCGGATGCTATCCTCGGCGGCCGGGAAGCTCTCCGGCGACCAGTTGAAGGCCGGGCTGGGGCCAGAAAGGTCGATTCCGCGCCAGAGGTTGTCGCCGGCACCGCCGTCCCAATCGAAGAACTCGACCGTCTGGGCCGACGCCGAGCCAACCAAGCACAGGGCGGGCAACACCAGGAGGAAACTTAAGCGAGGCATCAACGCATTCATGGGGAGGCTATACGGGTTGTTGTTCGGGACGAGGCCCCCTGCCTGAAACCAGGGAGCGGACGTGGCGCAATATCTCCGCCGTTGGGGCGACACGCAACGAAAATCCACAACGACCGCCAGAAGACTACCGACCCCGGGCCGACGCTTCACCACCCCGGCCGCGTTGGCGAGAGCCACTTGCGCCGAAGCGTGATCCGCCGGCGAACCGGCACCGAGCTGCCAAGCCAAGAAGGGGCCTGTCGGTGAGGACCGACCGGCACGCCAGCGATGCCCGGTTTGGTCACCACGGCTGGTAAAATGGTCGAGGCCGCTGCCCATCCAACGCGTCGCGCCCGACGGCCGGCCAGTCGATTCGATGCGACATAACGCAAACCGTTGCGGGGCGTGGGTTTGCGAGGCGAAACGGCCCGAATCGGCCGCTTCGAGCGTTTGGCCGGTGCGACAAAACCGTGCGACAAAACGATTTGGCCACCCGCCGCCAAATCTCGATGCGACGCGGATCGGCCTTACTCGGGCAACGACCAATGGGTCAGCTCTTCGGCCGCTTCTTCGACGACCGGGTTGGTCAGCCGGCCGATGCCCTCGATCTCAACCGTCACCTCGTCGCCGGCCTTCAACCACCGCGGCGGCTGCCGAGCAAACCCTACGCCCTGCGGCGTGCCGGTGAGGATCACCGTGCCGGGGGCCAGCGTCGTGGAGGCGCTGAGGAACTCGATCAGCGTGGGCACGTCGAAGATCATATCGCTGGTCCGCGAGTCTTGGAGCGTCTCGCCGTTGATCTCCGTCCGCAGACGCAGGTCGCTGGGGTCGAGCTCGTCGGCGGTCACCAGGCACGGGCCGAGCGGCGCAAAGGTGTCGAAGGTCTTCCCCCGGCACCACTGCCCGCCGCCCCCGCCGCGTTGCCAGTCCCGCGCCGCGACATCGTTGCCGCACGTATAACCCAGCACATACTCGAGCGCCGCCTCGCGCGA
>CAYGUP010000012.1:0-79344 GCA_964353155.1 uncultured Planctomycetaceae bacterium | reverse complement strand
GGGTAGAGTAGTCGGACCGCACACCGCCGCCCGATGCAACCCACCCCCCATGCCCGAAGCCACCGAAACCAGCCCCGTTTACGACGCCCTCGTGGTCGGAGCCGGCCTCGCCGGTCTGACCTGCGCGAAGCACCTGACGACCGCCGGCAAGCGGGTCGCCTTGGTCGAAGCGGCCGACGCCGTCGGCGGGCGGGTGCGGACGGACGTGGTCGAGGGCTTCCGGCTCGATCGGGGGTTCCAAGTCTACAACCCGGCGTACCCCGACGCAGCCGCGGAGCTCGATCACACGGCGCTCGACCTGCGGCCATTCGAGCCCGGGGCGTTGGTCCGACATCGGGAGAAGTTCCACCGCTTGAGCGATCCGTGGCGGCGGCCGGCGAAGGCCCTGGCGACAGCGACCAGCGGCGCGGCGACCTTCGGCGACAAGCTGCGGATCGCATTGCTGCGGTCGAAGCTCCGCCGCAACGAGTCGCTCGACGCGGTCGCCGGCGAGGAGGTCACCACGCTCGAAGCGCTCCGGCGATTCGGTTTTTCGAGCACGATCATCGAACGGTTCTTTCGGCCGTTCCTCGGCGGTGTCTTCTTAGAGAACGAGCTAACGACTTCCAGCCGGATGTTTGAGTTCGTCTTCCGCTTGTTCGGCGAAGGGGATGTCTCTTTGCCGCGGCTCGGCATGCAGCAGATCCCGGAGCAACTCGCCGGCGGCTTGCCCGAGGGGATCCTCGAACTCAACACGCCGGTCGAGTCGCTCACGGTCGATGCCAGCGGCAACCACGACGGCGGCGTGATCGTCCGCGGTGAGCGGCGGCAGGCGAAGCTCGTCGTCTTGGCGACCGAGGGGCCGGCGACCGATCGCTTGCTCGATGAACCCGCCACGCAGCGCGGTTGGCGATCGACCACGTGCGTCTACTTCGCCGCGGACAAGCCGCCGGTCGCCGAGCCGATCTTGCTGCTCAACGGCGACGCCCCGACCGCCGGGCCGATCAACACGGTCTGCGTGCCCAGCCAAGTCAGCCCCGACTACGCGCCCGAAGGGAAGTCGCTTGTCTCGGTCTCGGTGCTTGGCGACCCGAGCGAGCCGGACGACGACCTCGTCGAGTCGATCTGCCATCAAGCGAAAGACTGGTTCGGCGAGCAGGTCGCTCGTTGGGAATTGTTGAGGGTCTGCCGTGTTCGCTACGCGTTGCCCGATCAGACGCCGCCGCACTACCAGACGATCGCCAAGTCGACCCGCGCCCGACAGCGGGTCTTCGTGTGCGGCGATCGGTACGACACGGCGAGCATCAACGGCGCGATGCGCTCGGGCCGCCGGACCGCCGAGGCGGTGGTGCGGCAGTTGGAGGGGGGGCATGCCTGACGCTTCGAACACCACCGGATCACGCCGCCTGGCGATCAACGCGGAGTGGTTCGGCCGGCTGCGTTGGGTCGCCTCGATTGGGCAACTCGCCACGATCGCTTACGTCGCCGGCGTGCTGCGGGTCGAGACCTCGGTCGCGGCGTTGCTGGTGCTGGTCGGCGTGACGATGATCAGCAACCTGTTGTTCTTCTGGTGGACGCGGACGCGCGAGGTCGCGCCGAGCCGAGGCGAGTGGCACGCCGTGTTGGGCGGGCTGATGCTGCTCGACTTGGTCGTGCTCACGGTGATGCTCGGCCTGACCGGCGGGCCGACGAACCCGTTCGTGGTCTTCTACTTCGTGAACCTCGCGCTGTCGGGCGTGGTGTTGCCGCCGGTCTGGGCTTGGTCACTGTCGGCCCTGGCCATCGGCGCGTTTGCGGCGATTTCGTATGTCCACCAGCCGGTGCCGGTGCTGCGCGACCCGATCCGCTTGGAGAGCGTCGCCTCGAACCCCGGCCCCGTGCCGTTGGCGGTGGCGGGCGCCTGGGTGGCGTTCGCGGCGAGCGCGACGGTGATCGTCAATTTCACGCTGCGGCTGACAAGCGAGCTCCGTGAGAGCGATCGGGCCCGCCGCGAGGCCGTTAAAGAACGTGCCAAGTCGGAGAAGCTCGAAGCGCTCGGCACCCTGGCCGCCGGCGCGGCGCACGAGCTGGCCACGCCCCTCTCGACGATCGCCGTGGCGGCCAACGAGGCCCATCGCGAATTGCAGTTGGCTGGTGTCGAGGGATCGGCGGCGGAGGACTTGGCGTTGGTGCGGCGCGAGGTCGATCGATGCCGGGCGATCCTCGATCGGATGTCGACCGAGTCGGGCAACCCGATCGCCGGCGCGCCGGAGCGGCTCACGGCCGAGGAGCTGCTCGGCGACGTGGTCGACGAGATCCCGGCCGCTTCGCGGGTCGAGGTCCGTTGGCTCGGCGGGGCCGAGGAGCTCTGGCTGCACTTGCCGTCGGTCGCGCTGGCCCAGGCGATCCGGGCGGTCGTGCAGAACGGCCTCGATGCCTCGGACGAGGTCGATCCGACCGGCCGCGTGACGATCGTCGGCGACCGCCTCGCCGAGACCCTCCGGTTGTGTATCACGGATAGCGGACCCGGCATGCCCGCCGAGGTGCTCGCCCGCGCGAGCGAGCCGTTCTTCACCACCAAGGCCCCGGGCCGCGGCATGGGCCTGGGCCTGTTCCTCGCCCGCAGCGTCATCGAGCGACTTGGCGGCTCGCTCCGGTTAGAATCACCGGCCTCCGGCGGGGCCGCGGTCACCCTGGTTTTGCCATTGGCCGATCAACAGCACGAGTGAGCTACCACGAGTCTTGAATGAGTGAGATGCAACAACCGCTGGCCGGCAAGACCCTCCTGCTGGTCGATGACGACGAGCTCCTCCGCGAGCGGATGGGCCGCGCGCTCGCCACGCGGGGCCTGAAGGTGCGTGTCGCTTCGGGGGGCGATGAGGCCCTCGCGTTGGCCGCGGAAGAGCCGCCCGAGCTGGCCGTGATCGACCTGAAGATGCCCGGCATGACCGGCCTTGAACTGCTCCCCAAGCTCAAGCAGATCGCGCCGGACGTGCATGCCGTCATCCTCACGGGCTACGGCAGCATCGCCAACGCGGTCGAGGCCGTGCACCAGGGCGCGGAGAACTACCTGACCAAGCCGGCCGACGCCGACCAGGTGCTCGAAGCCCTCCACCGGACCGGCACCCTGTCCGACGACGAGGCCCCGCCCGCGAGCGAGGCCGCCATCCACACGCCGAGCCTCGCCGAGGCCGAGTGGAACCATATCCAGCAGGTCCTGGCCGACTGCGGGGGCAACATCACCCGCACGGCCGAGCGATTGGGCATCCCTCGGCGAACCCTGCAACGCAAGCTCAAGAAGCTGGCGCCGTGATTCGGCGCAGGCTGCGTCAAGCACAGTAACGATCAATCGCGAGCCGCCGACGCCAGTCGTCGGAGGGTCCTGGTGCCCGATTCACTCCCACGACTGGCGTCGTGGGCTCGCGGCTGCGGGCTTCGTTGGAAGTCGGTCCGCTGTCCGTAGCCAGCGTGTGCGTTGACGAGATGAAGCCGTTGAACGGTTGGTCTGCCGCGGAAGCGACTGGTGGCTTGCTGGGATCTATCTTTCTAAGTCCGCGGCGGCGGAGGGGGCTAGGGTCGATTCGCCCAACCCGCCGCGGTTCCGCTTGATTTAGGATGGATGAAAGCCTCAGCGTGTTTGCGAACCACTCATATCTCAGCACGCGATCCGAGATATCGAGCCGTCGTCGGACCGAGGCCAGCTATCGCGCTTACTGAGTCCTAAACACCGGAACCAACCATGAGCTTCCAACACGCTGCCACACGGTTCGTTTGCCTCGCCCTATTCAGCGGGCTGACTCCCGGTGCCCACGCCGATTGGTTCGGCTCTGGCGAGAATCGCTTCGAGATCCCGTTTGTCACGATCGGCGATCCGGGCAACGCGGCCGATACGACCGGCGCGCCCAACCCGGCGGGCCGCGTCGATTACACGTACCGGATCGGCCAATTCGAGGTCCCCGAGGAAGCGATTCGCAAGGCGAACGCCGCCAGCGTGCTGGCCGGCACGCCGCTCGGCCTGACGCTCGACGAGCGCGGCCCCCAGAAGCCGGCGACCGGGCTCAGTTGGTTCGAGGCCGCGCGGTTCGTTAACTGGCTCAACGAAGACCAAGGCCATGCGCCGGCTTACAACTTCGATACCTCGGGCGAGTTCCAACTCTGGACGATCGCCGATCCCGGCTTCAACCCGGGCAACCCGTTCCGCAATTCGCTCGCGCGGTACGTGCTGCCGAGCGTCGACGAGTGGTACAAGGCGGCGTACTACGACCCGGACCTCGACGTCTACTGGGACTACCCGACCGGCAGCGACGATCCGCCCACGCCGGTCGCTAGCGGCACCGATCCGGGCACGGCGGTCTGGAACCAGATCGACGGGCCGGCCGATGTGCAACTCGCCGGCGGGGCCAGCCCGTACGGGACCGTTGCGCAGGGAGGGAATGTGTTGGAGTGGCAAGAAGGACCAGCATCCGGCGTACTGACTTCGCTTCCTAATCCGGACGTGCGAGGAATTCGTGGTGAAGACTGGGGGTTAGTAACTTCCCCAAACGCCCTTTCCCCTTCGGTCATAGCTGATCGACCATCGACACGAGAAAGCGTCATAGGTTTCCGCGTTTTGGCCATTCCTGAGCCACGAACCTTAACTATCTCACTGTTCTTGGTGTTGGCGCTACAAATGCGTTTCGCGCGTAAAGACGACACAGCCCTAGTTCTCTGAGCGTTACTTCATAGCTGATTAGAAGGAGCTACTTAAGATGAAGCATAAAGCCAAGAGTAGCGATCGCTCGCTGAAAGTCGAGTTGTTAGAGAGTCGGCGGGTGCTCGCGACCTTGCTGGTGAATTCAGCATCTGACGGAGCGTCACCAAGCAATGCCTCTGATCTAGATGATGGTAACCTGACTTTACGAGAAGCTGTGCGTATCGTAAATGGAGACTATGAACCGACCTCCATAAATGGTGACCCGACCCAAATCGATGATTTCTCAACAATTGGCACGAACGACATCATAAAGTTCGACCCCGAGGTCTTCGGGAACGGGCAGCTTTTCCCCGGGGTCGATCGCGAGGACACGATCGAGCTGATCCACGGCGAGTTGGTCGTGGGCAACTCGGTCATCATCGACGGCAATGCATCGAGCCTGGTCGATTTTGGCGATGGCAACGGCCCCGTGCCGGTCGCCGGACCAGGGTGGCAGGGGCTCACGATCGATGCCTCGGGCTTCATCCTGGACACCGGCGGCGGCAGCCCGATCACCGGACGCAACACCGACAGCACGATCGGCGACGGCGAGCGTATTTTTGACCTCGTTGCGCAAACCGACGAGCACATGACGATCCGCGGCATGTCGCTCACCGGCGGCGATGCCTCGCGGCTATAGTCGCCCCCCCATTCGGGTGCGTCGTTATTGACGTCTATCTTGGACCTGGAAGTGAGGGTAATCTTCCAGGGCTCTAAACCGCGGTTGAGCTAATGCTAGGCACGAGAAGGCTGCCTAGCCTGCCCATGCAGCCTTGTTTGAAGCGGCCGTCCCGCGGGGCGGCGACCCATCAGCTCCTAATAGCCAACGTATCGACGTGGATCGATTTCACTTCCCGCCTTGGGTCAACACGTTCACCCTCATGGTGCTCGGCGGCATCGCCGCGGGCGGTGCCTTCGCTGGGGGCGTGCTCTTCTATGGCACGATGCCCGAGGTGATGTACACCGGTTACCAGCCGAAGCAGCCGGTGCCGTTCAGCCACAAGCTGCACGCCGGCGAGCTGAAGATGGACTGCCGGTACTGCCACTACACGGTGGATCAAGCGGCCCACGCCGCCGTGCCGGCGACCAACACCTGTGGCAACTGCCACAACGCGTCGCAGAACCCGGACGGCACCCTCGCGAAGACGGTCGTCCACCCGAACAGCCCGAAGCTCCAGCCGATCCGCGAGAGCTTGGCGAGCATCGGCACCGAGAGCCCGAAGTCGGTCGAGTGGGAGCGGATCCACGACTTGGCGGACTATGTCTACTTCAACCACTCCGCCCACGTGAACAAGGGCGTCGGTTGTGTCGAGTGCCACGGCCGCATCGACAAGATGGAGAAGGTTTATCAGCACGAGTCGCTGGCCATGAGCTGGTGCCTCGATTGCCACCGCAACCCCGAGCCGCACCTGCGTCCGCTCGATCAGATAACGAACATGGGTTGGGAGCCGGACGGCGATGGCTCGCTCGATGAGCGGCGTCTGGCCGTTGGTGAGCAGGTCGCCAAAGAGCTCAACGTCCACCCGAATAGCAACTGCACGACCTGCCACCGATAGAACGCGCTTGGCCCAGCGGCCCGCCGCGTTACACGTGTTGGCGTCTCCCCAGCAGCTTCCCTCAGATCTCTCTGTCAGCGATGTCTCAAGCGACCGATCAAACCGCCGGCACCAGCGTCAGCCCTTACTGGCGTAGCCTGGAGGAGTTGCAGAGCACCGACGCGTTCAAGGACTTCTTGGCGCGGGAGTTTCCGCAGGCCGCCTCGGAGTTTCCCGAGGGCGTGTCGCGGCGTCGTTGGATGCAGTTGATGAGTGCCTCGTTCGCGTTGGCCGGGGCCGCCGGCTGCCGCTGGGAGACCGAGAAGATCGCCCCGTTCGCCTCGCGTCCCGAGGGCTACATCCCGGGCACGAACCAATACTACGCGACCAATATCCATTGGGCCGGTGCGCCGCGTCACTTGCTGGTCACGAAGTTCGACGAGCGGCCGATCAAGGTCGAGGGCAACCCGGACCACCCCGCCACGCGCGGTGCGTCCGACGCGATCACGCAAGCCGCGACGCTCGCCCTGTATGACCCGGATCGTGCCAAGCAAGTCCAGCTGCGTGACGGCGGGCAGGCCTTCGGCAAGCAGTGGCAAGACTTCGAGGCCTTCCTCGCCGAGCGGGTTGAAGCCCTAGGCGATGGGGCCGGCCTAGCCGTCCTGACGCCGACGATCGATTCGCACGCGTTCTACGCCGCGTTGGATCGGGTTAAGGACCGTCTGCCCGAGGCCAAGTTCTACCAACACGACGCGATCTCACACGACAACGAGCTGGCCGGTGCCGAACTCGCCCTCGGCGAGCGGTTGCGGACGCACAATCAGTTGGCCGAGGCCAAGGTCATCGCGGCGTTCGATGCGGACGTGCTGATGGTCGGGCCGGATGCCCTGCGGTCGGCGCGTGACTTCGCCGAGAACCGCGACCCGGACGGCGAGATGAACCGCCTGTGGGCGGTCGAGAGTGGATTCAGCACGACCGGCGCCGCGGCCGATCACCGCCTGCCGGTGAAGTCGTCGGCGGTTGGCGAGGTGCTGGCGAAGCTCCGCGACAAGATCAAGGCCGGCGAGCACAACCACGGCCCGAATATCTACGAGCAAGAGGGTGTCACCGAGCCGACCGAGGAGCAGTTCCTCACCGCGTTGGCGGATGACTTGTTGCACAACGAGGGTGAGAGCGTCGTTGTGGTCGGGCCCGGTCAGCCGGCCGAGGTTCACGCCATCGGCTACGAGATCAACAGCTTGCTCGGCAACCTGGGCAAGACGGTCCGCTTCACCGCGGAGCCGAAGCCACGCGTCGAAGTCGCCGGCATCGAGGCCCTGATCGCCGACGCGGCGGGTATCGACACGCTGCTCGTGCTCGACGGCAACCCGGCGTATGACGCCCCGGGCTTTGTCGAGGCGGTGAAGGAGATCCCCAGCAAGATCCGCTTGGGGGTGTACGACGACGAGACCGCTCGCGTCTGCGATTGGTCGTTGCCGCAGACCCACCCGATGGAAGAGTGGGGCGATGTTATCGCTTGGGACGGCACGGTCGGCGTCTGCCAGCCGATGATCGAGCCGTTGCTCAATGGCCGGTCGGTGATTGAGGTGTTGGCCCTGGTCGCCGGCGACGAGACCCCCGACGCCAAGCAGATGGTTGCCTCGGCGGTGTCGGATGTTGCCGATGTGCCGGGCGAACAAGCATGGAACAAGCTGCTCCACGATGGCCTGATCGGCGGGGTCGAGCCGAACTTCGTTGAAGCAGAGTTCAGTGGAGGCAGCCCGGAAGCGGCTAAGGCTTCGGACGGCCTAGAGCTGGTCTTCATGCCGAGCAGCGCGACCTACGACGGCCGCCTTGCGAACAGCGGCTGGATGCAAGAGACGCCCGACTTCCTCACGAAGCTGACGTGGGACAACGCCGCGTTGGTGAACCCGACGACCGCCCAGAAGCTTGGCCTCTCGCACGGCGAGGTGGCGACGCTTGCCGTTGGCGAGACGAGCGTCACCGCGCCGGTCTTCGTGATGCCCGGCCAAGCGAAGGATTCGATTGCGATCGCCCTTGGCTACGGACGCACCGCGGCGGGCCGCGTGGGTGGCTTGCTCGACCCGGAGAGTGGCAAGGCGGCCGAGGGCCTCTACGCGAATGACCTCGCGGCCCTGTGGATGCCCGCCCCGGCCGAGCCGGTTGGCGTGGACGTTTACCCACTCCGCCCGACGGCCACGACCGGCTTCGTCACCGAGGGCGTGGAGATCGATGGCAGCGGCAAGTCGTACCTCTTGGCTACGACCCAGGACCACCACGCGATCGACCAGATGGGCCTCGAAGCGATCGGCCGCCGCACCGGCGAGCTGATCCGTGAGGGCTCGAAAGAGAAGTACGAGAAGACGCCCGACTTCGCTCCGCATCAGAGCCACGATGTGATGGTGCATGTCGATGGCGAGCACGTGCCGACCGAGCCGCTCTGGAACCTGACCGAGTACAAGGGCGACTACGCGTGGGGCATGTCGATCGACCTCACCAAGTGCATCGGCTGCAACGCGTGCACGGTGGCTTGTCAGGCCGAGAACAACATCCCGGTCGTTGGTAAGGACCAGGTGGCCAAGGGCCGCGAGATGCACTGGATCCGTATCGACCGCTACTTCAAGGGCGAGGTGAACCCCTCGACCCCGGCGGACCCGGCGAACTACGACAACCCATCGGTCGCCCATCAGCCGGTCGCCTGCCAGCAGTGCGAGACCGCCCCGTGCGAGCAGGTCTGCCCGGTCGCTGCCACCGTCCACGACGACGAGGGCCTCAACGGCATGGCGTACAACCGCTGCATCGGCACGCGGTACTGTGCGAACAACTGCCCTTACAAGGTGCGTCGCTTCAACTACTTCCGTTACACGAAGAAGTTGTACGAGAAGCCCAACGAGTTGCAGACGCTCGTGATGAACCCCGAGGTGACCGTCCGCAGCCGTGGTGTCATGGAGAAGTGCACGTACTGCACCCAACGGATCGCCGCCGGCCGGATCACCGCGAAGAACGAGGGACGCCGCGTCCAAGACGGCGACATCCTCTCCGCTTGCCAGCAGGCGTGCCCGACGCGGGCGATCGAGTTCGGCGATTTGCGGACCGAGGATTCGCGTGTTCGCAAGGCCCACGATAGCGATCGTTCGTACGGCATCCTGACCGAGTTGATGACCAACCCGCGGACCAAGTTCCTCGCGAAGATCACCAACCCGCACCCGATGCTCAAGCGTCCGGAAGTGATCGAAGAGCACGGCCACGACGATCACGGCGAAGGCCCCCACGACGATCACGATCACAGCGAGGACCACGGCAAGACGGCCGATGGCAAGCCGCTGTACCAGTTGGCCCCGCTCCGCAAGAAAGCCCTCAGCTAAGCGTCGCGTTCCGACAGCACCCCGCAGCGATCCAAGCTTCAGTCAGTTAACCACAGCAGCTAACCCGCTATGGCAAGCGCCGATATTCCCGCCGGCTACCTCCCCGGAAAGCTGGGCTCCGTGCCCGAGCCTTGGGTCGATCCGCCCTGGATCGAAGGGGACAACGACTTCCACTCGATCACCAACACGGTCTGCAAGATCGCCGAGACCCCGCGCCCGCAGTTGGCGTGGTTCATCTCGTTCGCGATCGCCGCGAGCGTCGCCGGTGTGTTCGGGGCGATGATCGGTTACCTGATCATCACGGGCGTCGGCGTCTGGGGTAACCAGAACTCGGTGAGTTGGGGCTTCCCGATCGTGAACTTCGTGTTCTGGGTCGGCATCGGCCACGCGGGCACGCTGATCTCCGCGATCCTGTTCCTGTTCCGCCAGCACTGGCGCACGAGCATCAACCGCTTCGCCGAGGCGATGACGATCTTCGCGGTCGTCTGTGCGGGCACGTTCCCCGGCATCCACGTCGGCCGGGCTTGGTTCGCGTACTGGTTGTTCCCGTACCCCGACACGCGGCTCTATATGTGGAGCCAATTCCGCAGCCCGCTGCTGTGGGACGTGTTCGCCGTTTCGACTTACGCGACCGTGTCGCTGTTGTTCTGGTACATGGGCATGATCCCCGACTTGGCGACCCTGCGAGACCGGGCCGTTCACCCGATCCGCCGCTTCGCTTACGGCTTGCTGTCGGTCGGTTGGACCGGGTCGGCGACCCAATGGCGCATCTACGAGAAGGCCTACGCCCTGCTCGCCGCGTTGGCGACGCCGCTGGTGCTCTCGGTGCACACGATCGTTAGTTTCGACTTCGCGGTCAGCCAGTTGCCCGGTTGGCACACGACCATCTTCCCGCCCTACTTCGTGGCGGGTGCCGTGTTCAGCGGCTTCGGCATGGTGCTGACACTGATGATCCCGGCCCGCGAGATCTACGGCCTGAAAGACATCGTGACCATGCGGCACATCGACTGCATGTGCAAGATCATCATCGCCACCGGCTCGATGGTCGGCTTCGCGTACCTGACCGAGTTCTTCATCGCTTGGTACGGCCAAAACCCGTACGAGACATTCGCGTTCATGAACCGGGCGTTCGGCCCGGCGGCTTACGCGTACTGGATCATGTTCACGTGCAACGTGGTCTCCCCGCAATTGTTTTGGTTCAAGTGGGTCCGCGATCGGGTCTGGGTGATCTTCCTGATCTCGATCTTCGTAAACATCGGGATGTGGTTCGAGCGGTTCGTGATCATCCTCTCATTGGAGCGGACATTCCTGCCGGGCAGCTGGCAATCGTTCGTGCCGACCTGGATCGACCTCGGCATGCTGGTGGGCAGCTTCGGGCTGTTCTTCACACTGTTCCTGCTGTTCTGCCGCTTCCTGCCGATCGTGGCGATGAGCGAAGTGAAGCAGGTGATGGCCCATGTCGATGGCAACCCACACCTGAAAGCGGGCGAAGCGGGTCACTGATCCACCGCTAAGTCTCTAAGCGACGAGTCAAAAGCATCAACCAGCTCTCGAGCTGACCGCCAAAAAGCCATGTCCGATACACACAACACCGCTGTGACCGAGCCGAAGCGTTTGGGCGTGCTCGCCCAATTCGACGGTCCGGACGAGCTGATCGCCGCCGCCGAGAAGGTGACCGACGACGGTTACACGAAGGTCGAGGCGTTCTCGCCGTTTGCCGTCATCGGCATCGACGAGGCCCTCAAGGCGAAGAAGACGATCCTGCCGTGGATCGTGCTCTGCCTCGGCCTGACCGGCTGCGTCAAAGCATTGGCGATGCAGCTCTATATGAACGGCGTCGAGGGCCCTTGGTGGCTCTCGGGCTACGAGTTCCTGATCAGCGCGAAGCCCGGCTTCTCAAGCATCCCGGCGTTCATCCCCGTGACGTTCGAGGTGATCATCCTGCTGAGCGCCTTCGGGGCGTTCTTCGGCATGCTGATCCTAAACAAGCTGCCGCGGCTGTCGAACCCGCTGTTCCGTAGCGAGCGATTCGCGTCCGCCACGGACAACGGCTTCTTCCTGTTCGTCGAAACCAGCGATCCGAAGTACGCCGGTGCTGAGACCGAGGCTTACCTGACTTCGATCGGTGCGACCGCCGTGGAGGGTGTCGACGAGGTGACCGAGGGCCATAGCGTCCCCGGTTTTATCCACCTGTTTGGTGCCGCCGGTGCGACGGTCGCTCTGCTGATCCCGCTGTATATCTGGATGACCGCTTCGACGACGTCGAGCGTGCCGCGGATCTCGATCTTCAAGGACATGGAGTCGCAGGCCAAATCGAAGGCCCAAACGACCAGCACCCTGTTCGGCGATGGCCGGGCGGCCCGCCAGCCGATCGAGGGCACGGTTGCCTACGGCAGCGGCAAGGACGACCTCCGGTTCTACCAAGGGGTCGAGCCCGAATCGAACCTCGCTGGCCTGTTTGGCGAGAGCGACCTGTACTTTGCTTCGTTCAAGTCGGACAAGGTGAAGGCCCGCTTCGCCGCCGATGAGGAAGAGGCCGAAGAAGCCACCGAAGAGTCAGCCGACGGGGGCGAAGCCGCCGCCGAGCCGGCCCAAGAAGAAGAGAAGAACTGGACGAAGACCTTTCCCGAGTCGCTGAAGATCACCAAGACGTTCATCGACCGAGGCGAGCAACGCTACAACATCCACTGCGCCGCTTGCCACGGCTTGGCCGGCAACGGCGATGGCTTGGTCTCGCAGCGGGCGTCGAAGGTGAGCGGGGCGAGCTGGGCTCCGCCGACCAACCTCCACACCGAGGCGGTCGCCACGCAGCCGGTCGGGCGGATCTTCGACACGATCAGCAACGGACGCCGCAAGATGCCGGGCTACCGCGAGCACATCTCGCCGGAAGATCGTTGGGCGATCGTGCTTTATATCCAGGCGTTGCAACGCTCGCAGAACGCGTCGGTCGATGACCTGCCGGCGGACAAGAAGCGTGAAATCGCTAATCGTAACTGAACGAACAAGCGGGCCTTGAATGGCCCTCGCGAAAATAGAAACGGAAGAAACTTTCGATGGCTAGCCTAGTCAACGCCGACATCACCGAAACACGCCAAGCCTCTCATGGCTTGGCCGGCTACGCGTTCCTGCCCGGCGTGGTGGGGGCGGCGATCCTCGGCGTCGGGGCGTTCGCCTGCTTCTCGATCGGCAAGGGCGCCGGCTACGAGGCACTGTGGCAGCAGTTCGTCCACGCCTACTTGCTCGGCGTGATGTACGTGACCTCGCTCGGCATCGGCGGCTTGTTCTTCGTGCTCGCCCACCACATCACGGGCGGACGCTGGGGGACCACGGTCCGCCGGCTGGCCGAGATCACCGCCGGCACACTCAAGATATCGGCCGTGCTGTTCCTGCCGATCTTGGTTGGGGTGCTCAGCGGCGGCGACGCGCTCTACCCGTGGGGCGATCGCGCTATGGTCTACAAGGACCATATCCTCGACGGCAAAGCCGATTACCTCTCACCGATGTGGTTCAGCATCCGAGCGATTGTCTGTTTCGGCCTCTGGATCTGGATGGCCCAAACGATGCTCGGCATCTCGGTCCGCCAGGACAGCAGCGAGCCGCTCAAGCGGGCCAAGTCGATGCAGTGGTGGGCCGGTCCCATGCTGCCGATCTTCGCCCTCAGCCTGAATGTCGCCGCGTTCGATTGGATCATGTCGCTCGAACCGCACTGGTTCAGCACGATGTTCGGCGTGTACCTCTTCGCCGGCTCGTTCGGTGCGTTCTTGGCGATGACCCTGCTGCTGGCGATCAAGCTGCAAGAGCGGGGCGTGCTGACCCAATCGATCACGGTCGAGCACCGCCACGACCTGGCGAAGCTGATGTTCGCGTTCGTTGTCTTCTGGGGCTACATCGCGTTCAGCCAGTACCTGCTGATCTGGTACGCGGCGATTCCCGAGGAGACCCTCTGGTTCGATATCCGCCAGAACGGCATCTGGCCGTACTGGGGAGCCGGCTTCTTGATCCTGGGCCACCTGTTCATCCCGTTCCTCGGCTTCATGTCGAGTGCGGTGCGACGCAGCCCGACGGCGATGAAGTTCTGGGCCGTCTGGATGCTGCTGATCCATTGGTGCGATATGGCCTACATGATCCTGCCGCAGGTGCGGGCCGAGGCCAATGTCGGCGTGACCCTGCTGCTGGGCCTCGGAGCCACCGTTGGGACCCTCGGCGTGTTCGCTTGGGCCTGGATGAGCGGGGCGGCGGGCAAGTGGCTGCTGCCGGTGCAGGACCCACGCCTGCCGATCGCCCTCAGCTATCACAATCACTGATGGCACAACCACCGAACTCACAAGCGGTTACGGCGATCGGCACCTGCTAGGCTGATCGCCCCCGACCGAGCCGAAGTTGATTCCGACCCGTCCCGCCGGTTAGCACTCTCAATACAAGCCGAAGAAGCGAGTCCAAGCGATGAGCGGTCACCACGAGATCCCCGCCGGACAACCGATCCCCGAAGCGGGCGTCGAGCCCGACGGCATCGATACGCCGACCCTGCTGATGTGGGGCTTCGTGTCGTGTGTCGTGGTGCTGGGCCTGATGTTCGCCTCGGCGGCGTTCTTCTTCCAATTGCAGCAAGACTTCAACGAGCAGCGGATCGTCGCGCCGAACTACGTCGATTCGGACGAGGTGGTGCTCCGCCAGCAAGGCCTGCTCGCCAAGTACGAGGCCCCCACCGCGGAGGGCAACCCGTACATCATCCCGATCGAAGAAGCCAAGAAGCTCGTCCTCAACGACCTGAAGCAGGAAGCCAGCGAGTAGTGACCCCCCTCGGACGCAAGACGGACCCCTCTCGGCCGGCGATTCTCGCCGTGGCTGTGGGGATCCTGTTGTCGTTCGCAACGGTTGCTCCGGCGCAGGTGGTCGAGGACCTGCCCGAGGGCATGCAGGGCGTTGGGGTCGATGACAAGTCGGGCGACCAGATCCCGCTCGATCTCCGCTTCCGCGATGAGAACGGCCAAGCCCTCTCGCTGGCCGATGTCTTCGACGGCAGCCGCCCGGTGCTTCTCTCGCTGAACTACAGCGACTGCCCGATGCTCTGCACGCTCCAACTGAGCGGTCTGGTAACCACCCTCAAAGAGATGGAGTGGTCCGCCGGCCAGGAGTACCTCGTGGTCAGCGTGAGCGTCGACCCGCTGGAGACCACCACCCGGGCGAAGCAGACCGAGCAGAAGTACCTCAAGCAATACGGGCGTGCCGGGGCGGCCAACGGCTTCCGCTTCTTGACCGGCAACGAGCGGACGATCAAGAAGCTCGCCGACGCGGTCGGCTTCCGCTACAAGTACATCCCGGACACGAAGGAATACTCGCACACCGCCACGGAGATCGTCTGCTCGCCGAGCGGCATGGTTTCGCGATACCTTCAAGGCGTGGCCTACGACAAGCAGACCGTGCGGCTCTCGCTGGTCGAGGCGTCCGACGGCAAGGTCGGCACGGTGTTCGACAGCCTCTTCATGTACTGCTACCACTACGACGAGACCAAGGGCCGCTACGCCCCCACCGCGAGGCGCATCATGAGCCTCGGCGCGGGCGTGACGGTCTTCGCCCTGGCGGTCGGGCTGATCCCCTATTGGCTCAGGCGGCAGGCCACGGCCGCGGCGTCCGAAGAAACCAACGACGAAACTCCACCGGCCGAGGCGGCGACCGCCGCCGAGCCGGAACCCATCGAAGTCGCTTAAGATATGTTCCCATTGCAATCGAATAGCTTGGCCGATCTGACGCTGCCGCTGGCGGGGTTCTGGTTCCGTGAAGCGGGCACCGCCGAGGCCGGCGCGGTCGATAATCTCTACTACGGGATTCTCGCGATCTGCGTCGTGTTCTTCGTGCTGATCGTCGCGTTGATGGTGCTGTTCGTGGCCCGCTACTACGCACGGCCCGGCCACCAAGCGGAGCACACGCCCCACCACAACAACACGCTCGAAGCGGCGTGGTCGATCTTCCCGGGATTCCTGGTCGTCGGCATCTTCTGGTACGGCGTGATCGGCTACCTCGACCTCCGCACCCCGCCGGAGAACGCCTACGAGATCAACGTCGTGGCGAAGAAGTGGAACTGGGCCTTTGAGTACCCGAACGGTGTCATCCGCCCAAATCTCCACGTCCCGCAGGATCGGCCGGTCAAGCTCATCATGCGATCGGATGACGTTCTCCACAGCCTCTACATTCCGGCGTTCCGGGTGAAGATGGACTGTGTCCCGGGCCGCTACAGCACGCTTTGGTTCAGTGCCAAGGAAGCGACCCCCGCCGAAGACATCACGAACCTGTCCGCCGAAGAGGCTTTGCTGACCGGCTCGGATGAGAAGGGTTATGACCTCTTCTGCACCGAGTACTGCGGCCAAGGCCACTCGTCGATGAATGCGAAGGTGTACGTCCACGAGTCGGGCACCTTCGAGGCGTGGCTGGAAGAGGCGAACAAGATCGACCCGGCCAGTTCGCCGGTCGAACTGGGCCGCAACCTGTGGCTGCAACGCGGTTGCAAGCAGTGTCACTCGATCGACGGCAAGTCCGGCACCGGCCCCACCTGGCAAGGCACCTACGGCACCGAGCAAGAGATGGTTGGCGGGGCCAAGGTAGAGGTCGATCCGAACTACATCCGCGAATCGATCCTCAACCCGATGGCGAAGATCCGTGCCGGCTACAAGGGTGTGATGCCCAGCTACCAAGGCCAGTTAAAGGATGCCGAGCTGGATGCGTTGATCTACTTCATCCGGAGCCTCAAGGACGGCGAAGAAGTGCCGGAGACTTGGGAGGAGGCGGGCGGCGTGCCCGGCCAGGAAGAAGAGGGTGAGGAAGGCACCGATGCCGAGGACGCCCCGGAAGAAGAACTTGCCGAAGAAGAAACAACCGCCGACGCTGCCTGACGCGGCGACGCGACCCGATACAAACCGTCCTCAAGCCTACGGCCTCCAGCCTAAAGCCTGACCATGATTTCCCAATCACGCGAACACAGCCTCCTCGAAGCGATCGCCGAGGATCCGAATCGCAAGCTCTATATCCCGCAAGGGGCGAGCTACCTAACGGACCCCCCGGGGACGCCGTTCTTCAAGCGCGTCCTGCTCTGGGTCAACACGCTCGATCACAAGCGGATCGGCGTGATGTACCTGGTGGGCATCTCGCTGGCGTTCCTGCTCGGCGGCATCTTCGCCGGTCTGGTGCGTTTGGAGCTGTGGGACGGCACCCCCAACCTGCTCGGCGAGACCACCCAGCAGGCTCAAGATAAGTACAACCAAGCGTTCACGCTCCACGGGGCGGTGATGACCTTCTTGTTCATCATCCCGAGTATCCCGGGGGCCTTGGGCAACTTCTTCCTGCCGATGATGCTCGGCGCGAAGGACGTGGCGTTCCCGCGCCTGAACCGGGCCAGCTTCCACCTGTGGGTGCTCGGCTCGTTGTTCTTCCTGTGGGTGCTTCTCGATCGGCAGCTTGATACCGGTTGGACCTTCTATACGCCTTACAGCACGTCGACCTCGACCAACACCATCGCCGCGACGCTTGGCGTGTTTGTGCTCGGGTTCAGCTCGATCTTCACGGGTCTGAACTTCGTGGTGACGGTCAACACGATGCGTCCGAAGGGGATGACGTGGTTCAAGATGCCGCTCTTCCTGTGGGGCATCTACTCGACCGCGATCATCCAGGTCCTCGCGACGCCGGTGCTGGCGATCACGCTGGTGCTGCTCATCTGCGAGATGACGATGGGCATCGGCATCTTCGACCCGGCCAAGGGCGGCGACCCGGTCCTGTACCAGCACTTCTTCTGGTTCTACTCGCACCCGGCGGTCTACATCATGATCCTGCCGGGCATGGCGATCATCTCCGAGGTGATCCCCGTGTTCAGCCGCAAGCATATCTTCGGCTACACGTTCATCGCCTACAGCTCGGTCGCGATCGCGTTGCTCGGGTTCTTGGTGTGGGGCCACCACATGTTCACGAGCACCGAGAGCCAACTGGCCGCGGTGATTTTCAGTGCGTTGACCTTCACCGTGTCGATCCCATCGGCGATCAAGGTCTTTAACTGGCTGACGACGATGTACAAGGGATCGATCCACCTGAACACGCCGATGTGCTACGCGTTGGCCTTCATGTTCTTGTTCACGATCGGCGGCCTGACCGGCTTGTTCCTCGGGGCGCTCTCGGTCGATATCCACCTGCACGACACTTACTTCGTGGTGGCTCACTTCCACTACGTGATGATGGGCGGCACGCTCATCGCCCTGCTGGCGGGCATCCACCACTGGTGGCCCAAGATGTTCGGCCGCATGTACAACGAGGCGGTCGCCCGGATCGCTTGCCTGCTGGTCTTCGTTGGCTTCAACCTGACGTTCTTCCCGCAGTTCATCCTCGGCACGCAGGGCATGCCACGCCGGTACGCCGCGTACAAGCCGGAGTTCGCTTACCTGCACCAGATGTCGACCGTCGGCTTCGCGGTGCTCGGCACGGGCTTGTTCTTGGCCGCTGGCGTGCTGATCTACTCGCTTTTCCGCGGTAAGAAGGCCCCCAACAACCCGTGGGGTGCCGCGACGCTGGAATGGAAGTGCTGCAGCCCGCCGACGCACCACAACTTCGAGATTCAGCCCTGGACGGGCAGCCCCTACGTGTACGACGATTTCGTCTTCGATCCGGACGAGGGGGGCTACGTCGAGGTGCTGCCTGACCTGACCCGCGGTGCCAAGCCGGCCGAAACGCCGGCGGAACCCGCGACGACCTGATACCAAAGCCAATTAACCGCGAAGACGCGGAGCACGGCGAGGGCATTGCTTCAAGCAAACCCCTTGGCGAACTCCGTGTCTCTGCGGTGAGTTCCTTCGCTCAAGAACAAAACGATGGCCGACGCCGCCACTGTAGAATCCCCAGAATCCGAACCGCACGCCGCGGACCACGGTCACGGGCACGACGAAAATCGCCACCCGGCCCTCGAACACTTCTTCGAGGACATGGACCAGCAGTTCGAGGCCGGCAAGCTCGGCATGTGGCTGTTCCTGGCGCAGGAGGTGCTGTTCTTCTCGGGGCTGTTCGCCGCGTACACCGTGTACCGCTGGCACAACCCGGAGGTGTTCGTCAACGCGCACCACCACCTGAACACCACGCTCGGGGCGTTCAACACGGTCGTGCTGCTCGCGAGCAGCCTCGCGATCGCGTGGGGCGTGCGGGCCGCCATGCGGGGCGACCGCGCCACGATCCTCAGCACGCACCTGTTCACGCTCGGCTGTGCCGCGTTGTTCATGGGCGTCAAAGCGATCGAGTACACCCACAAGTGGGACGAGGGCATCGGCGCCGGTGACTTCTACACGTTCACCGAAGGGGCCCACGCGGCCGAAGGCGGCTACTTCAGCGGTTATATGTTCGGGATCACGGTCGCATCGTTGGTGGCAGGCGTTCTGATCACCGCCCTCGGGGCCCTCTGGTCGACCAGCAAGGCGGTGAAGGGCTGGGTGACGATGTCGCTGGGCGTCAGCGTGCTGGCGTTTGGCCTCGGGATCGTCGTGGCCAAGTGTGTGATGCCGACCCACGCCGAGTTGGTCGCCATGCAGCACGCCCAACACGGCGACGACCACGCGGCCCACGGCCACGCGGGCGACCATGCCGAAGAGCACGATTCTGAGGAGCAAGGTGAAGCCAGTGCCCATCCAGAAGCCGCTGCCGAAGGCGATGCCGCCGAGGGCGAAGGAGCGGACGCCGAAGAGCCGGCCGGCCCGACGCTCGAAGAACGCAAACGCTTCGGCGGGCCGAACTTCTTCGGCATCTACTTTGTGATGACCGGCGTCCACGCCGTCCACATCCTGGCCGGGATGATCGCGATCACCTGGGTGATCGCCAAGGCGGCCGGCAACCAATTCGATACCGAGTACTTCTTGCCGGTCGAGAACGTCGGCCTGTACTGGCACTTGGTCGACTTGGTTTGGATCTACCTGTTCCCGCTGCTGTACCTGATTCACTAGTGGAGGGGTGAGAGGTGAGGAGCCCGGGGGTGCGGAAGACGCGACCCCAGTCATCGGCTCCACGCCATAGCCCTAACCCCTTCCCCCTAGCTCCTGTCTGCTCCCCATGTCGCACGAAGCCCACACGCACCATATCTCGAGCCCGGCGTTGCTTTGGGCGACGTTCGCTGCCCTGGTTGGCCTGACGCTGCTGACCGTGGCGATGGCGCAACTGCCGCTCGACGGGATCGAGACCGCCTGGGTCGAGCCGTACTCGCCGATCGAACTGCCGGACCCGCTGGACGTGTCTTGGCTCGATATGCCGATCACGCTCACGATCGCCACCGCCAAGGCGTTGCTGGTCGCGGTGATCTTCATGCACCTGCAGCACGACAAGCTGATCAACAGCGTGATCCTGATCGCCTCGGTCGTGTTCTTGGTGCTCTTTATCGGGATGGTGGTGCTCGATAGCAACCAGTACGAGCCGCAGATCGAGGAATACCTGTACGAGCAGGAAGTGATGGCAAACCCGTAGCGGGGTTTTCTTCGATGGCGGACGGTTTGCCCTGTTTGGCAGGCCGATTCGGGGCGGATCGGTTCGGGTTGGTAGGATGCCTCACCGTTCCCGACCGACGGGAATCCCGGAGTGTGTCCTTCGATACGAAGTGGCACGGCCCCGACGGCCGATCTTTAGGGTCAGACCCACCCGGGTCTTCGATTCCCGCCTGATCGCCCGGAGCCCTTGCCGTGTCTCACCTGCCAAAGCCGCTCGCCGCCCTGCTGCTGACGCTCCTCGCCGGTTCGCTAGCCGAAGCCCAGTTCCCTTTCTTCGACCGGGGCGAGGCGGAGCGGCCGTCGATCGACTGGGTCGATGAGCCGGGCGAGGCCCTCGAAGCGGCCCGCCTGAGCGGCAAGCCGATCCTCGCCTATATCACCAGCGATCATTGCGGCTACTGCAAGAAGATGGAGAAGGAGACCTGGAACGAGCCGGCGATCGGCCGCCTGGTCGAGCGGGGCTTCGTGCCGCTCAAGCTGCACGCCAGCCAGCACCCGGAAGAGGTCGCCGCGTTGAAGGTCCGGGCCTTCCCGACCACGGTGCTCATCACGCCCCAAGGCAAGGCGTTCGCGGGCAAGCCCGGCTTCATGGAGCCGCTGGAGCTGACCCGCTTGCTCAAGCCGGCGCTGCAACCGCGCGAGGTCGCCGCCGTCCGCCAGCCGGCGGTGAACTAGAGATCGGACCGCCCGTTTATGGTCTCTTTTGGGAGGCATCTCCTGATGCCGATGGGAGTGTCCTAGCCGTTTCGGCTAAACGTGCGTTATCGGCATCGGGAGATCTTCCCACAAGGCCATCGTGATGCTTCCCACAAGGCCGTCGTTTGCTTAGGACGACTTGAGACGTCCAACGCTTGACTCGAAGTACTTGCCGCGGCGGCGGGGGGTCTCTTCGGCCTCGGCCTGCTCGTGCTGTTGGCGGAGGTCTTCGAGGCTCGCGTTGCACCAGCGGCAGCCGACGGTCTCTAGGTGGAATGCGATGTAGTCGGCTTGGTCTTCGGGCAGCACGCCGAGCAGGTGGCTGCCGAGCTCCTCGCGCGAGGGGCAGGTGAGCCGCCGCCGGCGCCAGACCTCGCCCAGCGAGTGCAGGCCGGCGTCGCGGCCGGCGACGAGGGTCGCCAGTTGCTCGCGCAGGGACTCGTCCTCGCGGAGCGCGTTCTCGATCTCAACGACCTGTTCGGCGGGGGCCGCCTCGTCGAGGTAGGCCTGGAGTTCGGCGTCGGTGAACTGAGGCATCGGTTTGCTGGGAGGCGTTAGGAAGGGAGATGAGGGAGATGGTTGGAGATAAGGAGATGGCCGCTTGGTGGGTTTGAGCTTTCCGGAGCAAAAAGCAGACTTGATTGACAGTCGATCGGGGAGCGTCCTCCAGAAGGAATAAACCGTGGCGGACACGATCCCCCCTATCCCCAACGATCCCCCTCATCTCCCTTTATAGGGATAAGCCAGCTAGGTCGAGGCGAGCTCCGGGAAGACTTCTTCGTTGAGGCCCTGCTTCTTCAGCCGCTTCTTGAGGTTGGCGAGGAAGTCGAACTTGAAGTTGGCGACTTGCTGCTCGGTGAGGCCGACGAGCTCCGTGACCTGCTTGTTGCCGAGGCCGCGGACGAAGAGCAGCTCCATGGTCTTGATCTTGGGCCAGTCGCCCCGCTCGCGCCAGACGGCGATCTGCTCTTCGAGGGCTTCGGCGAGGGCGGCCTCTTCGAGCTGGCGGCGTTCGCCGCTGCGGGCGATGGTGCTCGCCTTGCGGTCGGAGCCGGGCAGGTCCCAGGCGCCGCCCGAGTCGCCCTCGGTGCTGGAGAGCGTGACCGCGGGGCGGCGGCCCTCGCGGCGGAGGTGGTCGGTCAGCTTGTGGGCGGCGATCGAGAAGAGCCAGCCTTCGAGCGGGCGGCGGGCGTCGTAGTTCGGCAGGCTGTTGAGGAACCCGATGAAGGTCTCTTGGACCACGTCCTCGCTCGCGCTGGAACGCTGTGTCCCCAGCCGGCTCCGCACGAACGCCAGCAGGCGGCCCTCGAACTCATCGATCAGCCGCTTCCACGCGTCCGGCTTGCCGTGGCGGATATCGACGACCAGCAACGACTCGGGCGAGACTTCCGGCTCCGTGGCGGCCACGTCGTCGATAGGGGCGTGGCGATCAGACATCGTGGAGAGACAGGTGAACAAGCGATAAGGGTTGGTGCGCCTAGCCGTAGTATTGGCAGTGAGGGGAGAGGTTGCAATCGTGACTCGTCAGACCCATCCGAAGGTGGCCCCGCCCGGCTGGGATCATCCGACGGCTCGCGGTGGCGATCGGTCCGGACGCTGCGCCGTTTTACGGGGCTTCGTCGGAATGCCGGCCGCCGGTCCTCAGGACGCCGTGCAGCAGACCGAGGGCCCCCAGCATCAAGCCGCCGCCGACCGCGAGCGTGCGGAGGCCTGTTTCGCGTTGAGACTTCTGGACCCAGAAGCGGACGCGATTGTCGAGCCATTCTTGGTCGGCGTCGTCGATCTCGCCGAGCGTGTAGAGCAGGTAGACCTCGCCGACCGAGGTGTCGCGTTTCTCTAAGTAACGCTCCTTGTCGAAGCGGCCCTCGACCTCCGAGGAGGCGACGCCCCAGGCTTCGGGGGCGTCTGCGTTGTCGCCTCGGGCCTCGCGCCAGACCCACTCGGCCAGTTGCCGCCGGGCGTCTTCGCGGCCTTGTTCGGGCGTGGTGAACGGGCCGGACGTGAAGACCTTTTGCGCGGCGGTGATATCGCCATCGACCCAGCCGGGACGCTTGTTGTCCTTCTCGCTCTTGGCGACCGCGGGTTGCTCTGATCCGACCGAGTCAGCAACGGCGGCGATCTTCTTTCGGATCAACTCGACAACGCGATCGCTGGAGTGAACGCGTGCGTATTGCAGGTAGATGATCCCTTCTTTTGAAAGCCGCCGAGTCAGATGGGTCCGTCGCATCAGGTCGTCGAGCAGCTTTTCGCAGTTGGCCGGCACCTGTTCTGGGCAATCGATCCCCGCCTTCTCGCAAAGCCAAGCGAGGGTTTGCTTTTGGATGTCTTCGGCACACTCGGCCTGGGTGAGATAGGGCCCCGCGGCGATTACCTTATCGTGGAGCTTTGCCTTGGCGTCGATCCAATCGGGGAGCCCGGACGCTCCCTTGTCTTTCGCGTTGGTGGCGGCGGGTTGATCGAGATCGATCTGCGGTGCGGGGCTGGCGATTGCCAGGAGTTCGGCGTCGCTGGCGACTTCGGCCGCCGGCATTGAGGCCGAGAGCCTTGGGCGATCCAGAGAGTTCAGGGGAGCGAAGCTTGGCGTGCCGCCGAAGTCACTTTGCACGCGGGCGTAGCCGACGAACATCGCAAACGGCAAGAGGAACAGCACGGAGGCTACAAACCCGAGCAACAGCACAATCCCCCAACGCCCGTGGCGGATCGCGGCGACGACGCCGGCGACCAGCAGCAAGGCGAAGAACCCAAGGGCCAGTAGGGCGAAGATCGAAACGAGACCAATACCGGCTGTCATGCCGCACCTCCTTCAACGCCGCGGGCGAGGGCGGCTCGCTTGCTGGGCGGGCACCACGGGCTGGCGGCCTGGACCGCCAAGGCGATCGCCGCGGCGAGGGCGAGGCCGGTCGGCTGCGGGTACCAGGCGAAGATCGAGACGAGCCAAGCCCCCAGGCCGGCCGCGAAGATCGACCATAAGCTGATCCGGCTCCGCCGGGTGTAGAGCGTCGTCTGCCACCAGCGGAGGATCAGGAAGAGGGAGCCGAAGTAAGCGAGCGAGCCGGCGATCGGAATGGCCGATGTGTTGTGCGAGTGCCGCGTCCCTTGGTACAGATCGATATTGAAGAAGTTGTTGAGGAGACTCTCTCGGGAGTCGAAGGTCATGTCTCGGAATGGCAGGTCGAGACCGAGCAGGCTGGCCGCGCCGAAGGCGATGGCCCCGACGATCATCCCGGCCAGCAACTGCATGCCACGGCGGGGGAGGTGGTCCTCGAAGCGTGTCTCGGCCAGGGTGCTCGAGACCAGCACGCCCCATGACCCGACTGTCGCGACCACGGCGAACCAGGTGCCGAGGGCGACGGTGTCGATCGGGGTCCCCTTCGTCAGCAGCGGCCCCGCGACCACTCCGGCGAGGAGGGCGAAGCACGCGGCAACGAGCATCGAGCCGGTCAGCGTGGACGCCTTCTGGCGGGCGGTCCGCTTGGCCCGCTCGCGCATCGCGGCGGCACGCCAGTTGTATCGCTTGCGAGGCGGCGAGGACGGTTTGATTTTTGCCGGGGCTACCGTGGCGGTAGGCGTGCTTGGCGTCGCAACGGTGCCCTGCAGGAACGCCGCCCAGATGACGTAGTAAACGAGGTAAAAGAAGGCGAGCGAGCCCGCAACCCCCAGCCACGCCGGCGAGGTGACCAGCGCCGCGGAGACCATGCCAAAGAGAACCAACCCCTTGCCGAGCGGCGGGGCGCTCCAGCCGCGCCAGCTCGTGCGGAGCTCGTCCGTCAGGTTGACCAAGCCTTCCCACAGCGGTTCGCGTGGCGGCTTCGGGTGGTCCGTGTGCGGCGGCCGAGAGACGGGCGTCCAGACCTCGCCGACGGTCGGCGTGATTGGTGCTTGCGCATCGGGCGGGAGTTGCTGTATCGGTTGATCCGACGGGAGCAACGCGATCATCTCTTCGACATTCGAGAGCCGCGACTCGGGGTCCTTCGCCAAGGCACGCGCAACGATCGTCCGGTAGGGCTCCTCGACCGCGTCGAGCTTGGGCTCGGCGGTGAGGTGTTTCATGAGCACCTCGCCGACGCTCTCGCCCTCGAACGGCACGTGGCCGGTGAGCATCTCGTAGAGGATCACGCCGAGGGCGTACGTGTCGATCTCGCGTCCGTACCGGCCGCCGGCGATCTCGGGCGCCATGTAATGGACCGTGCCGACCGACTCGGTCTGTCCGCTGCGGCGGCTGGTTGAGATGAACTTCGAGAGGCCGTAGTCGCCGATCTTTATGCGTTGGCCGATCGGCTCGCTGCCCCGTTCGAGGTAGATATTGCCCGGCTTCAGGTCGCGGTGGACGATGCCGCTGGAGTGCAGGTAACCGACGCCCGCCGCGATGCCGCGGAGCCATTGGAGGGCCTCGTCGACCGGCATCCCCTCGGGGTGGCGGTTGATGGCGTCTTCGAGCGATTCGCCGTTGACGAACTCCATGACGACCCATTGGTCGTCGATGGAGTCGGTCCGCAGGTCGTAAAGCGCAACGAGGTTCGGGTGCTTCAGGTTGAGGCACTGCCGAACGCCGCGGAGCTCGATATCGAGGTTGCGGCGGATGAGCTTCAGCGCGACCTCTTTGCCGGCCTCGCTGGTGGCGAAGTAGACCTCGCCGAAGCCGCCACGGCCGACGCCCCGCTTGATGGTGTAGCCATCGAGCGGCGTATCGCCGGTGGCGTACTGGTAGCGGGCCGCTTTACGGCTTTTCGAGCCGGCCGAAGGCGGTTCGCCTGCCTCGGCGTCGTCGTTCGCAGCGGGTGACGCATCTTGCGACATGGCGGAACGTTTGCGGAGGAGGGTGGAGGCGAACATCAGTCTAGTCGGTGAAGCGTGAGACTTGAGGGGTGAGGGTCGCGGCAGCAGTCCTTTCTTTCAGGCGGGCCTCATCCCTTAAGCCTCAGGCCTCATTCACCTCTTCGACGCACAGAGCGAAATCTTGCCCCTCAATCCGCTGGCCGGGAATAATCGGGATCGGTCCGTCGCACCGCTTGCCATCGACGAGCAGCCCGCCGGTCGCGCGGCAGACGAGTCCGTCGCTGCCGCGGAAGAGGATTGCCTCGTCGGTCCAAGCCGGGCAACGGATGTGGCTGTGCGGTTTCGGCCCGAGGACACAGCTCTCGGCCATCAGCAGCACGGCGTCGGCCGCGGGGGCGGTGCGGTGGCCGCTCTCGATCGTCAACAGGGCCGAGGCACTGAGGGCGTGGGGCCGACTGAGTCGGAACTGCACGCTGCCGAGCTCGAATCGCACGCCATCGGCCAGCACGGTCGGTCCGTCGATCGGCTTGCCCTCGACGGTGGTCTCGCTGTAGGGCGTCAGCACGTAGCGGCCGCCGGTGCGGGCGAGCTTGGCGTGACGCCGCGACAAGTCGGCCAGGATGGCGAGGGTCGGCCCGTGGTGGGAACTCTCGCCGCCGGGGGCCGTGGGTTGGCCGAAGGTGATCTCCTCGTCGAGCGACACGAGATAGCCGCCGACCCCATCGACCCACAGCATCCGCTGATCGCGTCGGTCGCTTGTCGCTTTGCCTGGCACGGTCTGTTCCTCGGAGGAACCGCCCGCCCGGGTCGTCTGACGCAAGCGGAGGGAAATCTCGCCGACCCGGCTCGAAGCTTTGTACCACTGGGTCGGCGTGTCGTCGGTCGCGAGAGGCATCGTACCGCGGCGTCGCGAGGGGGGAGGGGATCGTAACAACAAAACTGCAGGAGGCGTCTCTGACGCCGATCGCGGTGTGACGGCCGTTGTGGCTGGCAGCCCGGAATCGGCTTCGAGAGAAGCCTCCTGCAGAGACAATCGAACGGGTCGTCGATCAGTCGAGCGAGATCGTCGCCGAGACCGCGGTGATCTTGCCGCCTTCCTTCACGCTGGCGATCTCGGTGCCGGCTTCCAGCGAGAAGTACGCGGCGACTTGGTCACGCACATCCTCGGAGGCAGCCGGGTCCAGTTGGATCTCGCCGGGGAAGGTCGTGTCGGCGTTGGCGAGGCGTGAGGCCACGTCGAGCCGAGAACGGATATCGGAGATCAGGCCCTTGGCCCGCGACAACTGGCTCTCGTCTAGGGCGACCACGTCGCTCGAGGCTTGGGCGACTTCGACGAGTTGTCGCTTGGCTTCCAGGTTGACGATATCGGTCTCAAGCTTCTTCTGAGCGGCGATCATCGCCGTGAGCTTCTGGCGGGCCGCATCCAAGTTGGAGGTGCGGGCGTGGTACATGTCTTGTAAGTGAGCGAGCGTTTCGTCGGCGATCTTGTGCCGCGTGAATCGCCGAGAGAGGTCCTCGGTCACCTGGTTCCGCTCGTAGCTGCGGCCGGCGTAGCGGAAGACATCGCGGTCGGAATCGAGGTCCGATTGCAGGCGGATGATCTCGGTCTTGCTCTTGGCGGTCTGCTCGATGGCGGCGTCGATCTGCTCTTCGAGCCGCTCCAATTCGATCTCTTCCTTGGCGAGCACTTCCATCGACCGCCGGACTTCCGGGGCAAGGTCGCGGACCATCTGGCGGGCCCGATCGAGCTGGAACTCGACCGGCACAGCCCGTTCGACGCTGTCGGTGCAGCGATTCCACGCCGTGGAGACGTAGCTTCCGACGCCGGTGCCGAGCGTAACGCCACCCACGAGGGCGGCCAGGACAGTAGTAACGACGATCTTCTTGAGCATGGCTTGGGTTCCCCGATTGCGAGCGTTGGGGGTGGCGGAGGGCGTCACCGGATTGAGCGAAACGGCCGAAAAAGTCGGCTGACAATCAGGACTTCGCGGACCGCGGGGCGATCTTGCGGCGTCGGAGAAAAAAATCCGCCCTCCATCCCACCGGGCCGAAGCCGATAGAATGGAAGACTCGCCCGCGACCCTCCCAAGCACCCAACGCCGCGTCCCAAGCATGAAAGCCCCGCAGAGCCTGCTCTTTGTCGCCCTCGCCGCCATCGGCCTGCCGGGGTGTGATAGCAAGCCGGCCGGACCCGATCCGGCGGTGATCTCCGAGCTACAGAGCCGCTACGTGCTGGAGGTCGAGCCCGCCGGGGCGGTCACGCCGCTCGGTTACCTCGCTTCGCAGGTTGATGACGGCGTTCCCGACCTGGCCGCCACGCCCCAGGCCGACGAGCCGGCCGACGGCCGTGTTGTGATGACCGGCGTGGTCGGCGGCATCCTCAACCCGTTCGGCGAGGACGTGACCGACTTCCCGTGGAAGGCCGGCGAAGCGACCTTCTACTTGGTGGATGGCTCGATCGTCGAGGAGTTCGTTGCCCACGCCGGCGAAGAGGGGATCGACCACGACTGCCCGTTCTGCCGCCGCGAAGCCCAGAAGCACGCCAACAGCGTCGTGTCGGTGAGTTTCCCGAGCGAAGCGGGCAAGCCGATCATGATCGATAGCCGGGAGGCCTTCGGCCTGGAGCAGGGCGACAAGGTGGTCGTCCGCGGCGAGGTCCAGCAGGTCGGTGACGCGCTGATGCTCCTAGCCGATGGGCTCTACAAAGCCGAGTGATCGCCGCGAGTCGCCCCCCGGCTTTCTCTCGCCGTCTCAACCAAGAAGCCCGTTGCCCGATAACGACTCACCACCGCCGACCGAAGCCTGGATCGACCTGTCGAGCTACACGCCCGGAGACTATCGCCCGGGGCGGGGAAAGCTGGTGCAGGTCGTTTGGTACTTCGTTAGTCTCTGGTTCTTCGAGTCGGGTTGGTTCATCGCGACCCGATTGAAGCCCTCGATCCTGCGGGCGTTTGGGGCCCAGGTCGGCACCAAGGTCACGATCAAGCCCAACGTTCGGATCAAGTACCCCTGGCGGCTGGCGATCGGGGACCATGTCTGGATCGGCCAGGAGGCCTGGATCGACAACCTGGTTGAGGTACGGATCGGCAACCACGTGTGTGTCTCGCAGCGGGCCTACCTGTGCACCGGCGGGCACGACCATCGGAGCCGCGGCTTCGACCTGAAGTGCGGACCGATCGCCCTGGAAGATGGCTCCTGGGTGGCGGCCGGGGCCTTGGTCTTGGGCGGCGTGACGGTCGGCCCGAACGCCCTCGTGGCGGCCGGCAGTTCGGTTACCCGCGATGTGCCGCCCGCGAAGGTCGTCGGCGGCTGCCCGGCGAAGGTCATCGCCGACCGCGAACCGCCCGCGGCGTAGGCCCGGCGTGTCTTCGATTCGCGTCATGCGTTGCTTTTCGGCAACCTAGCGTTGCTGGCACGGGGAGGCCGGCTGGTCGGTTCTTTTCGATTTTTCAAGCCGATGGGCAACTTTCGCCCCGTTCAGTGCGTCCAAAGCGTCGGATAGAGGCGGTCTGCGCTGATTGAGCCCCAGAGCGGGGGGATTGGCCTGCCGCTTGCATGATCGGAACCCACGGAAGACCGATCTGGAGCGAACTTAGTGATCCGATCATCGACCGGATCGACGAAGGCCGCCATAATTCGGTTCTCCGACGAGAAGACGCACCCAAGGAAGACACCGTGACGCTGTCGTCCCTTTTCTTTTCTGAATACCGCGCCGCGACTTATCTGCTCGCGCTGGCGGTCGGCTGGTTGGTCGCTTACATGCTGACGCCAACCGTACGCCTCGCGGCGATCCGGCTTGGCTTTGTCGACAAGCCGGGCGGGCGGAAGACCCAAGAGACAGCGATCTCGCTCGGCGGCGGCGTGGCTGTCTTCGGCGGTGCTCTGGCCGCGGTCGTTGTGGCGTTCATCTTTGCCGACGCGACCCTGACACGCGCCTTCTTCGATGGCGATGGCCGATTCCTGTTGGGGCTGGGAGCCGCCGCCGCCGCGACGCTTGTCTTGGGCATCTACGACGATGCCACCAACATGCGGGGCCGCTACAAGCTGCTCGGCCAACTCGCCATTGCCGGCGTGCTGGTCTATCTCGGGATCCAAACCGATCGCCTCGGCCTGTTCGGCCACCAGTACCAACTCGGCTGGATGGCAATCCCGTTCTCGCTCTTCTGGTTGCTCGGCTCCACGAACGCCATCAACCTGCTCGACGGCATCGATGGGCTCGCTTCGAGCATCGGCATGGTGCTCTGCCTGACCCTCGCCGCGATCAACGCTTACTCGGGCCAATTCCCCGAAGCGGTGGTGATGCTCGCTCTTGCTGGGGCGTTGCTCGGCTTCCTGCGGTACAACTTCGCGCCGGCGTCGATCTACCTGGGCGATGCGGGCAGCATGGTGATCGGCCTGATCATCGGCTCGGTCGCCCTGCACACCCAGCAGAAGGCCCCGCTCGCGGTGGCGATGATCGTGCCGATGGCCGTCTGGGCCGTGCCGATCCTCGACTCGGGGGCGGCGATCGTCCGCCGTCGGCTGACCGGCCGGAGCATCTTCGACCCGGATCGCGGCCACCTGCACCACTCGCTGCTGACCCGCGGCTGGACCGTCCGGCAGGCGTCGATCTTCATCACGCTGATCTGTGCGGTCACCTGCCTCAGCGCCGTTCTGGGCGTCTTCTGGCGGAGCGAATGGATCGTGCTCGCGACGGTCGCCTTTGTGGTGGTCTTCCTGATTGGCAGCAAGACCTTCGGCCATGTCGAGTTCGAGTTGCTCCGCAACCGGCTGCGGCACCACGGCATCTCGTTGCGATCGACCAAGGAAGAAAAGGAAGGAGCCCAGCACGGGGCCGTCCGACTCCAGGGCTCGCACGAATGGGAGGTCCTCTGGGATTCGCTGGTCGAATCGGCCCCCGGGTACGGCCTCACCAAGCTTCGTCTCACGATCCATATGCCGGCCGTCCACGAGGCCTTCTACGCCAACTGGCGGGCCCCCAAGAACGCGATCGCCTCGAGCGACAGCGTCTGGCGCGTCGCCCATCCGCTGATGGTTGATGGCGAGTCGGTCGGCAAGCTGGAGGTCACGGGCATCGTTGATGACACCAGCCGCTCGACCCTGGCCCAGGTCGCCGAGGTGCTCGATTTCCTCGAGCCGATCGAGGATAATATCCGCCGCGTGAAGGAGGGCCTCGCCGCGGGGGAGCGGCCCGCCGCCACGCCGGCGGCTAGCCCCTCGGACACGCCGGACGACGAGTCCTGGCACGAAGCGGCGTCGCTGGTGACCGCCGGCCAAAACTGACGGTTACGAATCCTCCAGAAAGAGACCCCGGCCATCCCTTGGTCGGACGACAACCTAGCAGCGGGAAGACGACGGATCGCCCCTTCTCTTAACCATCGCGAACCCTCTTCTTCCACCTCAAGCAAACGAACGAATAACGATGAGCGATAAACTGATCTTGGTGGCAGGCGGCGGCGGATTCATCGGCGGACACCTCATTGCCCGGCTTCTAGAGATGGGTCATACCCGCATCCGCTGCGTCGATATCAAGCCGACCGACCAGTGGTACCAGGTCCACGACGGCGTCGAGAACGTCGTGGCCGACCTCAAGCTCAAGGACGCCTGCGTCGCTGCCTGCGAGGGAGCCGACCGCGTCTACAACCTGGCCGCCGACATGGGCGGGATGGGCTTCATCGAAAACAACAAAGCGCTCTGCATGCTGAGCGTGCTGATCAACACCCACCTGTTGGAAGCCGCCAAGGACGCCGGCGTTGATCGCTTCTTCTACGCCTCCAGCGCTTGCGTCTACAACGCCGACAAGCAGAAGTGCGAGGACGTCGTCGCCCTGAAAGAGGAAGACGCCTACCCCGCCATGCCCGAGGATGGCTACGGCTGGGAGAAGCTGTTCAGCGAGCGGATGTGCCGCCACTTCCGCGAGGACTACGGCCTGACGACCCGCGTTGCCCGCTTCCACAACGTGTACGGCCCGCTCGGCACCTGGGACGGCGGCCGCGAGAAGGCCCCGGCCGCGATCTGCCGCAAGATCATCCACGCCAAGGAGACCGGCGACCACAACATCGAGGTCTGGGGCGACGGCAAGCAGACCCGCAGCTTCATGTACATCGATGACTGCATCGACGGCATCCTCAAGATCACCGACTCGGACATCCTCGAACCGATCAACCTTGGCTCGGATGAACTCACGACCATTACCGGCCTCACCGAGATGGTCGCCGAGATCGCCGGCATCGAGATCACCCGCGACCACAACCTCGACGCCCCGAAGGGCGTCAACGGCCGCAACAGCGATAACACGCTGATCCAGGAACTCCTCGGCTGGGCCCCCGGCATCAAGCTGCGGGATGGCATGGAGAAGACCTACAAATGGATCCACGCCGAGTACCTCGCCAAGCACGGCGCGGCGGTCTGATCCTAGCCGTTTGCCTGACCCTTCCCCTGTGGGAGGCGTCTCTCTGCGTCGATTCCGGGTGTTTAGCCTAAGTGGCTAGCGGACCGTCATCGGCATCGGGAGACGCCTCCCACAGTTCTTTTCTCCGCATGTCACTCGCCCCCATCCCACGCGACGCCCGCGTCTTCCTCACCGGCCATCGCGGGATGGTCGGTTCGGCGCTGGTGCGCCGCTTCACGGAGGCCGGCTTTACGAACCTGCTTACCGCGACGCGGCAGGCGTGTGACCTCCGCGATCAGGCGGCCGTCGATGCGTGGTTCGTTGAGCATCGCCCTCAGCACGTGGTCCACGCCGCCGGCACGGTCGGCGGCATCCAGGCGAATCGGACGCGGCCGGCCGAGTTCCTGTACGACAACCTGATGATCCACGCGACCGTTTTGCGAGCCGCGTGGCGGACGGGCGTCGAGAGGCTGCTGTACTTGGGCAGTAGCTGCGTCTACCCGCCCGGCTGCCCGCAGCCAATGCGCGAGGAGCACCTGCTGACCGGCCCGCTCGAAACCACCAACGAGGCTTATGCCATCGCGAAGATCGCCGGCGTGAAAGCGTGCCAAGCGTATCGCCGCCAGCACGGCTGCCGCTTTATCTCCGCGATGCCGACCAACCTGTATGGGCCCAACGACAACTTCGACCCGCAAGGCTCGCACGTCGTCGCCGGCTTGCTGCGCAAGTTCCACGAGGCGAGCCAGACCGGCGACAAGGCCGTCACGCTCTGGGGCACGGGCAGCCCTCGGCGTGAGTTCCTGTACGTCGACGACCTCGCCGACGCCTGCCTCTTCTTGCTAGAGAACTACGACGACGAGTCGCCGATCAACGTCGGCTGCGGCGAGGACGTCACCATCGCTGAACTCGCCGACCACGTCCGGGCGATCGTCTGCCCCGAGGCCACGGTCGCCTACGACACCGCGATGCCCGACGGCCCGCCCCGCAAGCTGCTGGACGTCTCACGCCTCCACTCGCTCGGCTGGCAGCATCGGACCGGTCTGGCCGAAGGCCTGAGAACCACGTATGAATGGTTCCTATCCCACCTAGATCGCCCCGCCTAAATGCCAGCCACGGAGCCACGGAGGATACCGAGAATTCTTTGACAGGATTCACAAGATCGATAGGAGTGAATCCCAAGCTTCATCCCGTCAATCTTGTTGATCGCGTCAGGACTTCTTTCTCAGTGCCTTCCGTACCTCCGTGGTTATTTGAAAAAGAGTCAACAAAGCTTTGAGCGAAGAACCAAGACGTGCGCTGATCACCGGCATCACCGGCCAAGACGGCTCCTACCTAGCCGAGCTCTTGCTCGCCAAGGGGTACGAGGTTTGGGGGATGATCCGGCGGAGTTCGTCGTTCAACACCGGCCGCATCGACCATATCTATCAGGACCCGCACGAATCGCATCGGCGGTTGAAGCTGGTCTACGGCGACCTAGCGGACAACGAATCGATCCGCCACGCCTTGAGCGAGTCGCAGCCCGACGAGGTTTACAACCTCGGCGCGCAGTCGCACGTGAAGGTCTCGTTCGAGACACCCGAGTACACCAGCGATGTGACGGGCGTCGGCGTGGTTCGGTTGCTGGCGGCGATCCGTGGGCTGGGGCTCGACTGCAAGTTCTACCAAGCCTCGTCGAGCGAGATGTACGGCCGGGCGGTCGAGTCGCCGCAGTCGGAGTCGACGCCGTTCTGGCCCCGCAGCCCGTACGCCGCCGCCAAGGCCTTCGCGTTCCATGTCACGCGCAACCACCGCGAGGCGTACGGCCTCTTCGCGGTGAACGGCATCCTGTTCAACCACGAGTCGCCCCGCCGCGGCGAGACGTTCGTCACGCGGAAGATCAGCCACGCGGCGGCACGCATCCGCCACGGGCAACAAGAGCAACTGTACCTGGGCAACCTCGACGCGACCCGCGATTGGGGCTTCGCCGGCGACTACGTCGACGCGATGTGGCGGATGCTACAAACCGACGAGCCGGACGACTTCGTCATCGCTACCGGCCAGACGTGCACCGTGCGGCAGTTCTGCGATTACTGCTTCGCCGAGGCCGGCCTGCCGCTCACGTGGGAGGGCCACGGCGTCGAAGAGCGCGGCCTCGACGCCGACGGTCGCACGCGAGTCGAGGTCGACCCTCGTTACTTCCGCCCCACCGAGGTCGATACGCTCTGCGGCGATGCCTCGAAGGCGGAACGGGTCCTCGGTTGGAAGCCAACCGTTTACGCGCCCGAGCTGGCCCGCCTGATGACGCAAGCCGATCTCGCTTCGCTCGAAGCCGAGTAGCCGCCCGGCACGGGGTGGGATCCGGTACATCCGGCACATCCGGCCGGGCTCGCCGCAACACTTGGTGATTGGCCTCTGGCGAGCCGCTCGGTCTTTGGCTCATCGGATTAAACTGCGGTTTTGGCTTCTTTGCTCGATTGAATACCGCGATGCCCAAGCATCCCCGCGTCCTTGTCATCACGCAGGTCTACCTGCCCGACCCGACCTCCGTCGGTCAGCACCTCGCCGACGCGGCCGAGGCGCTCGCCGCGCGTGGCAACGAAGTCCGTGTGATCACTTCCGCGCGAGGGTTCGACGACCCGTCGCAGCGTTACCCGCTCCGCGAGACGCTCAACGGCGTCGAGATCGTGCGGATGCCGTTGGCGTCGTTCGGCAAGAAGACAATCGCCCACCGCCTCGCCGGCATGGTGGTCTTCCTGGTTCAGGCGCTGGTGCGGGGGCTCTTCACGCCCCGGCTGAGCGGCATCTTGGTAAGCACCTCACCGCCGCTGGCCTCGTTCGTGGCCGTGCTGATCGGCTTTGTCCGCCGCGTGCCGATCACGTACTGGTCGATGGACCTGAACCCGGACCAGATGATCCAACTCGGTAAGGTGACCGAGAAGTCGCTGTCGGCGCGGGTCTTCAATTGGTTCAACCGCCGCATCCTCAAGCGAGCGGCGAAGGTCGTCGCGTTGGATCGTTTCATGGCCGACCGGCTTAACGCCAAGGTCGATGTCTCGGACAAGATGCTCGTCATGCCGCCTTGGCCGCACGGCCAGCACGATGCCCCGCTGCCGCACGAAGAGAACCCGTTCCGCGCCGAGCATCGGCTCGAGGGGAAGTTCGTTGTCATGTACAGCGGCAATCATGCGCTGACCAACCCGATCGAGACCATCCTCGAAGCGGCGGTGCGGATGCAGGATCGCGAGGACTTGGTCTTCATGTTCATCGGCGGGGGGGTGCGTAAGAAGTCGGTCGAGGAGACCCTCGCCAAGCACCGCCCGACCAACCTCATCAGCCTGCCATACCAGCCGCTCGAAACGATCCGCTACAGCCTCTCGGCCGCCGACGTGCACCTGGTCACGCTCGGCGATGCGGTCGTTGGCTGCGTTCACCCCTGCAAGGTCTACGGCGCGTTGGCGCTCGGCCGGCCCGTGCTGTACGCGGGGCCCCGGCCGAGCCATGTGACCGACCTGCTCAACGAAGACGACCCGGCGGCGCGGATCGGTTGGTCGATCGAGCACGGCGACGTGGACGGCGCAATCGCGGCCATCGATGAGATCCGCGCCCTGCCGAAAGAAGAGCTCGCCGCGATGGGCAATCGGGCTGCGAAGCTCGTGCAAGAACGCTTCGATACGTCGGCCATGATCGAACGCTTCAGCGACGCGGTCGTGATCAAAAACTAGAAGCGGCCAAAAGCCGTACGCGTTTTGTCGCAGCTAGATGTCGCCTCGGCGGGAGTTGCCGATAGAGCTCGAAGGCGGTCTTAAGTTGTTGCGACCTATCGTTTTAGGTTTTGTCGCATGCCCGGTCATGTCGCAGCGTCGGTGCGACCTAACCGCGTTTCGAGGCGTGCCTCCATTCTAAGGCAAGAGCGGGATCGTTGTGGCATTCTTGGCCACGTGTCGGCATGCAAAGAACGGTCCGAACCGAGTCACTCGGCCCCGACCGGTGTGTAGTCCTGCTCGCCAAACTCGCCGGTCTCCGTCGAGAGTTCCTCGACCAAGAGCTTCACGCAGAACGGCGAGACCGCGTGCGGGGACTCGTCGCTGTAGCCGCGCATCACGATCACCGCGCCCTCGGTGAGCGGCGGGCAGCGTTGAGCATTCATCGAGGCATCGCCGGCGTCCCGGATATCCTCGAAGCGAACGTTCGCCTCGGCCTGTTGGTAGAAGATCGGCCCGTGGGAATGGCTGAGCGTGAGGCGTCCTTCACTGACGCCGAGGTAGAGGTGGGCCTCTCTGGCGAAGCGTTGGAAAGACTTCGAGGCATGGATCGTTTCGTCCAAGGGAATCCGCGGCGAGTCAACGATCCGTTCGATCGAGCCGGTCTCCACGCCCGGCCCTTCGAACGAGTCGGATCGTTCGGTGCCGATGACGTAGGAGATCTTCAAGCGGCGGGGTCGGAACAGGCTGATATCAATCGGGATCTCGGTCTTGTTCGTGTCACGGATCGCCAGCCGCGACCCGCCGTTGACGAACCCTTTCTTGCGAGCCGTCAGGTTGACCTCTTCTAACCCGAACCCGTCGAGCCGATAGAAGCCGTCGGCGTCGGTGTGCGTGCGACGGGCGCCGGCCGATACCAGCACCCCCTCGATTGGGTCTTGGTGGCTGTCGCGGACATAGCCCGAAAGGCCCACGGTCTTATCGGTCCGGATCCTTCGCAGCACGATGCGCCCCAGGTTGGTAACCTCACCCGGGATCAGGGTCACGCCTTGATTGATCGCCGCGTAGGGAGGCCCCGGATCGATCACGAGACGCCGCACACCATCGTCGCGTTGTCGGACGGTTTCGAAACGCATCCAGGGCGTGCCGACCGGCACCTCTTGGATGCCCGAGTAGCCACCGCCGCGATAGCATCGGTACTCGGCCGTCCCTTCGGGGATCGGCGGTTCGCCCAGTGCGGTGTCGAGGTACATGACGATCGCGGCCGAGTCGCCGCGACCCGCGTCGAGGCGTTTGCGGGCTTGCTCGACCTGCCGCCTCAAGGCCTCCTCGTACGCGGGCGGCGGCGGGATGACGAGGGTCGTCTCGTCGGTGGGAGCCGGTCGGTCGAACTCGATCCGATCCACGAGATTCAACGCGATAACGCGGTCGTCGTTCCCCGCGGCGCTGAACCGGATCACCCCGTTGTCGTACGCGGTGACCTCGCCCCGGAGGGTGCGTCCGTCGGTCAAGTGAATCACATCCGCCACGGCGTTCGAAACGAACCACACGGCAAGGGCGAGGCAAGCGAATCGTCGCAACATGGATAGATCCTCGGGCCACGGTGACAGGCTACGCCCGCAGTATACCAAGCCGGCATCCCGGTCCGATCCTGCCGAACGCTGCTGCTCGTGATTGAAGGGAAACGCCATGCCCAGAGGAAAAACGCCGGCCGTGGCAGAGCCCTTTCCGAAAGGGTGCCCCTTTGTGAGTGCCCAGGGAGTTCACTCATTACGCACGAAGGGAAATCGAATAAGCTGATGCGTGTGAGGTGCGGCTCTCTCACAGGCATCGGCGTAGACAAAGCAAGCGGGAACGGGCATGACGAAAGTTGCACTCATCACGGGGACGTCGTCGGGCCTTGGAGCCCAATTGGCGATCGCGTTGGCCGCCGGCGGCTACAAGACCTACGCCTCGATGCGTAACCCAGCGAAGAAGGGCTTCCTGCTCGACGCGGCTGCCCAGCGGGGAGTGTCCGTCGAGGTCACCCAACTCGACGTGACCGTTACCCCAAGCGTCGAGCGTTGCGTTTCGGAAATCCTCTCTCAAGAGGGACGCCTCGACCTGCTCATCAACAACGCCGGGGCGGGTTTCGTCCGCACGACCGAGCAAGCCACCGAGCAAGAGATTCAGTGGGTGCTGGACCTCAACCTGATGGGCGTTATCCGCTGCACCAAGGCGGTCATCCCTCACATGCGGGAGCGTCGGAGCGGCCATGTCGTGAACATCTCGTCGGTGGGAGGGCTCGTGGGCCAACCCTTCAACGAGATTTACTGTGCCGCGAAGTTCGGCGTCGAAGGGTTCACCGAAGCGATGGCCAGCTATTTGCAGCCGCGGTTCGGCATCCGTTTCACGGTCGTTGAACCCGGAGGCATCCGGTCCCAGTTCGCCGCCAGCGCCCTTGCCAAGTTCCAGGAGTCGGGGGGCATCCTCGACGACGAATACAAGCCGATCCTGGAAGACTATCTTGGCTCGGCCGGGCGAGAGATCGATCGCCTCTACCAAACCCCCGAGGAAATCGCCCAAATCGTCACCGAAGCCATCGAATCCGAGGACCCGCCTATCCGGGTGAGGACCTCTCCGTGGGCGGAAGACTTCAGCCGCCTGAAGACCGAAGCGGACCCGACTGGCAAGTTACAGCAACAGCGCGTGATCGGCACCTTCCTTACCAGAGGCTGACGCCTTCATGTCTGGCGACCAATAGCCAAGCAAGGCAAAGCCTAGAAGGCGTCAAACGAGGAAGACTCAGCAGCATTTCCGTACCGTTCGGGGTGGCCGGGGTCGGAGCCGCCAGGCGTAGCCCGCGGCGTTTAGCGATTGGGCGTTGCGGTGGTGATTCAACCGGGGGCTCCGCTTCGCTGCGACCTCGGCCACCCGCCGGGTGTTTGGCTTAGGTAGAGAGTGCTGGGTACACTCATCAAGCAAGAAGCCTCTTTTCGAAACTCTTTAGGGGAAGCTATGGAACTCAATGACATCTTGGGGCCACTTATCTGCGGTGTTATCGGGGGGATCGCCGGTACGGCTGTGTTTCTCAAGCTGAAGAAGAAGGGTGGCAAGTGAGCTGATGTCCAAGAGACGTCGATCTGGGAGTTACGCCAGCCAGCCACTCAGCTCAGAGGGTGCCCGCCGCCAAGTCTCCCCGGAGGGTCACTCATTTGCACTTAGCGGGCCTCTGGTAGATTGCGTCGAACGATGAAGCCGACACGATTTTCCGATGCGACAGCCCCCTGCCACGGGCTATTGCATGTGGCTTGAACGGGAGGAACGTGGGGTGGCTGAAGAACGCCCCACTGCTGGGAAGAGCTTCAAATGAGACTGACGGCTACCATGTTGCAATCATTCTCATCTATGCGGAATACGCCCCCCCCGAAGAAAGTGGCTGGAGCAGCTGATGCCGCTAATGATTTGGGCATGCCCACACTTCGTATCCCCAGAAGTTGCGATACTCCCATGACCATCTTGCCAAGGGCCTATTCTCAGGTCTTCGCCACTTTGTCTGTAGCTCTTTCTTCATTAGCGACAGCTGGTTATGCCACCGCACAAACTCTTCCCCCGGGCATAATCAACGCTCCACCAACCTCAATCGGTGACAACGAGTCGATCGGATCAAACACTACGCTAAACGTCTTCGACGGCGGTTCGGTTGGACACACCTTCAATGCTGGCTTGCACGGGGAAGTGAACAGCAATGTCGTCGTCAACCTGATGGGGGGTGCAATCGAGTGGGGTCTCAATGCCATCGAGGGCAGCGAGATTAACATCAGCGGTGGGACAGCCAGACAGGTCAGCACCTCCTACGGTGCCCTGGTCAACGTCAACGGAGGACGTGTCCGTCAACTCGATGCATACGAAGGGAGCGCCGTGGTTGGCGGGGGGGTCGTTGACGTTTTAGGCGTCTGGTCGGGAGGAAGCGATATCACAATCGCCGGAGGGACAGTTGGCGAGTTGATTGCCCCTATAGGATCATCGCCCTTAGGCGGCGCTGATATCACCATGACGGGAGGGACCCTCGGCGCAGATTCTTACATCAGCGGTGGCTTCACGCGAATGACCGTTGTCGACGGCGAGATCGGAAGTCGCTTCCGCTTCGGCACCGATACATCCACTACAGTTAGCGGCGGTTTGATCGGTCCAGATGCTTACGTGGCGCCTAACGGCTACATCCGGATGCACGGCGGATCGGTAGGCACTGGACTGACGGTAGACGGGTATTTTGACGTCATTAGCGGGTCGGTTGAACCCGGCATGACCGTCTATGGTGGGCTCCGCGCCTACGGTGGAGAGTTCGGCGGAGCGATTACCCTCATGCCTAGGAGCAATGTGTACATTGAGGGATATGAGTTCTCAGTGAACGGCTCACCACTCGACGTTGGGACGCATACAATCGCCGAGCGTTCGGGAACGCTTTCGGGCGTCCTGCGCGACGGCAGCCAGTTCTCGCTAAGCCTTAGCGACAGCGATCCGCTTTCCCCCGATGGATACGTTGCCGCCGACGCCCGCGTAAGGGTGAGTCGCGTGCTAGCAGGAGACTTCAACTTCGACGGTTCGGTCGATGCCGGCGACTACGAAACTTGGAAATCCCGCTATGGCGACACTGTCAGCGTGTTTACCTGGGGCGACGGCAACGGAGATGGCGTGGTTGACGCCGCGGATTACACGGTATGGCGTGACAACTTTCTCGGAGAGCCGCTGAGCGTACCAGAGCCGGCTGGCCTGATCTTGGGAGCTCCTGCGTTGCTACAGTTCGCGAGGCGACGGTGGTGCTGGCGCTCACCGGGCTGATCCTCCATGCTGGCCCCGGAAAAGGAAGCGTCGAGTCTGGCCAACCTGCAAATGAGGCGTCGACCTGGGTGTCGAGCCGTGGCCTGCCGACCTGCGTCACGTCGCCGCCCGCTCTAAACTCCCAGCAGCTTCGCGGTCGCGTGCCAGACCAGCGTCCCCTCGCCAGCGGCGGGGGGGCCTTCGAAGCGGACCGCGGCGACCGAGCCCTTCGCGAAACGGATCGACGCCCAGCCCTCGCCGATCAGCTCCGCCAGCAGCCGCTCGCAATCCGGGTTGTGCCCGACCCAGCAGACCGACGCCGCATGGATGCGACGGGTCCATTCGAGCAACGGCTCCAGACGGGCACCCGGCTCGAGGCCCTCGAACGGCTCGGGCAAGACACCGACCGCTTCGGCGATGAGCTCGGCGGTCTGCCAACAGCGCGTGTACGGGCTGGCGATCAGGCGTTCCGGTTGGAAGCCTCGCTCGGCGAGCGCCCCGACGACCCGCCCATACCGCTCGACGCCCTCCGCTGTGAGCGGCCGTTGCGAGTCGTCCGACCACGAGCCGTTGGCGGGCGGGGGGTCGCCGTAGTGGCCGGCCCAGGCGTGGCGTGCAAGATAGATGAGCATCGTTAGCTCCTCGGGTTTATCGAGATCGCCACAAGACCTTATCCGCGATCCCAAGCTCCGCCTGCTTTGCCTCGATCGCGGCTTTGAATCGCTTGGCGTCGACCGGATAGCCGGCCGTCGGCTTCACGCCGGGGACCTGCTTAAGCCAGTAGTCGTTGAAGGCCTTCATCGACAACTCGCGGAGCAGCTTGGCGGCCATCGACGCGAGCGCCACGGGCAGCTCCTCCTCGCCCTTCGAGCGGAATCGAAACGTCAGCCGCTCACCGACGCGGTACCGGCTCACCGGTCGCGACTCCTCACGCATCTCGACCCACGCGTCGTCGAAGTGCTCCTGGATCAACTCGCCGTAACGGTTGCGGCCGCCGTGCTTGTCGAAGACGAACGCACACGGCTCGCCCTCGCCGACGACCTCGTCGTACAGCGAGCGAGCCAAACCGATCGAAACCGACGACAACGCCGCCCCCTTCGTCCCGTCTCGCTCAACCAACTCGTTGAACCGCCCCGGATAGACGAGCCTCGCTCTCAGCCGCGGGGGCGTGACGCCGGACGCTTGGCACGCCGCTTTTAGTTGATTGGTGGCGTCGGCGAGGTCGGTGGCATCGGCGTTGATCGGCAGCGCAGGATCGAACCCCGTGTGCCACGGGAGGCTGGCCCGTTGGTTGGTGGCGTCGGCGTCGAGTGTCGCGACCAGACTCGTCCAACGATCGGGCGGGCCGGTTGCGGCGTAGACGGCGCGTTCGAGCTTCGTCAGCCCGCCGCCCGGCTGATAGACCGCCTTCGAGTCGGCGATCAGCAAACGCGCGTCGCCCGCCACGGGCGTCCGGATCACCGCGTCGGCGAGCAACTCGTCCAGGTCCCCCCCCGCAGGCAGTCGCCAAGCGGTGGCGCCGACGACCAACGGCCCCAGGTTCGGTCCGTAGCCCGCCTCGTCCACGCCGATCAGCCAGGATGCTTTGGATGCCATGGGCCGATTGTACGGCCTCCGGGCGATCTCATCAGCTTGGTGCGCCGTGAGCTACCTTTGCTGCATGGCCCGCCGCTCCGCTCAAACCCGCACGCCCCTGCTGCTGACGCTCCTGGCGATCGTCGCCGGGATCGCTCTATCGCTGTCGCGTGGCGGCAACCGAATCGACTCGGCCGACCTCGCCGCGACGATCGAGGGGCTCCGCCACATCGCCGACGCCGCCGACCACCAAGAGCGAGCCACCGGGGCGTGGCCGACCAGCCGGGACCACGGCCCCACGCCGCTAGGCGGCCGCTACACGTGGACCCGTACCGGGATGCTCGCCGCGGTCGTGATCGAGAATGCCACGCCCGATAAGCTTGCCGCTTGGCACGCGATTGATCAACAAATCGACGATGGCGACCTCTCCGGCGGCTGGGTCTTCTGGCGTGATGAGCGGCTGACCTGGGTCCTCGAAGAGGAGTGATCGGATCAATCCGGGCCGGCGTGTTACTATGAGGGGCTGGCGACCTAGCGAACCCACACGACAACACCGACCCACGCTTACGATGCTCCACACGACCACCCGGCCACGACTCGGCCTTGTTCTCTTGGCTTGCTCGATGCTGCTCGGCGGCCCTCGCCCGTTGATGGCCGCCGAGACCGCCGCCCGCGCGTTCGAGCCCACCATCGAATCGCTAAGCGGCTACACCTGCCCGGAGTGGTTCCGCGACGCCAAGTTTGGCATCTACTTGCACTGGGGGGCCTACTCGGTCGCCGAGCGGGGCGAGTGGTACGCCCGCAAGCTGTACATCGAGGGCGGGCCGGACTACGACTACCACGTGAAGACCTACGGCCACCCCTCGGAGTTCGGCTACGCCGACTTCATCCCGCAATGGAAGGCCGAGCGGTTCGACCCGGAAGCCTTGGTCGCCTTGTTCAAGCAAGCCGGGGCCAAGTACTTCACCCCGTGCGCCGTGCACCACGACAACTTCGACCTCTGGGACTCGAAGCACCATGAATGGAACGCCGTGAAGATGGGGCCGAAACGCGACCTCATCCAAGCCTGGCGCGAAGCGACCCTCAAGGCGGGGCTCCGGTTCGGCGTCACCACGCACCTGTCGCGGAATTACAGTTGGCTGAACACGGCGAACCAGGCCGACACGAGCGGCCCGCTCAAGGGCGTTCCGTACGACGGCGCCGCGGGGAAAGCCCCCGGCCTCTACCCGGCCAACGACGGGCAGAGCACGCACCCGCGCGCCCCGTTCAAGGCCCCCGCCGCGTGGCGAGAGCTGTGGGCGAAGCGGGTCGATCAGTTGGTCGAAGACTACGACCCGGACCTGCTCTACTTCGATTGCGCGGTCCCCTTCCGCGGCGAGGACCAGGGCCGGACCGGCCTGGGCGTGATCTCGCACTTCTACAACGAACGCCCCGAAGGCGTCATGTGCATCAAGCAGCGCCCCTGGCAGGGCCTGTACGCCAACGGCATCGCGACGCTCGACTACGAGCGCGGCAAGGCGAGCAGCATCCTGCCCGAGCCGTGGCAGACGGACGACTCGATCGGCTCGTGGGGCTACAACCCGAGCGTGCCGTACATGGAGCCGGGCCTCGTTGTTGATAAGCTCATCGATATCGTCTCGAAGAACGGCAACCTGTTGCTCAATATTCCGATCCGCGCCGATGGCACGCTCGATCAACCGGCGACCGACGTGCTGGTCGAGGTCGGCGAATGGCTCGATATCAACGGCGAAGCGATCTACGGCACGCGGCCGTGGGCCGTCTACGGCGAGGGCCATCGTGAGATCGGCGCGCACGACAAGCGATCGAAGCTCACCGCCAAAGACATCCGCTACACCGCCAAACCGAGCCGCGACGGCGAGCCAGGCGTGCTGTATGCCTTGGTGATGGGTTGGCCGAAGGATGGCGAGCCGATCAAGTTCGAGTTCGTCACGGAGCTCTTCAAACCCTCGCCGGAGATGCCGGGCGGGCCAATCGCTTCGGTCGAGCTGCTCGGTTCGTCCGACCCGCTCGATTGGGAGCCGCACGCCGACGGGCTGCTGGTCACGATGCCCGAGGAGGCCCCGTGCCAGCACGCCTACGCCGTGAAAATCACCTTCGCCTCGGAGTAGTGGCCGAGGCGGGCCGCTACATCCGGTAGTACGACTCCCAGCCCTTGCGTGGCGTGGGGTCGAGCAGGGCGTTGGCTTCCTCGTTATTGGTGATCTGTTCGGTCTCGCGATCGAACTCGACCGTCCCGCCGAGCTGCTGGCAGATCATCCCGAGGTTGAGCACCTGCGTCAGCGGGGCGCCGACCGAGAACGGCGAGGACGACTCGGCCTCGCCCTTGCAGGCCAGCATGAAGTTCATCCAGTGGTTCGGAACTCGTTTCTCGTACTCGGGCAGGGAATCCTTGTCGCCCGAAAGGACCCACAGCGTGCTGCCGTGCGAGGCGCCCTGGAAGACCCGATCGCCGGCGTAGATCACCTTGCCGGGGCTCTGCGTGTTGACCGCGCCGAGGTCGGCATCGAACTCCGGCTGGTTCCTGGTGCCGTCGTACCAAGCCACTTCGCAGGCGGGCATCCCCTCGCGCTCGGGGAATTGGAAACTCAGCGTGGTCTCCTGCGGATAGACCAGCGGGTTCGCCCCGTCGCGATGAGCGGCGGTGACCCTCTCCGGGAGGCCGAGTTTCAGGAAGCGATGGCTCGTGTCCAAGATGTGCGGAGCCCAATCGCCCAACGCGCCGCTCCCGTAGTCGAACCAAGACCGCCAGTTTCCGGGGTGGAGCCGCTTGCTGAACGGGTGCTCGGGCGCCGGGCCGGTCCACGTGTCCCACGCGAGGTGCTTCGGCATCGGCTCGCTCGGGTAGGCTTCGACCTTGCGCCCCCACCCGTGCCACCTCCGGCCCTTGTTCATGTACGCGGTGATGCGCGTGACATCACGGATGACGCCCGCTTCGGTCCAGGCTTTGTATTGCGTGAAGTTGGCCGAGGAATGCCCCTGGTTGCCCATCTGGGTCACGACACCGGAACGATCGGCCATCTCCATCAGCCGGCGGCACTCGCCGAAGGTGTGCGCGAGCGGCTTCTCGACATAGACGTGCTTGCCCAAGGCCATCGCCGCCATCGCGACCGGGAAGTGCGTGTGGTCGGGCGTCGAGACCACGACCACATCGATCTGGTCCGCCATCTTGTCCAGCATCACCCGGAAGTCGGTGAAGTACGGCGCCTTCGTATCGATCGGGACGAACTGCGCGGCCGTCTTGCCCTCGGGCACGGGGGCGTCGCCGTTGGCGATCCGAGCCGAGAGCGTCCGCGGTCCCTCCAAGTCGATATCGCACAACGCCACCACGTTGCAGAGACCGGTCTTCTGCAGCATGGTCCGGTTGTGGTCTCCCTTCCCACCGATCCCCACGAACGCGACATTCAGCCGCTCGTTGGGCGACGCCATCTTCGCCGCGCCGAACCCAAGCCCGGGAGCCAATACTCCAGACGAAGCGGCGAGCGCCGAGGTCTTGAGCAGGTCGCGCCGTGTGATCGACGAGCGGGAAGCCGATTCGTTCATCTTGGTGTCTCGTGCGGGGGTTCGGACCGGAGCTCCCACATTCTAATCAAAACCCGGACCTCTCGCAGACCGTCCCCGGCGATCGCGTTTGAGCTCAGCAAGAGAAGTACCCAATCGGCGTGGAAGCTTCACGCCGAGGCGTCATCCTAGCCAGGGGTAGCAGCGACACTTGTCCGCGATACGCATCGTCTTTCTTAAGACTTGGCCCGGACACGTGTCGGTGTCGCTCGGCGACGGGAGGCCAATCGGCATGCCTCTTGGGCTGACGCCCACGGACAATCGGCCGAACTCGATTCAGCCGATCACCGAGTCCCTCGCGGCCGACTGTCCGTGCCACCCGCGGGCAGCGAGTTACTCGAAAGCCTTGGCTGCATGAAGTATCTGAGCTATACGCTTCCAAGAATTCGTCTCTTTCGGCATCAACGGAAGGCCATCTATAGAGGACTCAGCCCATGCACTGGCTGCATCAAGGTAGGTTCCTATTGTAGAGCACTCCCAACCAGCATGACTGGGGCCATATGGGTTGCTCGGCGTCTTGCTTTCGGCCTCTTCATCCGCCAGCCGCTCCTGGGCAAGTGCGTTAAGGAAGTCGAGAAACGTCCGTTCGTCGCAGACGGCATCTTCAAGTTCAACAAGTCTTTCGGATAGCGGCATAGCCGGCATTCTAAGTCGCTGCGACGCATATCGCGAGGCTAACCTGCGACAACCGGACGATGCTGCTCAAGCCCGATTCCTTCATCTTCGTAAGTGCGATAGGCGTGACCCTCTGGTGCTTCGAAACTTCCTCCGCGATGACGCCTCGGCTTCATCGTTCGACGCATTTTAGAAGAGGTCCGCTAAGTACAAATGAGTGACCCACATTTGCTGCGAAGAGCGTGGGTAAAAACCGCAGAGTCTTCCTCGTACGGCGCAGCTTCACGGTGAAATCGCTACGTGTGAAGGTAGTGGCCCTCATCGGTCGCGGGCGGCTGGCCCGTGGCCTCTCGTGCAGCCGGGTGAAGTGTGGCTTGGGCGAGCAATCGGCTCACTCCGCCGGCCACGCTTTGTTTGCCGCATCCAGCAGCCAGTGGCGTCGGTCGGGCATTTGGTCTTGGTGGATCGCCCAGAAGAACATGCCGCGGTAGCCTTGCTCGCGCGACCAGGTGGTCTTCATGTGGACCGAGTTGCGGTCGTCGTAGCCGATGAGGACCGGGCCGTCGTCGGCTTGATCGTCGATCGGCGTGAGCGGCGAGAGGCCCGGCTTGGGCTCGGTTTTCGGCTCGGGCTTGCTCAGCCACGGGGTGCGGCCTTCGTTGTCCCACTCGGCGGGCCAGCCCTCGCCGGCGAGCTTGCGGATGGCGGCGAACGCCATCACGCGGTGACGCCGAGCCTGCTCCGGGTCGAGCGTCTGGTACGGCTCTTTGGCGGGCATCACGCGGCCGAAGAGCGGCACGCCGACGACGAGCTTCGCCTTCGGTACGCGCCGTTGCTGCTCCCAGTATCGCATCGCCGCGACGACGCTCCGGCCGGCGTCCTCCGTGTCTTTCGACGACGCGAATAGCGGGGCGTGGTGGGCGGCCAGACGCGACCACGGCCCGCTCATGTCGTAGGTCATCACGTTGAACCAATCGACCAGTGGCGCGACCGCTTTGGTATCGACCCACTCGCCGAGGAACTCGGTCGGGCTGAGGCTCGCCGTCAGCAGGTAGGGAGTCGCGCGGTTTGTCTCCTTGGCGCGGGCATCGAGGCCGCGACGCAACGCAGCCAGCAGGCGGGCGTGGGCCGTGCGGGTCGTGGCGTTCCGGGGGTACTCCCAGGCGAGGTCGATGCCGTCGTACCGGCCTGCGGCGAGCAGGTCGATCAACTCGGTCGTGAGGGCTTGGGTTGCCGCCTCATCGACAAGCCGTTTCTCAAGGCCCTTCACCGTGACACCGCCGCCGACGGTCATCAGCACCGGCACGCCGTTCTTGCGACCGTCGGCCGTGAGGGCGGCGTTAGGCATCGCGTCGGTCTTGACCGGCTTGCCCTCGGCGTCGAGTCGCAGGAAGGCGTGGCCGACGTGCGTCAGCCGGTTCCAGGGGATCCGTTCCACCGGCAGGTCGCCGAACGTGGCGTAGTAGCCCATCATCACACGCTCGGCCGATCGGGCAGGAAACGCTGAGGCGGTGAGCAGGAGGCAAGCAACGAGCAGCAGGGCGAGGCGGGGCACGGCGATCGAGTTCACGGCGGGGGAGGGTAGTGGAGCAGCCCTCTATCGTGATCGCTCGGGCCTGCCGGCAACACCCATCGCCGCGAACAAAACGAGAGCCGGCCCGGCCGGTTCGGGGATCACGGCGGCGGGGGCTGGCACCATCGCGTCACGCCAAACGGTGTAGTCGGCCGCATCGACGCGGCCATCGCCGTTGCCATCGGCCAAGGCCCCGTCGCCGGCGTAGCCGTACTGCTGAGCCCACAGGGAGCGATCGGCCGAGTCGACGAGGCCGTTGCGGTCGTAGTCGCCGGCGACCGTCTGGCAGATGCCGCAGGAGGCGGGCCGGATCAGCACCGCCGGCTCGAAGGCGTTGGTGGCTAAGTCTTCCGAGGCCGGCCGCAGGAGCCAGTCGCCTGAAAGGGGATCGGCAGCCGCGGGATCGAAGAGGCCGTCCGCCCCGGGGGTGGCGAGCAGCAGCTCTTGGTGGTTGGTCACCGGGAGCGTGGTATCGGCGGCGTCGAGCGGCACGATCCATTCGCCCCAGTCGAACGACCAACGCATTGGCTCGTCGGCGTCCCACGGAGCCGCGACGCCGTACTGGCCATCGGCTTCGGCGGCCGGCAGCGAGGGGGTCGAGCCCGCCGAGGTGGGGTCGGCGGTGTTCAGCCAGCCGTTGCGAGCGAAGGTGAACGAGCCGGTGTCGGTCTCCGCGCCGATGTTTACCGCCCGCGACCAGGAGTCGCCGTCGTAGCGGAGATAGTTGTCGGTGAAGACGCCGTTTTGCGTATCGACAATCGGGTCGCCCTGCCGCTCGTTGAGTATCCGCATCGCCCAACGCGACGGGTTGCGGAAGTCGTTGTAGCGGAACTCGCCGCCATCGATGTTGACCCAATGAGCCGCGCTAGCACCGCCGATCACGCGGTTGCCTTCGAAGCGGATCTCGTTGGCCTCGTAGCCCGAGTCCCCATCAACGAAGCGGAAGAAGGCATCGCCCGTCGAGCCGCCGGCCTGCAACGCCCGGCCTGCTCCTGCGGGGAGTTCGATCAAGTTGCCTTGGACTTGAATCGCCTTGCTGCCCCCCTTGGGGCGGATGACCGAGCCGTTGTCGGTCAGCACGTTGCTGAGGAAGTGCGAGTCCCGGATCACGCCCCGGTGCGACCCGACCGGATCGATCGCGCTGCCGCGGGCGCCCCAGTCGATGACGCGGACGCGATCGATCGTGAAGCCGGTGACGCCCGACAGCTTGATGCCGTCGTTATTGCCGGTGGCCGCCATGTCGCGGACGGTGAGGTTGCGGAGCGTGATCTCGGTCGAGGGCGAGGCGAACGTGCCGCCGTCGTCGATGTTCAGCCCGTTGCCGGTCTGGGCCTCGAAGGTGAGCCCATCGATCGTGACCCGCGTGGCGTCGGAGAGCTGGATGCCGTTCACGCCGCCGCGGAGGATCGCCTCGCCCGCGGAACCCGGCTGCCGGCGGATGGTCACGTCGGTCAGCCCGGCGCGGAAATGCCCGCCGTCGTAGACCCCCGGCAGCAGCGAGATCGTGTCGCCCGGCACCGCCGCGGCGAGCGCGACGGAGAGCCCGCCGGTGGTGCCAACGATCCGATCGGTGGCCGAGGCCGGGGCGTTGCCGATCAGAAAGAGAGCCGCCGCGAAGCCGATCCGCCTGATTCCGCCCATGCCAAGGCCTCGATCGAAGGGGCTGGTGACCCCTTCTTCATTGCCTGACGAGTGCGAGTCGTCAAGCTTGCCGGCGGTGCCAGCATTTACCACTCTGGTAATGCCGTTCCATGCTTGTCACAAGGCGTTACAGAAATGACTTCAGCGTGATAGCAGTTAAAGGTCGATTCAACGCCCCAAGACGATGCGAAATGAACGCGCCATCGGACCCGCTCAAGTTGCCTCTCTGTCAAATCTGAGATGGTCAACTCCATAAGAACATTCTGATGATTGAACCCTTCAAGACTCAGTTCGACTGCCTCATGAAATCGCAGATGCACTAAGACATGGTTCCGCAAACAATAGTAGCCGTTGGAATCAATCTCTTTGGTCATCTCGAATGCATGAATCAAGGTGTCCAGCGTTGGCCCGCGATCGTCAGAATCAGAGCCAGCAGAACGATCGATTTTGATCCAGACAATCTCAGCGTCGTGAAACGAAGGCCAGTAGCCAAAAACCGATGTGAGTTTCTCGGCACCAGTGATTAGCTGCGCTTCCGACATTGCTTCTCCCGTATTCAACTACTCCACGTTATGGAACTTGGCGATCAGGCCCCAGGCCTCTTCGGGCGTGTCGGCGTAGGAGATGAGGTCGAGGTGCTCGTCGGCGATGACGCCCTCGTCGGCAAGGGATTGGAAGTTGAGGACCGAGTCCCAGTATTCTTTGCCGTACAGGATGATCGGGATCGCTTGCATGCGGCCGGTCTGGCGGAGGCAGAGGCAGTTGAACAGCTCGTCGAGCGTGCCGTACCCGCCCGGGAAGACCACCAACGCCGCGGCACGCAGGATGAAGTGGAACTTCCGCATCGCGAAGTAGTGGAACTGGAAGCAGAGTTCCGGCGTGATGTACGGGTTGGGCTCTTGCTCGTGCGGCAACTCGATGTTGAGGCCGACCGACTTGGCGCCGATCTCGAACGCGCCGCGGTTGCCGGCCTCCATGATGCCCGGGCCGCCGCCCGTGGTGACCACGTACTCGCACTTGCCGTCGATCTGGCAGCGGCTGCTGACGAGCTTGGCGAACGCGCGGCACTCCTCGTAGAAGCGGACCTTCTTCATCCGGGCCTCGGCCCGCACCACGCCGCGTTGGGCTTGGTGGTCGTTGGGGTTGGCGTCGAGTTCGGCCTGGGCCTTGGCGAGGCGTTCCTCGGCCTCTTCCTTGGGGACGATCTGCGTGCCGCCGAAGACCACGACCGTCGACTCGATATTCTCACGCTGGAGCAGGATCTCGGTCTTCTGCAGTTCGAGCTGCATGCGGACCGGCCGCATCTCGGACTCCTTGAGCCACTCGGTATCGGCCTCCGGCAGGATATACGCCTGCGACTCCATGATCGCCTGCCGGTTCTCCTCGACCTCGGGCGGCAGCCCGCCCTGGTGGGCGTCGAGGTTGAAATCCGGCGCGACGTCCATCGGCTCGGCCGGCTTCTGGGCTTCGGAACCGATGTGCTTGGAGGGCTTGTTTTGCGGCATGAGAGAGTTGGCAGTAGGGGTGGGCGGTGAGGGCGAGCCGCGTCGTCCGGACCCTAGCGGCGGCTTAACAGAGTCTCACGCAAAGCTGCGAAGGCGCAAAGGGAGTCAGTCCAGGTCCGACGACTCGCGGTCGGTGTCCCTCCGTGGCCGCCTGGATGAGCGGCTCCACAGTCGGAGTGATATGGCAAGCAACATCAGAACAGCGAGGGCCGATCCAGCCTGCCTAGGAGAACTAAAATCGAGAGCCTCCTGACGATTGGCGAAGTTGATCGCGCTCGACACCGCGAGTAACAAGAAGACGACCGCAAGAGCTTTCCGTAGCATCGGTTCCTCTTTGGGTAGAAGTCGGTTGGGCGTCCACTCAATCCAATTCGTGCCACTCCTCCATATCCGGCACCGTGACGTGCCAGCCCTTTTCGTCGCGGAGCGTTTCGGCGAGGGCGGCGGCGCTGTCGGGTTCGCCGTGGGTCAGGAAGGTCTGCTTGGGCGGGGTCTTGAGGTGGCCGAGCCATTGCAACAGGCCGTCGCGGTCGGCGTGGCCGGAGAGGCCGGGGACCTTCTCGATGGCGGCCTTCACCGGGATCTCCTGGCCGTGCATCCGGATCGGGTTCTCACCCTGCTCAAGGCGGCGGCCGCGGGTGCCGACCGCCATGTAGCCGCCGAGGATGACCGTGGTCGAGGGATCGGGCAGCCGCTTCTTCAAGTGATGCACGATCCGGCCCGCGGTCATCATGCCGCTGGAGCTGATGATGATCGCCGGGCCCTTCACGTTGTTGAGCCCCTTCGACTCATCGACCGTCTTGCAGAGGTGCACGGCGTCGCCGCCCAGCACGGGGCGATCGCCCACGGAGCAGGGGCTCTCCTTGCCGCATAGCTGGGCTTCGGACAGGTCGTGGTCTTCGCAGTGCTCGCGGTAGATCTTCGTGGCGTCGACGCTCATCGGGCTGTCGAGGTAGATCGGCAGGTCGGGGATCTTGCCCGCGCACTTGAGAACTTGCAGCAGGTAGATGAGCTGCTGCGCGCGGCCGACGGCGAACGAGGCCATCAGCATCACGCCGCCCCGCTCGATGCCGCGATGGACGACCTCGGCGAGGGCTTCGGGCAGATCGACATCCGGGTGGTTGCGGTTGCCGTAGGTGCTCTCGCAGATCAGGTAGTCGCACTCGGGTGGGGGTGTCGGGTCGTGGTAGAGGGGGCCGTCGTAGCGGCCGATGTCTCCGGAGAAGACGAGGCGCGTCGTCTTGGCCTCCTCGCGGACTTCGATCTCGATCAGGTTCGAGCCGAGCAAGTGGCCCGCGTCGTGCCACTTGGCGTGGATCGGGCCGGCGATGTGGACCCAGTCGTTGCGGCCGACTTCGCGGAAATTTTTGACGGTGGTCAGCACGTCTTGCCCGGTGTAGAGCGGCAACGCCGGCTTGTGCTTGCTGAAGCCCTTCTTGTTGGCGTAGGCGGCGTCGTACTCTTGGATCTTCGCCGAGTCGAGCATGATTAGCTCGGCCAGCTTAGCCGTGCCGGGCGTGCAGAAGATCGGGCCGTTGAAGCCCTCCTTCACGACCCGCGGCAGGTAGCCGGTGTGGTCGAGGTGGGCGTGCGTCAGCAAACAGGCATCGAGCTCGCCCGCCTTGAAGGGCGTGCCGGCCCAGTTCCGCTGGCGGAGCTTCTTGAGCCCTTGGAACATCCCGCAATCGATCAACACCGACGCGCCGTCGGCTTCGAGCAGGTACTTGCTGCCGGTGACCGTGCCGGCCGCCCCGTGGAAGGTGAGACGCATAGATGAGGAGCTAGGGCTTAGGGACGAGGGGCGAGAAACCGAGCCACAGTCTAACCCGCTTGGTGGTTTCTCCCCAACCGCGGCTTATCGCACGTAGCGGCCCACCAGCCACATCCCGACCACGGCGAACAACACGCCGAAGGCCAACTCCCAGAGGAAGTATCGGCTGGGGATTGGCGTCTTGCAGTCGTAGCAGCGGCCACGGAGCAGCACGTAGCCAACGATCGGCAGGTTGTGCCGCCGGCGGATGCGATGGCCGCAGACCGGGCAGCCGCTCGGCTTGAAGACGATGTCCTCGCCCCGCTTGCCGCGGAGCGAGACCACATTCAAGAAGCTGCCAACGCACCCGCCGACAGCGAATAACCAGAGCGCCGCGGCCCACCACGGCGCATGCTCCAACCACAGCGGCGTCCGCTCGAAGCCATCGAACAGGTTGGAGAGCCAGTTGGGCATGGGATAAGGCTAGACGACCCGCGTGGTGTATTGAAGCCAGGCGAGTCACGCGCGGCGCCGGCGTGTTGCTGAGTTAGTCGCGGAAGCGTTCGTGGCAGTCGAGGCAGCTTTGTCCCGGCTCCTGAGTTGGCTTCGTTGTTCTCTTGGGATTCGACCAGCCAGCGAGCTGGTGGTCGAACCGTTCGATCATCGCCGTTGGGGTTTTTGGCTTAGCGGCCGCGGCTCGGCGGGATTCTTTGAGGGCTTCGCGGACCAGTAGGTGCGTCTCGCGGCGTTGTTGGTCGGTTGCGGCAGCTTGGTGGGCGTCCCAGGCTCGATCGAGTTGGCTCATGGCCAGCCGGAGGGGCGAGACCGCTGATCGCGGCGACAGTTCGGGGAGCTCGGCGTTGTTGTCGAGTGGTTGGAACCGACGGACATCGCGCCAGAGGCCGGCGTAGCGGCGATCGGTGCCGGCACCTTGGAGCAACTGGATCGCGCCGGCTTCATCGAGCAAGCCGGCCGCTCGGCACACAAGGGCCGCCGCCGCGGGGCCGCGGTGCTTGCCGTGGTGGCAGCAAACATAGATCGGGCGGGGCAGTTCATGGGCGACCCGGGTCAGTTGGCCCGCGGCGTGGTGATCGATCCCGTCGTACCCGATGGGGATATGGACGACACGCAAACCGTGCGTGCGGGCGGCATCGACATCGGGGGGCAGCCCGTCCACGCCGACGACGGTCTGGATGCCTCGCTCGCGCAGGGCCTTCCAGTCGTCGCCGCTCGGCAGCGGGCCAACGAAGACTCCTTCGGCGGCCGGTCGGATATCGAGGGAGGCCTCCGCCCGAACCGCAGCGACGCTCAACGAGAGGCCGGCCAGCATAGCGAGGCATCCGATCGCTTGAAATGCGCCCGATCGCAGCCGGTCCATCACGTTGCTTCCGGGGTGGCTTCCTCTTCGGCCGGCTCTTCGAGGCTTTTCTGCTCGACCAACAGTTGATCAAGATAACTCTGTAGCTGTTGTTGTATCCCCGGCGGATTGTCGGCCGCGACCGCTTGGCGTTGCCGCTCGATCGCCTTGGGCAGGTCGCCTTGCTCGTGGTAGAGGTGGGCGAGGGTGTCGAGCACGTTGCCGTCCTCGACGCCGGGCGTTTCGGCGAGGGCCGCTTCGGTCAGCTCCGCCGCGAGCTTCAGCAAGTCGTCGCTGACGTCGCCCCCTTGGGCACTGATCGCGGCGAACGGCCAGACGAAACGATTGATCTGTTCGAGGTCACCTTCAAAGGCGGCGACGCGGGTGCGGAGTTCGTCGAGGTCTTTCTCGGGGTCTTCGCCGAGCTTGGTATAGAACATCTGGAGGCTCATCTGCTCGCGGATCCCCGCGACGCGTGCCTTCATCCTCGGGTCGTCGGACTCGGCCAGCATCTTGTCGAGCAGCTCGTTGGCCTTCTCGGCATCGCCTTGCTGGAAGGCTCGCCCGATCTGTTGCATCAAAGCCTCCATCCGCTTTTTGGCTTTGAATTCTTTCGCGTAAGCTTCGCGGTCCCATTGGTCTTCGACGACGCGCTCGAGGATCTCGCTCATCGCCATCGGGTGCCCGATCCACTCGACCTTGCCGGTCTTGCCAACGATGAAGGCGCACGGGATGCCGTTCTGACCGGCGGCCTCCATGTAGTCGCGGTTGGTCGATCCGTCGGGGTCCGAGCCGACGCGGTAGGCCTTCATCAGGTCGCCGTAGATGGGGGCGTCGTCTCCCTCTTCGCCGCGGACGGTTCGCTCGAAGAACGGTTCGACGGTTTCGGTGTCTTCGCGTGTGATGCTCACGAAGGTCACGCCCCGATCGCCGTAGCTCTTTTGCATCTCGTTGATGTGCGGGATGCTCGAAACGCAGGGGCCGCACCAGGTCGCCCAAAACTCGACGACATGCACCTCGCCCGAGCCGAGCTGGGTGATCGGCTCGGCGTCTTCTAGTTCGGTTGGGTACCAATGCGAGACGTCGAGCCGCGGGGCGGTCGAGCCGATCGTGAGCATCCCGTCATCGGAGGCCGATTCGCTGGCGTCCTCGGCCGTTGCGGCCGCGTCGGCAGAAGCGACTTCGGCAGAGTCGACATCCGCGCCGGTCGAGGCCGTGGGGGCACAGCCGAGGGCCAGCGGGACGAGGCAGAACAGCGAGAAGAAGTAGCGGGGCACGCGAGGCTCCGGGGCTCGTGAAAGAGTGGGCAGGCGGTCGCCCCGCCGGCAGGGCCGGGATTATACACACCCCGAGCCGGGCGGGCGCGTTGCCCCTGGTTCGAGACCCTAGAATAGGCCTTCGAGCGGCCCGCCCGCGGCGGCCATCGATTCGATCTTCTGGGTGACCGCCGAGTCCTCTTCCATCGTCGGGGCGTGGTGCGGTTTGATACGGGCGTCGATCACCAGCGGGCCGCGGCAGCCCCAGTGCTTGCGGTGGACGAACGAGCGGACGCCCCACAGGTCGCTCGCCGGGTTGGCCCGCGTGAAGGCGGTCCAGAGGAAGTTGCCGATCCCCTCGCGCCCGCTGGTGGCGGCGACAAAATTGGGATCGTCGGCGACCACAATCAAACGGAAGGCGCAGAGCGGGTGATCGAGAGACAGGCCCTCGGTGAATCGCTTCATCTCGACCGACCCGACGGCTTGCGGCTCGGCGAGGGCGGCTGCCTCCATCTGCTCGCCGGTGAGGGCACCGCGATGAACGGCGTCGTAGTCGAACGAGGGCTTGGGCAACTGAGGCCCACGCACCGCAACGACGCCCGGCATGACGACACGCGGCTCGCTGAATCCTGTGGGCAGGGTGCCGAGGTTGGTTGGCAGCTCGGTTGCTAGGTCGAACTTCGCCGGCCCGGCCGACGCGATGACGACCTTCGAGCCGGCGTTGATTGAGTCGCCCGAGTAGTCGAGCGTGTCGATCGTGGTCTGCGTTTGGTAGTGCAAGTCGCGCGTCCAGTCGGCCCGGCGGAGCACTTGCTCCAAGAACGGCCGCACCGCATGCAGGTCGTGCAGCGCGTCGGCGGCCTTCGGCCAGCAGCCGGCGTCGGCAATGAATAAGAACTTGGCGAGTGACAACTGACCCTGGCCCAAGATGCCGGACGCTTGCGTCAAGATTTCCTGCGGGCGCGGCTCGCCATAGAAAGGCATGTAGCGTTCGCTCCCGACCGCGAGCAGCAGCGGGTGGACGCCGGCCGCATCGACCGCGTTCACGCCCAGCACGCCGGGCAGGACGGTCGGGATCACCGGGCCGGTCAGGTCGTGTATCAGTTCGCCGAAGGCGGTGTCTTCTTGGGGCGGCCGGCCGACGACCGTGAACGACCAGATGGCGTCCTTGCGATGATAGACCTTATCGACCCGCATCACGGGGAACGGGTGCTGGAGCGAGTAGTAGCCCAGGTGGTCGCCGAACGGGCCTTCCGGCTTCATCTTCGGCAGGCCACGCTCGCCCTCTTCGCCGGGTATGACGGTGCCACAGATGGCGAAGTCGGCGTCGGCGTAGACTGGCAACTCGCCGGGGCGTTTCACCATGCGGATGCGGCGGCCGGCCAAGGCCCCGGCGAACGTCAGCTCGCTCATCCCCTCGGGCAACGGCATCACCGCGGCGAGGGTCATCGCCGGGTGGCCGCCGACAAACGTGTTCACGCGGAACGGCTGCCCCAGCCGCATCGCCTTGGCCTGGTGCACGCCGATCGAGCGATGCAATTGGTAGTGCAGCCCGATCTCCTGATCGATCTCGTACTCGTTGCCACGCAATTGGATGCGGTACATGCCGAGGTTCGATTTCATCAGCCCCGGCGCGTGCGGGTCTTCGGTATAGACCTGCGGCAGCGTGACAAAGGGCCCGCCGTCGCGGGGCCAACTGACGAGGTTCGGCAACTGGCTGATGGTGGTCTCGCCCGCCATCACCGGGCCGGAGCGGACCGACTTGGGCAACATCGTCAGCGCCGTCAGCGGCGCTCTCGCGTATTTGAGCGGCGACTTCATGGCGCGCGTCGGATCGACCTTCAGGTCGATCAGCCGCTGCACCGAGTCGTAGGTCTTCCGGAACAGGAACTTCGAGCGCTCGAGCGTGCCGAACAGGTTGCTGACCATCGAGAACTGGCAGCCGGCCACGTTGGTGAACCAGATCGCAGGCCCCTCGGCCTCAAAGACCCGCCGTTGGATGGCGGCCGCTTCGAGGTAGGCGTCGATCGGCGCATCGATCCGCCGTAGGTGGCCGTGGCGTTGCAGGTCGAGGACGGAATCGCGAAGCATTCGAAGGGGGTTGGCTAGCCCTCGACGTTAGTCGGGGGATTGGTTTGGAGTGGAGAGCGGCTTGGTTCTGAGCGCGGCCCCGCAACAGACGTCGAGGGCTAGCAGGTTGACGGGCACTTGCAGTCAGCGTCGTTTGCGCTGCAACCGCATGCCATCCTCGCCGTGGTGGGTCATCAGGATCGCGCCGACGCCGGCGAACTCGGCGAAGAGGTCGAAGATGGTTTGTTCCTCTCCCGGCCAGGGGTAAGCGAAGACGAAATCGAAGTCGTCCGGGTCGAGCCCGAGCTCTTCGTAGGCATCGTTGCCGCCGGTTTGGAGCCAGGTCACGTTGCGGGCCAGGTTGTAGGCGTTGTCTTCGAGGACCTCGTCGCCCCCCTCGGGGACGAAGCTGCCGCGGATGAACTCGGCCTCGATCTGGTGGTCCTCGGCGAGGGCGACGGCGATATCCACGAGGTCGTCGACGATCTCGATGCCGATCGCGTCGTAGCCGTGCAGGCTCGCCAGGCAGGTCACCACGCCGACCCCACTGCCCCATTCGACGAACCGCCCGCCCGGCGCAAGGCTTAACTCCTGAACGCGGCCGATCGCGTGGTAGGCCTCGACGAAGTCGCACGGCACGAACGCCGGCACGGGGCGGTCGCGGTGATCCTGGTGGAACCGTTCGACGCGGTCGTCGGCGTCGTCCAGCAGCCGGCGGACCCGGTCGGGGATCGGGACCGTGGGGATATCGAGTTCGAGTTCGGTGAGTCGTGACATCTTCGTTACACCCGGATCGACCAATTGCGCAGCCACATGAACCAAAGGATCAGCCACCAGCACCCCACAAACGCCATCGCATACACAACCGAAGCGAGCCGCGGGTCGCTCAGGCCGATGGCCCCGAGCGGCCCGACGAATAGATTCTGGTAGAGCCAATCCTTCACCGACAGGTCGCCAATCTTCACGATCCCAATCGCCCGCGCGACGAAGCCCGAAGCGACGAAGACGAAGATCGCGTTGACGCCGACCATCTGAAATGCGGCGGCAATGCGCTGGATCGCTGGGGAGTGCTTGCCCGCGATATCAAACACAAACAGGCAGCAAGCCAAGGCCACCATCGCCAGCCCGCCGGACAGCAGCACGAAGCTGGGCGTCCAGAGGGCCTTGTTGATCGGCATGCCCCAGTTAGGAATCGGGAGGAACCCCCAAGCCTGCCCGATCGCTGCGATAGCGAGGCCGATACCGAGCAGCTTTCCGAGGTTAGTCGCGGTTGCGTTGGTGCCGCGAAGAGATCGCCCTGTCCAGTAACCGATCAGCGCGGTCACGATCGAGGGGAGGGTGCTCAGCAGGCCTTCCGGATCGGTTGGGCGGCTGGTCGATTGCGTCCACATGTGCTGCTTGCCCAACACGGCCACGTCGATCTCACGGACGAGATTGTCGCGCTCGCCGAAGCGTTCGGCTGGTGAAGCGTTGATGGGGAGAGAGGTCAGCGCGATGGTATAGAGAAGCATCACGGCGAAAGCGGCGGCCAGTTGGCCACGCCAATCGAGTCGCAGCACCAGCAAAGACGCCCCCAGGTACGCCAAGCCGATCCGTGGCAGCACGTGAGGCCAACGGAGTGTTTCCCACTCCCAGGCCGCTTGGTAACCCAACGGGACGCCAATCAACCGCCCAGATGCGTTCAGTGCCAGCCCGAGCAAGATCAGCAGGCCGACGCGGCGGAAGATCCGCAGCCAGACGGCTCGCGTCGGCTTCCCGTCGCCGTTGGTGTGCCCAGCTTTCGTGTACTTAGCGAAGCTGTACGCCATCGCCACGCCGACCATGAACAGGAAAAACGGGAAGATCAGGTCGGTCGGCGTCCAGCCGTGCCAGTCGGCGTGGGCGAGCGGTGCGTAGAGGGTGCCCCAGTCGCCCGGGTTGTTGACCAGGATCATCGCCAGGATGGTGGCTCCCCGCATGACATCGAGCGAGAGGAGCCGGTCGGGCTTGGGGGCGTCGGCATTCGGGGTCTCTGGCATGCCGCACAGAATAGGCGATTCGCCGCCGAAAGGGTGACAGATCGTCTCAGGGCTGCCCCGAACGGGGGCCTTTTTGGTATGATCCGTGGCTCGAAACAGCTCTCCGTCGGACCCCCAGCGATAGCATGTCAGACCAGCTCAACGTCGCGATGATCGGCGCCCGGTTCATGGGCAAGGCCCACTCGAACGCCTACGTGAAGGTCGGCAAGTTCTTCGATCTGCCGATCCAGCCCGTCATGAAGAGCGTTTGCGCCCGCGACGCGGCCGGCACGCAGGCGTTTGCCGACCAGTTCGGCTGGGAGCGGGCCGACACGGATTGGAAGTCGGTCGTGGCGGCCGACGACATCGACCTGGTCGATGTCTGCACGCCCGGCAACACGCACGCCCCGATCGCCATCGCCGCGGCGAAGGCGGGCAAGCATGTCTTCTGCGAGAAGCCGCTGGCGAACACCCTGGCCGATGCCAAGGAGATGCTCGCCGCCGCCCGCGAAGCGGGCGTCCGCCATATGGTGAACTTCAACTACCGCCGGGTGCCGGCGGTGTCGCTCGCCCGGCAGATGATCGAGGCTGGCGAGATCGGCGAGGTCCGTCAGTACCGCGCGACCTACCTGCAAGACTGGCTGGTCGACCCGGAGAGCCCCTATAGCTGGCGGCTCGACAAGAAGGTCGCCGGCTCCGGCGCCCACGGCGACCTGAACGCGCACCTCATCGACTTGGCCCGCTTCCTCACCGGCGACGAGATCACCGAAGTCGTCGGCGATATGAAGACCTACATCGACGAGCGTCCCTACCCGGACGGCAGCGGCACGGGCGTCGGCGCTTCGGGCGGCGGCGAGACCGGCATGGGCAAGGTCACGGTCGATGACGCCGCGATCTTCCTCGCGCGGTTCGGCAACGGGGCGATCGGCACCTTCGAGGCGACCCGCATGGCGCCCGGCCGCAAGAACTACAACCGCTTCGAGATCAGCGGCAGCAAGGGAACGCTAGCATGGGACTTCGAGGACATGAATGTCCTGGAGTACTACTCGATGGACGAACCGTCCAACCGCCAGGGCTTCCGCCGGATCATGGCCACCGAGGCGGATCACCCGTACGTGGCCGCTTGGTGGCCGCCCGGCCACGTCCTCGGCTACGAGCACGGTTTTGTGCATGGCGTGCACGACTTGGTCCAGGCGATCGCTGCCGGCAGCGAGGTGGCCCCGGACTTCCTCGATGGGGCCCGCTGCGTCGCGGTGCTCGAAGCGGTCGAGGCCTCGGCCGAGGCGGATGCTTGGCAGAAAGTCGAGTCTGTCCAATAGTAGGGCGAGAACTCGAACAACCTACCCCACCTGTCGCACGCGAAGGACACGCGTGGCTGCTGATTGACCGCGCTGCGGATCACCGTCATGACGACGGTCATCGAGCCGGCCGAACAGGCCCGGCCCCGTCGTTAAAGAGTATTCATGGCAGATTTGGATCGCCCGGAGCGGCGAGACCGACCAGCGAAGCGGAACCGTGCCGATAGGCTGTCGCCGGACCAGCGAGCGCGCGTGCAAGAGCGGCTGCTCTCGCGTGCCGCCGCGCGGATGCGGGCCGCCGCCGAAGCCGGCCCGGCCGACAACGCCTCGGTGGTCAAGCCGGAGGTCGAACCGGGGGAGCCGATCGCGATCGTCGGGATGGCCTGCCGCTTCGGCGGGGCCCCGGACGTCGAGGCCTATTGGCGGATGATCCGCGACGGGTTGGAGGGCGCTCGCGAGGTGCCGGCCGATCGGTGGGACGTCGACGACTTCTACTCCCCCAGCGGCGGGCCCGGCAAGACGATAACCCGGCGGGGCGCGTTCCTCGACGGGGTCGATCAGTTCGAGCCGACGTTCTTCGGCGTGACGCCGCGCGAGGCGGCCCGCATGGACCCGCAGCAGCGGATGCTGTTGGAGGTCGCGTGGGAGACCTTCGAGAACGCCGGCCGCCCGGCCGATCAGATGGTCGGCACGCCGACCGGTGTGTATGTCGGGGTCGGGGCTACTGACTATATGAAGGCGCCGATTCATGCGCCGGACTACTTCGAGTTGATCGACGCGCACGTCGGCACCGGCAACGCGTTGTCGATCGCTGCTAATCGGGTCTCGTATGCGCTCGACCTGCGCGGCCCCAGCATGGCGGTCGATACGGCGTGCAGCAGCAGCTCGCTGGCGATCCACTTGGCGGTCGAGAGCCTCCGGCGGGGCGAGTGCACCGCGGCCCTGGCGGGCGGCGCGAACGCGATCCTCACGCCCGAGGTGACGATCGCCTTCAGCAACGCGCAGATGCTTTCGCCCGAGGGGCGTTGCCGCTCGTACGACGCCGGCGCAAGCGGCTACGTGCGTGGCGAGGGCTGTGCCTTCGTTATGCTCAAGACACTCCGGCAAGCCCAGCTTGACGGCGATGAAGTCTTGGCCGTGCTCCGCGGCAGCGCCGTGAACCAGGACGGCCGCACGCCCGGCATCAGCGCGCCGTCGGTGATCCAGCAACAGGCCTGCCTGCACGCCGCGATGGCCGACGCCGGCGTCACGCCGAGCGATATCGACTATGTCGAGGGCCACGGCACGGGCACGCCGTTGGGCGACCCGATCGAGTTGCAGGCGCTCGCGCATGTCTTCCCGAGGGAGTCGGACGTCGATCCGCCGCTGTGGGTGACGAGCGTCAAAGCCAATATCGGCCACACGGAAACGGTCAGCGGCGTCGCCGGCCTGATCAAAACGATCCTGCTGCTCAAGCACGAGGTCGTCCCGCCTCAATTGCATCTTGAGAAGCTCAACCCGCACGCGGTGATCGACGGATCGCGCGTCGTCCCGCCGACCGAGCCGCAGCCGTGGCGGAGCCGTTTGGCCGAAGGGGGCAGCCCGCGGATCGCCGGCGTGAGCTCGTTCGGCTTCGGCGGAACCAATACGCACCTGATCGTCGCCGAAGCACCGGGGCGGCCCGCCCCGACCACGGCCGTGCCCAAGCCCCGCTCGCACCAAGTCGTGAAGCTCGCCGCGAAGACGCCCGACCGCGTCCCCGAGCAAGCCCGCCGCCTCGGCGAGTGGCTCCGTTCCGACGCTGGCCAAAAGGCGACCCTCGCCGATGTGGCCCACACGGCCAACACGGGGCGTTGCGACTTCCCCCACCGGGCGGCGATGACCGTCGATTCACGCGACGCGTTGCTCACCCGGCTCGACGAAGTCGCCAGCGGAGCGATGGCCGATGAGATCTTGCCAAGCCGCAGTGCGCCGCGGACCGCTTGGCTCTTCACGGGGCAGGGGTCGCAACGCGCCGGCATGGGGCGCGACCTCTATCGGACCGAGCCGGTCTTCCGCGACGTGATCGATCGTTGCGACGCCGTGTTGGCCGACGTGTTGCCCGACCGGCTGAGCGAGGTGTTGTTTGATTCGGAGGATGCCTCGCGGATCAACGAAACCCGCTACACGCAGCCGGCGTTGTTCGCGATCGAATGTGGCCTCGCTGCCCTCTGGAATGCTTGGGGCGTGCGGCCCGAGGTGTTGCTCGGCCACAGCATCGGCGAGTACGCCGCCGCCGTAACGGCGGGCGTGTTATCGCTCGAAGACGGCGCCCGCTTGGTCGGCGAGCGGGCGCGGCTCATGCACTCGGCGCCCGGCGACGGGTCGATGGCCGTCGTGTTTGCCGACGAAGCGATCGTCGTGCCGGTGCTTGCCGGCCGCGAGAAGCATCTGGCGATCGCTGCGGTAAATGGGCCACAGAACACCGTCCTCTCCGGCGATCGCGTCGGACTCGAAGCGGCGCTCGCGCAGCTCGGCGAGCAGGGTATCGAGGCGAAGCGGCTTGTCGTGTCACACGCGTTCCACTCGCCACTGATGGACCCGGTACTCGATGAGTTCGAGCGCTTCGCCGCGACCATCCAATACCAACCGCCGCGGGTGCCGATCGCTTCGAATGTGACCGGCAAGCTGCTCACCACCGACAACCCGCCTGCTGATTGGCCGCGGTATTGGCGCGATCACTTGCGCGGAACGGTTCGTTTCGCCGATGGCGTGGATCGGGCCGCGAGGAGCGGGACGCAGCATTGGATCGAGATCGGCCCCGCGCCGATCCTCGCCGGCATGGCGGCCCGTTGCGATACGGAGTTCGCCGGCCGTCCGACCTGGATTGCTTCGCTCAGGCCGAAAGCCGCGGAAGGAGCGACTCTCGCCAAGGCCGTCGCCACGCATTGGGCCGGCGGTGGCACCGTCGATTGGCGAGCAGTCGATCGCGATCGGACGCGGCAACGTTTACCGCTGCCCAATTACCCGTGGCACCGCGAACGCTTCTGGTACGAGAACCTGCAAGCGGGCGGGCCGTCGATCGCCAAGGCATCGGCCGATGCGTCGCCGGTGCTCGGGGCCGCGTTGCCGGTCGCCATCGAGGGACGCGTCTACGAAGCGCCGATCGATGAGAAGACGCCCGCTTGGTTGGTCGATCACCAGGTACGCGGGTCGATCGTCGCGCCGGGGGCGATGTTCGTCGAGCAGGCGCTCGCCGCCGCGGCCGAGCTGGCCGAGACAACGGCTGCCCCGTTGCGTGTCGATGGGGTCATCATCCGCCAAGCCCTGGTGCCGCCCGAGGGCGATCGGCTCCGCTTGCAGACGATCGTCGAACGCGACGCGGGCGGGCGTCGGCGGATGACCATCCACTCGACCCCGGCCGGCGCGGAACAGCCCGCCTGGACCGCGCACGCCGAAGCGACCTTGGTCGATTCGCCAGATAGCCGGCCGGCGTCGATTGATCGCGACGGCTTCGAGCAACGCCAGATCGCCCGCTTGGAGCGTGGCGATTTCTACCAGACGGTCGCCGCCCGGGGTCTCGAATACGGCCAGGCGTTCCGTGTGCTCGACGATATCCGACGGAGCGAGTATGACGCCGCGGCCGACTTCGTCCCCAGCCGGGCGGTCGCCGCCGAGCTCGATCGCTACCGGCTGCACCCGGCGATCGGCGACGGCCTGCTGCAAACGGTCGCCGCCACGCTGCCGCTCGAAGCCGATGGGAGCTACAGCCCGCGCACGTACCTGCCGGTGCGGATCGACTCGGTCCGGCTCTATCGCCCGCTCGAGAAGGGCGAGCCGCTCACCGCCTACGCCGTCCGCCGCACCCCCGCCCCGGGCGCAGACGAGCCGAGTCCCGAGACGGTCGAGGCGGATGCTTACCTGATCGATGGCGGCGGGCGGACCGTGGCGATGCTCGAAGGCGTCCGCGTGCAGCGGCTGGCGGGCGGCACCGGTTCGGAGGAGCCGGCTAGCGAACCGGCCGATTGGCTGTACCAAATCGATTGGCAAGCCAACGAACAAGAGACGGCCGAGGCTTGGCCAGACGGCCCGACGCTCCTGTTCGGCGATGACGAACTCGCCCAAGCGGTCGAGGCACGGGGCGGGGCCTGTGTCGTGGTGCGGGCGGGCGAGGCGTTCACAACCACGATCGAGGAGGCCGCCGGCAGCGTCCGCACAGTGATCACGATCGACCCACAAGACGTCTCGCACTTCGAGCGTCTCGCCGAGTTGCTCGCGGCAAATCCGGCCGGCAAGCCGGCGGCGGTCGTTTACGCCTGGGCCGGGGAATCGGCGGCCGGGTGGGGCGGCGTGGATTGTGCGCTGCCGCTTGTGCAGCAACTCGCGAGGCGGGGCGTGACGCCGACGCGGGGCGTCTGGCTCGCGACCGAGAACGCCCAAACCGTGGACGTGAAGGGCGAGCCGCCGGCGTCGCCGCAGCAGGCCGCGTTGGTCGGCTTCGGCCGCGTGGCGGCGATGGAGCACCCCGAGCTGGGCGTGCGGATGATCGACTTCGATCGGCTCGACGCCGAGGCGTTGCTCGACGAGATCGCCCTCGCCGCGGAAGAGAATCAGATCGCCTACCGCGATGGGCGGCGCTACGTGGCGCGGCTGGTGAAGGCCGAGGCCCTCGCCGAGCAGGTCGGCGGCACGGTCGAAGGGACGCCCCCGCCCGACGCGGCGAGCTGGCGGCTCGGCTTGAAACGGAGCGGCTCGTTCGACGGGCTCGCGTACGAGGCCGCCCAGCGAACGGTTCCCGAAGCGGGGCAAATCGAGATCGAGGTCCACGCGACCGGCCTCAACTTCAGCGACGTGCTTAAGGCCCTCGGCCTCTACCCGGGCATCCGCGATGCCGTGGTGCCGCTGGGGATCGAGGCCTCCGGCGTGGTGACCGCGGTTGGCGAGGGGGTCGAGCACCTCCGCGTCGGCGACGAGGCGATCGGCGTGCTGCCGTATGCCTTCGGCTCATACGCGACGACGGCCGCCTACGCGATGGTCAAGAAGCCGGCCGGCATCACCCACGAAGAGGCGGCGACCATCCCGATCGTTTTCCTCACGGCCCACCACGCGTTGGTCCGGCTCGCGCAGATCGAGCGAGGCGAACGGGTCTTGATCCACGCGGCGGCCGGTGGCGTCGGTTTGGCGGCGTTGCAGATCGCCCAAGACGCCGGCGCTGAGGTCTTCGCCACCGCCGGCAGCGACCAGAAGCGTGACCTGCTCCGTTCGCTCGGCGTGAAGCACGTGATGGACTCGCGTTCGCTCGACTTCGTGCAACAGGTCCGCGAAGCGACCGGCGGCGAGGGCGTCGATGTGGTCCTCAACTCGCTCCCGGGCGACGCGATCGACGCGAGCCTCGGCCTGCTGCGGGCGTACGGCCGGTTCTGCGAGATCGGCAAGATCGACATCTACCAAGACCACAAGATCGGCCTGCTGCCGTTCCAAGATAACCTGTCGTACTTCGCGATCGACCTCGACCGCTTGCTACGCGAACGCCCCGAGCAGGTCCGCCGGCTCTTCGCCGACGTGATGCAGCGGTTCGACGAAGGCGTGTACCGGCCGCTGCCGTTCACCCGTTTCGCGACCGACAAGACGGCCGATGCGTTCCGCTACATGTCGCTGCGGAAGAATATCGGCAAGGTCGTTGTCTCGATGCGGCCGGAGGAGGCCGAGGCCGCGGAAGAAGGCCCGGTCCTGCGTGGCGGCGGGTACTTGATCACCGGCGGGCTCGGCGCGTTGGGCCGACAGGTGGCGAGTTGGCTTATAGACCGCGGGGCGGGGGGCGTGGCCCTCATGTCGCGCCGCGAGCCGAACGCCGAGGCTCAATCATTCCTAGACGAACTGCGCACTTCCGGTGCCGAGGCTGTTTGCTTGCAAGGCGACGTCGGCGACGCCGATTCATTGGCCGCCTCGCTGGAAGAACTGCCCAAAGACTTCCCGACGATGGCGGGCGTGATCCACGCGGCCGGCGTCTTGGACGACGGCCTGATCACGGACCTCGACGCGGAGCGGTTCGCGAAGGTGATGCGGCCGAAAGCGATCGGGGCTTGGCATCTGCACGAGGCGACCCAGGACGCCGATTCGCCGTTGGCGAGCGTCCAGCAGTTCGTGCTGTTTTCGAGCGTCGCCGCGACGCTCGGCTCGCCGGGCCAAGCGAATTACGCCGCCGCGAATGCGTCGCTCGACGCCCTCGCCCAACACCGCCGCACGCACGGTCTCCCGGCGACGAGCCTCGCTTGGGGCCCGTGGGCCGGGGGCGGGATGGCCGCCGGCGACACGGCCGACGCGGTCCGCAGCAAGGGGATGGACCTGTTGCCGGCCGACGAGGCGCTCGGCCTGATGGGCCGCATCATGGCGACCGAGACACCCGCCGTGTCGGTGTTGGACGCCCGCTGGGAGGCGATGTCGAAGCTGATGGCGGGCCGCCGACCGGCGCTGCTCGAAGGCTTACTCGTCGAGGCAGACACCGCGGCCGGTGGCCGCGGCGATGCCGCGCTGCGCCAGCGACTGCTCGGAGCCTCGGCCGAGGAACGGACCGAGGAACTCGTGGAGATGGTCCGGAGCGAGCTCGCGCGGGTGACCAGCGTCGCCGCCGAAGAGATCGATCCCGCCGCGCCGTTGACGGCGATCGGCATCGATTCACTGATGGCGTTGGAACTCAAGAACAACCTCGAAGCGAAGCTGGCGATCACGCTGCCGATGGGCAAGCTGCTCGCCGGGCCGAGTGTCGTCACGCTCGCCGAGGCGGCCGCCGAAGAACTCGTCGGCGAAGCGCCCGCGGCGAAGGCGGCCGAGTGGCAACCGCTGGTGACGCTCCGCGAAGGGGCCGCGGGGACGCCGCCGATCTTCCTGATGCCGGTCCTCGGCGGGGACGCCGGCGCTTATCGCCATCTGGCCGAGGCCCTTCCCGCCGACCAACCGGTCATTGCGATCCGCCCGCGCGGCCTCGATACCGACGACACGCCGCACGACCGGCTCGAAGACGCCGCCCGCGATTACGCCACCGCCATCCGTCACCACCAGCCAGAAGGGCCTTACCAACTGGCCGGTTGGTCGACCGGCGGCATCACGGCCCTGGAGGTGGCGGCGCGACTCGAAGCGGACGGCGCGACCGTCGCGGGCGTCACGCTGTTGGATGCGCCCACACCGAGCGTCTACGACGAGGTCGATACCGAGGACGACGCGGTCTTCCTCGCGGCGATCCTCGACTTCGCGGCCCGCTTCGCCGGCAAGCGGGTCGAGAGCCTCGGCGGCGACACGGTCGATGGCGAGTCGGAGCACGAGCGGTTCGCCAAGACGCTCGCCATCGCCAAGGAAGCCGGCCTAGTTCCGGCGGAGGTCGATGAGTCATACATCCGTCGGCTCATCGCGGTCGGCGAAGCCCTGGTCGTTGCGACCCGCGGCTACCAGCCCCACCCGATTGATGCCCCGGTCCGCTTCTTCACCCCCACGATCGGCGGGGCACTCGAAGCGGTCACCACGCTGACCAGTCGGGGAGTCGATTTCTGGCGGGAGCGGCTCGGCGATCGTCTGACCGAGAGCACCGTGCCGGGCGACCACTTCACGATGATGAGTGGCGAGGGAGCGGCGGCGATCGCTCAAGACCTCGTGCAAACAGCGGCCGCATCGCAGCCAGCCGCGACGTAACGCCGCAGCGATGGCCTTACCGCCGCGAAAGGGTGTCGGGTACGATTGGGGGTTTGCCATCGGTCCCTCGTCCGTTCTGGCCCCGAACCGCTTGAAGCCCCGTCGCCTGCTCGCCGCTCTGCTCGCCGCCTACACGGTGGTCGTGGTGAGCGGTGCGCCGTTGCCGTTGTCGTCGGTGGTGGCTTGGACGCTGCCGGCGGTGGAAGACACCGAGCGTTTCCCCTGCGAGGCGTGCCCTTGCGGTTGCGGCACCGCCGAGCATTGCTGGAACGCCTGCTGCTGTCACACGCTCGCGCAGCGGATCTCCTGGGCCAAGAGCGAGGGCGTCCGCCCACCGGAGACGGCGCTCGACGATGCCGAGCGGGCCGGCCTCGATATCCGCGAGTGGCGGCCGATGGCTCGCTACCAGGTGCGATGCGAGAAGCCCGGATCGGCCCCCGCTGAGCAGGCGTTGCCGCCCTGCTGCCGGCAGCGGCTCGCTTGTTGCGATAGCCAGCCGACGTGCGAGACCCCGGCAAGCCAACCAGAAGACCAGTCGCCGAACGAGCGGCCCACGCCGGGCGTGGCATTGCTCAAGGCGATGGCGTGCCAAGGCCTCGCCGAGGCCTGGATGCAACTCGGCCACGCGCCGATCCCGCCGGCGGCGGAAGTGGTCACGACCGAAGTGACCGTCTACGCCACGCCGGCCCCCGCACCACTCTGGTGCCGCCCGGGCGACGCCCCCACGCCGCCGCCGCCCGATGGGCTGGGATTCTCCCTGAGTTGATCGAAGCCGCGGCGTGGTTGCTGCGCCTGCGATTGGCTCGTGACATCCCTTTCCAAGCGGAGTCTCCCGGCCATGCTGCGCACGCAGCCAAGCCGAGGCGGGTTCACGCTGGTGGAACTCCTGGTCGTCATCGCGGTGATCGGGGTGCTCGTGGCGTTGTTGCTGCCGGCCGTGCAAGCGGCTCGCGGCGCGGCACGGCGCACGCAATGCCTCCACCAACTGCGTGAGATCGGCCTCGCGGTGCACCTGCACCTCGACACCCACAACGGCGAGTTCCCACGCAGCACGCACTCCGCCACGCGCGAGCGGGTGGCCCCGTGGCCGTGGACGCTCGCCGCGTCGTTGAACCCGGCGTTCGACCCGAAGCGTGACCCGTACCCCGCCGTGCTGATGGACAGCGTTTACCGCTGCCCCGACGACGAGCGGCGTGGGCCGCGGCACTACAGCTACGGCAAGAACGCGTGGTTCGAGCTGCTCCCCAGCGAGAGCGGCGAGGTCTTGGGCGAGCCCAAGGGGCCGGTCTACCCACGCCTGCAAAGCGTGCCGGCGACCTCACGCACGGTGCTCTTCGCCGAGGTGGAAGGGAAGCAAGATCACCTGATGGCCCACTTATGGGTTTCTCGGAACGCCAAACCCGACGTGGCCCAAGACCGCCACGCCGGGGTGTCCAACTACCTGTGGGTCGATGGTCACGCGGCCTCGGCCGCTTTCGAAACGACGTTCGACCTCAGCGAACCAATCCCGCTCGACCGGTGGAATCCCGGCACGGCGGGCGAGCGTTGAAGAGCGTCGCCTTACATGAACCAAAGGCTTAGCAACGAGCCTTACACAAACAGGATTTACAAGCGATGAAGATGCTACCCATATGTGCTTTCTCTATTTTGCTTAGCGGAGTGGCCTCGGCTCACAGCGTGCTCCCGACCATGGGCGGCGCCCAGGTCACCCGCATGGATGGCGCGCCGATGAAGCACGCCTCGATCGATTTCGACGGCACGGATATCTCGGTCCACGTCGACGAGTCGGTCGCCACACCGTTGCTGCGTGGGCTGACCGAGCACGAGTTCGATCCCGCCGAGCCGTGGGCGGTGCTGAGCGGCAAGGCCCACAACTTCCAATACGGCTGGGTGCTCGGCAGCACGTGGGCGCCGCCGGCCGGGCTGAGCGTGTACGTCGAGCCACTCGCCAGCACGCCGGGGCTGGAGGTTTACGAAGGGGGGCGTTTCATGAGCGAGGAGACGATCCGGATGATGACCTTCGAGCCGATCTTCGCGGCCGGCGCGCCTTGGGTTTGGAGCGGCGTGATGACGCACAACGTGTACGCGGTCACGAATCCGACAGAGGCAAGCTACGAAGCGATCTACCGGGTCTACCTGGCCGACGCGGTCACCGGCGTGGAACCGACCGATGCACTCGGCGCACCGGTGTATGGCGATGACACGGTTACCTTCGCTTGGTCCGCCACGCCGGTCCCTGAGCCGGTGACGCTCGGCCTGCTGCTGATCGCCGTCGCCACGACGCTCCGCACGCGTCGCTGAGGCGCGGTCGTTCGCTCTTTCGCCCGGCCGCGACCAGCCAATCGCGGCCGGGCCGTTTCTAACCCGGGAGGGGTGAGATGCAATCCAATCGAATCATTCCGCTACATACGCTCACACCGCTGACGATGTTGTTGGCGATGGCGGCCGCTGCCAACGCCGAGTTCGTTCGCCCGTCGCTGGGTGGCGGGACCGTCACAATGGAAGCCGGCGCGCCGATGAAGCACGCCGACGTCGCGTTCCATGTCGCGTTCATGGACGCGGTGGAGGTCGAGATCGATACCTCGATCCAGGCCCCCCGCCTCCGCCCGTTGCCCGAAGGCGTTTCGTTCGACCCGCTACAGCCTTGGTCGGTGCTCCAGGGCAAAGCCCACAACGCCCAGTACGGCTGGAACCCGAGCGGCTTCACCGTCTTCCCGACGGGCGGGACGTATTGGATCGAGCAGACCGCTTCGTCCGAAGGCCTCGAAGTCTACCAAGCCCCGCCCGAGACGCCCGGCTACGCGCCGATCTTCGGCACGGCCGGCACGCTGACGCGGTGGAAGTGGTCCACCACCACGATGGTCCACAACTACTACGCCGCCGAAGACTTCATGAGCCATCCGCATTGGGCGTCGTACCGCGTCTACTTGGGCCACGAGCTCACCGGTGATCCGCTGCCCGGCTACGGCGCGGCGGAGGTGCTCTTCGAGTTCGCCCTGCCGGGCGACTACGACAACAGCGGCGTGGTGAACGAAGTCGACTACACGCTGTGGACGCAGCAATACGGCTCGATCGGCGCGCGGCTCGCCGCCGACGGCAACGCCGATGGCCGGGTCGATGCGGCCGACTACACGGTTTGGCGCGACAACCTGGGCACGACGTTCCACTCTGCTGCTTCGTCCGTGGCCATCCCAGAGCCGACCACCGCGGTCTTGCTACTCATCGCCTCAAGCGTCGCCGTCGGGCGGCAACGCGATCGCCGCTGAGAACGCCGCGTCGCTGGCGATCGGTTCGACACGGCAGCAGGCCACGCCCAACGCGTTGGCGGGCAAGCCGGTGGCGAGGCCGCCGGCTGGGTCGTCGGGCGTGCGCACCTTGGGGAGCGACTCGCCGACGCCCACGCCGACGAGCTTCAATGCGGCCTCTTTCATCGTCCACGTGCGGAAGAACTCGTCGAGCGATGCCTCCGCGGCGGCGATCCGGGCCACCTCCGCCGGGTGGAACCAGCGTTCGGCGAGGCCCCGAGCGTTCTTCATCGGCCGGCGGCGTTCCAGGTCGATCCCGACCGGCCGGTCGCCGATCGCCAAGAGGGCCAGTTCGCCGGAGTGGGCCAGGTTGAAATGCGTCGTCGGATCGTTGGCCACCTCCGGCTTGCCGGCGGGGCCGTAGCGGAAGGCGATCGTGTTCGGCGCGACGTTCAGCCGCTCCCCGAGGTGCTGCCGCAGCCGGCCCCGGCCGACAACGAACCGCCGGCGGGCCTCTTCGCGTGTGAACGTATCGGCTCGCTGACGCTCGTCGTCGCTGAGCCATCCGAGGAGCTTGGCGACAATCGCCGCGGGCTCTTCGAGCGGCCAACTCGCGATGTGCAACCCGTCGCTCAAAACGCATCCACCGCCCGGTAGGCATCCACCAGTGCCTTCTCACCCGCAACGCCGTCGCGGCTCTTGCCATGCTCCATGCCGACGACGCCCTCGAAACCCTTCGAGTGGATGTGCTTGAAGACGTTCAGGTAATTGATCTCGCCGGTGCCCGGTTCGTTGCGGCCCGGGTTGTCGCCGGCCTGGAAGTAGGCGATCTCGTCCCACGCCCGGTCGATGTTCTTGATCAGGTTCCCTTCTTGGATCTGCTGGTGGTAGATGTCGTAGAGGATCTTGCACGACGGGCTATTGACCGCCCGGCAGATCTCGTACGCCTGCGGCGTCTCGCGGAGGAAGAGCCCGGCGTGGTTCGTCCACCAGTTGAGCGGCTCCAAGACCATCACCAAGCCGTGCGGTTCGAGCACGTCCGCGCAACGCCGCAAGAGGTCGATGCAGCGGGCCGTTTGATAGCCCTCTTCGACACCGTTGTTGAAAGCGCCGGGCACGACCGTCATCCACTTCGCGTTGACCCGCTTGGCGACCTCGATCGCGGCGCGGACCTCTTCGACCGCTTGGTCGCGGAGCTTCTGGTCGCTGCCGGTGAACGCGGTCTTGTTGAACGCCCCGATGCCGTACGCCACGAAGACGCCCATCCGGATGCCGAGTCGCTCCATCGCGTCGGCCAAGAGTTGCTGCTCTTCGATTGGCCGCTTGTGCATCCGGTTGTCTTCCCAGTCGCGGAAGCCCAACGATGCGGCGTGCTCGAGCTGCTTGACCTTGTCTTTGCCTGCGGTCTCCTCGAACAACCCGAAGTGCGGCGCGTAGCGGAGCTTGAACGGCTTCGGCGGGCGCGGCCCTTCTTGCCCCGAGCCCCCTTGCTGTGCCGAGGCCGGAGCGGAAGTCGAAACGGCCGCCGCGGCGGCTCCGGCGGTGGCGAGCCCGGTCTTGGCAAGGAAGGCGCGGCGTTTCATCGGCGTGGTCTCAGCGGGAGAAGGGCTTGGATGAGCCGCCTATGATAACTACCGCCGACGGGAAGGAACCGCCAAGACGCCAAGAGCGCCAAGAATCATCAGGTTAGACGCCTGTAGGCCGGCGCAAGGCGGACTGCAACTCAACCTGCTTCTCAGCGTTGAGCGAGCAAGGGCAGCCGGGAGCGATCGGAGACCACCACGCCGCCCGGCTTTTCGACGGTGATCGCGAAGAGCGTTGCCTTCGTGATCGGCAGCTTGGCGTCGATCGGCACGATCACCTCGCCGCGGTCGTTCGTATTGGCGGCGATATCGAACACGCCCCCATCGACCGGGTGCTCGGCGTTGCGGGCCTCGTCGAAGACCCAGAGTTGGTACTGCTCGACCGTCGGGTCGTTCGCCTTGAGGCCGTGGAAACGCATGTAGCCGGTCTGCGTGGCATCGGACCACACGACATCGCCGTACGCGCCATCGCCTTCGAGGCCTTCCTGCACCGAGTCATCCGGCTGTGGCGCCCAGGCGACTTGCACGAGGTCGCCGGCCTCCGCGATCAACGCGGCCCGGTTATCGGCGAGCGTCGGCGTCGGAGCGGGGCGGAGGTTGTTGATCATCAGCGAAACCAGCAACCCGGCGGCGACCGCCATCGCGATCGTCTTCCATCCCATCTGGCCGGGGTCCGAACCCGAGGTGCGAGGACTGGCGACCGAGGCCGGCTCGTTCTTGTGCAGGGTAGCCTTATGCGGCGCGGCGGCGAGGACCCGCTCGCGCAGCGTCGCGGGCATCGGCTCCGCCACGGCCGTGTGGCTCGTCGCGACCGAGGCGGCGATCAGGTCCGCCTCGAAGTCATCGTCGTGGCCGGCGGCGGCGAGCAGGTTGTCGAGCTCTTCTAAGTCGTCGGCCGAGTCGAGGCCGAAGACCGCCCGGTCGGCGAGGAGCTCTTCTAGCCGCGCCGCGTCGTCGGGCGGTAGGCCGGGAGGCCCGTTATGAGGAGCGTTGCTCATCGATTGGCCTCCTGGCGTGGGGTGTTCGATTCTTGGGAAAGCAGTTCGCGGAGCCGCTTCATGCCGCGGCGGGCGTGGGATTTCACGGTCCCCAGCGGCCAACCGGTCGATTCGGCGATCTGAGCCTGGCTCTGGCCCTCGACCAGGGCGAGCCGGAGGACCCTCTGTTGGTCTTCGCTGAGCGCAGCCATCTGGACGCGGACCCGCTCGGCTTCTTCGGCGATCTCGAAGCCCTGCAACCCGACCCCATCGGCCTGGATCGTGGTCGGCCCCGCCGCCGCCAGCTCTTCAACCGCCGGCGGGGCTCCCAGGCCACTCGCTTCGTCCGGGTTGAGGGTTCGGCGGGCCGCCTTCGAGCGTCGGATCAGGTCGATCATCCGCCGGCGGGCGATCATCGCCACGTAGGTCGTCTCGCTCGCGACCGCCGGGTCGAAACGATCGGCGTTCTGCCAGATCGCCACGAACGCTTCCTGCACCGCGTCCTCGGCATCGCTCCGCTTCGCGAAGTACTTGCGTGCCAGCGACCAGATGAGCCCGCTGTACCGATCGAAGCACCGCTCGGCCGCCCCCTCGTCGCCGGCGGCAACGCTTGGGAGCACCGCTTCGGCGGCATCGGCGGATGACGGGCTGCTGGTCACGCGTTGCGGGGGACGAGCGGGGAGGGACGAACGCAAGCCGAAGGCCTCGCTCAAGCGAAGCCCTCGGCCGTGCATACGAACGTAGCCGATCCGTGTCATGACGGAAGGGTCCGGTGGGTGATCACTCGGCGGGCATCAACACGGTGTCGATGACATGGATCACGCCGTTGGAGGTCTCGATATCGGTCTTCACGACCTGGGCGTTGTTCAGGAAGACCCGACCGGCGGCCACGCCGATAGCGACCTCACCGCCCTGGAGCGTCTTCGCGCTGCGGAGCCCGACGACGTCCTTCGCCAGCACGCGGCCGGGGATGACATGGTACGTGAGGATCTTCGTGAGCTGGTCCTTGTTCTCCGGCAACAGTAGCGACTGGATGGTTTCGGCGGGGATCTTCGCGAATGCCTCGTCGGTCGGCGCGAACACGGTCAGCGGGCCATCGCCCTTGAGGGCCTCGACGAGGCCGGCGGCTTTCACGGCGGCGACCAGCGTGTTGAAGTCACCGGCGGCGACCGCCGTATCGACCAGATCGGGGCCGGCCGCCTTCTGGTGGCTGACGGTCATCGTCGGAGCCAAGTGCTTCACGACGACGTGCTGCTGGTGGTGCTGGGCGGCGGCCGCTTGGGCATGCGGGCAGGTCGATTGGCAATCGCCGGCCAGAGCGGGCGAAGCGGCCACGGCCGCGGCGAGGCACAAGCTGGTGCGGAGCATAACGATTTTCTCGGAGATAACGGGTGATGGTTGGCGTGAGGTGAGTTGAGCGCTCACCACCCATTTCGCCGGCATCCGAGAGGTGGATGCGGCCCCGCCAAAGAAAATCGGCCAAAACGTCCATGGGGCGAATTGGTTTGTGGCTCGTCGAGGTGCTAGCACCGTCCGCGAAGAAAGCGACAGGGCATGGCACCAGGCCGGACAACAATCGCGGCAGGGCGACGCTGCGATTACTACGCCACTCGCTGCGAATCACGACGTCGAAAAACAGCAGATGCCGCCAAACCGAGGGCTGCGAGCGAAGCAGCCGCTGGCTCGGGGACCCCCACGACGACACGGAACTGATACTCCAGTGATTCGTTCAGAAGAACTCCCAGGTTGCCGCCGAGTTGGTTCGGCCCAACACTCAGGCGGATGGGGTTCGTTTGAACGAGCGGGAGAAGAAGCGTGTCTCCAGGAGCGACCACTGGGCGACCGAACTGGTCGTTGCTTCCATTCGTGTTGATATAAAACTGTTGGCGGTCACCAAACATGGAGGAAGCGTCGAAGATTGCGTCTGAGTTGACCACACGGTCGAATTCCGTGGCCAATATCTCTAAGCCGATCTCTGTCGCAACTAGACCGGCTGGTACCGAGGCGAAGAATACATCGGCGTCCGCGTCGACATCTCCGATCACCCCTGTGACAGACGATACCCCACGAATTAGATTGACACCTTCAACAAGATTGAAGCGTACTAATGTGTTGCCAGGTCCGGAAAAAGGCGCGTCACCATTAACTGCCTCTGAGAAAACCACCGTGGTTATCGCACTAGCAGTCTGCGTGAAATAGCCAGCCGCGAGCACGGTGATAAAGAAGAGGCGAGCCATGGCTGTTCAATGAGTGTTTTACTGAACCACACAACCGAATCAGTTTGGCTGACCCCATAACGATTTGCAAGCAACTGGTCTGGCTTGGGGTATCGAAACGGTATCAGGGCCTCAGGCCCCGAGTTATGAGGGTAAGCTCGGGTGCCATGCCCACACGCGAAGCGGATGGGCATGCTCTAACCAACTTCGGTTCACATGCTCATCCCCTGCCGGGTGTGAGCATGGCACCAGGCTGGAGATCGTCAACCGCCTCAGCCAGCCCACGGCCCGGTGATGGCGAGGGTCATGCCGGCCGTTTGGAGATTTACGAAGAGCGTGGTGCCGTCGGGGCTGAACGTGACGCCGGCGAACTCGCCTTGCACGTGGTTTCGTGCGAGCGTGTAACACTGCCCGTCGGGCGTCACGCCGACGAGGCGGACGTCGTCGCCCTGACGGTCTTCGCACACGACTAAGTCGCCCCACGGGGCGGCGGTCAGGTTGTCGGCGTTCTCGACCAGCCGCGAGTCGTTCGGTTCGAGGAAGAGTTCGAGCGTTGCCGGCTCGGTCGCTTCCTGATCAGTCCCCTCGTACGGGCTCGGCGTGTACTTCCAGATCTGCCCGATCCGCTTCGCCCCGCCCGAGGTGCAGGCGAAGTAGATCTCGCCCGAGGCGTTCTCGCCGGCGGGACCGGCTTCGCCCTCAACAAACCAGATCCCCTCGCCACGAGCGAACCGCGCGGCGCCGGCCGTTTGTGCGCGGTAGCGGAGGTCGTCGTCGGGCGACTCGGGGTGGTCGAGGTCGACCCATTCGACCGCCATCCGCTCGCCGACCGCGACCAAACCATCGTCCCAGTTGCGGGTTTCGAGCGTCGGTTGCCCCTTTACGACCAACGCTTGCAGCTTGCCCCCCGCGGCGAGCTTGCCGGGCGCGTTCGGCAGGAAGCGATAGAAGGCGCCGTCGTCGACGTCCTCAGTCTCGAACACCGCGCCCGACGGCGTGTGGACGGCGATCGCTTCGTGCCGCATCCGGCCCATCGCGACCAGCGGCACCGGGTCGGCGAGGCCTGGCCGATCGGTCGCCGGCACCTCAAAGCAGTAGCCGTGCTCCTTGGCGACCGTGAACGTATCCTCGGGGTCGGCGAGGAAGCCCGGCTTGTCGATCGTCTCCTCGCACGTGACCCAACTCCCCCAAGGCGTCGGCCCGCCGGCGCAGTTGCGCTCGGTGCCGGCCAGGCTCTGGAATTGGCGGACAACCCGCTGCTCCGTCGTATCGAAGACAACGGTGGTCGTGCCGCCGATGGCGGGCGTGACGCCGGCGCCGTCGTCGTACAAGCGATCCGCCGGCAAGCTCGCCGGCAGTTCGTTCGACTTGCCGAACGGGCCGTCGTCGCCCGGCTTGATCTCGTGGTTGCGGACGAGCAGCGTCAGGCCGTCGGGGCCTTCGAAGGTCGCCATCCCGTCCGGCGCGCCGGAGACCAGCAGGCCGTCCTCCATTTTGTCGCCCGTGCGGCTGATGACGCGATACGAGAAACCTTCCGGCAAGTCGAGCAGGCCCGCCGCGTCGGCGACCAACTCGCCGAAGCCGATCAAATCGCCCGAGCTGATCGCGGCGGCCGAAGTGGCCTGCGGGTGGATCAACGCCCGCAGGCCGGCGAACCCGGCGGCGTAGGCGGCAGACGTGCGGAGGAACTGTCGGCGGGTTGCGGGCATGGGGTGAGTTGCCTGATGGGGAAGGCTCGATAGAGCCCGGCAATATATCGACCCGGGGGGCGTCGCTGACCGGCCCTTAACCAAGTCTTAACGTCAACCGCGGCCGGCCGCTTCCAAAGCCTCTTTCAACCACAGCGACGTCGGCCCGGTGCCCTTCTCGGCGAGGTGCTCGGGCGTGCCCGTGGCGAGGACCTGCCCGCCGCCGGCGCCGCCATCGGGGCCGAGATCGATGAGCCAATCGGCTTGCCGCATCACATCGAGGTGGTGCTCGATCACCAGGACGGTTGCGCCGGCATCGACCAGCCGTTGCAGCACGCCGAGCAGCCGGCGGACATCGTCGAGGTGGAGGCCGGTGGTCGGTTCGTCCAAGAGATAGAGCGTCTTGGCTTGGCGATCGGCCCCTCCGCGGCTGGCGGCCCCGCCGAGTTCCGCGGCGAGCTTCACCCGCTGGGCCTCGCCGCCGGAGAGTGTGTTCGCCGGCTGGCCAAGCGACAGGTACCCGAGCCCGACCGCGGCGAGCGCTTCGAGCGAGGAGTGCACGGTCGGCGTGTCGACGAAGAGCTCCAGCACCTCGTCGATCGGGCGGTCGAGGATGTCGGCGATCGTGTGCCCTTTGAATCGCACGGCGAGCGTCGCCCGATTGAACCGCGCACCGCGGCACGCATCGCACGCGACATAGAGGTCGGGAAGGAAGTTCATCTCGATCTTCCGTTGCCCCTGGCCTTGGCATTCCTCGCAGCGGCCCCCCTTCACATTGAAGCTGAAGCGGCTCGGCTTGTAACCGCGTTGGCGGGAGAGCTTGGTCTTCGAGAAGAGCTTGCGGACCTCGTCGAACACGCCGGTGTAGGTCGCCGCGTTCGAGCGGGGCGAGCGGCCGATCGGTGATTGATCGACCTCGACGAAGCGTTCGATCTGCTCGATGCCTTCGAGCTTGTCGTAAGGCCCCGGCTTCGCGCTGGCACCATTCAGTTGGCGAGACAGGGCCCGGGCGAGCGTACCCACGATCAGTGAGGTCTTTCCGCTCCCGCTCACGCCGGTCACCGCGATCAGCTTGCCGAGCGGCAGCTCGAACGAGTCGCCTCGCAGGTTGTTGAGCGTCGCGCCGTCGAGCGAGAGCTTCGGCGTGGGGCAGGGGGCGATCGGTTTGGCGTTCGCTTTCACGCTCGCCCGGCGCGAGGCGGGCGTGTCGATCTGTTCCTTGCCCGATAGGTACGCGCCGGTCAGCGAGGCATCGCACGCGGTCACCTCAGCGGGCGTTCCTTCGGCGACGATCCGCCCGCCCTTGCCGCCGGCTCCGGGGCCGACATCGATGAGCCAATCGGCCGCGC
>CAYGUP010000011.1:0-79357 GCA_964353155.1 uncultured Planctomycetaceae bacterium | reverse complement strand
CGGTGCTTGCCGGCAAGCACCGACAAGCCGATCAAGGCACCGAGGATCAAGAAGCCGATAAAGAGCATCATGCGAGCCGACCGCTGGCAGGGGTTTGTCAGAACGAAGGCCCGCCGGGTCGTGGAGACCCGGCGGGCGAGAAGACTCGTCGGTCAATCCTTGTTACCGATCACGTGGGCGTTGAGGTACTCGATCGGCTTGCGGCCGTCGTACTCGATGCCATCGATGAAGTCGGTGGTCGGCGGCTTGTAGCCGTTCTCGGTCTCCGGGAGCTCGGAGTCGGTGAGGAAGCCCTCTTCCACCAGCAGCTCGGCGGCCTCCATGTAGATCGCCGGCTTGTAGACTTCCTTGGCCATCTCGTCGTACCACTCGGCCGGCTTCGGCTCGGTGATCTGACCCCAACGACGCATCTGCGTCAGGAACCAGACGCCGTCCGAGTACCACGGGTACGTGCAGTCGTACTTGTAGAAGACGTTGAAGTCGGGCATCTCGCGTTTGTCGGTCTTCTGGAAGTAGAAGTAGCCGGTCATCGAGTTCTTGATGACGTCGTAATCGGCACCGACATAATCCGGACGCGACAGGATGCGGGCCGCTTCCTCGCGGTTGGTCAGCTTGCCGCTGCTGTCGGTTGCGTCGAGCCACTTGCCGGCGCGGATCAGGGCCTTGGTGACCGCGAGCATGGTCTGTGGGTTCTCATCCGCCCACGCCTTGCTCACGCCAAAAACCTTCTCCGGGTTGTTCTTCCAAACGTCGTAGTTGGTGGTGACCGGCACGCCGATGCCCTTCGAGACGGCCTGCTGATTCCACGGCTCGCCGACGCAGTAACCCTGGATGTTGCCCGCTTCGAGCGTCGCCGGCATCATCGGCGGGGGGGTCACGGAGAGCTCGACCTCCGCGTCGGTGCGGCCGCCGATGTCGCTCTTGGTGTACATGCCGGGGTGGATGCCGGCGGCGGCCAGCCAGTAACGCAGTTCGTAGTTGTGCGTGCTGGTCGGGAAGACCATTCCCATCTGCAGCTTCTCGCCCTCGTCGAGCTTCTCCTCGACGACCGGCTTGAGCGAATCGGCGGTGATCGGGTGTGGCGGCGTGGGACTCTGGAGCTTGGGCTCGTTCTCCTGCATCTGCTCCCACACCGAGTTCGACACGGTGATGCCATTGCCGTTCAGGTCCATCGTGTAGGCGGTGATGATGTGGGCCTTGGTGCCGAAGCCGATGGTCGCGGCGATCGGCTGACCGCTCAACATGTGGGCACCGTCGAGCTCGCCGCTGATCACGTTGTCGAGCAGCGTTTTCCAGTTGGGCTGAGCGATGACCTCGACCTGGAGTCCTTCGGCCTCAAAGAACCCCTTTTCCTTAGCGATGACGATCGGAGCACAATCGGTCAGCTTGATGAAACCGAACTTGAGCGAGTCCTTCTCGACATCAAGGGGCTCGGTCTCTTGGGCCGTGGCGGGTGCCGCTAACGCCGTAAAGACGGCAAAGGCTATGAGTTGAGTGCTCAAGGCGAGGCAGAACGCCTGCCGGGCGTCTCGCAGAAGGCTGGATGACATAGGTGTCACGTCGGTTGGTGGGGAGGGGAAGGGCAAGGCCTCGGGTGGCCTCGGCTCGTTCTCACTTCCGCAACCCTCAGACCAAACCGACCAAATGGTCACGGATTCGCCAGCGATGGACTCGGCACGACCATTTGGTTGCCATGTTGAGCCTGCATCGCATCTGCGAGCGTACGGCGGTCCAGCCGGCGATGCAGTCTGGCTGGGCGGTCCTGCTCAACCAGCGCGCATCGGGGAGGCTCGTGCCCAGGTGAGGCGAAACCCTGCGTCTTCTGCCACGCTGCATTTGCCTCTGATACCCCATCCGGGGGCCGCGGATGGCGACTCCACCGAGCTCCCAACCAGGAGAAGCGAAGGCCCAGGCAATGAACCGAGAAGAGCAGGGAGGGGCTACTTAGGCATTGAATAAGCCGACGACCACCCTCTTGAGGTGGTCGTCGGCTTATCTTTGCGCGTCGGAGAGCCTGTCAAAACGCCAGGAAGGCCTCGTCAGAAGCTTCCCGGTCGAGTCGCTCGCCGGATGTTTCAGCGGTCTCCTCAACTCGCTCTGCTTCGTAACGGTCATCAAACTTGTCGGAATCGATCAAGAGCGTGTCCGACATGGTGTACTCGGTCGCTGACAGAGCGGCCGCCCTTGCGAGGGGGGCCTCGTCTTCGGCGGTGTCCTCGTCGATGCCGAGGAGGAACGCCAAATCGGTCTGGCTCGCTTGGTTCGGTTCCGAGGGAGTGGAGGCCTGCGGCGGTCCGCTGTACGAGACAAGCGATGAACCGGTCGCCATAGCGATCGCGGTGCTGGATGCGCTACCACCGACCGCCCGCACGCGGACATTGTCGAAGAAGGCCAGTGACAGGTTCGAATTGATCAGCGTGATCTTCAGAGTGGGATCTAATCCAGCATCGAAAGCGGTCGCGACGTAGCTGAATTCGTGCGTGCTGAGGCCCTCGGTCGTCGCGTTGGGTCCATCAACAATGGTCCCCAAGGAACGCTCCTGACCGCCGAAGAGCAACGCCACCTCGTAGGTATTGTCCGAACCATCTCGGCTACCGACATCGAGCGAGACGACAAACTCCTCGCCCTCCGTCGTGACGTGCCCTAGCGGCGCGGAGGTGGCTTCGACCGTCGTGCCGCCCGTGCCAATCGCGTAGGCAATGCCATCCGACGAGGCACCGGCGGTTGCGGCGGCATCGCCCTGGCGGAGCCAACCGCCATTGCCGCCGAAGGTCTCAACGGTCCAGCCCGGCACGGTTGCGATGCCGCTGTTAACCAGGATCCGCGTCGCGGCGTCTTGGACGCCCCAGTCCTCAAACGACCCATTGCCAGTGGTTGCATCGATGAGGCTTGCGACGCTGACCTCGTCGCCGTAGCGAGTCTGCCAGAAGGGCTTGTCGGATTGGTTGATGCGGCCGTCGCCGTTCGCGTCGGAGGATTCAAACGGGGCAACCGTGTCACCAAAGCGATCTCGCCAGATCGTGTAGTCCGCGGCATCGACCCGCAGGTCATCGTTGAAGTCGCCCATCAGGCGAGGAAGCTCGAGGTTGGCGGCTGCGACAAATCCCTCCATCAACGCTCCGCCTTCCAACTGGAACTGCAGCGCTGCTTCCTGTGAGGCAGAGGTATCCAGCACGATTCCGAGATAGACCTGGCCGCCGTTGGGGATCTCGATCGTGGACCCCGATTCGGCGATCAGGCCCGGGGTTGCGCTCGACTCGGTCCAGCCGGCGTTGTCGTACTGTTGCTGGCCGAGGCCCACCCAGCGAGAAGGCACGAGGGCGTTCTGATCGCTGGTGATCGTGTAGCCGACAAGCGACATTGCCTCGCCGGTCTGGTTCTTCAGCAACGCTCCCCCGCTGGAATCGACCACCAGTTGCAGGGCGTTCTCCGGCCCCGGCGGGAGATCACCGATGCGGTTCAGCGTCAGCCGATTGATCGCCCAGCCCGACGCCGCACCAACGACGTCCCCACCGTCATCGAAACGGACGTTCAACTCACCGTCGCGAACAACCACCTCAAACGAGGTAGGCGTCGGCGAAGCTCCATTCTCATCGACGTAGCTGTATTGACCCGTGGGCGAATCGATGTCGTCGGAGATCAGTTGCGACTCGGCCCAGAGCATCATGTTGTCACGCGACCCGATTCCGTCGCCCATGTTCACCGTGACTTCGTAAACGCCGTTGGGCACGCGGGCGTTCAGGGTCGCCGGCTCGGTGCTGGTGACGAAGTCTCGATTGATGCTGTTGGCGCTGACGCTCGGCTGGTTCTGCGAGCTAGGCTGGCCATTCCACCAGGCGTCGCCGTAGCTGTTCGGCGTCACGCCGATCCAACCACCCTGGACGGGGGAGGTTGGCGTGCCGAGATCCAGGTTCCATGCGGTCTGAGTCGGATCGAGAGCCACGTTCTCGGCTTCGGTCCAGACCTGCACTTCGGCGAGCGAGAGGATGTTGGTGCCGTTGAGTTGCACGCGGACGTAACGGGCGCCATCGACGCTGTCCAACCGCAAGCCGCCGTCCGTGTCGTTGCCGTCAATGATCAAGGCACCGCCGGGACCGATGGTCGTTCCCGTCGAATAATCGCCTACTCCAGAAGAGTAGTTGTAGGTGCGTCCCCAGAGCTCGCTGCCGCCATTCTCGGGGTCGTTGTCCCAGAGGGTCACACGGAAGTTGTTGAGTCGGCTGGCGGCGTCGCGTCGGTTGTAGACGACGATCTGTTCGATCTCGGTCGCCTCTCGCAGGTCGACCTGCCACCAAGCTTGGCTCTCGCTGAGGGTCGAGGTGAAATTGTCGCCGGGGAAGATGGCACCGTCGTTCGCCACCGGAGCGAAACCCTGAAGCGAGTAGATGCTGGCGTCGCCGTAGAAGTCGTTCGATTGTTCCGCGATGCCCCGCTGCTGTGCGACGTTGGCGAGTGGCGGCGCCGTGTCAGAGGCGGCGATACGCACGTTGGCCAGCGAGAGGCGTCCGTTGCCGTTGTTGTTCTGCCCGCCCGGTCCGGTCAGCTCGACACGCACAACGCGGCCGGTGTGGACCGAGGCAAGTCGTCGCGTCGAGGTGTCGCTCACCTCGCTGCCATCGATCAAGAAATTCTCGCCTTGCCCCACGCTGCCGGTGGTGAAGTACTCCTTCTGCCACAGGACGGAACCGTCCACTTCGTCCAAAACGTAGACCGTGAAGTGGCTGAGATCGGAGAAGCTCGAGTCGTCGCGGTTCTCGAGCTCAATGCGGCCGATGCTGAACGGCTGAGCGAACCGGGTCTGCCACCAGCTACCGGTCGCTGAAGCGTCGGTTTCCGAGTATGTCGATGGGTCGTTATCGATCGCCAGATCGGCTGAGAAGCCGCCCGCGGTCGTCGACTGCGTTACCGAACCGTCTGTCTTAGCGAGGTTGCTCAGGTCGAAGCCCATAACCTTCAGCTCGCCGAGGGCAAGGGCTTGTCCGCCCTGGGCGTTGTTGCCGATCAGCTCGACCCGGACGAACCGGCCTTTGGCATCTCCTAGCTTCGTCTCGCCATCGAGCCCAAAGGTATCGGCCGAGACCTGCAGGACCTCGCCCGCGCTGAGCAACTGGCCATCGGTGAGGTAGTCTTGGCTCCACACTTGAGTGCCGCCGCCGTCTGGGTCGGCCGACCAGACCGAGACGCGGAAGTTCGTCATCTGCTCGGGAACACTCGGGGCGGTCAGCTCGAGGCTGTAGAGCTTCTGCGCGTTGCCCAAATCGACCTGGACCCAGCTCCCCGCATGATTGCCTGAGACCGACTCGCTTGTGCTGGAACCATCGGTGAGGTTGAAGTCGAGTTCTCGTGAATCGGGGCCGACCGACCTGTAGGCCAGGACGCCGGTCGAAATATCGACCGGCTCAGCACCGCGTGTGGCGTAGCCTTCGATCAAGAACAGCCGGTCTAGATAAGCATTGAGTCGACCCCGGTTTTCAAATTCGACGACGGCACCGGTCGCTGAGGGACCTGTGGTAAACACGACCTCGTCATAGCCCAACTGCCAACTCTCTGCACCGAGCCGGGCGGTCTGCGACGGGGCTCCTACCGAGCTGATATTGACCGTCAACAGATCATCGGCCGGAGCGCCGTTCTTTAACAAGCGGAAGCTGCCGACCGCGAGGTTGGTCGCGTTTCCACCGGTCACTGAGATATACACGTCGCGGACGCGGCCACCGCTGAACTCGCTTAGGCTGATCGTGTCTGCACGCCATCGATCTTCGGTGTTGCCGTCGTTGAGTTGATCGAAGTCGGCGATCAATTCACCGGTCGGGCTGTCCAGTCGCACCTCGATGCCAACGCCGTCGATAGAACTGCCGAAGTTGCTCGGATCAGTGATATGCAGGGCTTCCAGCCTGTCGTACTGCCCGGGGTCACCAAAATCGACGTTGTTGATGCGGGCCCATTGGCCGGCTGCCAATCCAGTGACGTATTCTTCGCCGCGGTGTGTCGCCGTCGTAACCGATCCCGAAGACCGCGTGTAGTCCCCTGCATCCGCTAAGCGGTTCGCGACACGCACCGCTGCTCCAAGCGTGTAGGTCGTGTTCGGTTGGAGCCCGGTGAAGCTGCGGCTGATTGCCTCGTTGGGCGTGAACTCGACACTCTCAGTGCGGAAAGTGCCGGTCAGCGGCGCGCCCGATTGCTGCAGATTCCAGGAGTTCCGGTCTCTCGAATTGGGGGAGCCCGCCTCGATGGTCCAATCGTCGATGCCTTCTTGGAATTGCCCGTTATCGAAGAGGTTGGTGCCGGGCAACGCCGTCCAAGAGTAAACCGGGTTGGGTGGCGTGGCGAAGTTGTGACCTGCCACCCAGGGGGCACGGCCCGACTCGAACGCGCCGGCATCGGGCGCCTCGCCGAGGAAGTCTTCATTGATGCCCGGGATCACGATCCCCGCATCGATCGCATCCGATCCGGGAGCGAGCGTGTAGTCGCCGGCCGCCGGGTTGTTGAAGTCCGAGAAGTTCAGGGCGAAATCGTGATTGCCCCGGACGTCGACGCCCAGCGCCTCCATGAACTCCAGCGTGTACTGGATGTTGTTGTTATAGCGGGTGCCAATGGCGTTGCGGGCTTCGAGCTGACCTTCCGGAGACGAGTCGTAATCCGTGATGATCGTGTTGTGATACGACTGACGGAACTCGGTGCCCGCCGCTCGGAAAGTCGGGCGACTGCTGTTCTCGAAATCGTAGAACAGGTTGTGATGGACAACCGCGTTGTTGTTGCGCCCGTAGAACGCCTCGTAGATGCCCCTCGAATCGGAGTTGTTGCGGAAGACGTTGTGGTGGAAGATCGAGTAACTCGAATCGCCATTGCCGCCGTCCGCATCAAAGACGCCCGTGTCCCACGAGAGGTTGCCGCCGTCTTCAAAGACGTTGTAAGCGATCTCGCTTCGCAAGGGGTAGCCGTTCAGGAAACTACGAGCAAAGGTGATCGCGGTGTTGTGGCTGATGAGCAACGCATCGGCGCCGGTGGCGCTGAAGACGTGCGACTTGCCGTCCATCCCGATGTTGCGGAAGTAGTTGTTGACGACGTTGTTGCCGTTGCCGCCGATCGTGGCGACCGCCCCCCAGGTATCATGCACCTCGTTGTCGCGGAACGTGTTGTTGTCTCCGTTGATGAAGAAGCGACCGTAATTTCCCTTGTCCGTAGCGTAGAACGTGTTGCCTTGGTAGACGTTCCTGTCGGTGTTGCCATCGGTGTCGATGCTAACGCCGCGGAAAGTGAGCCCTTGGATGTGGATGTTGTCGCGGCCGCGGACCTCGAAGCCGTAGTCGCGCCGCTTGAACTCGATATCGAGGTTGTTCGGGTTCTGCCCAGGCTCGGCCTGGTAGTAGAGGTTGTTACCGGTGTCCTTGAACCACTCGCCGGCCTGATCGAGGGCGTTGATGGTGTCGTAGATGTAGTAGCCGCCGTCTTGCTTCTGGGTCGTGATGTCGACGGCGCTATCGAACGTGATGAAGCCGTTGCTGCCGTTGAAGTCTGCGATGGTCTTGGTGTTGAACGTGAAGTCGTTCGTGTGGAACTTGACCTTCGCGCCGTTCCAGAAATCGTTGGGGAAACTGGTTAGGTCTTCGTCGCGGAAACCGGTAGCGAAGTCGTCGAGCCGACCCTGCCGAACGAGTCCCCAGTCATCGATGTTCATCGGGTCGTTCTCGGCCCATTGCCGGGCCTCAAACTTCAGCTCGCCATCGACAAACAGCGTGTTGTTGTCGCGGTTGCCGCCGGCGTTCCAGTTGGCGGTAGCGACCCAGGTGTTAGCGCCTTGAGACGGGTCAAGCGCCCAACCGGTGACCAAATCGGCTCCGGAGACCACGACTTCTTCGTTCTGATAAGCCGAGAAGACGATAGGCGCAGCCGACGTGCCTGAGCGAGGGATATCGACTTCTTCGCGATAAACGCCACCACGGATCAAGACGGTATCGCCCGACTGAGCCAGGTTGGCGGCCGCCTGAATTGTCTTGAAGGGGGTGCCTAGCGTTAGACCATCGGCCCCGTCATCCCCCGTACCGCCATCGACGAAGAACGTTGTCAGGAGTTGACGAGATTCGAGGGTCTCGAATCGCAAACTTTCGTTGCTGCGCAGGTTGGTCCCAAACGGCTTTTGGTGCCGCCGTAGTCGCTTTGCCATGTCTTCTCCGAAAGTTCCGTGATCCAGGGCGGATCGAAGGGCGGGACTGTCAGCTTAGCAGCCTGGTTCTTCGGTAGGAAGCTTTTTGATGTCCTGAGGAGGAACGATCTTCCCAACAATTCTGCATGCCAGCCGAAGTTTTCGGCGATATTTTAAGCGGGCATGGGCACCCGCGTCTGTGAAGCTGCAGACCTATCTGAGGCCACTGCGGCGGTTCAACTAGTTGCAACGAACATTCTGCTCAATCGCAGCGACCCGCTGTCGGGGGGTCTCCGCTCGACCGATAGAGCGACCGGCATGCCAGCTAGGAAGGAAATTGTTCGCAACGAATCAGCGGCGACGCGGCGACGGCGATGGCTAGCAAGGCTGCCGTGAGTGGTTCAGGAACCGGGGTGCTCGTAGCCGCGGCGGTCCCGGAAGCGATGGTCGCTCCGTAGTTGCTGGCCCAGTCATCGTAGTCCGATTGGTCGTAAGTGGTGCCCAGCCCGTCACGCCAGACGGTGTAGTCGGCGGCGTCGATCGTGCCGTCTTGGTTGAAGTCGCCTTGGAGTGAATCGTACCGAACGATGCCCTGCATCAGCGTGTCGGAGCCTTCGGTCAGGAACTCGAAGGTCAGCCCCTGGAACGCCCCAGGCGTGAAGAGGGTTCCTAGGTCAAACGTCTCGCCGCTGGCGATCTCTAGTTGGTCGGTGAAATTGAGTTCGGCAAGTTGGTTCTCCGAAGGGTTTGACTCCTCCCAGCCGCTCTCCCCTTGATCGGCGAGGCTCTGCCAGCCGTCCGGGTTGAGCGTGCCATCGTCCGAGAGGATGCGATAGCTGTCGATTGCCGTGTCGAACGTCGAGGTGTTCTCGAGGGTGGCCTCGCCGGTGGCGGTGTCGATAGTAAGCGTCAGGTTGTTGCTCGACTCGCCAATGAAGACCACGTTGGCTTGGACCGTCTCGCCATCCGAGAGGTACTCAAACTGCACGTTCTCGTCGTCGACTCCGAAAGCGATCTCGGTCGGCTGGAAGGCATTCCCAAGAGAAACGGCCGAATCACTCGAAAGCACCAGCGGGCTGCCGCCCGAACCCTCGCTCAGGGTGTTGCCATTGGCGGTGCCTTCTTGCCATGCCGGCGTGCTTTGGTCCGCGAGGCTGTCCCATTGACCGGCGTTCAACACGCCGCCGGGCGAGGTGATCGTGTAGGACGCGACCTCGACTGTGTCGGCCAGGGCATTGGCCAGCGTTACCTCACCGGTCTGGCGATCGATCGTGATCACGCCAGTGGTTTCCCAACGAACCTTGTATTGCTCCGCGGTCGAGACGCCAAATTCATTGCCCACGGCCTCGATCTCGAGCAGCGTAATCAACTCGCCGTTGCCACGCTCCAACCCATCGACAAAGAAGGCATTGGTCGATGCCCCGCCGAGAAAAGTGCGGCGGCCGTCCTCCTCTCGCCGGAGGACGTTGTAGTTGTAGATCCCGTTGTCGGCGTTGCGGGAGTGGTCCGTGGAGTGATCCCAGAGGAGTCGCACATCGGCCGTCGCGCCGTCGATCGTGACCTCCTGCGCGGTCGCATTGGTCGGTGCGGCCGGGATATCGATCGCTCCGCGGATCACCCCGAGCCGGCCTACGTTGAGTTGGTAGTCCGGGTCGTCGTTGTCTTTGAACCGCAGGCCTAGTGATGCGATCTTCTGCCCATCGAAGCCGCCCAGATCGGTTGAGAAGTGATTCCAACCGTCGTGCGTGGTGGATCCGAGCGGGAAAGCGACGGGATTGCCTTCGTCTCCCTCGAAAACAACGAGCAGCTCGGCCGACGAATCGCCCACTTCGCCTGTCTTGAAGGCGAGCTGGAGCTTCGAGTCGCTGTGGACCGGCATCGAAGCCAGGTACAGCGGAAGGTCGGTGTCGGCGTCGAGCGAGCCGGTTACCTGGATGCTGTTGCCACCGTGGTAGGCCTCGTCGAAATCGAAGCGGGCTTCGAGCGGAGTCGGGTCGGTTGTATCGACCACCCAACGCCAAGTTGGCAGCACGTCTTGCAGGCCGATGTTGTTCCAGTCGGTGCGGCTGCTGACGGTGCCTTCGATGGCGTACTTCCGTCCGAGCCCGTAGTTGAAGTTTGTAACAAAGGTGTCATCGACCAATGGCGACTTGGCCGAGACATAGTTCGCGATGCCTCGCCAGAAGGTGCCCGGCACGTTGTTGGCCGTGTCGCTCGGGTCCCCGCTAGCGCCGACGTAGGTCTCGGTGTCGGCCTGGATCATGGCCTCGATATCGAATCCGGAGGAGTCGCTGGTGGCCGCTTCCCAAGGGGCGTTGTCGGGCCGGAATAGGCCGAGCGAGGAGCGGTGCGTGCCGAGGGGGCCGCCGAACGAGTTCAGCAGTTGGCCCGCCCCGGCGGCGATACCACCGGCTTCTAGCAAAGCTCCTGCGTAGAGGTCGAATTCGCTGCGGCCCAGGTTGTTAGCGACGGTCTTCGAGCTCTGCAACTCGGTCACGGAGGCACCGAAATCAAGGAACATCGCGTCGGAGACCACGTTCCCGTTGTTCTGGAAGAACCGATCGTTCTGGCTATTGAGCTCGTCTTGCCAACCGACGAAACCGGCTTCGGTTTGAGCGTCGTACCAAGTGACTTCGACTTGGCTATTGGCCTGGATGTAATCCATGAACTGGCCGACTTGTTCGGCGGTCGCAGATCCGACCCCGTTGACCTCTTGGTTGAGGAAGTAGCCGTCGAAGCCCTGAGTCTCGGCGATTGAGATCAAGCGGTCGGCGACCGGGAACGATCCATCCGGCTGCTTCTGCACTAGGTAATCAACCTGCGCCGCGGTGCCACCAAAAACGGTCGGCGCTAGGAAGATATTGCCGTAGATCTTGACGCCGTTCCTGTGGGCGGCGTCGATCCATCCGCTGCGTGGGATCTTGATGTTTCCCTGGGCCGTTCCGCCCCAGTCAACAAATCGATCGATGTACTGCCAATGCGCGAACGTGTATTGATCGAGGAAGGCACCGCCCTGCGATAAGGTGGAACCACGCTGTTCTGGCTCGATCAAGGCCATCACGCGGCCTTGATCGGATCTTGCGTTGGAGTTGACCTTCAAGGCGTCATTGAAAATCGTTCCGCTGCGGGCGATGCCGGCATTGTTGAACGGCTGGTCGGCGTCGCTGTTCAGGTCGTAGTCCAAGACCTGAGTGAAGTTCGTGACCGTCTCGTTCGTGGTGATGATGGTTGCGATCGGATCCGCCGCTTCGGATTGGCGAGGGGCAAGGGCCCCGGCTGTGCAGACCAGGAGCAGGCTCAACGGCACACGCCGCCCACGGCCGCCCGCCACGCCTAATGCCAGGGCTGAAACCAGAGCGAACGAAACCGACAACGGCTCAGGCACGCCGGTCGAAGCGTTGAACAGGTCGAGGTTCTCTTTGAGGATTCGGAAATCCAGGAGCGTCACCACACGATCGCCATCGAGGTCGCCCCCTTGGTTGGCTGGCACCGAGTTGCCAAGCGCGTCGCGAAGCAGATTCGCGTCGCTGATGCCATCCGTCGCGAGCGTGTCGCCCGGGGCGACGAATAGCTCGGACAGGTCGATATCGCCATCGCCGTCGATGTCGCCTTCGAGGGGGCGTCGATCGTCGGCAAAGAGTTCGATCTCAGCGATCTGGATCGAGTTTGGCGATCCCGGGTCCGGAGCGCCGGCTCCTTGCGCGGTTTGGAAGCTGAACTGATAGAACTCGTAGGAGGGTGACTCTTCGATCGAGAATAGCTGGGTTTCAAGACGATCAACAAAGTCGACCGCGGTGCGTGTTTCGATCGGGGTGTAGTTGAAGCCGTTGGTCGAGCCGCTCAGCACCCAAGCATAAGGATCGCGTTCCGGGGCATCGTTGGCTGAGGTGATCGTGTATCCCTGGAGCGGTGAGGCACCGTTCGATAGCTGGAATTGGAAGAACGTCCCGTCCGGGCTGAACGAAAGCCACTTCGTGTTGATGTCGTTGTCGATCGCGAAGATGTTGCGTTCACCGAAGGGAGAGTTACCCCCCGAGAAGACGTTCGCGTCGGCGTTGCCATCGTCCTCCGGGTCGGTCAGGTCGTTGCCTGAAAGCTCCGTCAGGACGATCCCGTTCTGTGCAAAGATCGGCGGCGACCCAAAGGTCGTGGCGAAGAACAGGGCAAGTAAGCCGATCAGTCGAGTCTTCATGGTTGCGTATGCCGTTAATGGGCTATTTGAGCTGCTGCCTAGAATGAGAAGACGACGCCTTCGGAGCTTCTGGTTGTCTTGCAAAGTGGGGGCCAGGTCAGGTCGATTCACTAGATCTGGTGCTCTGGGAGCGGATGCTTCAAGCCATCCTCGGAGTCACGCGGTGAGCCGAGGCAAGACTCGGTCCAATCATTAATCGTCGTGGGCTCATCGGTCGGGCTATCGTCTGGCAGCAAGCCACTGCCGCTGTTTGCGAGCAGCAGCAGGGCTGCGTCGCGAGCCCTTATCGCTTGGGGGATTTCGATGTCAGTCTTCGGAGTCGAAGGGCTCCGACTGCCCAAGCCTCCGGCTAGGAATGCCTCGTCTCGGGGGAGGGATACCCGAGCTGTCTTCGCTAGGTCATTTTCTGTTGGAGCAACGGCCAGAGTGGCTGGCTGCACGGATCGCGAGGGCTGCGGTGTGCCCAATCTGTCACGCCAAATCGTGTAGTCGGCCGCGTCGATGCGTCCGTTGGAGTTCCCGTCGGCATCGAGGTCGGTTGTCGAGCCGTAGGACGACGCCCACACGGCGTAGTCGGTCTGTTCGACGAGGCCGTTTCGGTCGTAGTCGCCCGGCAGGGCTAGGTAGACGCCCGGGGTGCCGCCGGCTGCGAAGCTCGCTCGCCAGTTGACGCCCGCGTTGTAATCGCCGGCGAGGTCGATCACTTCGAGCGAGGGGCCGTCGCCATCCGCCGATACGGGCCAGGGGGCGGCGTCGAAGTAGTCAAAATCGTGGATCGTTTCAGATGACGAGTCGGTGAGGATGACTTGCTCGGTGCTGTCGCGGAACTTCCCGCCGTACTCGCCCGCGATCTTAAAGCCACTCCCATACCGGGCGGCGAAAGCGATTTCGTCTTCGACGACCAGAACCGTCTCGCCGGGAGCCAAAGAGACGACCTCGCTTGTTGTGAAGTCGAAATCCACAGCGCCGCTCAGCAGCACCCCGTTGAGGCTGACGAACTCGTCGCTCGTGTTGACTAGCTCGATGAACTCGTAGTTGTCTTCATCCGTGCCGGCGGCGAGCGCCAACTCTGCCGGGGTCGGGTTGGCGGGGTGGTAGTGCAGTTCGCTGATGCGGAGGTTGGTGGCATCCGCCGGGGCTTCGACCGAAAAGACCCCCGAGACGAGCGAGCTCCAATTGGTTTGGCCGGCCGCGATGCCGCCGGCCAGTTCGTGCACGGCCAAGACGGGGTCGCCGGCCGAGAGCACATTCGATCCCGTCCCGTTAGTCGATTGGAAGAAGCTGATATCGGCAACCTGCATCGAGTTGGCGGCGCCGGCATTCTTGACCGTAGGGAAGAGGAGCTTGTACGACGTGTAGGCCGTGGAGTTGGCGAACGAGACCACCGGTCCCGCCGCGCGACGTGCCGAAGGGAGCGACAGATCGCCCGAGCCGACGAGGGTCCAGTTCTCGGCGAGCCCGGTGCTGTTGTCGTCGCTATGGATCGAATCGTTCGTGCCATAAAGCGCCCACGATGCCGGGTCACGCTCCACCGCGTCGTTGGCGGTCGTGAGCCGAAAACTGCGGACGGTCGAGGCTCCCGAGTTTGGCGTGACGATCAGCCCCGAGTTCTCCTCGCCAAAGTTCAGGTACTTCGTGAACTGATTGCCGTCCAAGGCGTCCGATGGATTTTCGTTGCCGGGGTAGCTGCTGTTCGTCGAAGTGCCCGGCCCGCTGGGGTTGCCGAAGGCTCGGGCGTTGATCTGAGTGGTCTGATCGACCTGGATCGGCCCGTCGTACAGCACGGCCGATGACGACACCACGCCGCCCGTCTGGCGTGGGTCGCTGCCGTCGAGCGTGTAGTAGATGTCCGTGTCGGGCGCGGCCGTTAGCGTGACCTGCTGGCCCGTTGGCACGTTGCCCGGTGATGGCGACAGCGATGGCAGGCTGATCAACTGATCGTCGATCCAATTGGCACGGATCATCAGCCATTTGGCGAGGTGACTGACCTCGGCCTCCCAGCCGGTCAGCCCGGGCGAGGCGTACTGACCGCCGTTGGGGAAGATGCCGGGCCACCGGCTGAAGTTGCGTGCCTGGGCATCGTTGCCGATTTGCGATGCTAATCCGTTGACGGTCGCGCTGAGGTTTTCATCGCTGAACACCGTTTCGCGTAGCTCTTGCCAGCGTTCGACCCATTGCTGGGCGAACTCGGGGTCATCGAAGAGCGGTCCCCACCAATCCGACTCGAAGAAATCGACATCGGGCAGGAAGAAGCCTTCCGGGTTGGCGGCGCGGCTGTCATCATCGGCGCCGGACGAACGATCGAAGTCCCAGACCGGCCCGTACGCGATCTTGCCTTCTCGTTCTTTGGTGAGGTAAGTGCTGAGACGGAGCGAGTCCGGCTCTTTCGAGAGCAATCGCAGCAGGTGGTGATCGATCGACGTCTCGATATCGAAATAGGCCCGATAGCCGAGCTCCGGATCGGTCGAGTCGGGTCCGTAGAGCGCGTCCTCGAACTCCTGGATATAGCCTCGCAGGTAGTCGACCTGGGGCTGCGACAGATCGACTCTTTCTGGCTCCTCGTGGACTAACCACGAATCGCCCAACGTGGGGATGCTGCGGTTGGTCTTCCAAGCCCCGTCGAGAGGGGTTTCGGAGTCGATCCCGTCGAAGGCGAAGGTGTAACCGCCGGTCACATCGGGCTCGGTCACTTCATCGGGCGTCAGCCGGTTGATGTCGACGCGGTTGTTGTCTCGTTTGATGGTCTCGAGCAGGACGTAGACCCCGAGGTAGTCGCTGCTGTTGAGTTGGTTGCCGTTGTAGTTGGCAAAGACCTCGACAAACCGGGTGCGCGGCGCCCACTTACCGAGCTGGCGGCTGAGGTCGTAGAAGGTGGTGTTCCGCAGCATCGCCCGGTCGAAGTTGTAGGGCGCGTAGAGGACCCAATCCGATTCCGATGGCAGGTCCAGGAGCGGCACGTTCTTGTCTTCGCCGTTCTCGTCTCGCAGTTCGATGCGTAGGTTGGTCTTCGGGTTGCTCGCCGTGCTGCGACCCCGCCGGCGTTGCCCAATCAGCGTGGAGACTTCCGCCGGGTTGGCCAGCGAACTCTGTCCGGTCGCCGGATCGACCTCGTGGAGCGTCAGCGCGGCGTCTTCGAAGGTGAGCGTCTGGGGCGTCCCCTCTCCGAAGTTTTCCAGCACCACGATCGGAAGGTCCGAGGTGAAGCCGACCGTGGCGGCGTCGGCCGCGACGAAGGTCTCGGTTTGGACGGCCCCTTCCTGCCCTTGCGCACCAAAAACGCGAGCACGGATCTGCAGGGTTGAGCTGATCGTGAGCGGGCTGGTGTAGAGCGTCGAAGCCGCGTTTGGAACCGAACCATCCGTGGTGTAACGGATCGAGTCACCCGCTTCGGCGCTGGTTAACGCGAGTTGGAAGGAGCCCGCGAACGGGCCGCCAATACGAGAGAAATCGACGTCCGACGCACGCAGGTTAGTGTTGGGCTCGCCGGGTGTGGGTGCCAAGAGCGAACCGACCAGCGGCGGCATGATGGGTTCGTTGGTCGATCCATCGAACGCCAAGCCGTAGGAGACGTCGGATTCTTGCGCGGGATACTCGGTGCCAGCCGGTCCGTACTCAGAGAGGAGCGCTTCGGACGGATCGACCAGAGCCACGTACTCCCCGCCCGCACTGAGGGAGAAGTTGGTGTGCAGGTTGCCGGCCAGATCGGGTTGATTGTCGCCGCTGGCGAAGACGACGAGGAACTCGCCCGGCTCGATCACTTGCGACGCGGTGAAGCTCCATTTGGTCAGGTCCGCCGGATCGTCGGTCAGGCTGTGCCCGTGCAGGTCGGCACTCTCAATGCCTTGGTTGTAAATCTCGATCCAGTCGGGCGTCACGCCGTTACCATCGACCAGCGCCCCGTCGTTCGACGCCATGAACTCGGTGATCACGAGATCGCCCGCCAGCAGGTCTCGCGACTCGAGCGTCTCGATCTTGAGTTTCTTGTGCATCGAAAAAACCTAACCGAGTATCGATTGCGACGACCCCACGAAAGCACGTCGTGGGGCGATGCCGCCTTGTGTTTTGAGATGAGATCCAACGCCGTGCAGCTTGCGCAGGAGAGTTCTTGGTCGCGTTAATTGTAGTCAGCCGGGATCGTCAACTGCCGCGGCTCGGAAGCCATTAGTCGTTCGTTCAATGCCTCGACCTCAATCGTTAGGGTGTCACCGGTCTCGCGGAGCAGTTCTCGACGAACGAAAGCCACTCCGCCGGTTGTTCCTTCGAGGAAGGTTCGCTTGCCGTTCGGATGCCGTTGAAACACGTGGTAGCGATCGACCGAGTCCGAAGCCGCCTCCCAGGCCAAACGCAATCCGCCCTTGGCTTGGCCGTCAGTGTTCGAAGCCAAGAGTCGCAGGTTCGCGGGCGTCGCCGGCGACGGGGCTTTCCCTCGTGTCAACGCTATCTGACCGAAGCGGATGTCGTAGTTCGACTGGTCGGTATCGAGAAAACGCAGACCGATTTGCGAGATGGTCTTGCCCGCGTGGGCTGAGAGATCGAAGTCGATCACATCCCAGCCTTCCGATTGGCTATTCCCGACGTCGAGCGTCGCCGCGAAGTGCGTCGGATCGTCCGAGAACGCCAGGAGCACTTGGGCGTGCGTTGGTGTGTCGCTCGATCCGATCTTGGTGGCAAGGTTCAATTGCGAATCGTCGTGGACTTTCAAACGGCTCGCATACAGCCGCAGGTCGGTGGTCGCCTCGAGATTCCCGCGAACGCGGAGGCTCGTGCCGCCGTGGTAGGCGTCTTCGAAGTCGAGCGAGGCGGTCAGCGGGTTCTTGCTTTCGCTCTGGACAATCCAACGCCACGTGGGGAGCAGGTCTTGTAGGCTCAGATTGCTCCAAGCCGATGAGGAAACCCGCTTGCCATCGAGGTAGTAAGCGAAACCGTGCCCCAGGTTGAAGCTGGTCACAAACTGGTCGCCGACGACCGCCGTCCTGGCGGGGATGAAGTGTGAAACGCCCCGCCAATTCCCACGGCCAATCGCCTCGGAAGTGCTGAGCGGATTTCCATTGGCCCCCACCCATAGGCGGCTCTCTCGCTTTCGGTAGTTGGCAACTCGTGCCTCGGGGGTAGAGCCCTTGGAATGATTCCAGGTCCAGGTTGGCACAAAGAGGGCTAGCGAGGTCGTGTGGGCTTTGTCCTTGGGGAAGAGGGCCGGCCAATTCACCCGCTGGTTGTAGCCGGCCCCTTCGACATTGACCGCCGCGTAGAGATCGAACTCACTGCGGCCCAGGGCACGAGCGTTGTCACGCGTGGTTCGGAGATCGTCGGCTCGCCAACCGAAGTCGAGAAACATCTTCTCGGCGATCACTTGGTCGTCGGCTTGGAAGAACGCGTCGTTCTTGTCGTTGAGTTGTTCCTGCCAGCGGACAACGCCCGTCTCGGTCATGGCGTCGTACCAAATGAGCTCCTTGCCTAGGCCGGCCTCGGCTTGGAAGTACCGCATGAGGTCTTGCATCAGCTGGGCCGTCGTCGCGTCGCCTCCGACGGTCTCTTGGTTGATGAAGTAGCCGTCGAATCCGTTGGCACGCATCACTTCGATCAGCTTGTCAGCGATCGGGAATGAGCCATCCGGGGCCTTGGCGAGCATCTCATCGACACGGCTCATCTCCCCGCCAAACTCGTTGGGCGGGAAGAAGATCGTGCCGTAGACCGGCACGCCGTTGCGGTGGGCAGCGTCGATCACCCCCGGGTGCGGCGTCAGGATGTTTCCTTCCCCCGCCGATCCGCCCCAGAAGACGTAGCTGTCGATGTACTGCCAGAAAGAGAAGCCGTAAGCGGCCGCGGTGCCGAGGCTATGAGCGGCTGTGTCGCTCGCCGAATAACCCGACGTGGCGAGCACCATCACGCGTGCCTCGTCCGTGCGTGCGTTCGGGTTCGCCTTCAGACGAGGGTCGACCGGCACACGCTCGGCCAGGGCGACATTGCCCCTTGCGAACAAGGCATCTGGGTCGCGGTTCATCTCGTAGGTGCTGAGGGCGTTGTCTCCGCTCGCCGGCTTCCAGATCGGCAGCATCGGTTGACCCGCTGGCCACTCGGCGAGGGCCGGCGTGGCAAGAACCATGAACGCGAAGATTCCGATCAGCCTAAGCATGGTGCACCCGCTATCTCACCTTCGACGACCAACAAAACGACACCGCTGCGAATCGCTCCGGCTATGCCTGATCGAACGCGCTCTGCAAGGTTGCCAAGCTCTTCGGGATCGCGGTCTTCCAGCTTTCCAAGCCTTCGAACTCGAGCGATACATAGCCGCCGTAGTTGTGCTTCTTGAGCATCTTGGCGATGCGTGGGTAGTCGAGGTCGAGCGAGTACCAGACGCCTCCGCCGTGGTAGGTCTTCGCTTGCACGAAGACCGTTTGCGGCGCCATCATCTCCAGGCGATCGTACGGGTCTTCTAAGAAGTTGCCCGTGTCGAGCGTGCATCGCAGCCATGGTGAATCGATGGCATCGACGATGCGGAGCACTCCCTCCGGCGTGCGTCCAAGACCCCAGTGATTCTCCAAGCCGAGCGTGACCCCACACTTCTCGGCGGCCGGCAGGCATTTCTCGAGGGAGTCGATGACCCACTGGAAGCCCTCGTCGTCGGTATGGCCGGGCAGCGTCGGCTCGATACCACGATTGGCCATCAGCTCGTTGAAGTCTTTACTCGTCCCCCAACTGCCCGTGTTGACTCGGATCGTGGGGATGCCGAGTTTGTAGGCGAGCTCGATCGTGTGGATCGTGTGATCGATGTTCTTCTGGCGGACGCTCTCGTCCGGGTTAACGAAGCCTTGGTGGGTGCTGAACCCGCACAGGTCGAGGCCGTTCACGAAGGCCTGCTGCTTGAGGCGTTGCAGGTAGCCGGGGTCTTCGCTCTCCATCTGGATATGCAAGATTTCGACGCCATCGAACCCGATGCGTGCCGCCTCGTCGATGCACTGTTCGATCGATAGCTTCGAGTCATCTCGAAAACGCCAGAACGAATAAGTCGAAACCGCCATCCGGGTTCGTCGCTTCGGAGCCAGGGGCGTTAGAGAAGGGGCTTCGGCACAGAGAGGAGCCGCTGCCGTGGTGGCGGCTCCAGCCGCGGCAAGGCTGGCGAAGGTTCGGCGATTCATCGTCATGGCGGATGCCTCGAAGTCGTTCTGGAAAGGGGGGCGGCGGCGATGCGCGTGCTGACGTAGAGGATTCTTGAACGGGGCAGGGCCGTAAGCCTGCCGGTCTCTAAAGCTAGGCAGGCGTTCCCGCAGGGAGGCGGTCATACCACCTCACCTTGAGAACGGCGGTCGTGGCCAACGCGACCACGCAGGCGGCAAGCATGCCTTGCCATTTATGGAGGACTAAGCAAACCGGTACTAAGCAGAGCGACATCTGCCAAACGATGCCGATGAGGCAAGTCAGCATATCGCGGACGAAGCCGTCGTTTGGCTCGAAGCTGGGGTCGTCCGCGATCACACGATCACGGATCGGCCCCCAGAACCCCCAGGGACGGACGCGCCGATAGAAATCGCATAGCACGGTCTCATCATCGACAGGGGTGAGCAGACTGACGGCGATCGACGCGGCGGCACTGGCGAGCAGCAAGATCGGGACAAGTGCAAACAGGCTCATTCCGGAAAGCCACAGGGCGAGCAGCACGCCGGTCGTCATGCCCGCCACGTAGCCCGCCGCATTCAGACGCCACCAGACCCATTTCATCACGTTCGGGGCGGCGTAACCGCCGAACAACGCGCCGGCGATCCATTGAACGGACTCGTTGATGGTGCCGGCTCTCAAACCGAGCAAGACGCCGGCCCCGACCACGATCAAGCAAGCGATGTAGCTCGCGATCGTTAGCTCGCGGGCCGAAGCGTCCGGACGCACGTAATGACGGTAGAGGTCGTTTACAAGATAAGCCGCGCCGGCGTTCAAGTTGGAATCGAAGGTGCTCATGAAGGCGGCGAATAACCCGGCCAGCAGCAGACCGGTCAGACCCACCGGGATGAAATCGGTGATGACCAAGGGCAGGACACGCTCGAAGTCGGCGTCGGCCCCTTGGGCCTGGAGCATCTCTGAGTAGTAGACCAAGGCAAGGACGGTGATGCCGGTGATCAGCAGGTAGCGGGGCACGAACAAGACGGGCGAAACGATGCCGCTCATCAACGACGCCTCGCGTTCGTTCTTGGTCGCTAGCACACGTTGCATATCGTAGCCGGGCGTCGGCCCGGCAATGCTCTTGAGCATCCCGTTAAAGAAGGCCATCAAAACGAACGGCGTGAAGAGCGCATAAAGGCTGCCCGCGATCTCGTCGTTCAGATGGTCGATCTTGCCCGACCAGTCGAGCCGCAGCTCCCATCCGAAGGAGAGGTTTTCCCAACCCGCCGGGGTCGCCGCGGCGATCGCCTCGGGTGAGGTCTGAGTGATTGCTATCCAACCAACCGCGATCGAGGCGATCGTCAGCAGCACGAATTGAATCACGTCGGTCAGCACCACGCTGTGCATGCCACCGACGACCGCATACAGCGTCGTGATCGTGACCAACGCCGTGGCGTAGGTGTTCGCCGAGTAATCCCACGGCAAGATGAGCGTTGCGAACTTGCCCACCCCAACGAACGCGTAAGCGATGAAGGCAACCACGGACACCAACGCGAACGCGACCACGCTGAGGTGCGCTAGCTCGAAGCCCTTGCCGCGACCGAATCGGGTCTTCAGCCAATCGGCCCCGGTGATCGCCCCGGACCGCCTCAGAAAGGCGGCGAGGAAGACCATCATCACGACCTGATTGAAGGTCGGCCAGAGCCACGGGATCCACAGGCTTTTGACGCCGTAGATGAGCATCCACGCGACCATGGCCATGGTGCCGGCCGCGTCGAACATGCCCGAGGCGTTCGAGATTCCCAGCGGGAACCAGTGGATGTTCCTGCCGCCCAAGAAGTAGCTGTCGAGGTTCTTAGAAGCGAACCGCGAGAGGAACACGCCCGATACGGCAACCGCGGCCAAATAAGACAGCAGGATCGCGATATCGATTGGGTGGAGAGAGTTCATACGCTCGCCGCTGGGGGTCGATCAGTAGACGATCGAGTCGGTCTTGATCGACTCCAACAGCGTGCCCACATCGGCGAAGGCTAGGCAGGTCGAGGTGTCGGCGGAGCCGTAGTAGATCGCGAGGCGATCGGTCTCCGTGTCGTGCAATGCGGCGCAAGGGAAGATCACGTTGTTGACATGACCGACCCGTTCGTAATCCATCTCCGGCGTCAGCAGCAGGTCGCGTTTCCGATACCGCACGCGCCAGGGTTCCTCGAGATCAAGCAGCGCAGCGCCCATCGAGTATTCGAAGCCGTTGCACGTGTCCATCACGCCGTGATAGAGCACGAGCCAGCCCTCGGGCGTCTCGATGGGGATCGGTCCGGCCCCGATCTTGGTGACCTGCCACCAAAGCCCGTGCTCGAGCCCACCGCGTTGCATCAGCAAGCGGTGGCCACCCCAGTGCTCGAGATCGGGACTGCGGCTGATGTAGATGTCGCCAAAGGGCGTGTGGCCCAGATCGCTAGGTCGGCTCAGCATCCAGTACTTCCCGCCGATCTTGCGTGGGAAGAGCACGCCGTTGCGATTGGAGGGCAAGAACGCATTCTCGATGCGGTGGTACGTTCGGAAGTCCTTGGTCTTGGCCATGCCAATCGTCGGACCCGCGTCTCCCGCACACCAAGTGATCAAGTACTCGTCATCGAGCTTGCAGACGCGTGGGTCGTATGCGTATTCGTTTTCGGGTCGCTCGGCCACGTCGCTATCAAAAGCGATCGGATCGCTATCGATCTTCCACTGCAAGCCGTCGGCGCTCGATCCAAAATGGAGACGCGGGAACCGGGTCTTCTTCTCGACGCGAAAAACCCCAACGAACTTCCCATCAAACGGGACGACCGCAGAGTTGAAGACGCCAAGGAAGCCGCGGTAATCCGTCGGACAGATGACCGGATTCTCGGTGTATCGCCAGACGGCATCACTGCATCGGGGCGGTCGTGATTGCCACGGGATGGAACAGGTTGGGGCCGCAAGCGAGTTGCTCGCGCCCGAACCATTGCCGCCGGAGACGTAATTTGCTTGTGAAGCCCTGGTCATCGCTGGTCCACGCCAGAAGGATCAAAACGCGTGATCTTTGCGGAACGAATACGCTACCCAACAGAAACTAAACTAGTTTAGGCGGTTCCGCGATTGCAAGCGAAATCTAGCAAACCCACGGTTCATCGCCTACCGTTGCTACCAGAAGGGCTCCTGATCGAGAAATGCCTTCGTAGCGTCCGATGAATTCGAATGAGTCACCAAGCCAACCACTCTTTCTGACCGATCCGCTACTCTCGCGTGTCACCGACGCACGGGAGACTTCGCAGGCCATCCAGACGCAAGCCCAACAATCGCATGAGCGATCCGAAGCAGAAAGTCCCTCGATTAAAAGACGTGGCAGCAGCCGCGAAGGTCTCGAACGCGGCCGCTTCGCGGATCCTCAATGGTGATCATTCCGAGTTTGCCGATGCGACACGCCAGCGAGTTCTAGAGACCGCCCGCAAGCTCGGCTGGCGTCGCAACCTGCTGGTGAAGAGCATCCAGGAAGGGAAAACCAAGACCATCGGCGTCATGATCCCGCCGCACGACTCGTTCTGGGTCGCCGTGATCGCCGGCATCCATATGACCCTGGTCCGAGAGGACTATCTGCCGATCACGGTCTGGATTGGCGATTGCCGCGAAGTCCCCAACTTCGGGCGGGACGGCAATGCCGGGCTTGAGCAGATCAACCGCCTCCTCGATCGGCGAGTCGACGGGCTGATCCTGTGGCCCGACTTCGCCACGGCCTATTACCAGCACTATCGTGAGTTGATCGAACAGCAGACGCCGGTTGTCGTGATCGACCATAAGCTGCCTGACGACAACCTGGCCGACTCGATCGAGACGGACGAAGAACTCGGCGCCCAACTCGTCGCGGAGCACCTGCTTTCGCTGGGCCACAAACGCATCGGTTGCTTCTCGGCGCGAGAAACGGACTCGCAAGCCTGGTCGGTGCGCCGTCGAACCTTGTTTCAGCAAGCAATCGCCGATCGGGCCTCGCTGGAAGTAACCTGCTGGAAAACCAGCGCCGACGGCACGGATGGCCTCGAAGTCGCCAGGTCAATCCTGAAGGACGAAGAATCACGTCCAACCGGTATTTTCGCGGTCTCCGACCACCAGGCACGCTTGCTCTACAAGGCAGCAAGCGAGATCGGGTTGAGCATTCCACAAGACGTTTCAATCGTCGGCTACGCCGATCTCGACTTCTCCGCCGAACTGTCGCCCAGCCTGACCACTGTCAGGCAGCAGCCGGTCGAGGTCGGAATATCTGCCGCCCAAGCCGTGCTCGATCACCTGCAACAGGGGCCGGAAAAGCATGAGTCCAAGGTTAGACGCATCCCGGTACAGTTGGTTGTGAGGGGTTCCACATGCCCTCCCTTGGAATCTTAATAGCTCTGCCTGTCGGGCCGTGTCGCCTCGGCGGCATTCTAGTTGGCGGCAAGTCGTAAGAGACACTTGTCCCCTTACCGGCTAGGCTGCCTGAGCACTGGCTGGGCAAGCCGTGGAGACCAGTGGATGATAGAGAATTCGCGATTGTTGTTGAGCGATGGCATGCCTCCACCCGGTTCCAGTTGGACGACGACTCAATTGGGAGTTGGCAAAGCCGCGATAAAAAAATCCGCGATTCCGTCATAGTTGCTTGACATTAGATGTTGCCCGCGCATAAGTTGGTTCGTGACACGCTTAGAATGTCAGCTCTTTTCTAAACTACTTTAGTAACAAGCTGCCGCGAGTCGCGTGGTAATCACCGGACGGGTGCTTCCCAGTAACTCTAAACGGTTCGATCAGGTTCTGACCAAGCAAGTTCTGAACGACTTGGATGGAGACACCAGCGATGGGTAACTCATTAATCGCCGCCCTGACAGGCGAAGTTACTCAACTTCCCCCTCCCAATCTGCCCGGACGCACCATGCACGCCATCGAAGACAACCGGCCCCAAGCAGCTTCGTTGTTGGAGATTGCGAACCGTTGCAACCGACGGAGCAAGTTAGTGATTGAGGCACGCGCCGCCCGTCAGGGCTTTACTCTTGTCGAGTTGCTGGTGGTCATCGCCATCATCGGGATCCTGGTAGCCTTGTTGCTGCCAGCCGTCCAAGCGGCCCGTGAGGCGGCTAGGCGAACACAGTGTAAGACCAACCTCAAGAACATCGGTTTGGCGTTCCTGAACCATCACGACATTCATGGTGCGTTTCCGTCGGGCGGATGGAACGGCACCTTCACCGGCGATCCGAATCTCGGCTACGGACGCACGCAGCCAGGCGGCTGGATATACAGCATACTCCCATTTCTTGAGGAAGAGGCTCTGCATGATCTAGGGGCGGGTATGACTCTCGGTACTCCGGAGCAGCAAAATGCTGCATTAACCCGTGACGAAACGCCTCTGTCAGTGCTAACCTGTCCCTCGCGAAGGGCTCCAGGAGTGGTTGCAAACTCAGCTTTCAAGTATCCCGCAAACGGTGGGCAAAACCAGGTTCAAGGACGTAGTGACTACGCCGCAAACGTCGGAGACGTGAGAAACTTTGAGAGCCGATGTGGAACAACGCCGGATTTTGTACTCGGCAGCGATTGGGCGACCGTATATCAAAGCAACAATCTCAGAAGGGTGCTCAAAACCCATTTTAGAAACACCTACAAGGCGGCACTAACAGGCCTCAATCAGAAGACTTTTACGGGGGCCTGCTTCTGCGGTTCTGAGGTTAGCATCGCCAAAGTTACTGACGGTACGAGTAAGACCTACGCAGTTGGTGAGCGATATGTTTCGCCTAACAGCTTCGAGGAGTCCAGTACAGAAAACGATTGGTCTATGTACTCAGGCATGCAGGACGACGTAGGCCGCTCAGCCTTCGCGCTCTTTAACCCTGCTACTGGGGAGCTGAATACGACTACGAATATTCAGCCAGACAGGATTTTCGCCGATAGTGCGAATACCGACGGACAAACAACTCGGTATAGTTTTGGCGGTCCTCACTCGGGAGGCGTGCTCTTCGTGTTCTGTGATGGTTCCGTTCGGAACATCAGCGCAAATATTGATCAAGCCGCGCATGCTTTTCTCGCGAATCGAAAGGACGGCCAGCAGATTCCTGAGGGGATCTAGGATACGCTATTTTGATCAGGTGCATCGGGCATCTTGCAACGTGTGTCGATTGTAACTACCTCACAGTTGTAGAGTCTTAAGAAAACAAGCAACCTAGGCATGTTGGCCATTATCTTTGAGGTGCTCCCGTGTTTGACTCGTTGAGATTCGCAAAGCCGAGTAAAGCTGTCTTACTCGCTATCGTTTCGTCTGTCCTGTTGCCCGGCTCCGCATGGGCCCAATACAGCAAGTTTCGGCTCTACGATTTTGAAGACGGGACCGCCGGAGCCAATATCTCTTCGACAGCCGACATCCTTGATGACCCGTTCATCGAAGGAACCAACGAGATAACAATCACCTCGGCCAATGGCCAGAACACGGTAACCAGCACATTTGATTTTTATGATATAGCTCCGCCGCTTGGGCTCGCTCAGAAAGAAGGCATCGTTAATGGGGATACTCTCTCGGTCATTCGCAATACCCGGGCACAGGTCGCACCGTCGCTATCGACAACTGGCGGAACCCCGAACTACGTCGATATATCCCCTGGTTCAGGGCTCGAGAACACCGCTGCCATCAACTTGGTTGGCACGAAGGCGGTCGAGTTCAACTCGGGTGATATCCTGCAGTCCGTAGGGCACCAAAATTACAACGTTGACCAAGATTTGGCGTTCGTTGCATTTAACGGAACGAGCGTCTTTCGTGGTTTTTCATTCCTATCGCAAGCTTGGGTGCGCCCCGACGCGGCGTCCGATGGGACGCGTCAGATCGTCTTTAATATGGGAGATGAGACCGGGGGCATAGGGATCTCCTCTAGTGGGTTTTGGGAAGCGGTGGCGCTTGGCCCCGCTGGTAACCCGGAGGGATCCGGTTCGATCACATCAAATGTGGCGGTTGAATTCGACGAGTGGACCCATCTTGCCATTTTGCGAGCCGCGAACACATCTTTGCTCTACGTCAACGGCTCTCTCGCCGCGTCGCAATCACCCGGGGGCGTTGGTTTCTTCAACAACTACGGCGAGTTCGTCACTTTAGGAACCGATGACCAAGACATCTTCGGCTCCGAAGCGAGGTTCGACGGACTGATCGATAACTTCAGCATCGCTGGGCCAGCTAACGGGCAGGGCTTCTCGCAGTTCAACGACATCGACTTCTTTGCTGATACGGGCGTCACGGCACCGCCAACCGTGCCGGGCGATGTTGATGGTGATGGCGACGCCGATCGCGATGACTATTTGATCTGGTCCGACAACGTCGGCTTCAATAACGGTCTCAGCACCGGCGACATTGGGACGCGAGTCTTAGGTGACGTCGATCAGAATGGTTCGATTGACTTCTTCGACTTCCGTATCATCCAACGTGAGGCGACTGCCGCCGGCAACAACCTATTTGCTGTGCCGGAGCCGACTTCTTTATCGTTATTCGGAGTCGCTCTTGCATCTGCTGCGTTTGGACGTCGGAGAAGGTCGCACGCGTTTCGACCAACTGACAGTCACCCTTGTCCCGCGCGTTGGAAGGCCGGTGGTGGGGTATTGGCAATCGTCGCGGCGGTGTTGGCAGGCGGTTCGGTTGCTGAGGCCGACGTGATTGCCAGCGAGGATTTCTTCTACCCGGGTCAGCCAACACTGATCATCGACAATCTCGGTGGTTTTGGCGGTGATACTTCGTTCGCGGGTGGCCAGAACGGCCCCGCCGGTCAGTGGGAAGACCGCTGGGTATCCAGTGGCTCGGCAACGATTTCGACCGATACCGATAACACACGCGCCGGCATCCGAGACAACCCTTTCACTGGGGTGACGAATATGTTGTCGAATACGTCGGGACTGGGGCGTACATTTTCTCTTGGCGGCACGGTTGCCAATGACCAAACGCTCTACTTCGCGGCCAGTTTCGCGGTAGATCTAGTCAATCGGGATCCGAGCGGTTCTGCCAATGGCCACTTTGGGATTCTCAGCCCATCGGCCGGTGCCGCACTCGCTCAAACCCCCTTGATTGGGATCGGCGTGACCGGCCCGATGAACGATGCCCAGACGGCCGGTGGCGGTGGCACTTCCACCTTCTTTGCTCAGTTGGGAGACGAGCGTGTTCAGGGCGATGTTTCGGCCAACGCCAACGATTTCATCAACGACGGTGGATTCCACCGTGTCGTGGGTAAGATCGAGATCAACGCGAGCGGCGATGATGAGCGTCTCACTGCCTGGATCGATCCGACGGGGATCGAAACCAGCGCCGGCAGCACCATCGTAGCTGAGGCAGACATTATCACAGGATGGGATGATGCAGCCGGCGATCTCTTTGCGAGTCTGTTCGCGATCGACTTAGGCGTTACGCCTTCTTTCTTGCAACGTGAGCATTACTTCGATGACGTCGCCATCGGAACGACTTTCGAGTCGGTTCAGTCCGTGGCAGTCCCGCGTCTGACGCTTGAGGTCAATCAGGCTTCTGGAGATGTCCGGCTCGTCAACGGGACCACGCAGGACGTCGATCTCTCATACTACGAAATCACCTCCGAAAGCGGTGCTCTCGACGCCGCAGCTTGGAGCAGCCTTGCTGACCAGGGTGTGGGTGGCGAAGTCGATGGCGACTACAACGGAGACGGCAGCGTTGATGCCGCTGACTACACGGTTTTCCGTGATACGTTCAGTTCGACCACCGACCTGCGAGCCGACGGCGATGGGAGTGGTGAGGTCGACGAAGCCGACTACACCCTGTGGGCAGATAACTACGGCAGCGAAGGGGGCGGAGGCTCAGCCGATTGGCTCGAGAACTCCGCTGACAGCGATAGCCTAGTCGAATCGAATTTCGGCGGCTCGTCGCTCCTCGCTGCAGGCGAATCGTTTGACCTCGGTCCGGCCTTTTCTGGAGGGACTTTGGACCTCGTGGCCCGCTACGGCACGAGTGAGAGCTTTTCCGGGCTCTTCAATGTCGCCGAAGTCGTCGACGTCACGCCGGCTACAGCGATTCCTGAACCGGCTTCGCTAGTATCAGTTTTTTCTGCTGTTTTTCTGCTTGGGGGAAGAATTCGATGGCGATTCGACTGAGATTAAAATAGTTTAGGATCGCGAGAGGGGCTTCGAGAACAGGCAATTCGGCCGGAGAGCTGAGCTGACGTCTGACAGACGCGACAAGGCTCAGGCTCATAAGGCTTAGACTACGATCACTTAAGTTCGCCCTTTCGATTTGTTTTTTGATTTTTTCAGAGGTGCAGTCTCATGAAACGACAACACATCTTGTCCTGCTGCGTAGCACTCTTGTGCGCGGCGACCTTCGCGGCGAGCAGCCATGCCGCGTTGATGAACACGGCTGGCGGACTAACCGCCGCCATCATGGTGTCAGAAACCGTTGCCGGCGGTGATTCGACATCGAGTCTTTCTTTCCCAGGTGGAGAGAATCCCACGCTTGCTTTCGATGGCACGACATCGACTAAGTTTTTGACCTTCGCCGGTACAGCCGATGATGGGGACGCCAGCGACAGCGGCGTCATTCTTATCTTCCCGCGGCCTGTCACGATCCAAGAGCTTCGGTTTGGGTTCGCGAACGACGGACCTGAACGTGACCCGAGCAACTTCACGCTGGAAGGCTCGAACACCTTCGGTTTGTCGAACTTCACGACCACTGGTGAAGTCATTCCCGGTGTCATCGGTGCTGCTCCTGAAACCATCAGCGACTCCGCTGAGTGGACCGCGATCGTTGGTGGCTCGGCAGGCGCCCCGGGCCGTACTGGCTTGGCGGAAGACACCGACCTCTTCATCGACGCGATCAACTCGCGTTTGATGTACAGCGACGAGACACCGTTCACCCGTTCGGCAACGGCTTTCACGAACAACACGGCGTACTCGGCTTACCGTCTCCTGCTGCCGGATCTGCGCCTCCCGGGCAACGGGATTATGCAGGTCGGTGAGATCGAGCTGCTAGCTCCAGACGCCATCCCGGCGATTCCCGAGCCGACGTCGGTTCTGCTGGTGGCATCGTGCATGGTTGGTCTCGGTCTGCGCCGTCGTGCCTAGGCTGTCATCAAGGCTTTAGTCTACGAAAGACGCCCTGATGTCGGACTGTCCGGCACAGGGCGTCTTTTTTGTCCCCACGGTTTAAGTGGGTACGGCACCAGATACCCGGCAGCTTTATAGAAAGCTCGGGTTGTTCTGTCGCAGCACGAAACAAAGTTTTGACTATTCTCTCAATGCTTCTTTGAGAAAGACTATGACTCCTGCTCATCTTTCGCGACGCGGTTTCCTCGCCAGTTCCAGTGCGACCGCCGCACTTGCCTCAACCTCGGTGTCCTCGTTCGCAGCGGCAACTCATAACGCGAACAGCACTCTCCGAATCGGATTTATCGGGGTTGGTGGCCGTTGTGATATGCACATCGCGTCGGCGATCCTTTTGCAGAACAACGGTGGCACGGTCGAATGCGCAGCGGTCTGCGATGTGTTCAATCGCTACCGCGATGAGAAGGCGGCGCATATCGAGAAAGAGACCGGAAAGGCGGTCACAAAGACGGGCGATTACCGCGACATTCTTAACGACCCATCGATCGATGCGGTCGTGATAGCGACTCCGGATCACTGGCACGCGCGACAGACGATCGATGCTCTCAAGGCGGGCAAGCACGTCTATTGCGAGAAGCCGATGACCCATAGTGTGGACGAGGCCCTCGAGGTCTACAGAGCATGGAAGGCTTCTGGCAAGGTCATGCAAGTGGGAGTGCAGAGCACTTCGCTGCCGGTCTGGTCAAAGATCAACGAAGACATCCGAGCCGGCAAACTCGGAAAGATCATGCAGTACCAGACCGAGTTCTTCCGCAACTCGGGTATGGGCCAGTGGCGTTACTACGGCTTGGCGAAAGACATGACGCCCTCGAATATCGATTGGGACACGTTCCTGGGCCACGAGCTAGGCCTCGCGCCTAAGCAACCTTTCGACCGAGCACGTTTTGCCCAATGGCGCTGCTACTGGGATTTCGGTTCAGGGCTTTATACCGATCTATTCGTGCATCGCACCACTTCCATGCTGAAGGCGACGGGGCTCCGATGGCCAGGTCGCGTTGTCGGTGGCGGTGGCATCTACCTCGAATACGACGGGCGTGAAGCCCCCGACGTAGCGACGGTGGTTGCCGATTTCCCTGAAGGTGTGCAAGGGCTCGTCACCGCAACCATGTGTTCCCAAGAGGTGCCGATCAAGCAAGTGATCCGTGGGCACCACGGATCCGCGTTGCTTGGCACCGGCGAAGACTTCACCGGTTACGATTTCGTCGCCGAGCGACCGCAAGTCACACTCGATTCGTCGATCAAAGATGAGCGAATCGAGTCCGACATCGCCGATCCACGGGACCGGGGCTTCAAGATGGAAGATTGGATGGTTTCATCGTTTGTCCACTTCGAGAACTTCCTCGGTGCGATCAAGGAAGATAAGCCCGAGTCAGTCAATTGCTCGCCCGAACTCGGGGCCGCAGCAATGGTTGTCGTGAAGCTTGGTGCCAAGAGCTACCGTGAGGGCAAGGTCTTCCACTTCGATGCCGACTCGCTCAGCTACGGCGATGGGGACAGCTCGTGGGCTAAGAAGTGGGAAGAGATGTCGTACGCAGGGGCTTCGGCAAAGCACGTTCCGGGTTGGACTGCCGGAGAAAAAGGGAGCAAGCAGTTCCCACGCGATTACCAATCGCTAGCCGGACCCTGGGTTGATGGTGCCGACCCAGCCGGAGCGTGAGCCGATACCGGCAAAGCCGCCTCCGATGGACAAGCATGTCAGTCAACGACTCGATTAACCGAAAGAACAATTCGGTTAGGCTCGAGGTGTGCGTAGGCTCGTTGGAGGACGCCGTTGCCGCCCAATCAGCCGGTGCGGATCGTGTCGAGCTCTGTGGCGCGTTGGAGCTTGGCGGCCTCACGCCGTCGATCGGTCTCGTCGAGCAGGTGTGCCGTGAGGTGGCGTTGCCGGTCTTCGTGATGCTGCGCCCACGCGCCGCTGGATTCGCGTATAGCGAGTCCGAGTTCCGTTGCATGACGATCGACGCGGAGCGTGTCTTGAATGCCGGGGCGAGCGGCATCGTCTTTGGTGTGCTCGACACTTCTGGCAAGATCGATGAGCGACGCATCGAGATGCTCGCGACGCTCGCCGAAGCTAGGGAAACCGTATTCCACCGCGCCTTCGATGGAATACGGGAGAAAGAGGTCGCATTAGAAACTCTTTGCCGGCTTGGAATCGGCCGGGTGCTGACCAGCGGCGGACCAGCCGCGGCGGTTGAGGGAATCCCAATGCTTAAGCGGCTGGTCTCTCAATCCGCCGGCAGGATTGAAATCTTGCCCGGTGGCGGTATTGGGGCGGAGGACGTCTCTCAGCTGCTATCCGAAACGGGTTGCAGCCAACTTCATGTGGGAGCCTCGGTAGGCAGAGTTGACCCGTCGCTCGAGGCGACGCGATCGGCAGGGTTGTGCGACCTCAGGCGACTGTCCGAGGGAAGCTACCGCGGCGTCGACAGGAGAGCCGTCGAACAAGTACATTCTTCGATTCTAGAATTCTCCGAACGAATCGATTGACGGTTTTTTCGGTTTCAAGCTCGGCGTCGATGAACCACCGTAAGCCAAGTGCTCATACCGATCAGTAGTAGCGCTGAGGGCTCTGGGATCGTGCCAGAAACAAGAGCGACCAAGGCGGGCGAGGCCGCTTGCTTCCACTTGAAGAAGTCGCTCAGGTCGACCCTGCCGTCGAACGTTACGTCCCCTCCGGTGCCAGCCAGAACGCTTTGGCCGTAGTTGAGTTGGATCAGGTTGTAGTCGGCGAGGTTGACCACTCCGTTTCCGGTGGCATCCCCCGGTAGACCCAGCTGCTTTGTGTTGCTGATCAGGTAGATGCTACCATTCTGCTTGCTGGAGACGTACAGGGCACCGTCGGGGCCTTCGCCGAAGCGGATATTCGAGCGGTTCCCGCTGGTGCCGTCGGCTTCGAGCAGGTCGATGAAGTCGTCGAACAAGAGGTCGGCGGTCGATGGGTTGTCGTCGTGATCGAATGCCAGAGGGTGTCGCTCGAAGTCGTCGATCCACTCCAAGCTTTCGGGCGACTCGCCGGGGTCGAGCGAAGTCTTCAAGTCGGCGAGTGTCTGAAGTTTGGCACTCCATATCTCGCCGCCAGATCCGCCGAGGCTATTAGTCGCAAAATCGCCGTAGAAGTAGCGGCCCTGGAGCGTCGGATCGACCCAATTGTCGATTACGACCCCTCCGGCGATCGCTACTCGCCGGTCGCCGGTGAGATCGTCATGATCGAGTTGCAGGACCGGGTAGACTAGGTCGAAGGCACTCGCCTCATTCGCAGGCAAAGGGCCGGCACCGGCGCCGTACCCAATCGTTCCGTCGAAGGTAAACGTGCCGGTTCGCAGGTTCCACCCGAAGTTCTCGCCATCGTGCTCGTCGAGCTTGATGAGATTGACCTCGTCGATATTATCCTGGCCCACTTCGGCGACAAGCAACTGTTGCCTGCCATCGACGGTTTGGCCGAACGTGATGTTGTGGGGGTTACGATGCCCCCAAGTAAAGACTTCGGCAAGCGTGTTTGGGTCGCCGTCGAGCTCGAACGCATTGCCGACAAGCTGGTAGGGCGATTGCGAAGCGGTGTCTTCAATTGGGTTGATTCGCAGGATCTTGCCGAGGGCGTCGGATGTGGTTTGTCCAGTTCCGACGGAGGTATTGAAGACACTGCCATCGCCATGGGCTATGTAGAGGGCACCGTAGTCTGCATCACCCGGCAAGGCGTGCGGGTTGAACTCGAGCTGCTTGATCGGGTGATCAAACTGCGGGCTCTGGACACGAAATAGCTCGCGGTAAGAACCGTCGTCAATCGAGTTGGTGCCGAAGTCAAAGGTCCATTCTGCGACAGCCCCCTGGGCGTTCAGCCCCGAGCGGCTCGAACCGAGGAAGTTGGTTGAGCTCGTAGCGCTGTCACGTGTCAGCATGAGAGAGCCGTAGACCTTGCCATAGCCCGGAGAACCAACCTGATTAAAATCGGGATGGAAGGCGATGTCTCGGAGCCCGCCGTGGATACGGCTTCTAGGGCTCAGTGGGGCGCTATCTTTAACATCGTACCAGAGGCTGACGTCGCCTTGACCTTGGGCGTTGTCGGTCAAACGATGGATGCGCCCATCGAGCGACGTCACGTAGAGTCCCTGGGTATCACCGGGGCGGGTCGTCATCGAGTTGATCGACCGGGTGCTGAGATCCCCGAAAGTCTGGCTGGGGACCGTCGCGTACTTGCGCACCCTCAGCGTCAACGGTGAGTCGAATGTTTGATTGTCGAGAAGGTTGGGTGGTGGTTCATCAGTCTGTGCTAAGCTTGCCGGAGCTATCGTCAGCAGTAGACCGAGGGTCTTAGCCCAACGGATGGGGAGACGCCGCATGGTGTTGCCTTGCTTATCTGTAGCCGAATTGAGAAGAGTGCCGACCCATATATCTACGGGGCGGACGCTGTTTCCGTGTCGCTTTCGTCAGCGAACATCCATGCAAGACGCCAATCGTTGTCGACCTCGCCGGTATAGCTCCGACGATGGTCATCGGAATCGCTCGGTGCGTCAGTCGTTGTGCGACGCAACGAGTTGGGATTGATGAGAAGCAGTTCCTGTTTGCCGTCTGCGAAGCCGTTGGCAGCGACTGTAGCTTGCCGTGGAACCGAGGAGCGGTTCGAGCTGGTTGAACTCGCTGGTGGCGAAACTACGGGATCGTCGGTTGAAGAACGAGCTGAGGTCGATGACGTTGCCGTGTCGGCACCTGACACGCTATTGGCTGTCACACTGGTTGCACCATAGTTCGATATCCAAACTTGCCGATCGGCTTGGGTCACGAAGCCGTCGCCATCCGCATCGGGGCCAGAGTATGCCGCAACGGCGGTGTCTATCGCATCACGCCAGACGGTATAGTCGGCGGAGTCGACGTTCCCGTCTCGATTAAAGTCGCCGGCGAGAGCCGGTGGTTCCGCCGCCGGCAGCAGCCAAATGTTTCGGAAACGCAAGTTGCTGCGTGAGTCGTGATCCTGTAGCCAGAAAGGTTGTGGCCCGGCCTGTTCTGTTGCCCCGCCATTGGTTGGGGCCGTCACTTCCACGTCGTCGTGGATCAGGACTCCGTTCAAGTAAGCCGTGATCCTGGCGTTGGCGACTTTTGCTCCCAGTGAGTCGAACTTCGGAGCCGTGAAATCGACGTCGTATACCTGCCAGGTTTCCGCCGGCAGGGCAGCATTCCGATCGGCTTCTTTCGTGTCGTAGATGGAACCAAGATGCCGGTTGTCGAAATTCGGATCGCCGTAGGAGTCGAGCAACTGCAACTCATAACTGCTGTGCAGGTAAAGCCCGCTGTTGCCACGTCGTTGCTCGCTAACACCCGGGGGTGTGGCGGGCGTTTGAAACTCGAGGTGCAGACGGTAATCGCTGAAGGCCTCGACGGTCTGGATGCTGCCAGAGCCGGGAACAATCGCGAGACTCGATTCGTCGTCGATTTGCCACCCCGGAAGTCCTCCCCCTCGCTTCTCAAACGCCCCCGTGTTTGTGCCATCGAAAAGAACGGTTGCTCCGTCTGGTGCAACTCGGCTGACCCCGGCCGCGTACTCGATCCCTCCAAGGAGGTGAGCCAGGTAGAGCGGCTCATGGTAGGCGATGGTTCGGTAGCCCAGTCCAGAGAAGAAGCTGCGACCGCCGTCGTAGGTCTGCCACCACGAAATGGGGTGATCACCCGGACCGGCGTCGGGCAACTCTTCTAGGTTCAGGAGGACGTTGACTTGGGCCCGTGGGTTCGTTTCGTACTCCGTCCAAGCGTCGACTCGCTGCCACGCCTGGGGCAGGGCGTCGACGGCCGGATGATTCATCTCGACACCGCCCGATCCGATGAAGGCCTCTGAGTCGATCCGCACGTTCGCGAGTTGTGGTGTGGAGAGGTCGGATGCGGTGGCACCGACAAGCTCTTCATACCATCCCCAGTCATGCTCGCCTGCCGCCGCTTCGTGCAGGCCGACGTAGCCACCGCCGGCACGGATATAGCGTTCGAATGCGGCGCGTTCTGCGGCGTCGAGAGATTCGCCGCTTGCCCCATTCCAGACCACGGCGGCGTACTCGCGGAGATTGGCGTCCGTGAAGACTCCGTCCGAATCGTTGGCGACATCAACCGTGAAGTCGTTGGACGCCCCAAGCCTTTCGATGGCTGAATGAGCTGCGGCGACGACCTCCGGCGTGACTCCGTCGCCGTGCTCTTGGAAAACCAACACCCGGAACTCGCCTCGTCCGCCCACCGCGTGCGTTGGTTTGAACCCGACGTTCCGATAGAAGATTTCTGCCCCCTCGGCTTGCAGGGCAATCTTGCCCTCTTTTAGCGGGATGATCAGTCCGTCTTGGACACGTCGGAGGTTCGTTGCTCGGTTCACCACCACGCCGTTAACGATAACGGTGACATTGTCGCGTTCGAGGATCACCTCGACCCGGTTCCAATCGGTCAGCGAGTCGACCGTTTTCAACTTGGTAAGCCCACCTCCCGTGTCGAGCGTCTCGCCGCCGGGCTCATAGCGATCACCAGCAGCGTTGACCGTGACGGTGCCTTCGCTGCTTCCGAGCGAACCGGGGGCTGCGTTCGGGTTCTCGCCCAGGAAGAAAAAGTCACCCGTATCCCCCTCCTGGATTTGGGTTTCTACGTCCGTGGTCCAAACGACATCTGGGCCGACCGCGTGGTAGAGCAAGCCGCTGTCACGCTTTTGATTGTTTCTGGGGCTGAATTTCTCCGGTCCCCACTTGTACTCGAGCGTCAGGTGATAGTTGCGGTAGTGATCTTCCGTGCTGATGTATCCGAAGGGCTCCGACTGCCCCGTATCCGGGATGCCAAGAATATGGAGTTCACCTGCCTCGTTCAGGCGGAAGACGACGTCTTCGTCGGCTGCTGATTTTCCTTCATCCTCGTCGTGGCCGCCCGGGTGATTGACCCCAAACCTCGGCCCGCGGAACGTATAGAACTCGTCGTCATCGGCGACGAAGCCCTCGGGGTCTTGCCCATCGTCGGTGAGCGGGTCGAAGGTCTCTTCCGTGAGCAAGGGGATGAAGCCGTCGACCTGGGTGCCCGGGATCGTTGGCCCATCGGGCGGAGCGGCCGCGTTGGTGATTGAGACCTGCTCGAACACCGCCGTGGTTGTTGCGTTGTTGTTGTGGGACGTGACCGCGAGCCCGACAAACACCTCATCCGGCATCGAAATCAAAGCCGTGTCTTGCAGTTCCCAGTTGATCCCATCGGCCGACATCAAACCCCTGAAGGTGTCACCAAAGCGTTCGATGCGAACCCAGTAGGGTGGATCAATGTTCCCGTCGCGTGTGCCAACGGTCGTGCCACCCCCGTTCTCGCTCCGGTATTGGAACTCGGAACCGGTGGTCGCCTTCATCTCCATCATGGCATTGCGCGAGCTGGGGTCGAGCGATTCGCGGAACATCAGTCCACCCTTGGCGAACGGGTTGGTGTTAACGATGGAGTTGACCCTCGCTTGGATCGCGCCGTCGCCATCGAGCATGAGATAGGCGAAGTGGAAACCATCGGCGGTTCCCTGGATGTCAGCACCCGATCCGCGGACGGTATATCGACCGAGCTCGTGATCGATGGCCAGGCTGCCGGCACCGCCAACATTCCCGATATCGACGCTTGTCAGCAAGTTGCTGCTGAGGTTCGATTGGGGAATGACTGTTTCGGGCTGATCAGGCCCTTCGTAAGAGAGCCTGATCGCCGCGCGGTTACCGGTTGATTGCGTGCCCGACTGAAAAAATTCCATCTGGATTGGGTACCAGCCCGGATCGAGCGTGAGTGAGCCGGAGTCTCGTACTAGCCCATGGACCGTCCAATTGTCGATGATTTGCTGCCCATTCACCCACAGGCGAACCCCGTCGTCGCTGTCGGTGTGGAAAGTCCAGTCGCCGGGCGAATCAATCCGAACATGCCCCGTCCAGCGGACGGACCAGTTGTCGTCGGGCTGGACGGTTGTCCCTGCGGGAGCCGCCCCGATGTCGGGGGCGGCGACTGTGAAATCTGCTGGGAATTGGATCTGCGTATCGATCCGTTGATCGGCTAGTCCGGTCAGGTTGGGGGAATCGAAGTACTGGCCTAAGAGTCCATCGCCAGACAACAGATCACGGCGTTCGAGTCGCTCGAACTTCGCTTTACGACTTGCCACGGATGTTGCCTGCTGCTCATGTAGTGAGGGCGTTTGGGCGATGCATGTCGTCGCCACAGACAGACCAACAACAGCCGATGCGAGCGGCAAAGCGGCTCGCCTTAATTGGGATAACGTCGCCCACATTCGGTGATCTCGTTGCCGTCTTGATGCTGTTCTTGGTGTGATTTCTTGACGCAGGCCGCAGGCCTATCGATCATCGCCTGCCGCTGAGTTCCAGCACGGGATCGATGAGCACCACTTGGTCGTACCAGTAGTGGCCGGCGTCGGTCGATACGATCGTTAGGAAGCGGTCGGAGCCCCCGATTGTTGCGTTGATATTCATATCCCCATCGGTCCGACCAAACTTGAAACGGCTCGCTCTGAGCTCGCCATCGACATAGAGGCGGAAGTCTGCCACGAATCGCTTCTCGGCGGTCTCTCCGATCTCCTGTTTCTGATCCGAGTTGTCGAGGTTCGCAACGATCGCCTGGAATCGGGTCGGCTCCTCGCCGTAGTGATTCCGGATGGCATCGAGGTCGAATGTGATGCCGGCGTTAGCGTGGACGCCGATCATTCCCCAGTCGCAGGCTTGCAAACGCTGGAGAACCCGGTTGAGCGTCTGACCGCCCCAAAAGTTCTCATGGAAAACAATGCTCTGGGGGTCCTCGACTCGGCGACGCGACCAAATCGGCCCTGAGGTTCCTGCTCCGTTCGTGGGTAGGGTCGTCGTCGTCGCTAGTGAGTCGATTTGGACCTTCATGCCGTCACGCGGCGGGATGAAAACCCCATCGACCATCGGGTGCCAACCGGTCGCATGATAGATGCCTCGGCGTTGCCGCGGATAAGCTCGATTCTCCGCAAGCCATGACTGCTGGTACGCCTCGCCCGTGTCGGGCGCGATTCCGATAGCGAGGCGATACCCCTGCGGTTCATAGCCGTTCATGACGTCCACGAGGCTCAACCGCCCGGTCTCGGTCAGGGAGGGGGGGAGCGGAATCGAACGGGCGAAGCGATCGGCGTCGATCGAGATGTCGGTGGCGATACGCCCCTCGCGGGTCGCCCGAGCAGCCATGCCAACGGTCATCATGAGCGTGTCCGCGGACTCTTCGGTCAGAGCGCCTGCCGTCAGCTTGACTTTGCCTTCGAAGACACAGACATCGGTATTCTCGATCTCATCTACGGCGACCCCGAACTCGGTGCCGAGATCAAGCACATGCGCGTTGGGGGTCGTGAGTGAAAACGTTGTGTCATCAACGCGCCCTGTTAGTTCACCGGCGAGCAGCTCTCCAGAATCAGGTCCAGTTGGAGTGAAGGTGCAGGGGCCGCGAAGGATGATATTGGCACCCGAGAAGTAAGTCAGGTTGACGAGACCTCGCTTGAGCTCGAGTCGATCGCCAGGACGCACCCTCAGCAAGAACTCGTGGGTTGTCGTGCTCGGGCCCCACTCGACATCCGCCGACATGGCACCGATCTCGGCGATATAAGTCACCGGGGTGGTGTCGATCGTGTTCGCGAGAGGGATTTCAGCCCTGCCGTCGGGTGACCAGATCTGAGGCAACAGCCAGACCAACGCAAGGCTTGCAGCCAACGCGACGGCCAAGACGGAGTGCGTGGCGAAGCTCCAGGGGCCTAGATTCGACCTTCGCTCGTGTCCAGCACTGGTGGTCGCGTCTTGGGATTCGATCTCGCCCGATCCCTCTGGCCCGAGCGAGTCCTCTGTTGTTGGCACGAGGCTGTGAGCCTCGATCTCGGATCGTTCGATCACGCCGAGGTGAACGTTGACATACTCGAAGTAGCGCTCCCTTGCCGCGGCATCCTCACCGAGCAGAGACGCCAGCCGTGCCCCTTCTTCCTCGGATAGGGTTTCGTCGAGCAGCTTGTCGATTAGGCGGTCGAAATTGGGGTCAGCGCTCATGCCTCTCCTCCCCGTCCGTGCCGGGTAGCGAGCTTGTTATTGATGCATTCCAACAGCCGCTTGCGTAGCAAGCTCAGTCGGTTGTAGACCGTTCCGACGCTCTTTCCGAGGCGTTCAGCGGCTTCGCCGGCCGAAACATTTGAGCCGTAGATGTCGGCTAGCAGCTTCGTATCGCCCTTGCGAAGACGCCCCAAACACTCGGTGAGGGCTTCGTTTCGCTCGGATTCGGACGATGACCAGTTGACCCTTTCATCGACCAGGGTCTTGACCAACTCGTCACTGAACAGCATTCGCCGCTTGACCGCTGTGCGACGGTAATTCTTGACCGTGTAGTAAACCATCCCCGCCGCCCAGCGATAGAAATCACGATCGTGGTCGTACTCCCGAAACTTCCGCCAGAGCAGCAGGCTCACTTGCTGAAAAAGATCCTCGGCATCGGTTGCGTTCGGTACCAGGGAATAAGTCAGCGCATAGATTCTTCGCCGCTCCCTCGAGAACAGCATGACGAACTGTTCGTGAGCCGCCGCCTCGTCGAGGGGGTCGAGCGGCGATTCATCTAAGGGAGGGCTGGTCAAGTCCTTAAGCCGGCTTATCGGGGTTTTCACCTGAAATTGTGCTTCTCATGCGATGCCTAGGGTGGCGACAACGCTCCGTTAGGTAGTTGTGCCTGCCACACCTGTTTTTCACAGGGAAAAGATTTGGTAAGTCGCGTTGCAGGACGGCTATGAGGCCTCTTTGCGGCTGGCCGGCCGCTGGGGGGGTGAGCGCGTGGACACTGCTTTTGGGGCGATTGCTTCGCTCATCGAAAGGCCAACCCGTTGGAATGGGCCGTTCGCTGATTTTGCGTGAGGTTTTTGCGAACTGGCCACAATTACCTGTTGGTGGCCGCTTTGCTGGTCCCCCGCTCATCAGTTTACTTATCTGCTTCGCCGACCTGCCACTTTTGGAGGTGCTACTGTGATCATCCGCTGCTGGAAAGCCCCTGTACTGACCCTGTTTTGCCTGTTTGTCGCTGCATGCGGCACATCCGAGGCTGCGATCATCTTCGAGGAGACATTCTCCTATCCCGCTGGCGATCTTGCTGGAAATGCAAACGACGGCGTGAACTGGGTCACCAACGTCGGCGGCAGCGGCAACTCGGTAACGCCCGACGGGATCGCTTCGCAGACAACGGCCAGCACACGGGCGTCGATCGCACTATCCGGAGCGGTTTCGTCGCAAATTGGTGTCGATAACTCAACAATCTATGTCAGCTTTGAGCATCAGCTCGGCACTGCGGGAACCGGCAACGACCCTTCGCAGATCGTCGAGATCTGGCGAGGCTCCCAAAGCGACAACAACACCGTTTTCTCGTTTGGAACGGACCGCAACGGCGATGCACCCGACTACGGGCTCTTGATCGACAAGAATAGCGGCGGCGCTATCGGGCTCGATGTCGGCACGGCTGACACCGACACGCACCTCGTTGTCATGCGTATCGACTACGGGGCAGGAGACGCCGACAACGTCACGATCTATCTCGATCCGGGCGCCAGCGAGCCGGCGGTTGGCGATGGTTCAGCCGCTTTCACGAACCTCGCGTTCAACCGCATCGGCTTCGGCTCTTTCCAGGGCGGTTCGCAAAACCTGGACAACTTCCTCATCGGCACGACCTACTCGGACGTGGTCGCGATTCCGGAGCCCTCGGCCGTCCTGTTGGCGTGCGCTAGCATCGGCTTGATGGTTGCTCGGCGTCGCTGAACGCAATCGAGGCAGCTTGACTGGTGCCTCGATAAGCCCTTCGGCTGACCCCGAGGGATCAAGTTACTCGAGGCGATCTATAGTGAGGTTTGATCCCATCTTCGGTTTCAGCAGTCACACATAAGGCGAATCTCGCTTTCTCAAGGCGAGTAGCCATTCAACCACTTAGAGCAAAACAACCAATGACCACTCTTGTTAGGTACTCGTTGCTCTCGTTGACGGTTGCCACCGCGGCACTCGTCGGAAGCTCTACGGCTCAAGCTCAGTTGCTAGCCTACGAGGGCTTCGACTACGCAGATGGCACCAACTTAGACGGCCTCGACGGCGGCCTCGGGTTCGCCGCTGCGTGGGATTTCCGGGTGGGCAGTCAAGCCTCTGCTGTTTCTGGCAGTCTGGCCGATCCCTCTGGCATTCTTCCAGCCTCCGGCAACGCGATGACATGGCAGGGGGCTGGTGGCAGCACCCGGCTCTTCCGGACACTCGATCTGGACGGTGCCCTCGCGCCGTTCTCGGCAGGCGGGCAAGTCGGTGCTGACGGAACGACCGTTTATATGAGCTTCCTGTTGCAGAACCCCGGCGACGATATCTTCGGCGAGATCTCGCTAAACCAGTCGAGCATCTTTGAAGTCGGCCGCGGGAACTTGGGCAGCAACGGGAACGTGGCTTTCGTCGCAGGCATCGACACGTTGACCGATCCGGACCAGCGGGCGGTAAGCAACAAGGCCGCCAGCGGCACGGAGTTCGTCAACATCGGTGACACAACCACCACCCCCGATCTGATTGTCCTGAAGATCGACTACGCCGCTGGCGATGACACGCTGAGCGTCTTCCTAAACCCGACCAGTGCGACGACCGAACCGGGAGCCGCGACCGGCGTGCTCACCGGCGACTTCCGTTTCAGCCAGGTTGGTTTCGGTGGGTTCCAAGGCGCTGAGGCAGCGTTCTTTGATGAGCTGCGCATCGCCGGCTCGTACGAAGGGGCTTTCGAGTCCGTCATGGTATCGGATGTCGTTGGCGATGCCGATGGCAACGGTCTGGTGAACCTCGATGACTTCGAGGCGATCCGCTCGGCCTTCTTCTCGACGGTGCCGCTCGGTGGCGACGGCGACACGATTGGTGCCGTCAACGGCCGTGTCGATCTCGAAGACTACGTGGTTTGGAAGCGTGAGTTTGAATTGTTGGGTGGAAGCACCGCCGGTCTCTCGCCGTTTGGCGGATCCATTCCCGAGCCGGCCGCCCTGTGCTTTGTTCTGTGTGGCGTCGTGGGCGTTAGTGCCGCGGGGCGTCGGAGTCGTGTTTAGCCATCCGGGCAGGCCGACTCTTCTACTAAAGCCCCTTCATCAAACATCACAGGCATAGGCATCATGACTTCTCGCTATAAGCAAGCCGCGGTCGCCCTCTTGGCGTGGATCGTGGCACCGTGTGTCGAATCTTCGGCACAGGCGGTCTTGTCGATCGACCGTGATAGTGGATCGGTCGTCTTCAGGAATGACAACACGACCGAACAGATCAACTTCGACGGGTACGAGATTACCTCGACTCTCGGCCTGCTCGATCCAGCCGTTTGGAGTAGCTTGTCCGACAACCTTGTCGCCAATTGGCAGGAGGCCAGCAACGCCAGTGAGAATGGCGTGGCCGAGTTTAACCCGGTTGCCGGCGAATCGGCCGAGTTGCTCGCCGGTCAGTCGGTCTCATTCGGAAACGCCTACAAGACGGACGTTTCGGCGGCCATGTCGGCCGTTGGTTTCGGAAACGATTACGAGGACGTCTCGTTCCGTTACGCAGATGCGATCGCCAACAACTTCGTTGACGGGGTCGCAGTCGAGTACACCGGTGCGGAGCGGTTCAATGACCTCGTTCTTGAGATCGAAGTTGCTAGCGGGGTGTCACGGATCATCAACGAATCCCCCGAATCGGTCTCCATCGATTTCTATCAGGCGACCTCAGACGATGGCGCCCTGGATACTTCGTTCGACGGCCTAACCGTTGGCGGCAGCCCGGTGGCGGGGTGGTCAACCGGTGGATCGAACACAACGAATGGGCTCGCACAGTTCTTCGCGACCCCCGCTAGCGGTTTCACGGTCGCCGGCGGAGACGTCTTCGAACTCGGCACGGCCTTCGATGCGGGCAATGCCTCACGCGACGTCGATTTCCTCTTCCACATCATCGATGGAGACGACGCCGGGTTCGCGGGAGCCGTTCGCTACCTCGAAGTCGAGAGCTTGTTGGGCGATTTCAACAGCGACGGTTCGGTGAACGCGGCGGACTACACGGTGTGGCGCGACAACCTCGGATCTCCCGAATCGATCATCAACAACGCCGGAGATGGAAGCGGCATCGTTGATGCTGCCGACTACGGCGTCTGGGCCGACAACTACGGGGCAACGAGCATGGCACCTTCGGTCGCCATCCCGGAACCATCGACCGTGCTGTTTGCCATTTTTGGTTTGACGATCGTGGCGGCTCAACGCCGCGCCTGAGCCTATGTTCTGGCCGTCAGAGGCCGATCTACCAGTCGATGATCAATTCTAGGAGACGCCTTTCGATGGACGGACCGGAATCCATGAGCCTGAAGAAGCAGGGTCGGCGTGGTTTTACGTTGGTTGAGTTGTTGGTGGTGATCGCCATCATCGGCATCCTAGTGGCGCTCCTCCTGCCAGCGGTTCAGGCAGCACGCGAGGCGGCTCGACGAAACCAGTGCCAGAACCAACTCAAGCAAATCGGTCTCGCCGCTCTAAACTACGAGAGTACGTACGGGATTTATCCGCCGCTGGAACGTTTGGTAGATTCGAACGATGGGCGCGGGGCGAGCGCATTCATTTTGATGCTTGCCTATCTTGAAGAGCAAACTGTCTACGAGGCTTCGGAGATCGACCTCTCGGCAAGATTTGCTTATACCGCATTCGATGCACTGTACGCAGGTGGTTCGGGACCTCGCATTGCCACCTACCAATGCCCTAGCAGCCAGTGGTTCGAGGCCAACGCCTTTCCATGGATGCGGCATTACTTTGCATGCGGAGGCGGAGCCGTCGAACTAGGCAAGCCGGGAGACAACCGGACTCGCAACCCTGCATCTAAGACAGCGACCGGCTCAGGCCACGCTTACAATGAGGGGCATGTCTTCACAAACGGCATCTTTGCTGGAGCGAAGGAGATCTCTCTATCCGAGAACACTGACGGCACCTCGAAGACCTTTGCTTTCGGAGAAGCCGATTATGCACACCGCGGCGGCGCTCTTGCTGGCCTTACTATCACCCAGGAGCAACGTACTGAGACTGGGGGACCGATCCCTTGGTGGTGGGGCGGGTCGGGTGATCCCAATCTTGCGACTAAGTTCGGGATCATGATGAGTTCACGGGTCTCTCGCTACACCTTCAAGCCACTCAACGACCCCGACGCCTATCTCTTCCCCCAAACCGACCCCGGTTCGACCGAAGTCGCGTTTGGCAGCTCCCATCCCGGCGGAGCTATGTTCGCCTTTGTTGATGGTCATGTCTCGTTTATTCAGAACGATATCGAGTTCTCAACGGCTATCGGGAACCCGGGGCTCTACCAATCGCTTTCGACACGCTCCTCGGGCGACGGGCTCTGATGATCTCTCGGTGATCGACGAAAGCGTATTCCAATCGCGTCAGAAGACACTTTCGCCTTCTCATGGTCTTGCCTCGATTTAGCGAAGCAACCAGTTGTGGGGCGGCCAACATTTGATCTCGATAGAACCAATATGAAGTCTTGGTTGCCCCTAATAGCGATCGGTTCTTTCCTGATCGGAGCGATTGGTTGCAGCGATGACGGACTCCGCAAGGTAACCGGCAAGGTCTCCTACAAAGGCGAATCAGCGCCGATGGGGAGAATCACCTTCTACCCTGCCGAGGGCGCCGGCCGTTCGGCGTCGGGACGAATCCTCGACGACAGCACCTACGAGCTCTCGAGCTTCAAGCCAGGTGATGGGGTGCCGCCCGGAGACTACACGGTTGCCATCTCGGTCGCCAAGACGCCTTCTGGATCGGAGTACGGCTCCCAGGGGCGTATCGAATGGTTCATCCCCGAGCAATACGCCAATCGAGAGACGACTCCCTTAACGGTGACGGTGTCGGATGGGGTGAACGTTATCGACTTCGCTCTACCTGAAGAGGAACGCTGACTCTCGGGTAAGCGATAGCTTATGGGTTCGCTGTTCGTGGGCGCCGGCGTTAGCGCCTCCTAGCCTGACTAGGCGGCATCATGGCCACTGCCAGATTCGTGTCGATGAGTCGTTGACATTATAATCGCCGCGGCAGCGAACCAAAGAATCGTTGCAGCCAGAAGCAGCACTTTGCATGCTTCGAGGCGGATCAAGCCTGCAAGGTAGGCCCCGGGCGAGGCGAGCACCGCCACGATCGCCGCGGCCGCTGAGCACTGAGTGATTCGTTTCATCGGCTTACCTGGGATTCAAACGGTGTCGTCTTGGGTTGCCGGAGCGGCTTGCATCACTTTGCTCAGAACCAAGTAAAGCACGCCGCATGCGATCCAGGCGGGGATCACCGCATAGGCGGCGAAGAGGCCTTTATAGAAGATGAGGTACAGGCCCACCGCGACCGGGAGCAGCCAAGCGACCAAGACCGCTAGGTTGAACGAGGTCCCTCGGGCGATGGCGTACTCTTCGCGGAGCCCCCATCGCCGCATCAGGTGATAGTCGACGAAGATCACCGCCCCCATCGGACCGAGCACCGTGCCGTAGGTGCCAACAAAGCCGAGCAGCTGGGCGGACAGGTTCGGGAAGGCTCCCGCGATCGTGGCAACGGCTCCGGCGACCAGGGTCATGGCGATCCGCGACGCCCGCGGCATGACCCCTTGGAAGGCGAGGCCCGCACGGTAGATCGTGGGGTTGGCGGTGGTCCAGCCGGCGATGACCACGCAGAGGATGCCGGTCCAACCGAGGGCCGACCAAGCGAGCCGGCCCGGGTCGGCGGTGGTGTCCTGCGTCAACTTGATCTGCGCGGCCAACAGCAGGGCGGCAGCGATCCAAGCCATGTAGTGCCCCAGCAACATCCCGATCGCGGGCGCCCAACCGCTCGAGGCTCGGCGGGCGAAGCGGAAGATCGAGAGGTCGGCCATCCCGAAGTGCATGGCCCCGTTGCAAAGCCAAGCGAAGACAACGATCTGCCAGAAGCCGAATTGCTGAACGCCGTTCTTCTCCTGGACGAACGCGATCGCCTCGTCCCAGAATGCCCCTTCGTAGAGCTTCGCGAAGCTATCGACCCCGAGTTGGCCGAGGGATACCATCCCGGCCGCGGCGAACACCGCGATCATCCAAGGGGCGGCGAGGTTCGCGACTCGGGCGATCGTTTGGTAGCCGGCCGCGGCGATCACGGTCATGACCACGCCGACCAACAGCACCAGGGCCGTGAATGAGGTTGAGCCGAAGCCGAAAGTTGACTCGGGGACCGAGTAGAACACCCCGAAGGGGACGCCGACCGCGCTGGCGGAGACCGTGACCATCGCTCCGGCGAGGAAACAGAACAAGACGCCGTTGACCACGTTGTACAGCTTGGCCACGCCCCCGCCGGCGATCCGTTCTAGCTGGTAGTAGATGGTCATTCGCTTCGCGATGGCGATCGGAACAACCAGGTAACGCCAAGTTAGCACCGCCAAGATGTTGCCGAGCAGCAGCCCGAGCACAAGGTCTTGCAGGCTCGCTCCGGCGCCGAGGAACAGCGGCCCGATCATGAATTCGGTGCCAGCGCAGTGCTCGCCGGCGTACATGCCCCAAAACTTGCCGGGGCCGAGCAGGTGCGATTCAGGCACCGGTTCGCGTTCGAACTCGCCGCCGGTCTTTTCGTTATCCGCCATCCGCTGTGTCCTGACAGAGAAGAGTCGTTTCGTACGCCAGCGAGTCGTGTTATGCGCGGTGCGAGGTGACTTCCCGCTCGTAGCGTTGGGCCTCCGCCAGCCATTGGCCGTCGCCGGGCGTGTCGGTCGTCTCGCAGTAGTAGTTCCAGATCGTTCCGAAGGGGAGCGTCTTGTGGTCTTCGAGCTGTGCCAGTCGTGCCGTGAAGTCGCCTTCGGATTCGGCGTCTCGCAGGGCGGTGGCCGGTTCGAGCAGGGCGGTGAGGATCGCCTTCTGGGTCGCTCGGACTCCGATGGCCCATGCCGCCACGCGGTGGATCGTGGCATCGAAGAAATCGAGGCCGATCCGCACCCGTCGGCTGTAGCCGCCGCGAACGATCTCTTGAGCGATCGCCCTGAGCTCGTCCGACAACACAACCACGTGATCGCTATCCCAACGGACGCCACGGCTGACGTGCAGCAAGATTTGCGGCACCCAAGGCATGACCGCCGAGAGCTTGTCGGAAACCACTTCGGTCGGGTGGAAGTGCCCGGTGTCGAGGCAGAGCAGTTTGCCCCGGCTGGCGGCGTAGCCGAGGTAGAACTCGTGCGACCCGACGGTGTAGCTCTCCGCGCCGATGCCGAAGAGCTTCGATTCGACCGCGTCCAGGTTCGTTGTGGTAGCGATCTCTTCGGCGAAGACGGCGTCGAGCGATTCTATCAACCGCTCGCGTGGCCCCTTCCGATCGACCGGTGTGTCCTTCATGCCATCGGGGATCCAGGTATTCGTCACGCAAGGCGAGCCGCACGCCGCGCCCATCGCCGAGCCGATCCGCCGGCAAGCGATGCCGTGATCGATCCAGAACCGACGCACGCCCGCGTCGGCATGGGCGAGCGTCATGCCGCTGCTCGCCAGTGGATGGCCGAAGTAGCTCGGGTTGAAGTCGAGGCCGATCTTTTGCGCGGCGGCCCAATCGATCCAAGCGGCGAAGTGTTCGGGGCCGAGTGCATCGCGACCGACCGGGGCCCCGGCGGTCTCAGCATAGATCGCGTGCAGGTTGAAGCGGTGCTTGCCGGGGATGAGCGACATCGCCGCTTCGGCGTCGGCGCGGAGTTCGTCGGCGTTGCGGGCCTTGCCCGGATAGTTCCCCGTGACGGCGAGGCCGCCGCCCAGCTCTCCGCCGTCGCCCTCGAAGCCGCCCACGTCGTCGCCCTGCCAGCAGTGGATCGAGATCGGGTAGTCAATCATCGAGGCGATCGCCTGATCGATATCGACACCCTGCTCGGCGTAGCGTTGCCGCGCCGATTCGAGTTCAGACGCTGAGACCTTCAAGGCGTATCTCCTTCGGCGGCGAGCAATTGATTCGACTCGCGGATGAGCGTGCCATAACGCCTGCGAGCATTCGACCAGTCGAGGCCCGCGTCGTTTGGCTGAATGGTTTCGCACGGGAAGGAACGGGCGACCACGGCACGCAGTTCCTGTAGGTCGGCGATCTCGTCCATCCCGACCGCTTGCACCAGGGCGTTGCCGATTGCGGTGGCTTCGCTTGGCCCAATCATCACGCGTCTTCCCGTGGCTTGAGCGGTCAGCTGGTTCAGCAACCGGTTGTTCACGCCACCCCCGACCACGTAGAGGGTATCGATCGGCGTCGAAGTCAGTGCCTCGATCTGTTCGATCGTATCGGCGTAGGCCAGGGCGAGGCTCTCCAGGCAGCAGCGAGCGAGCTGCCCGTTGGTCTCGGGGGTCGGCTGGCCCGTCCGACCGGCGCGTCGCCTGAGTTTGCGAATGATGTCACCCGGCTGAGCGAACTCGCTTGCGTTGGGGTCGACCAGAGTCCGTAAGGGCTTCGCGGATTCGGCTTGATCAGTGAGCGTGGCGAAGTCGATCTCTTCGCCTCGTTTTCGAAGATCGCGTCGCAGTTCTTGAATCAACCACAATCCCGTGATGTTGCGGAGGAAACGAACCTTACCCGCGACACCCAGCTCATTGGTGAAGGGGACCGCGAGAGCCTCGGGGGAGGTGATCGCTTCGTCGAGCTCGACCCCAAGCAAGGACCAAGTGCCGCTGGAGAGGTAAGCCCACGTTCCCGAGGCCTCGTCGACCGCCGGGACGGCCGCCACGGCCGACGCCGTATCGTGCGTTGCGGGAGCGACCACCAGCAGTTCTCGCGAGACGCCGACCTCCTCGGCCAGTTCGGGTCGCACGCGATCGATCACCGTGCCGGGATCGATCAACCGTTGCAACGGCCGGTGAGGAAGTTCAACTGCTCGGAGGAGTCCGCGATCCCAATCACGCGTTGCCACATCCAGCATCGAGGTCGAGGAAGCGTTGGTGCGTTCGCACGACCTCGCTCCCGAGAGCCAGTAGTGAAAGAGGTCCGGCAGCAACAAGAGTTCGGCGTGCTGCGAGGCCGTTCGGAAGAGGCCGGGGCTCGCGTGCCGCCGAGCTTCGAGCTGGAACAGCGTGTTGAACGGTTGGGGCTGGATGCCGGTGGCACGATAGAGCTCTTCGACGCCGCCCGGCAAACGATCCAATACACGCTGTTTCGCTGGCTCATTGGCGGGGTCGCGATAGGCATGCGGAAGGCCGAGCAATTCGCCACCCGGCTCGACGAAGACCCAATCGACGGCCCAACTGTTGACCCCAACGCTTGCCAACTCGATGCCGGCTTCCTTGGCGGCGGCGGCCCCCGATCGCAAGCCGACCAGCAGCTCGCGCCAGAGTGAGGTCAGATCCCAGATGGGGCCGGACGGCGTTGGGAGCATGGCGTGCTCGAACCGGTGGACCTCCTCAAGACGCAACGTCCTAGGGTCCCCGTCAAAGAGGCCAAGCATCGCGCGCCCCGAGCCGGCGCCGAAGTCGATCGCGAGATGAGCCGTCGCCATACCGACCCTACCGCAAGAAGGCTTCGTGGAGACCGCCATCGACGCTGATGATCTGGCCGGTTGTCTTGCTGGCGAGATCCGACAGCAGGAAGTAGGCCGCGTTGGCTTGGTCGGCGGGCGTGATCGGTTGCTTGGTCAGGGTCCGCTCGGCGTAGAAGCTGGCGAGCTTGGTGCGGAGTTCGTCGTCGGAATCGCCCTCGTCGAATGCGATCTCGTATTTGGTCAGCGAAGCGATCACCCGATCTCGTGGGAACATCGTCGAGCCTTGGACCACCGTCGCCGGCGCGACGCCGTTGACCCGAACCAGCGGTGCCATCTCAATCGCGAGTTCGCGGACAAGGTGGTTGGCGGCGGCCTTCGACGTGTCGTAGGCGACCGAACCTCGCTTCGCGACCACGCCGTTGACGCTGGTTGTCAGCACCACCGATCCGGTCAGGCCTTGCTCGCGGAACAGGTTCTTGGCCTCGTCTGCCATGTTGTAGGCACCGTGGACATTGACCTCGAACGTCAGACGCCAAGCGTCATCGCTCAAGTTGCCCTCGCGGTCGGGTGGCAGGAAGACGCCGGCGGTCACAAGCAGGTGATCGACGCCGCCGTAGGCTAGCGTCGTTTCTCGGAGGAGCAGGCGGATCGATTCACGGTCGGTGATATCGACGCCTAATCCGATCGCGGGCCCGCATCCGGAGATGCCCGAGCCGGCGACGCCGATGCCTTGGCCATGCTTGGCCGTCAGCTCGTCAGCGGTTGCTTGGGCCGTGGCCGCGTCGAGGTCGGCGCACACGACATGGGCCCCCTCCGCTGCCAGCCGGTGAGCCGTCTCCTTACCGATGCCCGCCCCCGCACCGACGACGACCACGACACGCCGAGCCATCGCTTTCTCGGCGGGCATCCGTTTGAGCTTGGCTTCCTCGAGCAACCAGTACTCGATATCGAAGGCTTCTTGCTGGGGCAACGCGATGTACTCGTCGATCGCTTCGGCGCCGCGCATGACCTCGACCGCGCAGTTGTAGAACTCAGCCGTCACGCGTGACTCGCTCTTGTTCTTGCCCCACGCGATCATCCCAACGCCCGGGATGAGCACCACCGACGGGTTGGGGTTGCGCATCGCTGGGGAGTCGTTGTGCTTGCAACGCTCATAGTAGGCTGCGTAATAGGCCCGGTACTTGGCCAGCCCCTCCTCGATCTTTTGGCGCAGCGTGGCGTGGTCTTCGGTCGCTGGTGACCAATCGACGTAGAGTGGTTTGATCTTGGTGCGAAGGAAATGGTCCGGGCAACTGGTGCCGAGTTCCGCCAGCCGCGGTGCGTCGTGCGAGTTGACGAACCGCTGGATCGCGAGGTCGGTCTGCACCGTGCCGATCAGGCGCTGGCCGTCGTGGGTGACACGCCCCCGGAGCCAGGGGAGCAGGGCGGCCAGCAGCCCATCGCGATCCGCGTCCGGCAGAGCGGCGTGCTTCTGTCCGCCGAAGGTCTGCTCGCCACGATCGCGTTCCTCGATGTAGCGTGCCGCTTTCTCAATCAGCTCGAGGGTGAGGTCGTAGCAATCACGGTCATCATCGGCCCAGTTGATGAGGCCGTGCTGCCCCATCACGAGGCCACGCAGCGCGGGGTTGGCCTCCGCCTCCCGCTGCATCAGAAGTCCCAGCTCGAACCCGGGGCGGAGCCACGGCACCCAGCCGATCTCGTCGCCGAAGACCTCTCGGGTCAGTTCTTCGCTCCGCCGGCTGGCGGCGATCGCGATGACGGAGTTCGGGTGCATATGATCGACATGCTTCGCCGGCAGGAAGCCGTGCAGCGGCGTATCGATCGAACTGGCTCGCGGGTTGAGGTTGTACGTGCAATGGGCGAAGAGCCCGACCATGGAATCTTCCGCCGGCGTCTTGGGGCCTCGTTCCGGCTTGTCGGCGTAAACGCCACGAAGGGCCAGCAGTTGGTCGAGCTTCAGCGAGGCGAAGTTTTCACGCTTCGACGTTCGCAGGTCTCCGCCGGAGCCTTTCACCCATAGGACCTCGGTCGAGTCCCCGTCCAGGGGATCGGCCTCGATAAGCTTCGAAGACGTATTGCCGCCGCCCGTGTTGGTGATCCTCTGATCGGCGCCCAAGCAATTCGATCGATAGACCAATCGATCGGCCGGCGAAAGACCGGCGGCGACAGTTTCGTCCCACAGATAGGTAACGTGGCGGAGTTCTTTCGCTTCGAGCGTGGTTGGCATCGGGTCGGGGCTACGAGACGGTGGGTAGAGTCGTGGACGATTCAGCGACGGGTTCTCAACGTGGTGGCGATCAACATGGCGAGGGAGCAGACCCCCGCCGATGTCGGCTCCGGGACGGCGACCGAGACCTCCATCGCATTCAGGTAGGCGAACGAGCCTTGGACGAGCGTCACATCGACAAAGACTTGGCCGAATCGATCGGGTCGAATCCCCATAACCTCGGCCACACCGCTCTCGTTGCCGTCGTAGATGCCGTTGGCCCCGATGTTCTGGCCAGACGTTTGCAGGCGATCCGAGGCGCTGTTCGCACCCGTGACGAGGTATTCTGTCTCGCGCACTTGGGTCGTGTTTCGCGAGCCAAAGAATCGAAAGTCGTAGGTGAGACTAGGGTCGAGCCCGTCGAGCATGAAGCCGCCGGGGCGATCGTCGTTGCCGCCACCTTGGATGCCGTCGGCGCTGCTGAAGAAGTAGTCCTGAGTCGCCGTCGCGACGGCCAAGTCACCTAGCAACGCCTCGCTAGGAGCGAGCAGCCCGCCCTGGAGTTTGCCGTTGGTAGCGAAGCCGCCGGTGATGGTCAGGTTGACACCCGTCGCTATGCCCTCGGTATCGACGAGGTCGGTCAAACGCTCGCCGGCGTTCACCGCGACGTTGCCCTCGGCGTCGTGCCAGTTGTTCCAAACTTGGCCGTTGGCGTCGGGGCCGACGGTGGGATCGCCATCCTCGGGATTGCTCGGCCCGAAATCAAAGAGCAGGCGTTCTCCCGGTTGCGGCGTTGCCGCGTTGAGCGTGAAGACCTTGTTGGGCGCGATGACGGACTCGACCTGCGGGCGGATAACGCTCGTCCAAAGGTCGTAGCCGGCGCGATTCAGATGGATCGGATCGACGAACTTCGATGTGAACCCCGAGCCCGCCGGCGGGTCCAGGGCATTGAACGCAGCAGGAAGATCGACGTAGTGGAGCCGCGGATCCGTCGCTGCCAGGGCAGCTATCTGCGTGTTCGCGTTGGTGTTCTCGGCTTCCAGAGCGAAGCGGCCGGGCGTCGGCATGATGCCGAGCCAGAAGATCTTGACCTCGGGTTGGACGCCATGAACCGAACTCACGAAAGCTTGATAGTCGGCCGCCACCTCGTCGCCGGTCTCGCCAGAATTGATATCGTTCGTCCCTTCCCAGATGACGATCGCCGACGGGTTATAGGGCAAGACGATCCGATCGACGTAGCCGTTCAGGTCCTCGAACTGGGATCCGCCGAAGCCGCGTTGGATAATTCGGTAGTCGGCGAAGTCGAGGGCCAGCTGCTCCCAACGCCGGATGCTTGAACTGCCGGTGAACAGGATCGATCCGGCGGCGGGGGCGGCAAGGGCGTCTTGCGCTGTCCAGCGGTCGATATCGGCTCGGAACGGCTGAGCGTGGACGCCTGTGACGATCAATAGCAGGGCGATCGTAAGTACTGCTTGACGAGATTTCATCAACGCGACCGTGCCTCCTTATCGTTTGGGGCCTTGGCCGCCCGTGGGTTGTTCGGTTTGCGAGCCACCGGCGAGGTGCGTGGCGTCGGCATGGCGACCCGGAGTTCGCCCCGCCAATCGCGGAGTTCTTCGAGCATCGCTTGGCGACGCTCGGGGTGCTGCTGCGAGAGGTCGTGCTGCTCGCCAACATCGTCGGCGAGGTTGTACAGTTCGATCTTCGAGTCGGCCGGCGTGGCCGCGTACCACTCGATCAACTTCCAATCACCGTCGCGGATCGCGGCGCCGGGGCGGCCGCCTTGGTTGCCGTAGTGCGGGTAGTGCCAGATGGCCGGGCCGCGTTGCTCGGGCGAGGCTCGCAACGCCGTAGCGAAGCTCTCGCTATCAACGGCTTGGCCCGCCGGCGTTTCGATGTCGGCCAATTCGAGCAGGGTCGCGTAGTAGTCGGATCCCACGACCACCCGGTCCGACTCACCGCCGGCCGAAGTGATACCGGGGACGCGGACGATCAGCGGCACGCGGATACCGCCCTCGTAGAGCCAGCCTTTGCCGCCGCGTAACGGAGCGTTGGTCGTCGGCCACCCTTGGCTCTCCCAGCCACTCCGCTCGCCCGTCGCCAGCCCTCCGTTGTCGCTTGTGAAGACAACGATGGTTTCCTCTTCGACGCCCGCACGCTTGAGCGATCCCATCACGCGTCCGACCGCGGCGTCCATCGACTCGACCATCGCGGCGTAGGTCGCGTGGTCTTGGCGGACACGCTCCGAGCCATCGATCGTGACCCGCATCTCGCCGACTTCCTCGCCCGATGCCTCGAACCGGTCTCGGTACTTGGCTTCGAGGGCCTCGGGCGCGACCAAGGGGATATGAACCGAGTACCAAGCCAGGTGAACGAAGAAGGGTTCGTGGCGGTGCGATTGGATGAAGCGATCCACCTCGGCGGCGAGCCGCTCGGGCAGGTGCTCTCCTTCGGGGCCGTCTGGCAAACGCGGATTGGCGTAGGGCGAGAAGTATTGCTTGCCACCAAACGGGCCGCCCTGTCCCCAGCCGCCCGCGTTGACATCGAAGCCGTGGTATTCCGGCCAATAAGACTCGCCACCGAGGTGCCACTTGCCGGCATGCATGGTCGCGTAGCCCGCCTCGTGAAGCACTTCCGCGAGGGTTTGTTCGCCGTGCGGGAGGTGGTCTCGATAGCTTGCCGGCAGGAGGGGCGTGTTGCGTTTCCAATGCTTGGGACCGGCGTCGCCGATGTGGGCGGTCATCCCGAGCCGCGACGGATTCTTCCCGGTCATCAACGCCGCCCGCGACGGCGAGCAGACCGGGCAGGACGCGTAGGCATCGGTGAAGCGGACGCCCTCTGAAGCGAGGCGGTCGAGGTTGGGCGTGTCGTAGCTCGTGCTGCCGTAGCAACCCAGGTCACGCCAGCCGAGATCATCCGCCAATATCACCACGATGTTCGGACGGTCAATCTTGGGTTCTCCGGCATTCCCCTGTGCGTAGGCGTCAGCCGCCAACCCCAGGCACAGGGGGGGGAGAGCGGCAAACGCTTGTAGGAAGCGACGCGTTAGCACAGGAGTCTAGCCTCGGCTGGCAAGAAGGAATCAGGAAACGATAGTCGCATGGGAAACCGGAGCCGCCACGACACGCAGCCGTGGCGGCTCATCCGGTATCCACCCCGGAGAAGAACCGGGCAAGCACTCAGGCACGCCGACGCGTGGTCATGCCGAAGCCCGCCGCAGCGATCAGGCCGAGGGCGACCGACGTCGGCTCAGGGATCGCGATAACAACGAGGTTGTCGATCGTCGACCCGACCTGGTTGCTGTAGAACGACAGATAGCCACTGTTCTCGCCATCGAACGTGATGCCGGTCGCGAGCGGATCGCCACCGTCGATTGAAATCGCCAGCGTTCCGACCGCGCCGGCCCCGTAACCGCTCGGTGCGGCGACCGTAACGAGAGCCGAATGGACCGCTTCGTTGTCGGTGAAGGCTCCGCCGATCGATTCGACCGAGTCGCCGGCGTTAAAGAGTTGAACGCGACCGCTTCCGGGGCTGTCGTTGTCCTGCTGGATCAAGATGGCCCCATCGACCGTGCCCGAGTTCGGACCGGAGTCAAACAGGAAGGCATTGCCATTGAAGCCGCCGGTCGCTGGGATCAAAGCCGGATCGAGGCCGATGCCCATGGCGATGAAGCCGCCTCCGGTCGCCCGTTGGAAATCGAAAGCAACCGTGTAACCGACCGGGGCGAGGGGGCCGAGGTCGAGGTCGACCTGCGAGGCGCCGGCACGGAAGACAGCCACCGAGCCATCGGTCGTGTTTTGGGCACCGCCACCACGCGTGTTCATGGTGTAGGTCTGAACCGACGCGCCACCGAGGGCGTTATCGTTGGCTCCCCAGCTCGATAGCACCGGCGGAGCGCCCGTATCGGCGTTGCCGGTGGTCCGGTCGAACGAGTCGGAGAAGATTACCTCGGCCGAGGCTTGGAGGCCGACGGACCAAGCCGCGGCCAACGCGACGAAGAAACAAAGCGGTCGATTCATGAGACTCAAGCTCCACTAAGAAAAGAAATCAAGCTGAATTAGTAGCTGCTGGGCGGTTACTCGAACCGTACGCCGTGCGTGCGGAGGCATCTCGGATCAACTCCGGCGACGGCCTGCGGCGGCTAGGGCCGCCAAGCAAACCAGCACGGCGGCAGTCGGCTCCGGAATGGCCGTTGCGACGCCCGGGGCGTCGCCGAAACGCGAGGCCCACAGGTCGTAGTCGCCTTGGCCGATCTCGCCATCACCGTCGCCATCGGCGCCGGAGAGGGCCGTCACGGTTTGGCCGAACGTGTCACGCCAGATGGTGTAGTCGGCCGCGTTGACGAAGCCGTCGTTGTTGTAGTCCCCATTGCCGAGTTCGACGGTCGTCAGGGTCGAGATCACAAGGTTGTCGATCTGCACCTCTTGGTTGGGGTCTTCACAACCGGCCGGGTTGCAGCCTTGGTCCTTATTCGATGAGAAGCCGATGTAGGCCTCGCCGTCCGCGTCCCAGTCGAACGCGAAGTTTGTCAGCACCTGCCGTTCACCGAACGTCGGGTGGGTGACGAAGATATTCGCGGTGGCGTTCGCCCCATCGACGGCGAAGTCGTCCGAGGCGATCTCGATCCGGAACCGCTGCTCATCGTTAGGAGAGCTGCCGAATCCCCAGTCGCCGTCGAAGGCACTCGCGAAGGCATTCGGATCGTCGTCCCCTTCGAAGACTTGCATCGGAGTCGCCACGCCTGCACCGCTGATGCCGCCAAACAGCACGCCGAAATCGACGGTGTCTTCGACCATTAAGAAGACGCTGTTGTTATCGCCGCCATCGGTCGTTTCTGCCTCGGATTGACCGATCGCAAGAGCGAGCCAGCCGACCGTCGCGTCGGCGATGCGAGCGTCGAACTCAATCTTCAAACCGCCGCCGGCCGAGACACGCGGATCGGCCGCGAAGTCGTGCTGGATCTCGGCCCAGCCGGAGCGGAAGCGGGCCACGTCGCCATCCACGTACTGGTGGCGGTTGCCGCCGCGGAGGTCGGGGCCGATCTCGTAGGTCTGGCTGATATCGCCACCGTCGGCGTTGTCGTTGTCGCCCCAGGAAGTCTCGGCCGCCGGGTTGGGCATCATCCCGCCCATGCCGTCGTCGATCATCCCGTTCTCGTCGGGCGTCCCGACGACACGATCGAACGAGTCGCTGAAGAGCACCGTCTGAGACAGGGCTACCGGCGAGATCAGGGCGAAGACGCCTAACACACCAGCACGGAACAGAACGCTTCTGAAATCGATCATGGGAGTGGTCCTGACAGCGTAGAGAAGAGTTGCTGCGAGCAAGTCGCTTATGGTTATTCGAACAAGCCTCGATTGGGGCTGGCACCCGACGAGGCCCTCATCGTGTTAGGGAAACGCCTCGGTGACTTCCTCGCCATTGCGGGTCGAGGCCGCGATCCAGACGAGCGGCTCGATATTGTCGTTGACGAACTGCACCGAAGAGTCGCAGAGCACCACGTTGACGCCGCCCGGGTGATTGCTGCGACTGGTCAGATACGCCGAGCCCGCGCCAACCGACTGGCAGGGGAGGCCCTGGGCTTCGAGGTTGACACACGTTGAGCTCTTATCGCTATCCGGGTCTTGGCTATTCGGCGTGAACCGCGTCATGAGCTGGTAGGTGCCCGATACCTCGCCGTTCCAGATCCGGGCGCGTCGGTCGACGGCCGACACGTCTTCCGAAGGCGTTTGGCGCATCTCCATCATGGCGAGGGTCTTCGAGGTGCCGTCCGGCACCTGGCTGAACTTGGCCCCGAAGTTGATGTCGAAGACCCCACGGCGGCGGTCTTTCCTCTCGGAGAAGGCGGCCAGCGATTGGGTGATCGTCGCATCGTCCCATTGGTCGTTGAACTGGAACGTGCCCCAGTTGATGCCGTAGCTCCCTTTGCAATCATCGAATTGGTCAGAGAGCGTCGCGTCGCCCGTGGTCGCGATCATGCAGTGCTGCTGGTCACTTGGGCATTGCCACGTCGGGAGCGGTGACCTGAGCTGTGATAGGACCTCGATCTCTTGCTTGTTCCAAGAGGTGTTGAGGTCATAGATCGAGAACTTGGTCCCCTCTTCCATATACGGCAGGGTGTAGATCACGAAGGGGTGGATCACATCGTCGTTGCCGGCGCTCGTGCCCATGTCGTCACGAAAAACGCCGGGCGGGAGGCTGCCGGTCACGTCGTGGTAGTTCTGCAGGGCGATGCCGTGCTGGCGGAGCTGGTTCTTGCAAGAGGTCCGGCGCGCCGCTTCTCGGGCCGCTTGAACCGCCGGCAAGAGCAACGCGACCAGGATGCCGATGATCGCGATAACGACCAACAGCTCGACGAGCGTAAAGGCTCGGACCGGTTGCGGAGAGCGACTAGCACGCATCAATCCGTTGTTCATAGCCGAACATCCAAGGCGGACTCGGCCCCGTGCAGACCCCGATAGGGGGCAGGGCGGGGGCGATAAGATCACGAGGAGACTGGAGATAGGACGAGACAGGCGAGCGTGGGTGCTGTGCGTCAAGCACCTCAGTAAGCCGGCAGCCCAACGAGGCCCTGACCAAATCGCCTGTGATACAAATAACTCCGAAGGACCTTTGCTTCTTACGAAATTTTCTCGGAGTGCGGGTATCCCCATGATGCGGGGCGAGAATCATGCGGGCTGTCGAACTGCTATCTTCTTGTCCGAATCGCCGTAAGACGCTAAGCCTCCACGGAGTAGTACCGTTGGCTGGCTAATAGGCGTCACCCGAGACGCCGTCCCTTTTCTGATTTGAGCCTCACGGAATGACACACGAGCGACACGACGCCCGTGATCCGTCGGCTCCCGAGGAAGAGTCAGCAGCCAACCAGGGCGGGCACGACGAGTTCGTTCTGCTCGTCATCAATACCCAGCCGCGCCTATACGCCTACATCCTTTCGCTCGTTTTCAACAAGGAACGTGCTCAAGACATCCTCCAGCAGACCAACCTCGTCTTACTGGAAAAAGAGACCGACTTCACGCACGGCACCGAGTTCTTCGCCTGGAGCGCCCGCGTGGCGTATTACGAAGTGCTCGCCGACCGCCGTCGTCGAGCCCGCGATCGTCACCTGTTCAGCGACGAGCTCTTGGCCGTTGTGGCGGCCGAATCCTCGAAGACCCTCGCCACGCTCGAAGACCGATCGGACGCTTTGCGTGAGTGCCTCGATAAGCTGACCTCCGCCCATCGCGAGATCCTGATGCGTCGATACCGCCCTGGCAGCAGCGTTGCCGAGATCGCCGCCTCGCTCGGCAAGACGCCGAACGCCCTCTCGGCCTTGCTGCATCGGCTTCGCTCGGGGCTGGTCGATTGCGTCGGCCGCAAGCTCAGCCGAAGCAGTTGACCCCGAGATTCAACCCCGCTGCCTAGAACGCTCGCCCCAACTCTCACCCGTTTGCTAACTCGATGACGGACCGAAATCAGCTTCGACGACTGCTCTCCGCAGGCCGGGATGGCGAGCTCACGGCATCGGATCATCAGAAGCTCTCAGAACTGCTGGAGAGCGATCAAAGCTTGGTGCGCGACTACGTCGATTACGTCGCTACCGAGTCCTTGATCGAACAGTCGTGCGGGCTCTCTTTCCGGGACGACAGCGATATTGCCCCTTCGCTGCCGGCGGCCTCGGCCGAGTCAACCGGTAGCTCGACAGCACGCCGGCCACAGGTGGTCAGTAAGACCCCTTGGCTGAGCCGGCTTGTGAGCCATCCGGTTTGGGCGGTCGCGGCACTCTTGTTGGTTGCCGTCACGGCCGGTTTGGCTTGGTTGGCGGAATCACCCGACTCGACGATCGTCGCATCGAACGATGCCCGGCTCGCGGACGGACGCGAGTTGCGCGTCGGGCAGTCGCTCGGCGATCGCTGGATCGACCTACAACGCGGATCGATCCGCATTGCCTTCCAAGAAGGCGCGATGGCCGCCGTCGAGGCGCCCGCTCGCTTCCGGGTGCTGAACGGTAACGCCACGGAGGTCGACTACGGTGCCGTGACCTGCCAAGTCCCGGAGTCCGCCCACGGCTTCCTGCTCGACAGTCCCAATGCCCGGGTCGTCGACCTTGGCACCGGCTTCCGAGCGGTCGCTTTGGAAGTAGGAACGCTCTCGGTGCACGTGACCCAAGGGGCCGTGCGGATCGATCCGTCGGGGGGTGAAAGCCTCCACCTGCCGGCCGGCCAACTCGCCAAGGTCTCGAGCGATGGCCGAGCAAAGGTCCTCAAGGGCCCGCGTCAGAAGCCTTCGGTCTCCGGACAGTTCCGCTTTCGGGATGAGCACCCCAAATCGCTCGGCTACGACGACTTCGTCCACGACGAGCTGGCCTACGCCTTCCTCGAATCGCACGCCGTTCGGGTGCCGTATGATCTGCGTCTGGACTTGGCCGAGACAGGAACCCACACCAGTTTCATCGGCAGCCCACGCGTCATCCCCGAAGGGACGATCGTCGATTGCTATTTGATCCACTGCGCCCCGAAGAGGAAACGGCACGAAGTGAAGGGCTCCGTAACCTTCCCAGGCGAGATCCTGGGGATCTTGGCGAACGACGACCGATTGAATGCCACCAACGAGCTCCTCGGCGCGAGATGGACCCTGGCTTGCCAGCATCCCGAACGGGGCATCGAATCGCTGCCCGACGTGAACTCCGACCGCCTGAAGATCAGCCGCGATCGCCGCACGTTGACCGGCCACTTCCGAACGATGTCGATCGATCAGGTCCGCGTCTTAGTGGCTCGCCAGCCGTAGCACCGACTCATTCGACGATCAGGACGTGGTCGCCCGAGCGGACCGAGCAAGAAGCCTCCGAGTCACTCGCTTCGATGAGTTCGGCCGGCTTGCCATCGACGGAGATCGTCTGCCCAGGTTGACGCGGCAGGGTTACCAAGCACTCCATGCCCGCTGGGCTGTGCAGTTCGAGGCGATATCCCTCGGCGGCTCGCTCGTGTCGCACACGCAGCTCGCCCCGAGGCGTTTGGACGGTGGCTTGGGCGCAGCGTAGCCTGCCCAGCCTCGGCTTGATCGCGACGCGACCGTAGCCGGGCTCGAGCGGGTCGATACCGGCTACGTACTGCGAGAGGAGGGTGAGCACCCCGCCGCTCCAAGCATGGTTGTAACTGCCGCCGCCGTAGCCCTCTGGGCCGATGCCCCAGCCCTCCCAGAGCGTTGTGATCGGGCTGTCGATCATAGGCGAGTACCGCAGGAGCATCCGATCGAGCGCCTCATCGGCCGCGTCTAGACGCAGCAAGGCTTCGAGGACGTACTTCTCCATGTACGGGCTCGCCTGGCGTGAGTCTTGGAAGACTTGGCGGAGTGTCGTGGCGTGCTCCGGCGGGGCGATGCCAGACACTACCGCCAGGGCGTTGCCGCGGTCATCGATTGGGCCTTGATGGCCCGGCGAACGGTAGCCGCGATCGGTCCAGAAAGCCTTGTTGAATGCGTCGACCAACGCGCGGCAGGTCGCCTCGTCGCGGGTAACTTGCTCGTGGTCCTCAAGCAGGTCGGCCATCTGCCGACGCCCCTCCAACGCCAAGTAGTACCAGGCATTGAACAGCAGCGGCATATCTTGGTTCTTGCCCCAGTCGCCCCAAGTCCAGTCTCCCTTGCGAATCGACACCAAGCCGTCGGTGTTGAGCGTCCATAGGTCGAGGTATCGATTCACGCTGGGGTAGACCCGCTCGATCGTTCCACGATCCCCGGTGTGGCGATAGTACTCCCAGAAGCCGTACCGCCCGACCGAGGCGAGCATCTGCGTCGGCAGTTCTTTGTCCCAGTTGCCAGCCGGTATCGGTGAGAAGAGGGCTCCGTCTGGCTTCTGCCAATCGACCAACTCCAAGATCGCTTTTCGAGCGAGCGGGTCGGCTCGCCGATCGAGCCCATAGAAGGCTTGCTGGAGCGCCAGCGTGATGTCGCCCCACCACTGAGCTCGTTCACGCCCCGGGCAATCGGCGTAGCCATCCCGCATCGAGAGGTAGAGCGTCCGTTGGGCTTTCTTCCACAGCCGATTGAGACGCGGGTCCGAACATTCGAAGCCGCCGGACAACTCCGTATCGTAGCCCGTTTCTCGGTATCCAAGCCCCAGGACCCGAACGCCGGGCGGGATCGTGTAGATCACCTCGTGCCCGTTCATCCAGCCGAGCGACTCGTAATCCTGCTCACCCTCTCGGGTGACATACTCGGCCCGCACGTTGAGCTCGCTGCCTCCCCGATAGTTATCGGTACGAATATCGATCTTCTTGCCGGCGGCGGCGGCGACCCGAAGCCATGGCGTCACCTGGGCGTTGTAGGGCAACTTGCAGACGATCGACGTCCCGTCCGACACCAGGGGCAGTTCGGGAGGGCCGGCGTATTCGCGCAAACCGCCGACTTTCCACATCGGGATCGGCCGCTCGATCAACTCGCCCCAAGGTGCAACAGGCGGTTTACCAATCGCGATAGCCAACGGCCAAGTCGAGTCGTCGTAGGTCGGTTCTTGCCAATCGGTCAGATCGCGGCGCGCATCAAAAGCGACGTTCGATTCCGGTAAACGCCAATTCGGGTTGGGCTTCTCTGTCGAGTAGTAAGCCGGATGCCTCTTGGCACGCCAAGAACCATTACTGACCACCGACTGCTCACCGATTCGAGCATCGAACAGCAGCCCGGCCCGCCCCGAGTCGTTGTGGGACATGCCGTCCCGCCCAAAGTGCCAGACCAACACTGCGATCGTGTTCTCGCCCTGCCGGAACCGCCCAGTCAGGTCGATCCGGTCGAAGTATGTGCTCTCAGGAGTGGGCCCTCGTTTCAACTGCCCCTCAAAGACAACAAGCTCGCCATTGACCCAAAGCCAGTACTTCGAGTCACACGCGATCCGTGCAGTAACAGTCGCTGCTGCATCTCGCACGGTCAGTCGCTTGCGGAAGACGAGCCATTGGTTTGGCCCAGCGTCCTGCTCGCAAGAGATCCACTCCGCCGCCGGCGTAAGCCTTGGCACCGACGGCTCGGCCCCGCTCGACGGAGCCGATGTGTGCAAGGCGAGGAATGCTACAGCGGAGAAGGCGACCACCGTCCGCAGCATGGCACAGATAGCTGTCATTACGATCCTCGGCAGGAGCGGGGCGTTGGGACGCATGGAGACCTCTTGGCATGGAAGCAGCGGACACATCTGAATGGAAACTCCGCAGCACGCTAGAAATCTGACGCGGCGACTGGGAATGCCCGGAAGCTCAGCCGCCGAGCATCCAAAGAACGGCGTTTCAGCAAGTCCGCGTGATCGAGTCCAAGGTCGACTTAAGATCGCCGAACTCGAGTTTTGGCTCTCATGCGTGCATTGATTCGTGCATCCGACGAATCAATGCTTGGAGCCAAGCTGGGAAAGTCCAGCGTTTTCCCGGGAAAAAGAGAGTGGGCGATACTGGACTCGAACCAGTGACCTCTGCCGTGTGAAACCGACGCCCAAGCAAGCCATAATCGGCGATTTCCCCGGGGACTAACCCAATCTTATCGTGATCCACACGGTTGCAAAGGGTCTCGCCAGGTCTCGAAGAAACGCGGTACTCAGACGACCCGTACCGACTCAAAACGGTACGGAGGTCTAACCGATGTGAGTGCCTAGGACGGCATTGTCTCATCCATCTTGTGGTGGCGATCGAGCTCGGTGAGGCGACGATCGTTTGCGAGCTGAGAAACCGTTATCGCGAACCGCGCGGCCGCCAGGACGATGCGTTCCGAAGCATCGCCGCGAAGCGATGCGTTGCAGATTGCTTCGGAGATTCCCCGCTGGTTGGCGAGTGGTGTTGGCCATCCGACGCGTGCCGCACGGGCCGCCAATCGAATGTCACCGGGCTTGAGTGGGTAGTCCTTCCCCAACCCCCTGAAGTTTTTTCTGGGGGATCGGGGGCGGTCGCCTCCGCTCGACGGCGGTCTCGTTTCCGCTTCTTACGGCTCGGCATCTTATCACTCGGGTTGCGTAGGCCTACATGGGCGTTTGCTCAACACGATTGTACCGGGTCTCGACTCCAAGTCGGATGCAAGGCGTCGAGCTCGACACGATGGTTGTCGACTCGGTCACCGTGGAGACACTTCGGTCGTTGCTAACAGACGAGGCAACCGCCGAGCTTCCTAGGGAAGCAGACGCTTGAGATCGAATGGGCCTCCGAGCGTTTTCGTGAGGTCAAAGGTTGGCGGATTCGCTTGGGTGTTTCACCCTAATTTCCGATTCGGTGATCAACTCGCGAAACCAGATCGTCCAAAGCGTTCACGCGTAAACGCTTGCCGAGAGGCGACTTAGGACCAAGTCGATTTGTCACGCTTGTGGAGTCCCGAAGTGGCGTTACAACCGGACGAAGCGCACAGCTTTGTGAGTTTCCGCACCGATAACATCGCGTCTTAGCGAGCCATGAGCGGCTCTCTTTGGCAGTGGTGTTTGAGATAAGACACCGACCGAAGGAACGTCATGCGTCGCTTCCCCTCGTCTTGGGATCGGACCCTGGTTGCTCTTGGTTTTCGCCGCCGCGTGACGCGGATCAAGCGGGAACTCCACTGCCGGAAGGACCAGCGGATCGAATCGCTCGAGCGGCGAGAGATGCTCGCCGGTGATACGCCGACGGTCTTGCGACCCGAGTACTTCTTGGTCGACGAAGCGGGCGACGACTTGGCTCCGCCGTTCGTGGTGAGCACCGAGTACGCGACCGATGGCACGCCGACCGCGGTCGTTGAACTCGAGGGCGGGACACCCGACTACGGGCTGCACGAGCTATCGCTCGAGCTGCGTCTCGGCTCGACGGTGTTGGAGACCCAAGAGGTCGCGGTCAACCTGACGAAGGAGGCGTTCAGCTCGGCCTTCTATCGCGATCGGCTGCGCGTGGTGAACGATCAGGTCCGTGCCGCCACGATCGAGGAGGTCACCGCGTGGCGTGACGAGCTGGGATCGGACGGTGTCTTCGCTGACTTGGGATCGGCCACCACCCCCGATGGCTTGGATGATGCGTTGCTGGAGAGCACGCAGCGGCTAGCGACGATGGTGAGCCTGTATCGCACGGTCGGCGAGCTGGAGATCACCGCTGCGGACCGCGAGAAGCTGTACGCGGGGCTCACCCGGGCCGCCATCGCAATCGAGCAGCTTGATCCGTCCGAACGGACCGAAGCACTACGCACCGAGCTGGGCCGTTCGACGCTGCTGGTCGGCGAGACGCTCGAAGAAGACCTGTCGGATAGTGGCTCGCTTGGCGCCGGCGCCGAGGCGGCGCGGGACGCGATGCTGGCGGTTGTCTCGCCGTACTACACGGTGCTGGGCGTGTACGGCGTGAACACGGACCTGAGCCGGACGGAGGACGGGGCTCTGGTCGAGAGCGCCGTGTCGATCGTTGAAGAGGGGGTCTTCACGCTCGGCGATAGCCTGCGGGTCGAGTTGGGCGAGTTCGATGCATTCGTGGGGGCAACGATCACCGGCAATGGGCAGGCCGGCTGGACGGCGAACCTCTTGGCCGCCATCGATGGGGCCAACGTGATCGATGGGGCCTGGAATCCGGCGATCAACCAGGGCATCGGCTTCGATGGCCAGACCTTCTCGGCGGCCACGGACGCCCAAGGAGTCGTGACCCAGTACGGCGTGGTCCGTTTCGATGTGGGCACCGAGCAAGGCAAGCTACCAACCTCCGCCACGCTGACGCTGACCGATTCGCTGGCGGCCAACAACGACGGGACGGTTCGGTTACGCAACGGAGTGGGCGGTTGGGACGACACGTTCGATGACGACAGCGATTGGAACGACACCCGCCACCAGTACCTCGACTTGCCGGTCTCGGCCACGGCCGATGCCAACGACCGCTACGTCTTCGATGTCACCGAGGCGGTGCAGCGTTCGTTGCTGTTGGGCGATGCTAACGCCGATGGCTCGGTCGATCACGTGAGCGACGGCGGCTTCGATCGGCGTGGCGTGCTCGGCGACGTGAACGCGGCGTACTTGGCCATCCGCGATTGGGATCAGTACCGTGCCGAGTATGGCGGTTTAGAGATCGTCCCGGGCGACCTGTTGTACCGGGTCGATGCCAACTGGGACGGGGTCGCCAGCCCGACCGATGGCCAGATGATCCTCGATCGCCTCGGGGTCGCTGGGGGCGATTTCGACCTGGACGGCGACGTCGATGTTAACGACCTGGCCCGCTACCAAGCCAACTACGGACAGGTGGTTCAGCAGTTCGGTGACGGCGACGCCGACTTCAACGGCGTGGTGAACGCCCAGGACCACCAGATCTGGGACACGCACGATGACTCCGCCTTGGCATTCCATCGGGCGACGCCGCACTTTGAGCTGAGTCTGCCAGGCGAAGGGCAGATCGATTTCCACTCGCAGTATAACACCACCGATGGCCCGAAGCTCGATATCAGCTACGAGGCCGACCTGGTCATCACCGACCTGCACGCGCGGGATATCCTGCCGGGGCAGACCGGCCAGATCAAGCAGGTCAGCGGCAAAGTGGTAGTCGAGTTCGAGGCCCTTCACGAGAGCCTCACCGCGGACCAAGTGCATGCCCAGCTGATGCGTATTCCTCAAGAGGGTGGAGAATGGGAGGAGATCGGGACCGACTACACACTAGGCACCGCCGACCTGGCGGCCGGCTCGAAAACGTTCGCGTTGAGCGACCTCGATTCGCTGCTCCCCGGCGATGGTGTGGCGGTGAAGGTCTGGAACGATGACTTCTCGCACACCCGGAAGATCAACGTCGGCATCGCCGCGGATTCCGCGGGCAACGTGCATGTCTTCGGGACTGAGGGCGAAGACACGGCCGATCTTAACAACGACAAGGTCCGATTGATCCCGGCGGACCGGGTCACCTACAACTCGGCCGGCACCGAGCGGCTCGAACTCACGCCGGCGCACGTCGGTGCGTCGGGATTGGTCGCGTTCGATCAGGTGAGCCTCCACCTCGACGGGGCCGACGACCGGCTGACCCTGGACGACAGCTTCACCGGCACCGCGACGATCGACGGGGGCTACGGCGACGATTCGATCACGGCGAGAGTTTCCCTCGATGCGCCGCTCCATCAAGCCAACCTCGATATCCGCGACGCGAAGGGTCTGAACTCGCTTTGGATTGAGCTCGATGGCGACTTCGGCGATCGCTGGGCGCCTAGCAACAATCCGTACGAATGGTTCGTCCCGGAGTTTTCGGGGGAGCCACTCGACCCTGAGAGCCGGGCCCCGCAAACCCTCACCTTCGCTTACGAGGATTTCTACACCGGCGCGCCGATGCAGGAGGCGGCCCGATTCAATATCACGCTGGCGGACGAGCACTCGCTCACGTTCGTCGATGCGGTCGAAGGGGTTGGGCCGTACGCGGTTCCGATCAACGACCAGATCTTGATCCCCGACACGCTGGTGGTGGACAACCTGATCGACGCGGTCGACGAGGACTACGGCCAAGGGGAGCTGAGCCTCCGCGAGGCGTTGCGTCTGGCCGACCTGCTGCCGGGCGAGCAGACGATCGAGTTCACCCCGTCGCTCTTCGGCGTCTCGCAAGAGACGATTCAATTAACCAGCGGCACGGCGGGCGAGAACGACTACGTGCCGCGTGGCCATTGGGGAGCGGACACCGTCGCCGATGCGCCGGTGCCGTTCACGATCCGCAGCGGCGTGCAGATCAACGGCCCCGGCGCCGAGCTGTTGGCCTTGGATGCGTGGGGTCAGAGCCGGGTCTTTATGATCGATACGGACGAGGACGTAGCGATCCGCGACCTGACGGTGACCGGCGGTTACGCCGATGGGGCGGGCAACGGCGGCGGCCTCTACGCCTACAACCAGGGCGACCTGCTGATCGAACGGACCGTCTGGACCGATAACCAGACGATCGGCAGCACAATCGAGAGCTGGAATGGCGGGCATGGCGGGGCGATCGCGGCGATCAACACCAACGTGCAGATCATCGATAGCACGCTCGAGAAGAACGATGCTCAAGAGGGGGGAGCCATCTACTTCCAACCGGACTCGGGCGAGCAGCTCACGATCCAACGCTCGACCTTGAGCGAGAACACCGCCTCGTTACGGACCGGGGGCGGGCGCGGCAGCGCGCTCTATGTCATCTCGCAAGCCACCAACGCTGGTGGCGTGCGGATCGAGGATTCAACGCTGTCGGGCAACTGGGCGTACTACACAGCGACGATCTACATTTACGGCAAGACTGCCAACTCGGCGCTGGACGTTGAGATCGTGGGATCAACGATCTCGGCCAACGAAGCTCGCAGCGGCAACTCGGGTGGTGCCGGCATCTTCGACTATTCGTCGGGCGTCGTGCATCTGGACAACACGATCCTCGCCGGCAATCACCAGGGTCTGTTCACGCCCTCGTCCACGCCGGTGCCGTACGACTTCTTCCACTACAACCGCTCGACGAGCGACTTCGGCGGCAGCAACAACCTGATCGGCTACACGCGGTACGCGAGCCAGACCAAGTCGATCCACCTGCCCGAGTCGAATCAGAACCGCTACCTGACAAGCAGCGAGACGCCCGGCCTGCTGCCGCTGGGCGACTACGGCGGCCCGACCAAGACCCATGCCCTCGGGCCGGATAGCTTGGCGATCGACCAGGGCAACAACTCGCTGTCGGTTGGAGACACCGACCAAAGAGGCACGGGCTACGGCCGCCGCCGCGGCATCGTTGATATCGGGGCGTACGAGTCAGCGATCGATCCGAGTGCCGCCAGCGGCACGCTGGTGATCCGCGGCACCGACGAGGCCGACGAGATCATTGTCGCCCCGGGCGTGGTCTACCTCGGCGGCCTGGGTGGCGAGGCGATCCCTTACGACCTGACCGGCTACACCTACCTGCACGTGCACGGCGGCGACGGCGACGACCGGCTCACGCTGCTGCCGGGCGTCGAGGGCGTCACGCTCTTCGGCGACGCGGGCAACGACACGCTCTTCGGCTCGTCGGATGGCGACACGCTCGATGGCGGCGACGGGGACGACACGCTCTTCGGCCGCGGCGGTGAGGACACGCTGCTCGGCGGCGACGACAACGACACGCTCTACGGCGGTGACGGCAACGACCCACGGCTGGACGGTGGTGCCGGAGACGACACGGTCTTCGGCGGCGCGGGCGACGACGAGCTCCGCGGCGGCAGCGGCAACGACCAGCTCGACGGCGGCCTCGGGGATGACACGCTCTTCGGCGGAACCGGCGACGACCGGCTCGACGGTGGTGATAACAACGGTCCCCAGTCGGATACGCTGTACGGCGATCACGAGCATGCGTTCGACACGCCGACCGAAGCGGGCGACGATCGTTACGTGTTGCGAAACGCGACCGGCACAACGGAGGTAGCAGCGACGCTTGGCGAGGACACGCTCGACTACTCGGCTTACACCGACGGGGTGACCGTCGAGCTTGGAGGAACCCCCGTCTCCAGCACGAATGGGGCGTTGGTGGAGGTCGCCGGATCAGCCATCGGCCGAGTCATCGGCACCAGCCAAGACGATACGCTGATCGGAACGACCGCGGCTGAGCGACTCGAGGGACGCGGCGGCAACGACACGCTGATCGGCAACGGGGGCAGCGACCACCTGCTGGGCGGCGGCGGCGATGACCACCTCTCGGGCATCAATGGCAGCGAGGTGATCCTCGATGGCGGCTACGGCGACGACACCTACTGGGCCAACCACCAGATCACCGGCGACACCACGCTCAAGCTGCGTGACGCCGACGGCAAAGACACAATCCAAGCGGGCCGGTGGGATGTCAACGCGCTGGTGATTGACTCGGGCGTCGAGCTCTACCTCGACCCGGCCAACCCCGACCCGCAAGCCGTTCAGCAAAACGCCGGCTTCGAGCTCACCATCGACCTGCCACCGGGCGGGGTGATCGGTTACGAATCCAATGGAGCTACGCCTCCCGTTGATGACTTCCGGGTCGAGCTCTCAGCGACGATGGTTGCCAATCAGTGGAACCTCAGTGCCTTGGGCGGTGAGTCGATTGCCTCGATCACGCCACACGGTCCGCTTGTAACAGGCGGCTTGGGCAATTTTGCGACGAGTGGTTCGGGCAGCCAGTGGACGGTAACTTATACGCCACCCAGCAGCCCACCGTCAGGCGTCTACCCCGTCCGGTTCGTGGTCGAAACCACGGACGGATTGGATACCGAAGCGATGGCGACGATCGAGCTTGGCAGTGGCAGAGCGGCCCCTCAGATCACGCAATTAGACCTCTTTGTTGATGCCCAAGAGGGATCGGCTTACACGGTCGACTTCACAGTCATCAGCAGCGCTGGCACCAATCTCTCGGTGGCTCTCACGGGCGACTTGCCACGCAGCTTGCAGCTGCAACACGACGCGGCCCCCGCCGGCACGTTCATCTACCAACCTGATGCCGCGGGGCAGCCCGATCTGTATCGCTTTGTTTGGACGCCTGGCGAAGAGGACGATGGCGTGCATCGCTTCTTCTTGCAGGCAACCGACTCGGGTGACATTCCGAAGCGACACGTCCTGCCGATCGATATCACCGTCGAAGAAGTTAACACGCCGGCCGCGGTCCGACGTGTTGGTGGGCTCGAGGCAGGTCACTCCGATATCGAGTTCGCCTACAACCACGGCACGATCGACCGGGCCGACCCGACGTTGCTGGTGCCGGTCACCAACGACGGTCGCTTCGACGACGTGCGGATCGCGGTCGATTGGGACTACGACGGCAACAATTTCGAGCCGGATCAGTACGTCTACGGCCGAGATTCGGCTCGTGGTGAGGTCGATGCTTGGGACGCCGTTGTGCGGCCTGATTCTCACATCTACTTCGCCGATAGTCTCGACACCAACATCCAGGCAGCTATTCGGGTCGAGGAGTTCAATCCGGAGTTGGTGAGTCAAGCCAGCGACGGCTACGAGCTCTCAGAGGTTTATACGACCGATTCTTCTGGCAATCCGTTGACGTATCGGCCGGTTCAAACGACCGCCCTGACGTTCAGCGATTGGGGTTTGGTAGCAGGCGATAGCCAAGAGGCCTACGAGCCGGTTAAGGGCTACCAATCGACCGACATCACGATCCAGGGGCAACTCGCCAACCCGGGCGGGTCGGTAGAAGACCTGACGGTCTACTTCTATGCCAGCACGACCGAGGCGGGAGAGCCCGATAAATGGATCGGCTTTGCCACCACCGACACCGACGGAAGGTTCGAGTTCGCCGCCCGCGAGGCGTTCGACCTCACCGACTTCACAGAGCAGACCTTCACGATCCGTGCTCAAGTGCGTGATTCGGCACCGACTATCCCGGCAGGCGATCTCGACTCCCAGGTCGGTCTCGTGAAAACCGACGGAGCGGCCAGTGCTTCGGCGGTCGAAGGCGAGAAGTTCACGCTGCTTGCCCCGACCCTGCCGAAGTTCGAACGCCTTAACCCGGGAGACCCCGGCGATCCGATCTACCTGACCTACTCCGATGCCCCACGACTCGAGGGATACGGGGTCGTTCGTCAGCCGGTGGTGACCGGGAAACTCGCCGGCCCAGGCGTAGGCGGAGTGACCGTTTTGTTCAACCATAGTTACGATGGCGGAACCGATCAGGTCACGGTCACGGATGCCGATGGCAGCTTTACTTACTTGCCGGCCGAACTACTTGAGGGGGTTGGGATATCGGCAAGTGTGTTCCCATGGGATGACTTCCGCCGGCTCGAAGTGCCAACCGATGTCAACGACCCAACGGAGCGGCCGACAGTAACCGTTCAGTCTTCGGACGCGGAGGCACCGGTTTTGCCTTTGGTGACCGGTTTTACGGTCGAGAATGCTGGGGGTGGCCCGGTTTATGTTCCGCGGCTATCCGGCTCGGTGCTTGACGACAGTGGCGTTGGTATGCGTGCGGTTGTGGTTCAGGTGGCAACCGACGCGGGCTTCAGCAACGTCCTCGGAGACTCGCTCACCGACGCCGAAGGAGACTTCAAGTTCACCCCGTTCGATCGGCTCGCTCCGGGTTCGGTAACCTTCTACGCCCGCGTGATCGGCTGGGATCACCAGCTTAGCCTGTCGGATAAGACGGTCTTCGGCCAGGCGGCTTCGTCGCAGTCTGTTCAGATCGGTGCCGCGCCGCCGACGCCCGTGCTCGACACCCTGCGGCTTGTTGAAGACACCGGTACGGAAGGGGATGGCATCACGCTCGATCCGAAGGTCGAGGGCTTGGTTGTCTATGCCGGTGAGATGCTCGATGTCGTGGTCGAGATCGATACCAACGGCGATGGCCGCGCCGACGCGGTCGCGTTGCCCAACGACGAGGGACGCTTCACCTACACGCCGCCGCGTCTCTCTCCCGGCGAGGAGGTTACGCTCAAGGCCTGGGCGGTTGTCCCGGACTTCGCCGATCAAACCCCGGAACTCGATCCGGCCTTTCAAGAGCAGATCGACCAGGGGCCGACCGTCGTCAACGGGAAGCTTGTCTGGGATAGCGCCGCCAACGGCGCCAGCGCGCAGGAGTGGTTCGAGGAACTCTTCCGAGCGGACGGCGCCGTGGGCGGCGACTGGGCCAACGCCGACTTCCGACCCGATTGGCTCGAAGGGCAGCGTTCGGACCCAAGAGAGGTCACGCTCGAGCTGGCCGATCCGTCAACGGTCAGCTACTCGCTCACCGAGATCAGTCGGCTCGATGGCGATGGGGTTGCCTACGGCAGCGACCCCACCTTTAGCGGCAAGCTGGTTGGCTCGGCGGCGGTCGGGGCCATCGTGGGTGGGGTGCTGCTAGAGGTTCGTATCAAGCAAGGCACCGAATGGGTGCTCGATGGGACGGTGCGCACCGGAAGCGATGGCACCTTCACCTACACCCCGAGCAACACGCCGGCCCCGGGCGACCCGATCAGGCTCTCGGTTCAAGCTTCGTCTTACGGCGATCGGCTTGCCCTGGCGTTGGGGCAAGACCCCACCGCCGACAGTCCACCGGTGGTCGAGATCAACCCGTACGGGAGTCAACCCGGGGGCCAACCGATCGACGCCGATCCGGGCTTGGCTGGTGTGGCCTTGACGCTCGAGAAAGGCGACCGTCGCGGTGACCTGCCCGCCTTCCGAGGGACGATTGCGTTGCCGGAGGGGTCTGACCTGGCCCTCGCCGGGCAGTTGGTGCAATTCGATTACTACGTCGAAGGAGAAACGCTGCCCGATGGCCGGGTCGACGGGTCTGCCTTCACGGACGGTCGCGGTCGCTTCACTTACGAGTTCGACGTATGGCCTGAGGCAGGCAAAGAAGTCACGGTCATCGCCCGGGTCGCCACGCAGGGATGGAACGAGACCACCCAAACCACCTACACCAAGCACGGCGGGTGGTCAGACTACGACCCCCAGGGGGACAACCCAGATGCCGTCAGGTGGTTAACGCCGGCAGCCGTAGCTCCGACGCTCGCGCGTTTCGAACTGGCTAACGACACCGGAGTCGATCACACGCCCGGGGTGCCGAGTTCGTACGACTACGAGCACCGCACGCTCGATCGAATCACAACGGATCCGACGGTTGCCGGCCGGGTCGATGGGGCGCGAGCAGGCACCGTGGTCGAGTTCTCGCATCGTGGCGACGAGGTTCTGGACGGCATCGCGTTGACCGACGAGTTCGGGCGATTCGAGTACCGTCCCAACGGGCTAGGCCTCGGTTACTGGAACCTCAAGGCTCGTGTGCGAGTCGATAACGGGCTGTTGTCGGGGGACACGGGGTGGCTGCCGTTGACGTCCGACGGTGATCCCACCTCATCGGACGGCTCGACCGATGGCCGTCACGGGATGTTCTTGATCGCTCCGACCCCTGCCAAGGTAGAGTCGGTTGGTTTTGTGCAGCCGGTTGCTTCGGGTGTTCAGCTCGATAGCCGGCTCGAGGTGGTTGTCAGTGACGTCGATTCGATCGATAACGTCCTGGTCGATTTCTACGAGGACCGTGGGGGGGATGTCGGCCGTGTGCTGATCGGCACGACGGGCCTCGACGCGACCGGCAGAGCGGTGTTCGTTCCAATCGGTGCGACCAGCGACAATCCGGCGACAGATGCGGTTGAGATGACAACGATCATTGCCTCACCCCGAGAGATCGATCCGCGGACGGGCGAGACACTATCTCTCTCGGACCCCGCAGCGCATGAGAAGACGTTAGGGCCGGTCACGATCCATTCCAAGGCGGAGGTACCCGCCGACAATACGTCCCCTATATCGCCAAACCTTGGCTTCCCGACACAACTCCTTCTGAGAACGGCGGGTCTCGAAGCGGTCGATCCGACGGTCTATGGAGCAGTATCTGCTAATACCTACATCGCGAGATTCACGGACGATAGTGGGGGTTCGGTTGGTAGTGGAGTTGGCAACGTCGAGTACGCCACGCCGATCGAAGTCGTGCTGGAGATCGAGTATCACTCGGGCGACACTGTCGAACGCGTCTTGGAAACGGTCGAGGTTACCAAGGAGAGCGGGCAAGGGGTTTCTTCGTACCGCTACTCATACACTCCGGACATCAGCCGGTTCTCGGATGGGCTTTCAGCTGAAAACTCGATAGAGGTCCGCTCTCGTGCTGTGTTCTCGAACGGATCGAACACCCTCTTGGGTCCTTGGGCCAGCACGATAACCATCACCGGCGATAGCTCGCCTCGTCCCGCGGCGCAGCTCACGCTGGTGGAAACGCTCGGTGACGACCAGGACAATTCCCTGGCCACCAACACCGAAGACTACCAAGCGACCACTCTGCTGCTGGACGTTGACCAATCCACCAGCCTTGCATCGCAGTCTACTGATAGCACGACCGTATACGTCACCGACCGGTACCTGGAAGTGAGGTCCTTGCCTGTCGATTACAATACGGTCACTTATCGGGTGCCAATCGATGAGTTCGATCAGGCCGATCTGTCGAGCCTGGGACTCTCGTACGGGATCGCCGAGCTCGAGTATCGCCTGGTCGAAGAGGCCTACGTCGATACCTCGTGGGTTGACGACACCCCCTCAGGCCAAGGTAGTACGCCAAATCATACGGATGACTACAAAGAAGCCTACGAATCCTCGACACCCAATCGGATTGTTGGCAACTGGTCGACCATCAAGTTCACGCACTTGAGCCCGGTCCCGTCGATCGTTGGTGCCGACGAGACGAGCTCGCCCGGATCGACCGAGCCGCATCCAGGGCGACTCCGCCTTGCAGAAGGTGTCCAGGCAGCGGGTGGAGACCACCAGGTTTCGACCGAACCGGTCATTCTCGGCCAGCTCCGCTTCGATACCCACAGCGAGAGCCAGATCGATAGCCGCGACCTGGGTGGGCTGACGATCGAGTTCGATTACAACGCCGACGGCATCATCGACGGTGCGACGTTCAGTTATTCGGACGGATCGTTCGAGTTTGAACCATTCGACTTGCCCACCAATCCGCAAGGCGTTCCACAAACGATCCGTCTCCGAGTCGTCGATCCCTATGCCTACGCGGGCACGATCGAAGGAGAATGGACCGATTTCGAGCTAAGCCATGTGTCGGCTGTGGCACCGTCGTTTAGCACGGCGGCAGCGCTGACGGCCGAGTCGGTAAGCGGCCAAACGATCGATTCGGTCGATCGTTCTTACGCTCCCGAGTTGTCCGGCGTGGTCGATCTGTCCGACCCGTCATCGGCCACGCTGACGGATGTTACCGTCGAGATCGATTACACGGGCAACGGGCTCCCCGACGCCTACGAATCAATCGATGAGGGGACGTTCTCGCACGACGTGTCCGGCCTGAGTTACGGGGAACAAGCCGTCCGCGTCCGCACGGCTGCTTGGGATGGCGTTGAAAGGGTCTTGGGCGAGTGGAGCGACCCGATCGAGTTCTTCCATGCCAGCGATGAGGCACCGGACCTCGCGGTCTCGCCCATCGACCTGACAACCGGCGAGATCGTCGGCCGCGCAACGATCGCGGGCTACGGCGCAGCCGTGCTGATTGAGGTGCTTACCCAGTCGCTGCACAACGGCGAGGCGATCGAGCAGCGTTATCACCTGCGAGCAGACGCCGATGGAGCCTTCCAGACGATTCCATCGCGGCTGATCAACCATTCGTCAGTAACCAACTCGGGCACGCACACGATCCGGCTCCGTGGGGTCATCGACCTGGGCGGCCAGCGACACGTCGGAGAGTGGTCGGATGCTTCGCCAGCAGGGATGCTCAACCTGCCCGCGCTTGGTTCGGTGGGCTTTGCTTCGCAGCAAGCATCGGTTGGTGAGCGGGGCTTCGAGGTGGCCTACCCAGACACGCTCGATAGCGGCTCGGGGGCATACGGCGACGCCACGCTCAGGGGGCAGCTATCCGGTGAGTTCGCTGGTGCTATCGTCGAGTTCGATTACAACAACGATGCGACCTTCGACGAGCAGACTCGGGTTCGACCCGATGGCACGTTCGAGCACACCCCAAGTGGCTTAGACCCTGGTGTTTCGTATCTGATCAAAGCCCGCGTATCTCGCTGGGATCCCACGACCCGTTGGGACCCAGTGGCAGATGAGCTTGTTACTGGTACGCATGTTTCCAATGGGGTTGTGACTCTTTCGGAAGGGACGCTCGTCTATAACCCGAGCGTAGGCGGATCACCCGAGATCGTTGTCGATGCAAACGATCCCGATCGATTCCGTCTGTCGGAGGTCGCCGAAGCCGGGACGGGCGGATTAACACCATTTAGTGGCAAAGTGACTGGTCCGGGGCGGGTCGCGGGGCTCACCGTCTGGTTCGACCACGACGCAGATGGGGAAGCCGACGGCCAGACTGTCACAAGCCGCGACGGGTCGTTTAACTATCTGGCACGCGGCATCGACCTGCAGAGCGGCGTCACCCAAACGATCGAGGCCTGGGTCGATCCGCCCGAGGGATCGCTGGTGACGCCGAGCCCGGCAGTCTCGTTGAGTTACTCGCTAAACGCCGCCCCAAATATCGAGGAGTTGGTGTATCGAGTCGACCCGATCGCCCGGGTGACGGGTCAGGTCGGCTGGGACGGGGCCGAGGCAACTGAGGTCGAGTACTGGTTTAGCAGCGAAGCCGACACCTTGGGCCTGCCATCGGTGATCCCTAGCTCTTTCCAGCGCACCCCGGTCTCCGACACGGGGCGCTTCGCTTTCTCCGTCCCCGAGGGGGTTTCGCTCGCCCTGGTTCGCAGCGTTGCGGGCGACTCGGTGGGGCGTTGGCAGCGGCTGAGCCTAACCAAGGCTTCCGAGACGCTAGAGATCTCCGAGATTGGACCCGCCTATCCCAAGAACAGCGACCCAAATCACTACGATTATTGGAGAACCGATACGGCGGTCTTGCGAGGCAAGGTTGGCGAGGTGGGGCAGGGTGCCTACGCCGTGGTCGAGGTGTTGAGCAACGCTGATAACCCCTTTAGCTACGAGCGGATCAGAAGGATCACGGCCGATGCCGAAGGCGATTTCCGTTTCGAGTTGCCCACTACTTTTACACCCGACGATTACTACAGCTTCAAGGTCCGGGTGATCGGGTGGGATTCCGAGTTGCGTCGCGAAGTGATCACGCCGATCGAGAGCATCACACCGATCGGACTCTGGCTGGAGTCTTCAACCCCATCGCTCAGCTACGATTGGGCAACCCAGCCGGTTGGCGGGATCGTGAGTGATCCGACCATTGAGGGCTCGGTGACCGGCGTGAGCCGTAAGGGGGGTCTGCGGATCGAGTTTAATCATGGAGGCAGCAGCGAAAACGTTGATGGTTTCGCGTACACCGATGCCAACGGCGACTTCCGCTATACGCCGACCGGCCTCAACGGGATGGGCGGCAACACGGTCGATATCAAGGCACGAGTTGTCACCTGGGACGCAGGTGCTAACGACTACGTCAAAGAAGACTTCGCCAACATTGCACCGATCACGGCCACCCTGTCGGCCAATACGCCCGATGTTTCACCGCTGGCGTTCGCGGACCTCGGCAGCGATGCGATCGCGCTAGCGGGACTCGAGGATGCTGTTTACTCGACTCTGGCCGATGTCGGCTTGCTGGGAGCGGACGGTACGATCGATGTTGGCTATGCCAACATCGCCCTGCTGCACCGCGGCGGGGGTGAAGAATCGGGCGAGTTCGATCAGACGCCGATCTTCGGAGCGGTCTCGGGAGCCTACGTGGCACCCACAGCGACGAGCGATTCAACCTACGAGCTCAAGACCGCCGCCGGCGGCCAGCTTGAAGGAGCCTACGATGTCTCACTCGTTGGCGATGACCTCGTCTTTACGCTCACGGTCGATAACTACTCGGTCGATGCGGAGCCCGAGAGCGAGGACGCGGTGGCGACACGTCTCAAGCTCACCGATAGCAGCTACACGTTCACCTTCACGACGCTCGGCGATGCGGCTTACGACGGTGGCGAGCTGACCGACCTCGACCACTTGATCTCGGAGGACGTGCGGTACAGCTACGAGATCACCGAGCAGGCCTCGGTCGAGGCGACCGATTCGCTGAACGAGGTAGTTGCTGTCTCGATCGCCGCAACCGGAGGCTCCGAGTACCTCGTCGAGATCGGTACGCCCGGGGCGCCGGCAATCTATAGCAGCACCGAGCCGTACGAAGCCCCCCTCACGCACGCCGAGACCACCCGTAGCGAACAACGCGGTGTTGGAGCGGGGCCGATAGCCAAGAGCGACAACGGGTCGGCGGCCAATCCGAGCGACGGGGACACAACCGTCACACGGACCGTCACGGAGACGGTCACCAAGACCGGCCTGTTCGACGGAGCGGACAGCCTGACCGGGACGATCGGGATTACGGTCAACGAGACGGTGCACACGATCCAGAACACCACCGACACGGTGGCAACCGCCGAAGAGAGCAGCACCGAGCGGATCAATCGCGACGAGCTGGTCACCCGCAACTACAGCGGGAATTACACGTATCACGTCGGAAAGTCGCTGAGTGGTTCTGCGACGATTGTCGAAACCCGCACCCTGACGTTCGGCCTCAATGGCAGCGGCCGGGCTAGTACCCCGGTCGAAGGAGGCGAGTCGGTCGATACGTGGAGCTACGAAGGCACCACCACCGGCTATTCTTCCTTGGTTGTTGGTGGGTCGTTCTACGAATCGCTCGATCCGAATCGCCCCAACGAGTGGTCCAACGCCGATGGCATCTTCGGCGGCAATTCAACGACAATCTGGACCAGCGAGGGGAACACGTCGACCGCCGGTTCAAAAGAGTCGGGTAGCATCGACAGCGGCTCGGAGTTCACGAGCACCAGCAATTGGA
>CAYGUP010000010.1:0-81046 GCA_964353155.1 uncultured Planctomycetaceae bacterium | reverse complement strand
GGTGATTGGGGGTCCGCCCGGGGTGGGCTCTTCGGGCGTATCGACGACCGTCGTCACCGCCGCGGCCACCTCGGCCGAGCGGGCCACCACGATGTGCCGTCGGCGCGCAACCGGATCGCCAAGGCGGGCTAACAAAGTCCGCGACGAATCCTCTCGGGCCGATCCGCCACGCCCGAAGCGGTACTCCAGCGTGAACCCGCCGGTGGTATCGAAGAGGTCGTCGTGCTCGACATAGCCGCCGACAAAGCACTGGTCGGCCAACCGGACCTCGACCCGCCCCCGCACGCCGGCAGTGTTTTCGACCGTCTCGTGGAACAAGCCGTAGACACCAACCCCGGCACGCAGCTGGGCCCGATCGGACTCGGTCAGCAGGGCCGCCACCTCGCCATCGATCGTTGAGAAGGCGACGGTGTCGTGTTCGGTTTCGTCGACCGGCACGTTCACGTTGAACCGGGCGTCGAAGAGCTCGCCGAGTGATTCGAGTCCCACGCCGAGCTGATCGAACTCCGCCAGCCCGAGGTCGCGGCGATCGTAGTGGAAGCTGCCGCCTAGCAGGGACCCGGTCTGTTCGCAGAAAGTCCGGTAGCCCACGCCAACATTGCCGCCGAGTTGGTCCGAGCCTTCGTTGAACAGCAGCAAGCTCCCCTCGGCGAAGACGAGCGAGCGGCTGTCCGGCGCCAACAGCGGAACGAAACCGCCGAAATGAACGTAGCCGTCGTCGAGGCCGGCCGCCTCGCCGGCGAGCGTTCCGAGGCTGAGCTTGGCCCCCGTCCCTTGGCCACAAACCATCGTCGGCACCAACACCACGAGGCAGGCGATGACTCGTTTGATTGCGTTAAGAAGAAACATCGGCCCTGATGCTGCGCGGATCGGCTTTGCTTCTTGGTGACATCGACCCGATAGCAAGGCTGGCTGCGACCATCCGCCATCCGAGCGTGCTATCCGGGTTAGGCAACCGCGTAGGCGCTCCGGCAACCCACGCCGACACAACGAAAAAAGGCCGCCCGCACCCGGGAGTGCGGACGGCCTCTTCGTTCAACGGAGGGGGGGTTCCGTTGTCTCTCGCTTGCCGCCTGCGGCAGGGGAACCGGAGGCGGGCTTGGGGTCACGAACGTCGTTCTCGATCACCACATGCTGCGGACGTGGTAGACGCCGAACTGGGTGGTGTCCTGCGGCCAAACGGGGGTCGGCTGGTAGCTGCCGGCGCCGTGCGGCCCGGGGCCCGGGTAGTTGCGGCCGAACTGGTGGTCGAGCCGACCCATCCGGCTGCCGCTCACTCCCCAACCGTATTGCGTTTGCAATTGGGCGGTCGGCGGGACCACCAACGCCACCGGGGCGCCGTACTGGGTGTGGGCGTAGTTGGCGTGCCAGTTGTAGTTTTGGGCGCGGTACAGCGGCCACATGACGGGGCCGCCGGCCTCGGCCACCGCGGCCAGGGCCACCGCCGCCAACGCGGCGAGAGCGATCAGATGGGGACGCATGGCGGGTTCTCGCTGGATGGTTTTGAGTCGGCCGCCACGACGGGGGGGGAAGCGAAGGCCGGTTACGATTTCAGGAACGCATTCGACGGCGTGCCAGGGGCTCAGTAATCGAACGCCTGGAAGACATCGAGGTGATCGAAGAAGTTGGCACCCTTCAACCAGCCGACCTTCGTATCGTCGAAGAGGCCGAAGCTGGCGGCCTGCAAGCGGTTGCCGCCGGTGCGGTAGCGGACGTTGGTGCGGGTCCACCCGGAACCGGGGTGGTGGTTCCAGTACGAGCGATGATGGCGGTACATCATCTCGTGGGGCATGAACGGCTGATAAGTCGTGTACGTGTGCCCCATGCTTTCCGGCACCGGCTGCGGCGAGACATACATCTGGGCCGCCGTGCCGCTCGGGTTCGGGCCGACGTACCCGTTGTAGAACAGGTCGTTGGAACGCTGACGGCTCACGGTCCGGCGGCCGTTCCAGCCGTTGTTGTCGGCCTGGGCCGACGCGGCGAACACGCCGAGCGTGAGGGCGGCAAGCCCGAGCTTGATGGTTCGGCTTGGCATCGGAAGCCTCCTTGCTTTGTCGCGTTGACCGAGGGTCGCGGCATCGAAGTGTCGCCGGGCGTCCTTGCCCGATCGCTCTGCTGCCCCACACATTCGTGGGGCGGTCGCTTTCGTCCGGGCTCAGCCGGACTAACCCCAACGATCGGCGCGGCACCAACGGAGCGGGGAGAGTTTCCGGCAGCGCCCGCACAGTCGGCACGACCGGCCTGATGCGCATAACGAAGCGGCAAGGCTTGCCTGACCGGCACCCTCGCCTAGCTAGCAGTCGAGGCAACCACCGTCTCACTCGCTCGGTGCGTGGTGAGGTGCAGTTTCAGGTCGTACCACGTCTTGCCGGCAACCAGCAGCACGAGCAGCCAAACCGGCGAGCCAAAGGCAACGACCAGGAACGCCCCGAAGACGATGGCGATGTGCAGCACCACGATCCGCCCATAAGGCTGAGCCATCAGGTCGGGCGGCGTGAGGCGGCGGTACTCGCCCCGCCCCAGGTAGTTGGTGAAGTACGAGACGAGGTGGCTGACAACCAAGGCCGCCACGGCCACGAGGATGCCGACTCGCCCCAACGCTTCGAAGGCTGCGTCGAAAGGATTCATCCCGCCGCCAAAAGGTCCAACACCGCCCAGCAAGACGCAAACGAAGACGCCGTGCACCAGGCAGAACAGCCCGTAGTGAACCGTAAAGAACGGGATGAAAAAGAGCTTCGTGCCAAGCGCTCCGAGGCCTTCGTTCAGATGGAAGGCCTCGTCTTGTGCTTCGTCGGTGAGCGTGCTGGGTCGCTTGCCCTGCCGCGTCTCGGTCAGTTGCTGGAGCCAGCGTTCGCTCGATCGCACGTCGTTCGAGCAGGTCGCCATCTTCAACACATTGATCGCGCCGATGACAACGTTTTCGAGCCAGTAGAGAAACACCACATCGAACGCCCGCCAACCGAGGAACAACACGCCGGCGAGAGGCAGCAAGTTGGCGGTGAGCAACGACGCCACGCTCCAGCGATGGTCGTTCAGCTCCGCGACTAGAGGCGTTAGTGGTGCCACCGGTTCGATCAAGCCTTGCGTTTATAAACACGGGCCTCAAGGATTTTTGCCACTCTTAAGCGTTCGCTTACCAACACGGTCAGGCTGACCGGCACCACACAGACCCATCGGACCGAAGGGTGGAAGCGAGACTCTCCGGCCGTATCAGCCCTTGCCGACAACAGGCGGTCGAGGTCGGTGAGTGCGTCGGTAATAGCAACACGCTGCTTGAAAGAAGACCGATCCCAAACCAACCCGAGGTCACTCAACGCCTCGGTGTCCCACTCGATGGTATAGCTCACGTCCGCGACCGCAGGTGTTCGATCACTTGCTTCGTCGAGAGACCGGGTTCGTCAGATGCGAGGCGTCGCTGTAACTCTTCTTCAGACAGCGGGGGGCTAACCGGCTCCCATCCCTCCATTGGGTTCTCAACTTTTGGCAGCAGGCGACCAAGCAACTTCCCCGACTCGTCAACCAGCTCGACGATCTCTTGGGACGAAAAGAGCTTCTTTTGCAACGCTTCGTCGATCGTGATGCGAACCATAGCGGCCTCCGTTGATGGCGTGACAACCTCTGGCAGTATACTACGCTTCGGCTTCTTCCGCCTCTTCCGGCGCCGTGATCACTCGGTTGATCGCCGCCTCGTGGTGGGCCGGGTTCACGATCAGCACGTTCTCGCCCAGGTCGAGTTGGGTCGGGTCTTCCTCGATCTTCTTGCCGCGGTCGTCGAGCTTCACGTCGGCGTCGGCGGTTCGTTTCTTGGCGACCTCCACCAGTTGGTCGTAGAGCTCTTTCTCTTCGGCGGCGTTGATGACGCTCACCGCGCCGGCGACCTCTTTCAGGTAACGCATGAAGACGTCGCGGCGGTCGGTCTGCTGCTTCGCCTTCTGACGGCGGCGGAGGAACATGCCGAGCTTCCGCCCCACCGCCTGTAGGCCGAGGCGGATCTCTTTCTGGATCTCCGGGTAGCTGGCGATCGCTTCCTTCGACTCGCTGGTGAACGGAACCCAGACACTGGCGATATGCACCATCAGGCGGACCGGCCCCTTGGGCAGGGCGCCGCGGCTCTGGCTGAGCCCGTAGCCTCGCCAGTTGGTGCCGGTGACCGTCTGGGTCACCGCACAAGCGGCCTGTTGGAATTGCAGCGGCACGCGATTCGCAAATCGCAGGATCTCCATCTGCTGGCCTTCGGCGACATTCACATTCTTCATCGCGTCGAACAGCTTCTGGCGTTCCTTCGGCTTGAGCTTGGTCGGCGTCTGGCGGGTCTTGAGGCCCGATGCCTTCACGATCTTGTCGGCCGCCTCGCCGCCGAGGCCGTTGAACGTGTTGATCAAAAACTGACGGACCGTGCGCGTGTCGGTCTCTTCCAACAACTCCAGCAGCAGGTCCATCGTGATGTTCTGCGTCGGCGCCGCACCGCCATACGCCAAGCCGACTTCGACAACGAACGGGTTGCCGCGGTAGACGCTCGGCGGTCGGGTCGCCGCGGCGTAGAACTCGGCCGGCACCACGTGGTGCAGCCCACGCAGGATCAGGTTCTCGCCGATCGGGCAGATGCAGTTGGTCTCCGGCGGCGAGATCTTGGTCGATTGGATCGCGTCGTAGAGGGCCTCGATCTGCGGGCGTTCGACCTTGTGGACGTTGGTCCGGGCGCTGACCTTGGCGCCCTCGCAGATCCGCTTCGCCACCGCCGGCGTGACCCGGCTGAACTTCGTGCGGAAGAACTCGCTCACGCTCCCCGCGTCGGCCTCTTCGAGCATCTGCGCCAGCCGGCCGATCTCCGTGCCGTAAGGGTGCGGCTTGATCTCCTTCGGCTCGGGCGGCAGGTCGTCGGTGCTACGGAGGTAATCGTATTGATAGTCCTCCGGGTCCTGGTAATGCAGCGTGATATGCGGGTTGGCGATCGCCGTCTGTTCGAGGTACTCGTCCACGCTGCCGCGGCCGCGGACGTACTTCGCTTCGAGCTCGATCGTGACCCGTGTGCCCGACTTCTGCTCGACCCATTCGATGCCGTGCTTGTCGATATACTTCTGCCCCTTCTCGCCGGGCGGGATATCGACGCCGTCGCCCTTGCCGTTGAGGATCTTCGGGATGTTCCGCTTGGTGTCGATCATGATCTCGTAGTAGTGCGCCGGCTTGCGCACCGAGACCTTCGAAATGATCTTCACCGGTTTGCCGGTGGTCTGCACGCCATACATGCCGGCGGCGCTGATGCCGATGCCTTGCTGGCCGCGGCTCTGGCGGAGGCGGTGGAACTTCGAGCCGTAGAGCAGCTTGCCGAAGATCAGCGGGATCTGCTTCTTGAGGATGCCCGGGCCGTTGTCCTGGATGCCGACCTTGTACTTGCCGGCGGTCGTCGGCTGGATGTGGACCCAGATCTCGGGCAGGATGCCGGCCTCCTCGCAGGCGTCGATCGAGTTGTCGACGGCCTCCTTGACGGTGGTCAGCAACGCCTTCCGCGGGTTGTCGAACCCGAGCAGATGGCGGTTCTTCGCGAAGAACTCGCTGACGGAGATCTCTTTCTGGGCGGCCGCCATCTTCGTGGCGTCGCTGCGGCGGGACGTTTTGGCCATCGGGTCGCTGCTAGCAGGGGTCGTCTCGGAGCCATTCTGGCGGGCCCTTGATTCAAGCCCGAAAAGCCGCCGGAGCGTAGGGGGGCCGGCAATCTCGCCCTCCGTCAAAGTCACCCCAAGCCCTCAAGTCATCCCGTCCGAATGCCGATCACACCGGATAGTCGATTCCGCCAAAGGGGGGCGTGAACCCGATCAAGTGAGGCCCAAGTGGTCTACCGTTCTTCTATTGCGACACTTCTCGTCGTGCTAAGTGCTAGCTCTGTCTCCGCCGGTTTGCAGAGCGCTCTATCGGCTAGCCTGAGACTGCCCGCCTTTATCGATCCATTCGAATGGCCGATCGAGGCGAGCGAGTTGGACGATGCCCTGTTTGTTGATCCGGTTGCCTCAACGTTCGATGAACCCGCTTACGGGAACGGCCCGGAGTTGCGCTACAACTCGGCGACCGGCGACGTTGAAATCAGTGCTCCACCGATGCTAGGTCCGGCCGATGAATTCGGTCAGCGATCGAGGTACACGCCGACCCAAATCACGTTTTACGACTCTGGCCATCGATCCGGTGACCCCCGCTTGCCAGCAGTCACGATCCACCTCCGCAATGCCCTTGAGGGTGAAGGACTTCCTTCCTTCGTCGAATCTCCGACTGGTGGGCTCACGCTGTACGCCCAGGACCAATCGGTGCAGATTAGTAGCTTGGATCGCTCCGGATGGGGCGGAGCCGCCGTTGAGATGGATGAGTGGTTGTCGCCGCTGCTGGCCGAAGAACTATTTGTTCCGAGCCCCCCGCCGGTAGCCACTGATCCTTACCACTACCATCACCGACGATACGAACCCCTTGCCGAGATCGAAGCGATCGTTGACTACGAGAATTTCACGGATCGATACAGTTTATCGCATCTGCGTTCCCTACGGATAAGGGCAGCTCGTGCCTTGGAAATCGAAAGCGACGCTCAGGAACTGCCCGTTCCCGAGCCCTCTGGCTTGGCCGTTGTTTTCTTGGCATCAGGCACGCTCCTCGCTCGGCGTCGGGTCTCTTGAGACTCATGGAAAACCTTTCACGGCGTCGATCAAGGCATTTGACCGTTGAGACACAAGAGAGCCCGGCCGATCAAACGATCGGCCGGGCTTTAGTTGTTCAGCTAGGCCGGGGGGATCGTTGGCTCAGTGGCAGCCCCAGTAGCTGGTGATGACCGGGGCACAGTGCGAGTAGCACCGGACGATCGGGCGGTAGCAGTACAGCGGGCGATGGCAGGCGTAGCTGTACGTGTTGTAGCAGTGGCCGTACGAGCGGAAGCCGTGGCCGCGGTAGCCGCCCCAATGGTTCCAGCCACCCCGACGGAACCCGCCGAAGCGTCGGAAGCAGGCCTCGATGGCGTCGGTGTCGTCGCCCGCGTCGGCTTCCAGGGCGTCCATGTCGAGGGCATCGAGGTCGATCTCTTCGACATCGGCCGACGACTCGTTGATCGAGGCCAGGTCCATCGTTGCCAGGTCGTCCATCAGGTCGCCGGCCTTGGCCGAGCCGATCAGGGCGAACGTCGAAGCGAGGGCGAGAGCGAGCGTTTGAATCTTCATCGGGAGGTTTCCTTGCATCGGCAGGTGACTTGGGAAGGCCTTGGCCTGAGTCTGCCGAGCGTCTCAGGCGGCCGAGTGGGTTGCGTCTCTGCAACACCAAGCGGCAGCCCCGGGAAGGTGTTACCGACTCCTTCCGAGAAAACCCACATGCCTACGAATCACGGGGAAAGACGTGTTCCTTCCAAAGTCCCGGAGGGACAACAACGCGTAGCGAGGGTCGCAAGCCCCTGGCGGTCCGGAGGTGCTACCGCCCCTCCGGGGCAGGCCGGGAAACTAAACCTCGTCAGGCGGGCCGCCGCCGTCGTTGTCGTCGATGCCGTCCGGCGCGAAGGGCGCGGGCTCGTCGGTAACCATGACATTCGTCGCTAGGTCGCCGAGCGTGCGGCCCAAGAGGTGATCGTCCGGCAGCTTGTCCATCTTGCGTTCGATCCCGCGGGGGCCGGGCCCGGGTTGGCTCTTCTCCAGCATGCCGAGGTGGCAGATCGGGTCGCCCGGCGCGATCGAGGGGATCGTGGTCATGCCAAGCACGACCGCATCCGTCGGCGAAGTCACCACGTTGAGCACGGTCCCGACCAGGCTCGTGTTGGTCGCGATCGGATCGCCCTCTCGGACCGTGTCGCCCGGCGCGACGTGCATCTGCAGGAAGCCGCCTCGGTCGGCGCGGACCCAGGTCGTGTTGCGGATCTCGACCTGATAAGGCGGCGGTGTTGGTGCTTGGTCGATCATCTTCAGGTGCGAAAGCACATTCCTAACGCCCCGCACCGCGTACTCGACGACCGTTGGCTCAACCTTCCAGACCTCGCCCCCTTCGAGGATGATGGTCGGCTTGCCCGCCAGGCAAGCCTCGCGCCGGAACGAGCCCTCGGGGCCTTTCCCGTCGAGGATCACTTCCGCACCGAAAGCTCGGGCGAGCTCCGCGACCCTTGGATCCGACAGGTCGGCTCGCACGTTCGGGAAGTTGGTCCGACGCACCGCGGCCGTGTGCAGGTCGATGCCGTAGTCGCAACGCCCGACGATCTGCTGGAACAAGATCTTCGCCATCCGACTCGCCAAGCTGCCGCCGGAGGTGCCCGGGAAGCAGCGGTTCAAGTCGCGGCGGTCGGGCAGGTAGCGGCTCTGCCGGTCGAACCCGAGCAGGTTAAGGATCGGGGCCAAGACAAGCGTGCCGCTCTTGAGTTGGAGTGTCTCGTCACCGATGAGCTGCCGCACGGCGCCGGTGCCGTTGAGTTCGTCGCCATGCAACGCCGCGCTGACCCAGACAGCCGGTCCGTCTTCTTTGCCGCGTCGCACGAAGAGAGGAATTGGCAGCGTGAGGCCGGAGTAGCTCTCCGAGACGTTGAGTGCTACCTCGGCGGACTCGCCCGGCGCAACTTCAACCTCGCCCCAGACATGGGGTAACAGATCAGCCATGGGCCTCGGCACCTTCGTCCAACAATCCGAAAACGTAGATTGAACCACGAAGGGGCTGCCGGCACAAAGGCGGGCCGCCAGGATCGGAGCCCTTCCCGGCTTCACCGCGTCAGCCAGAGGAACGGCGTGCCCGCTTCGTCGACGCGCAGGTCCACTTTCAGCCGCGTCTGGAATGCCATCCGGTCGAGCACCTTCTTGTAGAATGTCCGCTTGCGGGGGAACTTGACCTGCGTGGCGGTCGGGTCGATCGCCTTGGCACGCATGGTGTAGCGATCCCAGACGATCGGCATCGGCTCCCCCTTCCAGAGCAGCCGCGGCTGGATCGCGTCGAGTGCCTCGGCGAAGGTGTAGCCTTCGATCTCGATCGTCAGGAAGTCCATCAAGATCGGGGCGGTCTTGCTGATCGATCCTTCCGGCTTGTAGCCAACCGGGAGCGGCCGCTCCGCGTCCGTGAGCGCAACCACTCGCAGCGTCGATCGCGACTTCGTCTCGCTGACCAAAGCCAACCCCTCGTCCCTGAGCAAAGCGGGCAACGCCGCGCCGATGCTCAGGCGATTGACCGAGGTCGCCCCTTCGGCGGGCTTCGTGAGGACTGGTTCGACCGCCGGGTCGATCTCGATGGTGAGCCGCCCCGCCCGTGAAGCTCGTTCGATCGCTTGCTTTAAGGTCGTGCCCGTTTCGAGCTTCGGCATCGGCTTCTTGAGCCGGACGAAGCGGTCGGTGAGCTGTGCCTGCGTGAGCCCCTCCGCGTTGCGCGGGGCGGTGATCGCCTCGGGGCCATCGGCTTCGAGTCGCTGGAAGAACTCGGCGAGCTTCTCTCGCTCGTGCGATCGGTACTTCTCGACGCCGCCCGGCCCGGGCAGCAGCAGGTCGTTGCTCCGCGTCAGCACCGCGTAGACCTTCACCAACGAGTGACCGCGGACCTTGCCGAGGTCGTCTAGCCGCGGCTCCGCACGCCCGCCGGTGACGATCCGTGTCGAGCCCGCGCCGGCGTCGGCCAACCGTTGAAGCCACTGCTGGGGCGCGGTACCGTGCGGTGAGCCCTGGCTCAGAACCTCCACCGGCGGAGCGGCAACGCTCGCCTGGGTGAGGATCGAACCGATCGCAACGATTAGCCACGCTCTTCGACAGTTCATAACTCAACTCTAGCACGGCGAGCGAGCAGTGGGCCGAGAGTCGTGAGTCGTGAGTTTCCTGCTAGTAACTCCCGACTCGCCACCCTCAACTCCCGACTCGCTCCGCAGGAGCCCCCACCCATGTCGCGCCCCGTCACGCTGTTCACCGGCCAATGGGCCGACCTGCCGCTCGAAGAACTCGCCCCGATGGCCCAGGGGTTCGGCTACACCGGCCTGGAACTCGCCTGCTGGGGAGATCACTTCGAGGTCGACAAGGCGATCGACGACCCGAACTATGTTGTTGAGAAGCGGGCGTTGCTGGATCGGTACGACCTGGAGTGCCACGCCATCAGCAACCACCTCGCCGGCCAGGGGGTTTGCGACTCGATCGACCCGCGTCACCAAGCGATCCTGCCGCCGCGGATCTGGGGCGATGGCGATCCGATGGGCGTCAACCAGCGTTGCATCGAGGAGATGAAGAACACGGCCCGCGCCGCTCAGAAATTCGGCGTGTCGGTCGTTAACGGGTTCACCGGGTCGAGCATCTGGCCGTTCCTCTACTCGTTCCCGCCGGTGCCCGATTCGATGATCGACGAGGGCTTCGAGTTCTTCGCCCAGTGCTGGAACCCGATCCTCGATGTCTTCGACGAGTGCGGCGTGAAGTTCGCGTTGGAGGTCCACCCGACCGAGATCGCCTTCGATATCTACACCGCCCAACGGGCGCTCGAAGCGGTCAACCATCGCGAAGCGTTCGGCTTCAACTTCGACCCGAGCCACCTCATCTGGCAGGGCGTCGATCCGGTCGAGTTCATCCGGGCGTTCCCGGACCGGCAGTACCACGTCCATGTGAAGGACGCGTTGGTCACGCTCAACGGCAAGACCGGCATCCTGGCCAGCCACTACAACTTCGGCGACCCCCGCCGCGGCTGGGACTTCCGCTCGCCGGGACGCGGCGGCGTGAACTTCGAGGAGATCGCCCGGGCGCTGAACGTGATCGGCTACCAAGGCCCCCTATCGGTCGAATGGGAAGACTGCGGCATGGACCGGCAGCACGGTGCTAAGGAAGCGGCCGAGTTCGTGAAACGAGTCATCGACTTCGCCCCCAGCAACGTGCAGTTCGATGCCGCGATGGCCGAGCAAGGAGACTGAAAGGAAGTGGGAATTGGGAAGGTGGAAGCGGGAATAAGAGACGGCTCGTAACCCCGACCAAGCTTGGTCGGGGCGGCTGGCCGGATCGGCTTCGACCGTTCAGCTTGGAAGGGTTCGCGCAGAGCCGCGGAGCTGCAGAGAAACAAAGCCACAGCGAGTTGCTGCGAGCCCACGACGCCAGTCGTGGGAGTTCGGGAAGAGTCTCACGCAAAGCCGCGAAGGCGCAAGGATGGCCGGCCAACTAGGGATCGAGGCCGAGGTGCTTTGGGTTGGTTTTCAAGCCGGCTACTTCGAGAAAGCTGACATCGAGAATTGGGCCGATCGCCATATCGATGCGATCGACGTACCACCCGACGCGTTGCTTGAGCTCTCAATACTGCGCAGCACCGACGAATATGCGGTTCTCGATTTACTAGGAAGCCTTGGTTCAAAGACTCTCGGTAAGAGCGAGCATCGCTACCCAATCGGCTTCCTCGGCGTCTTGTTCCTGGAGAAGCGAATCAGCTTGGAGAGTGCAATCCGCTCCCTCTTCTGGATCGGTCAAGAGCTGTCCGATGACGTACCCGAAGGCTTATCTGCGTGCCAACAACGGATCTATCTGCTTGATCACAACTACGACGACGCAGTTGGTGGCTTCTATGGCACCATTGAAGCTGTCGAAGCCGACGCGATCGATTTCTTGACCCCCTATGCTGCGGAGCTTCAAGAGAAACACCCCGATTTGCTGGCTCTCCGCAATGACTGAGCTTTCCCTGTGCCTTCGCGCCTTTGCGTGAGACCTCTCTCCGCGTTCACTCCCACGACTGGCGTCGTGGGCTCGCTGACTTTGTTTATGTGAATGCGTCTCGAAACCAACCTCTCACTCTAAGAAAACGCCCGGGGTCGCTTCGTGCGACCCCGGGCGGCGTTGTTTTCAGTTGTCGTCAGGACGATCAATCGACCGGCGTGACGTTCTCGGCGCGGGGGCCCTTCGGTCCCTGGCCTTCGGTGTACTCAACGGTCTGGCCTTCACGCAGGCCGTCATAGCCCGCCTCGCCCACAACGCTGGAGCAGTGGAAGAAGATGTCTCCCCCCTGACCCTCGATGAACCCAAAACCCTTCTCGGTCAGCTTCTTAACGGTACCAGTCAACGCTTCAATCCTCAGTGCACGCAAAAAGTCGGTCGCAAGCTTCAAGCCAGCTTCGGACACGCCACACCGTGCAGCTTGCGGCGGCCCAACTCAATAAAAACTCCGCCGATCCCCGTCCCGAAAACCAAGGGTTCTCGGGAACGCCGACCGGCGAAGCAAAACACAGGTCCTGGCCTCGCCCGAAGGGTCGGCACAATTCGAAATCTACGGCAGGTTTTGCCATCGGTCAAACTTCGCTTGCCACTTTCTCAAAAGAGGTTCCGCACGATCCGTTTAGGCCGATTTCAGCCCACCCCCCGCCGGGTGGGAACTGAGCTTTAACGAGCCGCCACGGTACGGCGTGGGGTAGGCTGGAAGCATGATCCGTTGGGCCCTCATCCCGCTGTTTCTCGCTGGTTTAGCCGCTCCGGCGGCTCTGGCTAATCGTGCCTGGATGGGGCAATCGATCTCGGTTGTGCCCGACCTATATACGGCTGCCGCTCAAGCGACCCCAGCCGAACCATCGAAGGCGGAAGCCCTCTTTGTCCAAGCCAAGTCGGCCGCCGAGTTAGGTGAAGCGACCCAAGCGTTCCGGCTCACAACCGAGGCCTTGCTCGCCGACCCACAACACGCCGAGGCCCGGCGCGTCTTGGGGTACGAGTTGGTCGATGGCGAGTGGCTCACCCCCCACCAAGCCAAGATGCGGCGTCGCGGCTATCGCTGGCACCCCCGCTTCGGCTGGCTGAAGCCCGACGAGGTGCCGCGTTACGAGGCGGGCGAGCGACGCATCGGGCGTCGTTGGATATCGGCCGACGCCGACGCCGACAAGCGAGCCGCGATCGACAACGGCTGGACCGTTCGCACCGATCACTTCGCGGTCACGACCAACCACTCGCTCGATGAGGGCGTTCGGCTGGCGGCGGAACTCGAAGGCCTCTTCCAGGTCTGGCGGCAACGGTTCGCGGGCTACTGGCTCTCCGAGAAAGAGGTGAAAGCCCTCTTCGCGGGCGAGCGAGCCGCTCGCAAGAAGCCACGCCCGATGCGGGTCTACTACCACCGCGACGAGGCAGGCTATGTCCAGCATTTGAAACGCCGCCAACCGCGGATCGCTCAAACCCTCGGCATCTACTTCGACGACTCCCACCAAGCGCACTTCTACCACTCCGAAGACACCACCGACGCCGACAGCCGCCTAGCCACGCTCTACCACGAGGCGACGCACCAGCTCTTCTCAGAGAACGGCCCGGGCAAACGCGGCGCGGGGCGCGAGGCGAACTTCTGGCTCGTCGAGGGCGTGGCGTGTTATTTCGAGATGCTTGCCCCGGTCGCCGGCGAGCCACGCTATACGCTCGGCAACCCGGCCCAAGGACGCTTGCCCTCGGCAGTCGCCGGCGGCCCCGCGTTGCCGTTGGCCGAACTCACCCCGATGGGCCAGTCGGACCTGCAACGCCTCGCCGACCTGCCTGCCGTGTACGCCCAATCGGCCGGGATCGTCGCGATGCTCCTCCACGGCGAGGACGCTGCTCCCGAAGCCCTCACCCGCACGCTGCGGGCCGTCTACTCGGGTCGCCCCGACGGCGAGGAACTGGCCCGTCAGACCGGCCGCTCGCTCGACACGCTCGATCGGCAGTTCCGGGCTTTCCTTCAGGGATTCCGGGTTGCCGAGTAACGGGGTCGGCCTGGATGGGCGTATCACCCCGGGCGAACTTGTCCTGGGCCTGCCGGGTCAGTAGGCTATCGCGACTCGCAACCACCTTCCCCCGCTAGCTGGAGCCCCGCCGATGCCCGCCTCGATGTACTTGGTCGCCCACCTCACGACCTTCGAGATGCCGTCGATGACCGTGGCATTCGCGGCCGGGATCGCGGTCGGTTTCGGCTTGGCCTGGAAGCTCGCCCGCCGCTGAACGACGGCCTGACCGGGTAACCACGAGCCCCGGGCGTTGACCGGCCCAATAGCCGGTCGATAGCATATTGAGACGGGTAGCGGGAAAGCCTGCCGAGCAATCGGCCGCTTGTTGACCCCGCAACGGTGGTGGCTGTAGCTCAGTTGGTTAGAGCGCCGGATTGTGATTCCGGAGGTCGGGGGTTCGAGACCCCTCAGCCACCCTTTGCAAACCCCGCGAAACGGCTTGTTTCGTTGGGGTTTTCTCATGCGCCGGCCACGGCGGGCTCCCGTCGCTCCTGTCAGCAGTTGGCTGTTCGTTGCACCAATTCTCAGAATTTGGTGCAACCGTTGGTGCAACGAAACCCTTGGGCTCTGGATCGGCTGCACGGTGATCGCTGGTCCCGGTCGCCCGTAGTTGCTGGCGGTCGTTGGGCGAGCCACCCAGCGGCAACGAAGGCAGCGAGCCGAGAGCGCCAGCCACGTCGAGCACCCGGGGGTCGGTGTAGACATTCATGGTCAGATCGATCGACGAGTGCCGCAGGGCCGCCTGCGCCGTCCTGGGGGCGACTCCGCCCGCCGAGAGCAGGGAGCCAAAAGAATGCCGCAGGGCGTGCACGTCGAGCGTGTGGCCCCGGTCATCCCGCTTGGCAATGCCAGCCGCGGCTAGATCGCGGTCGAGCGCCTTGACCAACTGTCGCGGCACGTCGAATAAGGGCGTGGCAGCGGGCATTCGAGCCGGCTCACCGGTTGCCAACGATAGCACACCGACGGATTCGCCCGTTTCACCGCAGTGCGCAGCCCGCTTCTCTGAGAGCCACAGCCGTAGGTCGTCGGCTAGGTCTTCGCGGAGCGGAATCTCGGCCCGCTGGTGGTTCTTAGCGTTGCCTGCTTCGAGTGTCAGATAGGCCGGTTCCGATTCGAGCGACAGCGAGCCCACCGTGAGCGAGGCAAGCTCACCCCGCCGCAGGCCCGTGAGCACCAACGTCTTGTAGACCAGCGAGCGATTACGGCCTCGGGCGTCGAGCTTGGCTAGGAAATCGGGGTTCTTGGCCAGTCGTTGTTGAGCCAATTCGAGGGCGGCTGGCAGTTCGTCGAAGCTCAGCGGGGCCAGCTTCCAGGTGTCCCGTTTGCCGGTCCTCTTGCTTGCATCCTTCGCGACGGTTTGCCTTCCGTACTCGGCAAGCGGTCGCCAGCGAGCAACGTAGAGCATACGCCGCAGTTCATCGGCCGTCATCGAACGGCGTCGAATCCGTCGATCGGTCGCCTCGTCTAGCTTGCCGATCCGCCCCGTGGGGTCTGCCGCAAGCCGGCCCGCCTCGACACACCAACGGCAGAAGCCGCGTAGTGCTTGCAGGTAGCTGTTGCGGGTCCGTGGGGCCATGCCTTCGTCGCTCCGAGCGGCAAGCCATCGTTCGACAGGAGCCGCGGCGATCTCTCGCATCGCGTTGAACCCGCATTCGCGAAACAGCCGTTGGTTCAACCGCCGACAATCCTCGATATGCGATTCGCTGCGGCGTTTGCTCCGCAGGCCGTTGAGGTACTCGGCCAGCAACTCAGCAACCGGCTCCGCCAGCCAATCACGCACCGCGTCCTCAGTGGCAGAGACCACGCCGGCCCGCACCTTCTCGGCACGCTCGACCAGCTCACGGAGCACCGCCTGAGCCGCGTCCTTCGTGCGGCAGCCGGTCGAGACTTCGCGGACGACACCCGAGCCGTCGCGGTACTTGGCGACGTAGGTCGCTGATTCGATGCGGACCCTTTGCGAGCCGTCGCGGCCCTCGACAACGGCACCCGTACGACGTCCACCTTTACGGTCACGCCAGCGAGCGAGTTGCTCACCCTTACGAGTGAACAGCTGGGCGTCGTTGGGCAGGGCTCGGGTGACCGTTTTGCGGTAGACCGTGGCCATCGCTACTCTTCTGTGAGTGAGGCTCGTTTAGCAAGCGGAGTAGCGACTAACCGTAGCGGCCTGAGCGGCAAGGACGAGCGACAACACCAGTGCCGATGGCTCAGGCACGGAAAGGGCTCCCGCTGCCAAGAGGGACTCGACGGTCGTGCCGAATCGGGCGGCCCAGACTTCGCGGTCGCCGTCGGTGATGACACCATCGAAGTCGTGGTCAGCCCCGGTGCCCATCGCGACCACCTGTCCGAGCGTGTCACGCCAGACGGTGTAGTCAGCGGCATCGACGATGCCGTCGTGGTTGAAGTCGCCCTGTAGGAGCTTGGTAACGGTGACCTCGCCGTTGGCGATTACCCGCCCACGAGCCGAAGTAAGAAAACGGAAATTGGAACCATCACCAAGTACGCCACTCAGCTCGGTTCCGAGATCAGTGATCGTCAGAGACTCGCCCAACATGAGCTCGGCCGTGAGATCGATGAGCCCCTGACTGAAAGCAAGACCGTAAAGATCGACTGTTGAGCCTTCAGGAGCCCAAGATTCCGGGCTGTGGAAGCCGTTGTTTTGTGCGCTAAAGTCGCCGCCCGAGATATTCATCACCGTGTCGCCGCTGAGAAAGGTGGTGCCAAGCGTGCCCCCAAGCTGATTCACGACGACCGGCCCCGGTTCGATAACTAGACCGTCGCCCACCTCACCGTTGTGCAGAGTAAGGACCGAAGCGCCGTAGACCAAAGCGTCGTCCTGGACAGTGCCTCCGCGGATTCGGATGCGGCTGTCGATCATTTCGAGGCGTTCGCCAACCGTGCCGCCGTTGACGTTGATGGTTGCTTCGATCGCAGTGAAGTCGTTGACGGTCGCCGCCCCCGCGTTGAGATTGAGCGTCTGGCCGGCACGAAGCCCGTTGGGGACCGCGTCGATCGGAGCATTGATCGTCGTGGTCGGGGCGTCTGGCAGATTGGTGTTCGTAAAGCGCAAGACTGATCCATCGATTCGATCCTCTCTTCCGAGCAGGAAAGGCGTTCCATCGGCCAGTACGCCTGTCAGCGACTGCCCACGAGGGAAGAAGCTAAGCTGAACTTCGACATCCCCTTCTACCGGCACCCCATTGAAGCGGAAATCACCTCCGATAAGTTCGACCGTCGCGTCGCGATCAATCGCGATGCGACGAGCGATGACGCCGCCACTGATAACGGCGTCCCCACCAATCGAGAGCCCGGCAGAGGTTGTCCCGCCGGTCATAACGAACGTGCTGCCCGCCGCAAACTCTGAGTCTTCCCCGAGCCGGCCGCCTGACAGGTTGAGCGTCGCTCCGTTGTGGGTCACGGTTCCCGGGCCGACTTCTCCGCCATCGACGTTGAGGGTCGAGCCGCTATGGAGGAAAGCCGCTTCACCAATCGACCCGTTTGAGATCGTCGCCTGAGTATCAACCAGCTCCAAGCCGTACCCGATATCGCCACCGGTCACATTGAGCGTTGCCCCAACCGCGGCGAAGTGCCGTCCGAGGCTCGCCCCCGAGTCCAGGTTGAGCGTCTGCCCGGCGCGCAGACCGCGGGGTGTAGGGTCGGCTGGCGAATTGATCACCAGCGGTGATGTCGGTGGGATTGCTTCGTTAACCAGTTCGAGGGTGCCGGCGTCGAACTCGTCACCGGCTGCCGAGGAGAGTACCACGACAGAACCATCGGTCAGTGTGCCGGTGAGCGTGTAGTCGCCTGAGACATCCACCTGGCCATTGACGGGCGTCCCGTTGAGCAAGAATTCCCCGCCGCGGAGCCGCATCGTGCTACCGCTGCGAACGCGGCTTTCACGGCCGAAAACGCCACCCGAAACATCGACAATCGCGTCGGCATCGTCGGAGTTCAGGCCGACATCGAATCCGCGGTAAACCGTCCCGCCGCTCAGATTCAACGTACCACCTTCTTTGATTAGGTTGCGTCGGGAAAACAGGAGCCCTCGTACTTCGCCCCCGCTCATGTTGATGACAGCTCGACCACCGGAACTTCTTGCCTCGGCCTGCAGTTCGCCCCGTACGACGCCGCCTTCGACGTTGACAATGCCGTTCTTGCCTGCAGACACAACTCCTACTTCACCACCGGTGAGGATTAACTCACCTAGAATGGCATCACTAAGACCGATTTGCGTACCGGCAGCACCAACCGTGTCGGTCACGATACCGCCCGTCATGACAATCGTTGCCCCAGCTCCGGCACCGAACCCTCTCATCTGTCCGCCACTGATGTGCGCCGTTGAGTTGCCGCTGATAGACAAGCCCTGATTAATCACACCTCCCTGAACGATCACGTCGCTTGGTTCGCTCAGGCTGACATTCTCAACGGTCCCTCCGTCAATCAGCAAGGAAGTTCGGGCCTCATCGTCATAGTCGGTGAAACTATCATCGATCAGACCAACGGTTGCGTTTCCGCCTACTGTGACGATGGCTCCCCGGGATGGCCTCACCCTGCTCAGCTGGCCTCCGTCAGCATTCAATGTAGCGGTGCCCCCGATCTGAAGGGTATCAGCGATGCTTCCGCCCAGCACCGTGAGGGTGCTGCTATTGAGGATCCGTGTAATTTGCTGTGGCTGGCTAGCCGTTCCACCAACCGTTCCGCCAGTGACCACCACGGTTGCTCCGCGGAGAGCGGTAAGCTGCGAACCAACCTGGCCCGCTGATACGGTTGCCACGCCGCCCGTCACAACAGTGTCCTCACCTAAGGTTCCCCCAGCGACATTTAGGTTGGCATCGATCGATACGAAGTCCGCCCCGGTATCACTCCTCGGTCCTACGATCAGCGTCTGACCATCACGGATGCCATTCGGGATCGGGTCGATCGGCGCAATGATCAGGCCCGGCCCGACCGGCGGGACCGGCACGGTGCTAAGTTCCAAGGTGAAGCGTGTGTCACCCAGCAAAGGAGACAGAACGATCGACGAGCCATCGCTCAGCACACCCGTGAGCACAGAGCTAGGCGACAAGATGGTCGGTCCCGAGGCCGGGATGCCATTCACTTTGAACTCGCCAAACAGTTCGGCCTCGCCCGTTAACTTACCAATACGACCGCCGCGGATTGCTGTTTGACCAGCGGACGACAGGTCACGAACATGCCCACCCGAGATATCAAGGGTGGTGGTGGAGGAACGGAAACTCAAGCGGTGGATCAGGCCGCCGGAGACCTCGACGGACGATTCCCCGGCATCGATTTCTTCGATCTCTCCCCCAGCGATGACCACCTCGCTTTGGAAAGCCGAAAGGGTGGATCTACCGAATTGACTTGCCACAAGTCGTCCGCCGTTCATGACAAGTCGACTGTTGCGAAGATACACCTGGTTCTCCACGACTCCATCCTCAATCGTGACCGTGGATCCTTCCACCGCGCTGAATCGTTCCTCGATCGCCCCCTCACGAAGAACAAGGGACGTGCCCGCGATGCCGAGATTGCTACCCACGGAACCGCCGTCAATCCGCAGCTCACCGCCTAGCATCTTCGTGTAGCGTCCTAGCGATCCTGCCCCCAGATTGAGTGTCGCCTCGTTTGCATGGAAGTTGTCGCCGAGGTGGTCGCCGGCGTGGGCGAACAGCGTCTGCCCGGCTCGGAGGCCGTTCGGAACTTGATCGGTCGCTAGATCGATCAAGGGGTCCGCATTCGGGATCCCCACTTCGACAAGCGTGACATCGCGGAGCGTGTCGGCGAAGGGCGTCACGCCGAATGAGCCGTAGACGAAAGTCGATCCGTCTTCCAGCACACCGGTTAGCGTCTGATTCCCGTCCTGTGAATTGGTGCCAAAAGTGATTGGCCCCGCAGCGGGCTGGCCGTTGAGCCTGAAGTCGCCTCCACGGAGCGTGGTTGATCCGCTTCCCGGGCGTACCCCAAGCTGACCCACCCGGCCGCCGCGGATCACAGTGCTGGCGGCGTCGCCCGTTCGCAATCGATCGATCGAACCGCCGCTAATGTTGGCTTGGTTCGCTACGTTGGCGAAGGCGAACGCGATCGATCCACCCTCAATCGTCAAGTCTTGGGTGGCTGACAGAAAACCCAGCGTACCGCCTGTGACGAGCACCGACCGCCCGGTTGCACCTGTCGAATTCGAGGCCGATCCGATCGCACCACCGTCGATGACGAGCCGGTCAGCGTCCCCGGCGCGAAGGTCATTCTGTATCGTTCCTCCCAGAACATTGACCTCCACTCCTGACAGCCCTGACGGGATGGTGAGACGGAAGAGGTCGGCTCCTTCCAGCACATTCACTTGCGTGTTCGACTCGATGCCATTGATCGAGTTCGCTGGCGGGATGTTGATCACCATCTCGAAGGCAGACGCTTCTCCGCCGAGCGACAGCCCGAATAGGCAAGCCAGCAGACCGTGGTTCAAAGTAGAACGTTTCATCGGAGTCCGATCGTAGAAGTTGGAATATCGCAGCCGGATTCGGGGCCTTTATCCTAAGCCAAAACGCCCGAGTCAGCGACAATGGCGACGTTTCGGCCCCTCCGGAGGAGCGTAGCCATAGAACCGCCCGCAGAAGCCGCACTCGACGCGGCGATAGCCGGATCGCTTCGGGTCGGGCGTATACTTCCAGCCGGTCGGGTCGCGGTGGTCCAGCGGGCAGCCGATCATGGACGTGTCCGCCAGTTTGCTATAGTCAGGGGGAACGGGGGCTCTCTTCCAACGGCGGCGTAGATCGGTCATCACGTTGGTATCAACGGGCATTGACGGGGCCTTTTCTTGGTGGCCGTGGCTTCGTTGCGGAGCAACGTCAGAAGCCCACGGCCTTCTGGTTTCTGGTTGATGGGTCATCGGCGGGGCTAGGAACGGGCTCGGTTTGGCCCTTGGCGAGGGGACGCCCGCGGGGCTTGGGTGCTGATGCTTTGGGGGTTGAATGCAGGCGGAAGGTATTGGGGCCGCGTTGCCAGCCGCCGTGCCGGACGATCGTTAGCAGGCCGGCCGCTTCGAGCCGCCCCATCGCTCGGGTCACCGTCTTGCGGCTGAGGCCGATGCACGCCGCGACCCGCTGGTGCGAGACCGTGGCGAGGCCGTCGGGCTTGGTCTCTCGGTAAAGAATCCACCAGCACGCTTGGGCTGTCGTATCCACTAGCCGCGCCCCTTCATCAGCGAACCGGTTGAGCACTCCGAACCGGCCAGAAGCTTCCTTTTTAAGGCGCTGGATTTGTGGGCACCGTTCGGCGCCGTGATTGGTGGATTCGCCGGGTGCATTGGCGGGAGCACCTCGCAACCTCGGAGCGTTGGATCGCTTGTCATGCCACGCACCCTCCGTCCGTACCACACAACTTGACGAGCGTTTCACTTGCCGCTTCAGCCGTTGCCTTGCCGTCGAATTCCTGCCCCTCGAAACGCTGGAGACCACCATCGAACCGCAGCCGCAGGTCGCGGGGCTCGCCGTGGCGATTCTTGAGGCACCGCAGATCGGCTTCTTCAGGGCTGCGGCCGCGGCTCAGCATGTAGGCGCTGTCACAACCGAACTCCAGTTCGGACGACTCCCGAAAACTTGCCAAGCCGAGCCCCTCCGCGGCGTAGCTGCTGCGGCCTTTGGCGTCCTTCGTGCGGCCGACGGCGGCCAGGGCCAGGACGCCAACGCCCGCCCCGGCGAACCGCCGTAGGTAGTCCATCAGCACGTTGACCGCGTTGCGTTTGTCGGCATGCGGCCCGGCGTCGATACGCTGGGCATAGTCAAGCACCAGCAGGTCAGCGCCGAAGTCGTCGGCCGCGGTTGCAATGCTCGGCAGATCGAACGGCGGTTCAAGAAACGCCAGCCGATCGGCGACCGCTTCGATCGCATCGAAACCAAGGGCCAACCGCTCGCCGTGTAACTCGCCGAACTCCCGACCGCGGATCGTCGCCAATGGAATGCCGGACAGCCGCGCTAGCTGCCGATCCAGCAACGTCGCCGGAGCGGTCTCGACGTTCACCACCAAAGCTCGCAACTCGGGCGACAGTCGTAGGGCGTCGAATGCCCATTGCATGGCCAGTGCGGTTTTACCTGCCTCCGGCGCGCCGCCGAGCAGCATCACCAAGCCAGGGCCGAGTTCGACCGAATCGAAGACTGTCGGCCCCACTTCCCAACGCGGCGGACGTTCGCCCGTCAGCAGGTCGTCACGCCAGCCGCCCAATAGATCGCCGGCCGTTTCATATTGGTTGCTCATGCTTTGCCCCCTTCGACGCCACAACGGATTTGCCGTGCCACCTCGGACGGTGCGAGGCCGCTATCGAGGGCCGCCTCGCTCAGCACCGCGAACGCCAGGGCGTAGCTGGCACCGAACTCGGCCAGATTGGCCGCCGCGGAGTACAGCAGCCGGTGACGGTCGCCGGCGTTGGCACCGTCGCGGATAAAATCAAGCGTCTGACGGTTGAGCGTTGCGCCGGCCTTGGTCGCTCGACGCTGGTGCCTTGCCTGGTCATCGGCATCGACCGCTCCCTCAGCGGCTTGCCAGTCGGCTGCTGCTGTTAAGTCGAGCGACGGTACCGATGGCAAGTCAAATGGCTCGGGCAACTCCGCTGTCCGAAGGATCGCGTCGAACCGCAGGCCCATCAGTTCGTCAAACGTGAGCCGCCGTTTGTGGCGGCCTGTTTTCGGGTGACGGCTGTTTGGCGCACGAAACAATCGCACCCGGTCGTAAACGCCCGTGTCGATCGTCAGCCTGAGTCGAGCCGCGGTTGCCTCGGCGAACCGGCGTGCGACCCGATGAAACGAATCGGAAGCCGCCGGCGAGCCGCACAGAGTCATCGGCATACCGACGTGAAATCCCTTCGAGCCGGAGTAGAAAACCAGCAGGTCGTCGCCCTCCATCATGTACCGATCGACCAGCCCCGCACCAAGCCGCCTAGCGGCGTCGAGGGCGCGGGCCGCGTCGTCAGGGTCGTCTAGGTCGAACCAAAGCCACGACGCGCCACACGGCCCGCTGTAGCCCTTCGTGGTGCCAGTCGCGGTGAGGTTCTTGCGCAATTCGTCGGTGAACGTGAATGCGCTGAGGTAGCTCTCCCGATCTGTTTCGGCCCGCGGGTCGCACTCGGCGTGCCCGGCCAGGGCGGCTTGCCAATCGACAAGCCGCCTCGGGCCGTAGCACCCGCCGACAACGCGAAACCCGTAGGCCATCGCGTTGTCATTCGGCATGGTGACCCCCCGGTATCGTTACTCCGGGCGCTGACGCTTCCGGCTCACCAGGTGCAAACGGATCAGCGGCCGGCTTCTCGAATCGGAGCACGTCGAAACGGACCACCCGGTTGCGCTCGGTGCCGTCGTCATCCCGCCGTAGTGCGAGCCGGACCTTGCAGACGATCCCCTCGGGCAGCGGCCCTTCGAGTTGGTCCGGGTCAGTCACGCCGAGCTTGCCGAGGTCGCGCTTCGCCTGCGGCAGCGCGGCCGGAGTCAACCAGATATCGTGCCAGAACAGCCGACCGCCATGACCGCCCTCGGCGACTCGAAACGTAAGCTTGTAGCTCGGCGTTTCCTTGGTGCCGACGGTTGTTAGCTCGCCCCGCTCGGCGACCGCGACGTACTCGCCGGGCGGGAGCGGGCCGAACTCGCCCGCCGCTTCGGTGGTCTGCCAACGCCCGGCGAAGTCATCGCCACCGAAGCCGCCAGACGCTAGAATCTCAGTTAGCTTGCCCATCGCTCGAATCCTTCCTGTTGGGGTTTGAGTATCTCGAAGCGCCGCCCGTCGATGCCTCGCCAAAGGTCACGGGCGGCGTTTCGCTTTTTGGTGCGAGCGGCATCGTCTTGAGCGACCCCGCCGGCAGAGCGGCTTGCACGGCGGCCATGAGGCGGCTCCGATGGACGATCGCGGCTTGCCGATCGGTCAATCGCCAAACGTGTCGCAAGCCGGCATGCCGCGACGGGCGAACGCTCGGCCCGGCTGCGACCTTCTCGATCAGGCCGTCCTTTGCCAGCGATCGAGTCACGCTCCCTCGCCAGCAACCGCCATCGGCGAAGGCTTCGCGTAGGTCGTCCGGTGGCGTGGCATCGTCGATCGTGGCGGTGCCGTCCGACGAACGGAGCAACGCGTCGAGCATCGCGACCTTGCCGGCCCGAATCCGCAGGTCCTTCGCGTCGGCAGCCGCTGCCATGCCGGCATCGCGCCGCCGCTTGCCCTGCTGCTGCAAAGCGGCTCGATCGACGGGCCAGACATCGGGATTCGGCGGCTGGTCCAGGTCTCGGTAGTAGTTGGTCATCGCGGGCCCCCTTTGACGACTCGAACGACCGGATTGCCGGCGGCATCCCACTCATCGAGCCCGGCCTCGGGCCAACGGACCAGCCGCCCGAACCGACGCGGAGCGGGCGCCTTGCCGGCGTCAACGAGCCGCCGCCAATGCTCGGGCGAGAAGCCATACCGAGCGGCACAGCCCTCGGCGTCAAGAAACTTGGCCGGCGGCAGAGTCGCCGGCGGCTGGGGTGAAACAGGCATCGCGAATTACTCCTGGGTGAACATCACAGAGCGGCGGAGTTGCCGTCTGCGTGCTGGAGTTATCCGCTCTCTGTGTGACAAAGCCGAATCGGCGAAACTGCCGAATCGGCGGTTTTTTCTATGATTTCGCTTCCGACCGGAGACTATCTCGGAGGTACCAAGGGTGCGACTTCGGAGTGCCCTCACGCCGCCAAATGCGCCCGTCCTTGTCACGCCCGAACATCTGATCGTCAGTCTTCTCGCCGGGGACGCGATAGTCCGAGAGCGTTCCGATCTCCAACCCTTCAAGCTCTGCTGCTCTTTTGTTTTTCACCCACTTACCGTTCTCCCGATCCAGCTTCGGTGTTGCTTGCTCTAACTCATCGACGGACTGCGGAAGATTGTCATCGTCGTACGTCGCGGGTTCTTCGGTGGCATTCGGCCCCTGCGACGATTCGCTCGACTTGCCCTGCAAACGGCGATTGAAGTCGAGGACCAGTTTCAACTTATTCCGCCTTGCTTGGGTCGCGGATTCGCCCGCCTCACGTTTCTCTCGCTGAATCGCGCTCAGCGAAACGGGTTGCTTCAGATACGCTTCCACGGACGCACGCTCTTCGGACGATAGTTCGACATCGTCAGGACCAGCAATCAGCCGGTCGATGAGATTTCCGACGTTTTTGTTCAACGACGAATGTGTAGGGCGTGCTGCACTAGTGTTTGCACACGGCTCACGCAAACGGCTTAGGAACTCGTTGAGCGACAGAGCATCTGCTTCAACGCGGGCTATTCCCTGCTCTACGAATAGCCTGTCACGTTGCTTCTCTACACCCGCTTTCATCCAGGTGATATCGTTGTAGTTGAGCCACGCTCGCAGTTCCTCCGCTCCGTCGGCGTCGGCAATTCTCTTCTTATGCGTTTCGCGGTCGGCAGCTTCTTCACGCTGCTTCATCCGGTAGTGTTCCTCGACGGTTCCCTTGACTACAGGGCCGACGATCTTCGCGCCGAATTCGGCGGCTCGCTGGGCATACCATTCGACGCTCGAAAGTTCGCTGACTAGCCATGCAACGGTTCCAACCTGTTCGTGTGGCTTCATGTTCGCAGCCTTATTCATCGGCTCGAACCGCGGCCTTGTGTCGCTCGGCGGGTAGGCTCGGTAGAGAGCCCGGAGTTCGTTGCCCGGATGCGACTCCAACATGCCACACACAGCTGTGGCCGCATCACGGTTGAAGTCCCCCTCCACGGCGGCCGAAATCGCCACGGCGAACGCCCTGGCAATTCGGTTGTCAATCGCTGGCGGGCTGTTTCGAAGCCATCGTAGCCGATCGATTTCGCCTGTCCCGCCGTCGAACTCGTCGAGCGATCTGGCCCGCCCCGCTAACGTAGTGAGCCGTTCGACCAACCATTCCGGATCGAGCGGTTTATCCGCCACGGGGTTGCATGGAGCATGCTGTAGGTCGAGCCACACGGCGTCGTAGGGGCGGAAGTGGTTCTCGTACCGCCCCTCGAAGCGTGCTTCACGATCGGCTTGCCTTGACTTCTCTGCAGCAGCTTCCTGCGCCATCTTCAGCAATTCATCGGCAGCAGCAGACCGCGGAGAAAGCGCATCAGCCAACGCGATCGCACACCGCGCCCGACGAACGCCGAGGTTGTACCGCTTCGCGTCGTCTTCGGCGGCACCGGGGTATTCCCAATTCTTGCCGCCGTAGCCCTCTCGCTGCTTCGGGAGCCAATCGGTAACCAGCCGCTCGAACAACTCAACGCCGCTGATGTATCCGCCACGGAAGGCTCGATAAACGGTGTCGGCGAATGACTCGTCGCACCGCAGGCTATCGGGGATCAGCAGATCATCCGTGGCGCGCAGGAACAGTTTGCCGGTCTCTTCTCGCAAAGAGTGGTCCGTCTTATCTAGCTCTCGCCGTGCGGCTGTTTTGGCGTTTTGTATCTCAAGAGCACCTGTCCGCTCGTACGGCGGCAAACTGGCTTCGGCCCACAGTGTTTCACACTCGTTGGCGATTTCTCGAATGCGATCAAACGGATCCGTTTCACCTCCGGCCAACAGCCCCGCGATCCCGCCCGGCGTATAGGACTGCCGAAGCTTCACGACCGTGTAGGCGACGTAATGGCACTCCTGGATCTTCATCCCGAGGTCATCGTGATAACGAGACAAGGCTTCGCCTAGTCCCGCGGTCTTGGCGACCTCCTCGAAGCCGGCCAGATAACCACAGAGAGAACGTACCCAAGCAGAATCGAGCCCTTCGCCGGCGACTGGGTTTCGTAGTATAGGACCGCACTCGCCGGCCAGCGTCATCAACCTAGCTAGCCATGTTCGACACGGTTCCAAGACCTGCGTCCGAAAGTCGTAAACTCCCCCTCGCTGTCGGCTGGGATTGAGCGCGTCGGGTAGGTCACCAAGATACCGTCTCAGCGCATCGAGCCGCTCAGCATTATTCTCATCAGCCATCACACCGCGTCCTGGTTGCGGTCTACAAGTCCCTGACATTCAAAGGGGGAAGGCGGCCAGGAAACCGCCGTTCGGGAGCGACCCTATCCCCAGTGAATGAATGTACCGTACCCGAGCGGCTTGCTGCCAGTCGTTGTTCGCCGCCGAGACCTCGGGGGTCGGCGCGTTTACTTACCCATTTGCCGCCGCGCTGGCACGTAAAAGTCGCTCGATCGCGGTCTCCGACCACCCCGTGGGGGCCCGCGGGAAGAACCTAAGCCCCCCGGGGGTCTAGGTTCTTTCCAGGGGTACCCGGTGGGGTAGGCGTAGCCCCCGATCCGGGAGACTTTCCACGTACGCTAGGGGTAATTCCGGTGGTGGTTGTGTCGCCAGGCCGGCAGGGTCCTTTCCAACAGGCGGGACTGACCTTCCCCGCTCGACCCATCGAACCAAAGACGGCCGTAGCGATTATCGGGGGGCTCCCTCTCTCTCTGCATAGCCTGGCACGAATACCGTCGCGTCGAGTCACCCTACCGATCGCCGGCGGCGTATTCGTGGTGCAGGTTCAGGCCGGACCACAGCTTGGTGAACTGCGCCCGGCTTTCCCGCTCGACCTTGAGTAGTGGGTGAACGTGGACCGCGCCGGTGGTCTTGGTGGTGGTCGTCATGCCGGCAACCTCGACGGCTCGCCGCGACGCGTCGGCCCGGTCGAGAGCTTCTAAGGCGGTTTGGACCATCGCGACACGGCGGGGCGTCTTGGCTCGGCGCGGGACCACGTCGCTCCAAAGGGCGGCGGCGCGATCGCTCAGGTGGTCGGGTGGATCGTAGTTCGTGTCGCTATCCATGCTCAGCCTCAACTATTAATGAAACGGGGAACCCCGGTTTATTGCCAAAAAATCTACGAAGGTCCTACTACGGTCTGCAGAGCGACGGCCGCAGAAAAAGACCCTCCCCCCCTCTCTAGTTGGCGTCTGCCATCAGCAACTCGGCGAGTCGCAGCAACTCAGCACCGCTTAGCTGGTCCCGAAGACTGGCCGCGATTCGCACCAGATCGGCGTCGCTGGTGCAACCATTGGTGCAACCGTCACAGCTACTCGACGTAACTCCTTCGCTACCCAACAACTTAGAATCCGAGTCGTCCGGATTGTGATTCCGGAGGTCGGGGGTTCGAGACCCCTCAGCCACCCTTCTCTTGGTCGCGGCTCGGCACTGCGGAGCCGCCATCTCTCGGCCACCATGTATTTGCGGCGTCCTCTTCCGCATGCTTAAGGTTGCCCATCGGGCCGCCTGTTCTTCGCGACGCCAACGTTGCCATCCGGTGCGGCGTTCCGCCGCTTGATTGGCTTGCGTGGCCGTGGGCGTTAGGTTCTTCGGCGTGGCTAACGTTGGCCACTCGCACGCCTTCCTCGCCCACCGAACTCGCCCGGCTTCGCTATGTCTTTGATTGAACAGTTGACCTCCCAACTCGGTGTCTCTAACGAACAGGCCCAGGGCGGTGCCGGCCTGCTGTTGCAGATGGCCAAGGAGAAGCTCGGCGCGGGCGACTTCTCGCAGCTCAACGACCTGCTTCCCGACGACGTCGATGCCCTGATCAACGCCGCCCCGGCCGCCGAGGCCGAGGGCTCAACCGGCGGGGGCATCATGTCCGGCTTGGGGAGTGTCGCCGGGGCGCTCGGCATGGGCGATATCGCGGACAAGCTCGGCGACCTCGGGGCGTTGGCCGGCGGCTTCGACAAGCTGGGACTCGACACCGGCATGGTCAGCCAGTTCGCCTCGGCCCTGATCGACTACCTCAAGAGCAAGGGCGGTGGCCAGATCGTCGCGATGTTGCAGTCGATCTTGAAGTAAAGCGGCCGCTAGCTCACAACACAGGCCTGGCCGGATTGCTGCTCGCAGCGTCCCGCCAGGCCTGCTTCTTGTTCGACTCTTCGATTCCGATTGCTGACCATGCCCGATATCGATTCCCGCAACCACTTCTATCTGGGCCGTGAGCACGATCTGGCTACCGGTGAGACGGCTCCGGAGCCGCTGCTTTATAAATCGAAGGACCTGACCACCCACGCCGTCTGCGTCGGCATGACCGGCAGTGGGAAGACCGGGCTCTGCCTCTCGCTGCTCGAAGAGGCGGCCCTCGATGGCGTGCCGGCGATCTGTATCGATCCGAAGGGCGACCTCGGAAACCTTCTGCTCGGGTTTCCGGACCTCGACGCTAAGAGTTTCCGGCCGTGGGTCGATGAATCGGTCGCCGCCCGCAAGGGGGATTCGCCCGAAGTGTTCGCCGAGAAGACCGCCGAGCTTTGGAAGAACGGGCTGGCGAGCTGGGACCAAGGTCCCGAGCGGATTCAGAAGTACAACGACTCGGTCGAGCGGTTGATCTTCACGCCGGGGGCGTCGCACGGCATCCCGATGACGGTGCTGAAGAGCTTCGACGCCCCGCCTAAGGCTTTGGTGAAAGACGCCGACGCATTCCGCGAACGGGTGCAGTCGGCCGTGTCTGGCTTGTTGGCCCTGCTGGGAATCGATGCCGATCCGGTTCGCAGCCGTGAGCATATCTTCCTGTCGACAGTGCTAAAGACCTCCTGGGAGAAGGGCAAGGATCTCTCGATCAAGGAGATGATCGGCGAGATCCAATCGCCGCCTTTCGATTCGGTCGGCGTGATGGACTTGGACACCTTCTACCCGGAGAAGGACCGCACCAAGTTGGCGATGGACTTGAACAACCTGCTGGCGAGCCCGTCGTTCGCCGGCTGGATGGAAGGCCAGCCGCTCAATGTCGATCAGCTCTACTATGCCCCGCCGGACGAGAAGGGTTTCAGGAAGCCGCGGCTGTCGATCATCTCGATCGCCCACCTCGACGACTCGCAGCGGATGTTCTTCGTCACGATCCTGCTGAATGAGATCCTCGCCTGGATGCGGACGCAGCCCGGCACCGGCTCGCTGCGTTGCCTGCTCTATATGGACGAGGTCTTCGGCTACTTCCCGCCGAGCGCGAACCCGCCCAGCAAGACGCCGATGCTCACGCTGCTCAAGCAGGCGCGGGCGTTCGGGTTGGGGTGTGTGCTGGCAACGCAGAACCCGGTCGACCTCGATTACAAAGGGCTCTCGAACGCGGGCACTTGGTTCCTCGGCCGCTTGCAGACCGAGCGCGACAAGATGCGGGTCATGGAGGGACTCGAAGGGGCGTCGGCCCAGGCGGGCAGCACGTTCGACAAGCAAGCCATGGAGAAGACCCTCGCCGGTGTGGGGAGCCGGGTTTTCCTGATGAACAATGTCCACGAGGATCAGCCACGCGTCTTCCACACCCGTTGGGCGATGTCGTACCTGTGCGGCCCGCTCTCTCGGCAGCAGATCGAGGAGCTGATGGACCCGGTGCGGGATAAGTTCCTGCCGCCGCCCGAAGAGGAAGCCGCGTCCCCGGAGTTCACGCCCGCCTCGAAGCCGGCCGAGCTCGACCCGCCGATCGAAGACCCGCCACAAGACGACACGCCGAAGGCCGTGAAGCGTGGCAGAGCGCCAACCGAGAAACAACTACAAGACGCGCGGCGTGAACTCGACAGTCGAAAGGGCGAATTGGTCTGGTCGATCATCGGGTTGCCGATGCTCGCCGTTGAGCCGATCTACCGGGTCGTCCTGCTGCTGATTGCGAAGAGTGAGAAGCGCGCTACCAAACGTAAGACCAGTTCAGTCTTCGCGGCGGCCGGGCGGTCCACCAGCAAGCTCACCAAACTGCGGAAGGCGTGGTCCAAATGGCGTGAAGCGGCCGTCGAAAACCAAGACTTGATCGCCCGGCAGACGGGCGAACCAGCCGGCAGCCCGCCATGGCTGCCCGGGACCGCTTGGATCGCCGTGCTGGTGCACGGTTTCTTGCTCTTCTGCCTGCTGAGCCTGCTCGCCGGCGTGCTGTTCTCGTTCGGCCCCACGATCCAGCAGGCGATAACCGGGCAACCCAATCCGGCAAACGGCCTTCAGCAGGAAAGCCTCGGTGCCCCCGGCGGTGCCCCCGTGGAACAAGAATCCGCCGATCGCATCAATGAGTGATCCTGAGCCACGCTCTACCGCTTACTGAGCGCGATCACTCCACCCGGGTTTCGGGAACCGTGGCGGGGGACCTAAACTGGGGGTTCGCCGCTCCCTCCTGCCACGAGCCCTCGCCGATGCGTCGTTCCTGCCCCCTGCCGTTGCTGTGCATCGGCTTGGCTGCCCTGTCGATCGCCGGTTGTGACGGGGCGTTGTCCATGTCGCAACGGCTCGTCGGCGAGTGGGTCGGGCGGCCCGAGACCGCGGCCGAGCGGATCGTGCGTGAGTGGCCCGCCCGGGCCGGGGGCAAACAGCTCACCGCCGACGACCCCGAGATCGCCGCCGCGATCGCCAAGGCGCCGGTCACCGACCTCGAGACCCAAGCCGCCGAGACTCGCGTCACGATGCGGCTCGGCGAACTCGGCGGGGCGACGCTCTCCCTCGCCGGCGAACAGGAGCTGACCGGTCAGTGGGGCATCACGCCCCTCGAGGGGCGACGGGCCCAGCTCGAGATCGAGATCGAACCGGCCACCGAGGGCGAAAAGCCGGTCCGCCGGCGATTCGACCTAGAGTTCTTTAAAGAGGGCGAGGCGTTCACGCTCCGTGAGCAATCGGCCGATCGCCGCTTCGGCCGCCTCGTTTTCCGCCGGCCGGGCGACACGGGGCAAGCCGCTCCGACGGTCACCGAGCCAGCCACCCAACCCGCAGGCGACGCGTCTGATGAATGATCGCGAACGCTGGATCATCTACCCGCTGCTCTTCCTCGCCCTGGGGGCGGCGCTGCGTGACAAGCTGCTCAAGCAGACCCGCGCCGATCAGATCGTCTGCTCGCGGATGATCCTGGTCGATACCGACGGGCGGCCAATGGCGTACCTGACGGGCGACGAGCTCAGCTTCGTGCCGGGCGGCCGCGGCAACGGCCTCATCCAAGTCAATGCGATCAACGCGGAGGGTCTCTACGAGCGCAATCAACCGGTAGCGAAAGTCGTCGGCGAGCAGCTCTGGAAGCCGTTCATGCAGATGTTCTCGCAGCTCAGCACGGGGCGGCTGCCGAACCTGCGGATCGTGCCGCAACCGACCCCGCCGCCGGGCATCCCACCATCCGAGGGGGCCGACGAGTCACCTACAACGCCGGGGAGCGGTCCGACCCTCACTCCCCCAGCAAAACCGGCTGGCGAACCAGCCGACCGTGCCTAGCGTACTAGTGAGTTGAACTCACCCCAAACCATGCGGGCCGCGTTGCGGCCCACCAATCGCTAGCAACCACTATGATTTTCGACCCGTACTACTTTCTGTTCATCGCCCCCGCTTTCCTGCTGGCGATGTGGGCCCAGGCACGAACGAAGAGTGCTTACGCCAGCGCGTCGCAAGAGCCGGCCCGGCTCAGCGGGGCGGCCGCCGCGCGGCACCTGCTCGATTCGGCCGGTCTCCAGAATGTCGGCATCGAGCCGATCGCCGGCGAACTGACCGACCATTACGACCCACGCGATCGGGTGCTCCGGCTAAGCGAGGGGGTCTATGGCGCGCGAACGATGGCCGCCGTCGGCATCGCCGCCCACGAGGCGGGCCACGCCCTGCAACACGCTAAGCAGTACGCCCCGCTGGTGATCCGCAACGCCGCGGTGCCGGCGGCCAGCTTCGGCAGCGGCCTGGGCATGTGGATGATCTTCGGCGGGGCGTTTCTGAGCGCCCGGATTCCGACCCTCGGGGTCGGCTTGGTCTGGGCCGGGATCGCGGCGTTCTCTGCCGTTGTGTTCTTCCAATTGATCAACCTGCCGGTCGAGTTCGATGCCAGCAACCGAGCGAAGCGACAACTGGTCGAGCACCAGATCGTGCCAGCGGGTCAGATGGGCGCCGTGAATCGTGTCCTGAACGCGGCGGCTTGGACCTACGTGGCGGCCACGCTGCAATCGGTCCTGATTCTGCTTTACTACCTCTGGCGCTTCGCCGGCAGCAGCCGCGAGTAGCAAGCCGACCCACCCGCAAATCAATGGTGAGCCGACGACGCCAGTCGTCGGAGGAACCAAGAACTCACTCCACTCCGACGACTGGCGTCATCAGCTCACTGTTGGGGTCTTGGCTGGCCTCTTTCCTTGGCAGACGGTACGATCGGTTTCGTCGCGTTGGAACGCTATTCCTCTTGGAGCCCGGTCGGATGAAGGCCCCCACGAACCCCCGAGTGAACGTCTGGTTGCTCGCCGTTGCCTGCCTTGCCAGCGGTTTGGCGGGCGGCATGTGGCTATCGCAAGACAGCCCAGTGGCACCCGATGCGACGTTGGCCGAGCAGTTCCTGCCGGAGGGGCTGTCGCTGCCTGAGCTCAAGGCACACGCCACGGCGAGCCAGTCGCACGACAACTTCGTGATTGCGACCGGCTACGTGGAAGACGGAACCGAAGGGCTCTTCTTCCTCGACTTCCTCACCGGCGACCTCAAAGGGGCCGTGCTCAATAACCGCGGCCCCGGCTTCAACGCCTACTACCAATACAACATCGCCAACGACTTCGCCGCCGGCGCGGTCAAGAATCCGAAGTACCTGATGGTCACCGGCCAAGCCCGCGACATGGGCGGCGGGGCCGGCGGCCGGCTCGCACGGACGGTCCTCTACGTGGTCGAGGCGACCAGCGGCCAGATGGTCGTCTACGCCCTGCCCTACAGCCGCACCAACCAATCGGCCCGCAAGCCACAATTCGGCACGTTCATCCCGCTCGCCAAGGCGAGCCTGCGGACCGAGTTCGTCCGGGATCAATGATTAGGAGTAGGCAGACGCGCCCGGGAGGGCGAGGCTCCTGCCGAGCCGAACCCGGGTACACGCTTCAAGGCTCGGCTCCCGGTCCTACGCTCTAAACGTACGACGAGACATGCAACTCTTGGTGAATGGCGAAGACCGCGAAATCCCCGATGGCACGACCATCGCCGACTTGCTTGAGCTGCTCGATGTTCGCATGAAGGGCGTCGCGGTCGAACGCAATCTGCAGGTGATTCCTCGCGCCGAGCATGGCTCGACCGTCCTCGAAGAAGGCGATCGGCTGGAGGTCGTCACGCTGGTTGGCGGCGGGTGAATCGAAGGCAGAAGGACGAGGGCGGACGGCGGATTGTGAGAGGCGGTTCTTGGGGGTCGGCCTCGGCCGCTTCCGATCAGCCGGCGGGACCGCCATGATAGTTAGAGTTAGCACCGCATCTTTCCGCCTTCCCCATTCCGCCTTCCCCCTTGGCCGAAGGCCGGCTGCCCACCCGCGAACATGTCCGACCCCGCGCTCGTCATCGGTTCTCACACGCTCGCCAGCCGCCTGATCGTCGGCACCGGCAAGTACGCCACGCACCAAGAGATGGCCGAGTGCTTGGCCGCTTCGGGCAGCGATTGCATCACGGTCGCGGTGCGGCGGGAGCGGCTGATCGACGCGGACGGGAACAACCTGCTCGATTTCATCGACCTGGATCGCTACACGATCCTGCCGAACACGGCCGGCTGCTTCAATGCGGAAGACGCCGTGCGGGTCGCGCGGCTGGGGCGGGAGATCTTGAGCGACCTGGGCAACCCGGGCGCGGATTGGGTGAAGCTCGAATGCCTCGCCGACAAGCGGACGCTCCTCCCCGATCCGATCGAGACCGTCAAGGCGACCGAGCAGCTCGCCGCCGACGGCTTCGATGTGTTGGTCTACACGAGCGACGACCCGGTCGTTGCCAAGCGTTTGAAGGAGGCCGGTGCGGCGAGCGTGATGCCCGCGGGCAGCCCGATCGGCTCAGGCCAGGGCGTGCTCAATCGCAACAACCTGACGATCTGCTTGGAGTACCTCAAGGAAGACGACCCGACCTACCCGGTGATCGTCGATGCGGGCGTCGGTGCGGCGTCCGACGTCGCGGCCGCCATGGAACTCGGCGTCGACGGCATCCTGCTGAACACGGCGATCGCCCACGCCAAGGACCCGCTCCGCATGGCCGGCGCGATGAAGGCCGCCTGCGAAGCGGGCCGCGATAGCTACCTCGCCGGGCGGATCCCAAAGAGGCTTTACGCGACGGCGAGCAGCCCGGATGAGGGCGTGATCACTTGGCAGCCTGAGTAATCGGGAGGGCGAGGCTCCTGCCGAGCCTTGGAGCGGGTACCCGGCGCGTGGCTCGGCGGGAGCCTCGCCCTCCCGAGCATCGCTTGTTCGCTGCGGCGAAGATCGGGAACAGGACCCGTCCGGCTTCGGTCGAATCTTGTTATCCTAAGTGAGTCATGGATGAACCCACGCCGCAGGACAAACCGCTGAACGTCGCCGATGTCCTCGGCCCGGAAGGATCGATCGCTCGCCGCCTCAAGGACTACGAGGACCGGCCCGAGCAGCTCGCCATGGCCGAGGCGGTCGAGCGGGCTATCCGTGGCAAGCGGCACCTGATCGCCGAGGCGGGCACCGGCGTCGGCAAGAGCTTCGCCTATCTGGTCCCGGCGATCCTCGCGGCGACCGAGGCTCCCAATCCAACCGGAGAGCCGACGTCGTCAGTCGCCGGAGATAACGACCCGGAACCCACCGACGACTCACGTCGCCGGCTCGCTGAGAAGAAGAAGCCGCGGCGGGTGGTCGTCTCGACACATACGATCGCCTTGCAAGAGCAGCTCATCGCCAAGGACCTTCCGCTGCTCAATTCGGTCATCCCACGAGAGTTCTCGGCCGTGCTTGTGAAGGGCCGGCGGAACTATGTCTCGCTCCGACGGCTCGACGCGGCGATGAGCCGTGCCAGCTCCCTCTTCGATCGTGATGACCAGATCGCCGAGCTCCGCGAACTCAAGCGTTGGACCGAAGAGACCGCCGATGGCTCCCTGGCCGACCTAGCCCGTGCGCCCGACCCGGCCGTCTGGGACGAGGTGCAGAGCGATTCGGGCAACTGCCTCGGCCGCCGCTGCCCGACCCATAGCAAGTGCCACTACTACGCCGCCCGCCGACGGATGCAGCACGCTCAGGTGCTCGTGGTGAACCATGCGTTGCTGTTCAGCGATATCGCGTTGCGCCAGCACGGGGCGAGCCTGCTGCCGGACTACGACATCGTTGTCCTGGACGAGGCGCACACCGTCGAAGGCGTCGCCGGCGATCACTTGGGCCTCAACGTCACGGTCGGCCAAGTCGATTACCTGCTCAACAAGCTCTACAACGACCGCACGCAGAAGGGCCTGCTCGTCGGGCCGAACCTCGTCCAGGCGATGCAGCAGGTCGATGCGTGCCGGGTGGCGTCGGACGAGTTCTTCGGAGCCTTGTGGGAGTGGGGCGCGAAGAGTGGCCCTAAGAACGGACGGGTCACGCAGCCCGAACTGGTCGATGCGACGCTCGGCGGCGAGCTGCTCGTGCTGGCACGCAAAGTGAAGCAAGCGGCCGACAAGATGATCAACGAGGTCGAACGCCAGGACTACTTGGCCGCGCACGACCGCTTGAACAACCTGGCCGGCGCGCTCGAATCGTGGCGGACCCAGACCGACCCAAGCGCCGTCTACTGGATGGACGCGAAGACAACGCGCCGGGGCATGCCGCGCGTCTCGCTCGGCGCTGCGCCGCTCGATATCGGCCCCGCGTTGCGGGACCAGCTCTTTGAGACGGTCTCGACGGTCGTGCTAACCAGCGCAACCCTGGCCGTCGGCGGCAAGTCGGCGAGCCCCCGACGCCAGTCGGGGGAGTTAGGAAACTCTGGGATTGCTCCCACGACTAGCGTCGTGGGCTCGCGGCGGATTGATCAGGAATCGCAACGAGGTGATTCTCGTTTCGAGTTCTTCCAATCCCGCGTCGGCCTGACACAAGCCGATTCGATCCAGCTCGGCAGCCCGTTCGATTACTCGAAGCAAGCGAATCTTGTCACTTACCGCGACATGCCGGACCCGTCGGGCGACCGGGTCGCGTACGAACGGGCCTGCGTCGAGCGGATCCAGCACCACGTCAAGCAGACCGACGGTCGCGCGTTCGTGCTCTTCACGAGCTACGAGCACCTGCGACGCACCGCCAACATGCTGACGCCATTCCTCGCCGAGTGGAACCTGCGGCTGCTCTCACAAGCCGACGGCACGCCCCGCACGCAGATGGTCGAGGAGTTCAAGAAGAACCCCCGCAGCGTGCTGCTAGGGACCGACAGCTTCTGGCAGGGAGTCGATGTGCCGGGCGATGCGCTCCAGCTTGTGATCATCGCCAAACTTCCGTTCAGCGTGCCCGACCGCCCGCTCTTGGAGGCCCGGCTCGAGGCGATCCGCACCGCCGGCGGCAGCCCGTTCAACGACTACCAACTCCCCGAGGCCGTGCTCAAGTTCAAGCAAGGCTTCGGCCGCTTGATCCGCACGAAACGTGACAAGGGAACGGTTGTGGTGCTCGACCCACGGGTTGAGACCAAAGCCTATGGCCGGCTGTTCCTGGAGAGTTTGCCGGAGTGCGGGCACGAACCGGTCCAACGCGGGTCTGCCGGTGGTGTTTCACGATCGGCAAGACCGACCGGGTGAATCCGCGGCAGCTATACTGCGGGCCTTGAGAATCCTTCCTGTCCGGTTCTATCTGAGGCGAGACCATGCCACCCCCTGCGACGACGCCGGTTGCTTCGATCGTGATGTTCCTCGCCGCTTCGCTGCTGGGGGCGGTCGGGCAGTTCCTCTACAAGTCCGGGGCCGAGTCAGCGGGCGGGTCGGTTGGGAGCTACCTCACCAACTGGCGGCTGCTGATTGGCGTCGGCTGCTACGTCGGCGTGATGGTGCTGTTCGTGGCCGCGTTCAAACGGGGCGGCTCGCTGAGCGTCCTGTACCCGATCTATGCGACGACGTTCATCTGGGCCGCCCTGATCGGGATGGCCGCTTACGGCACGCCGATCAAACCGATCAACTACGCCGGCATGGCCGCCCTGGTGGCAGGCATGTACCTCATGGGCAAGTGAGACGACACGACGATGACCGACGCCCCCAACCGTCGACCGGTCGCCACACGCCGCTGGACGCTGTTCCAAAGACTGGCAGCGTGGCTCGCCTCGACCGGCGTGACCCCGAATATGATCTCGGTCTCCAGCATCGTCTTCGGGTGCCTGGCGGGGCTCGCGCTGGCAGCAACCTCGCAGGCGATGAGCGAGTCGGCCGAACGCGGCCTTTGGGTCGCGGCGGTCTTGATGATTCAAGGTCGATTGATCGCCAACCTTCTCGACGGCCTGGTCGCCGTGGAAGGGGGCAAGAAGACACCAACCGGCGAGCTCTACAACGAGGTGCCCGACCGGGTGTCGGATACGGCGATCCTGGTCGGCGCGGGCTACGCCCTCGGCGGTGATCCATGGCTCGGGGCGGCGGCGGCGATCGTTGCTTTGTTCGTTGCCTATGTCCGGGCGATAGGCGCCTCGACCGGTGCCGGCCAAGCCTTCGCCGGACCGATGGCCAAGCAACACCGCATGGCGATCGTCACGGCAGTGGCCCTGTACTGCGCCGCGACGCCGATCGCTTGGCAGCCGAGCTTCGCCGGCGGCCATGGGCTGATGGCGGGCGGATTGTGGCTTATCGTCGGGGGCGGAGTCGTCACGGCGGTCCGGCGGTTGCTACTCATCGCCCAACGGCTGCGCGACGGGGAGGCCGCATGACGTTTCGTTGGCTCCCGACCGAAGTCACAATCGCGTTGCTGGCGGTCTTCGCCGCGTTGATCGTGGCGTCGCTCGCCGTTGTGACCCTGAAGAAACGGTACCCCAGCAAAGACTTCGCCGAACTCGATGCCCGAGTCCGCACTTGGTGGGTGATCGTCGCGTTGTTCGCCGCGTCGTTGGTGATCGATCGGCTGACAGCCGTGGTCTTCTTCGCAGCGGTCAGCGGTCTGGCACTGCGTGAGTTCCTCGGGCTCGTTCCGACCCGCGAAACCGATCACCGACTACGTTGGTGGGCGTATGCCGCGATCCCGCTCCAGTACCTTTGGGTGGCGATCGGCTGGTACGAGATGTTTCTCGTCTTCGTGCCGGTTTATGTCTTCTTGGCGTTGCCGGCCCGCGCCCTGCTGGGCGGCGTGACCGAGGGGTTTGTCACCGCGCTCTCGACGATGCACTGGGGCGTGATGGTGACCGTCTTCAGCCTCTCCCATGCCGCTTACACGCTGTCGATGGAGGTCGGCTCGGAGCCCCGAGCCCCGCTCGACTGGCCCTCCGAAATGGCACGCCAACACCCCGGGGCCGGCTTGTTGGTGCTGCTGATCCTGCTGACGCAGTTCAACGACGTGGCCCAGTACCTGTGGGGCAAGAGCCTGGGCCGCCGCAAGGTCGCCCCGTCGGTCAGCCCCGGCAAGACCTGGGCCGGACTGCTCGGCGGCGTCGCCACGACCGGTGTGTTGTCGGCCCTGATTGGGCCGCTTCTCACCTTCATGACATGGCCGTACGCGTTGGCGGCTGGCTTGCTGGTCGGCGTTGGCGGGTTCTTCGGCGACTTGGCGATGAGCGCCCTGAAACGCGACCTCGGCGTGAAAGACTCGGGCACGCTGCTGCCCGGCCACGGCGGCGTGCTCGACCGAGTCGATAGCCTCACGTACGCCGCTCCCTTATTCTTTCACTTCCTGTATTACTTCTACGGCTGACCCACCGCTCGCCCATGCTCGCCGCTCGTGTGATCCCTTGCCTCGATGTCGATCGGGGCCGTGTTGTCAAAGGCACCAACTTCGTCAACCTCCGCGATGCGGGCGATCCGGTCGATGTCGCCAAGCGATACGAGGCCGAGGGCGCCGACGAGCTGGTCTTCCTCGATATCACCGCCAGCCACGAGAGCCGCGATATCACGGCCGAGATGGTCCGCCATGTCGCCGAGGAGTGCTTCATGCCGTTCACCGTCGGCGGGGGGATTCGGACGCTCGACGACGTGCGGCGGCTGATCCAGGCCGGCGCCGAGAAGGTCAGCATCAACTCGGCCGCCGTCCGCACGCCGGAGCTGATCACCGAGGTCAGCCGGGCGTTCGGTTCGTGTGCGACCGTGGTCAACATCGACCCCAAACGAAGGCGGAATGGGGACGGCGGAATGGGGAATGACGCGCCAGCGGCTCTCAGCGAGCCCCCGGGCGTTAGCCGGGGGAGTGAACAACCAGACGACTTCTGGGAGGTCTACATCAGCGGCGGCCGCACGCCGACCGGGCTTGAGGCGGTCGCGTGGGCGCAGGAGGTTGAGCGGCTGGGGGCCGGCGAGATCGTGCTGACCTGCATGGACGCCGACGGCACCAAGGACGGCTACGACCTGGAGATCACCCGCGCAGTGGCCGAGGCGGTGAGCATCCCGGTGGTCGCCAGCGGCGGGGCCGGCAAGCCGGAGCACCTCGCCGACGCCATCCTCGAAGGCAAGGCCTCCGCGGCCCTCGCGGCGAGCATCTTCCACTTCGGCGAGTACACCATCGCCGAGACCAAGCGGCTCATGGCCGATCGCGGCGTGCCGGTGCGGCAACTGGCCTGACCATTCGGGCTACACTGTGGTCTCATCAGCCTTTGTCTCTTGCCGCTCCGAATCGAATGAATCTCTCCCCCCGGTGGTCGATCGCCTTGCTGGCCCTGCTTTGCGTGCTAACGGCTTCGCTGTGCCACGCCGACTCACCGGCGACCGAAGAGACTGGCAGCGAATGGGTCCAGCTCTTCAACGGCCGCGACTTGACCGGCTGGACACCGAAGTTCGTCACACAGGAGCTTGGCGTCAACTATCGAGACACCTTCCGGGTCGACGACGGGGTGCTGAAGGTCGACTATGCCAATTGGGATCGGTTCGACGGCGAGTTCGGCCACCTGTTCTACGAGACGCCTTACTCGCACTATCGGCTCCGGGTCGAGTATCGCTTCGTCGGCGAGCAACTGGCGGGCGGGCCGGCGTGGGCGAAGCGGAACAACGGGCTGATGATCCACGGCCAAGCGCCGAGCGAGCTCGAACTCGACCAGAGCTTCCCGAACAGCATCGAGGTCCAACTGCTCGGCGGGCTCGGCAACGGCAAGCCGCGTGGCACGCTCAATATCTGCACGCCCGGCACGCAGTTGATCCTTGATGGCGAATTGACCAAGCGTCATGTGATCGAGGCCGACGGCCCGACCTACCACGGCGACGAATGGGTCACCGTCGAACTCGAGGTCCGCGGCAGCCAATCGATCAAGCACCTCGCCGAGGGAGAGGTCGTGATCGAATACTCGCAGCCGCAACTCGACAACGGCACGCTGCTCGAGAGCGGCACGATCTCGATCCAGGCCGAGACCCACCCGACCGAGTTCCGCAAGATCGAGCTGCTCCCGCTCGCCGAGTGAACGGCCAGCAGCCCATTTCAGCGGTGGCCAAAACGTTTTGTCGCACGGTACTGTCGCACCGCAACGCGGCGGCATCCGGGCAATAGGGCCGTCCGGCGAGGCGAAGTCGTTGCGGCGTAACGCTTTGCGTTTTGTCGCATGCCAACGACTCGAACGCCTACCCACGCTAATCAGCACCAGACGGCTAGCCATTCCAATTATCGCACATCCCGCGCACCATCGAATCAGTCTTTGGCCAGTCAAATGCAAATCTAAGTCGGGTTGTCGATGACTTAATGTCCAATCGCTAGATTCTGGTTTCAAAGGTCATCAAATCAATGCAATTCGTGGTGCTAAGAACACAACCGTTTTCTATGCTGGGTGAGCAATCGATCGATTTAACGATCCAGCTATTATCCTCATGCCCCCACGCCGGTTCTTGGGCTTACGGCGTTTGACGTGGAGAGTTCGAAGTTGCGGCGGCGGATCGCCTGGGAGGCGGCCCGCTTGATGTATGACCGCCAGGAATCTGAGTATTACCAGGCGAAGATGAAGGCGGCTCGGCGACTCTGTCGCGGCTGGGCCAAACCCAATGACCTGCCGAGCAATGCGGAAATACGCGATCAGGTGCAGTTGTTTGCCCGACTCTACGAAGGCGACAAGCGGAGCGAGAGTCTGCAACAAATGCGACTCGCTGCGCTGCGGATGATGCGTTTGCTCTCCCGGTTTAAGCCACGCCTAATTGGCAGCGTGCTCACTGGGCACATCCGGCAAGGCTCCGATATCGACCTGCATGTTTTCTCGGACAGCCTCGACTCGGTAGCCCGCACCCTCGAGGCAGCAGGTTATGCCTACGAGGTTGAGCGCAAGCAGATCCGCAAAGACGGGCAAGAGCATGTCTACCGCCACATTCATTTACTGGGTGAGTACCCTTTCGAGCTCACGGTCTACTCCTCGGCCGAAGCACGCCATACCTTCAAGAGTACCATCACGGGACGAGCGATCGAGAAGGCCAGCGTAGCGCAGCTCGAACAGTTCCTCAACACCGAATACCCCGAACTGGATTTGGAGCAAGCGCTTGCTGACGCGGATGAAGAGGTCGATCGCTTCGGTGCCTACGAGGCGTTGCTGCTGCCGCTGGAGTATGCCAACCAGAACCCCGAGTTCCACCCCGAGGGAGACGCCCTCTACCATAGCCTGCAAGTCTTCGACCGTGCCTGTGGTGCTCTCGCCTACGACGAAGAGTTCCTTACAGCGGCCCTGCTGCATGATGTTGGCAAGGGGATCGATCCGACGGACCATGTCGCAGCCGGGCTGGAAGCCCTCGAAGGAATCATCACCGAGCGAACCGCGTGGCTGATCGAGCATCATATGACGGCCCACACAGTCGCCGACGGAACCATCGGCTGGCGAAAACTGCGACGCCTGAAAGCTTGCGAGAGCTATGGGGAGCTCGTCTTGCTGGGCGAATGTGACCGCGCCGGACGCCAGCCCGGGATCGAGGCTTCTGACCTCGACCAAGCGATCGCTTACCTCCGCGATCTCAGTAGGATGTGCAACGGATGAAGCCAGACACGCAGGCATGGGGCAGCCTACTCGTCCAGCTCTTCGCGCGTTGGCCGAGCGGGCATGTGGCTTGCTGGCACGACCTTCTCGGCTTCGGCGTCCCAGGCGGTCATCGGTCCATCATCGAGAGGGAGGATAGATTGCGTCGAGGAGCGTGAAGCCCCCTGGGAGGGCGAGGCTCCTGCCGAGCTTGTAGCGGGTACCCGGCGCGTGGCTCGGCGGGAGCCTCGCCCTCCCGATGAGGCCGACATCGTGTTGCTGGTCTTCCTACTTCAGGCCGATGATCTTGAAGACCAGCGGGCCTTTCAATGGGCTGCGATTGCCTTCGAGCAGTTTGTCGATCGGCAGCACGATGCGGCCGTCGTCGCCGGTCTCCAGCGGCACCACGCGGTTGCTTCCTAACAGCATCGCGCCCGACTCGGGGCCGAGTTGGCTGGCTTTGAGGGAATCGATCACGACCTCGCCGGCGGGCTTACCCATCGCGAAGGCGTACAGCGTGTGGCCGTCTTTGCTGCGGGTGAAGCGGAAGTCATCGGGGCCGAACGTCACGAAGCTGTGCGAGACCTCCTTGTCGCCGGCGTAGGAATGCGGGTGGCTCCCTTGGTAGTGGACATGCCACGGGCGGCTGCCATAGACCGCCTCGCCGTTGACGCGCATCCAGTCGCCGACCTCGCGGAGCATGGCCTGCTGGTCCGGGTGGATCGACCCGTCCGCGAGCGGGCAGATATTGAGCAACAGCACGCCGTTCTTGCTGGCGATATCGACCAGCAACTGGGTGACCCACTCGGCCCCTTTGAACTCGGCCGTGTTGATATACATCCAGGGGCCGGGGCTATCGTCGGTCTGCCAGGTGCGCGGCAAGATCTCCCGTGCCCCGCCCCGCTCGTAGTCGAACAACGAGACCCGGCGTGGGATCTGGTCTTTCTTTTGTGAGATGATCCCTTCGATCCCCTCGCGGTCGCAGAAGTCGTAGTAGAACTTCGTCAGCTTGAAGCGGCTCTCCTCGCTCAAGCGGCCGAGGCCGCCATCGAACCAGAGCTGCTCGGGGCGGTACTTCGTGATGTACTCTTGGAGGACCTCGAACCAGTACCGCTCGGCGTCGGCTTGCGTGGCGAACCTGCCGTACAGCTTGGCGTAAGCCGGATCACTCAGCTCGGAGTCGAACTCCAGCGGCAGGTCGTCGAGTCGCCCCTCACGTCCGCCGTAATAATTGCCGGATACGTTGAAGGCGTGGTGGAAGCTGGAGATGATCTTCATTCCCCGCTTGCGGTACTCGGCGATCAACTCGCCGGCGATATCACGCTTCGCGCCGGACGTCATCGCGTTCCAAGGGACGACCTGGCTGTCCCACATCGCGAAGCCCTCGTGGTGCATCGCCACCGGCCCGGCGAACCGCGCCCCGCTGCCGGCGATCAGGTCGGCCCATTCAACCGGGTCGAACTCGGGGCAGGTGAAGGTCTTGAAGTAGTGGCTGTAGCCCTTCTCGCTGAGCGGGCCGAAGGTCTTGGTGTGGTACTCGTTGTACGGGTGCCCTTTGACATGCAGGTACTTGGCGAACCAACTGTTGTTCATGCCGGTGAAGCCGGCCCCCTCCATGCCCTGGTTGTACGGCCCCCAGTGGGCGTAGATGCCGAACTTGGCGTCCTGATACCACTCGGGCACCGGGCGGATGTAGGCATCCCACTCGTGATCCGCCACATCACGGGTCTCGCTGGGCTCACGATGCCGCCAATCCCGCGCCGCCTGCTGCTCGGGCGTGACCGGGCCCTTGGCGTTGGGGGCGATCTTGTGCTGAGCCGTGCTGGCGGTTGGCAGAGCAAGGCAAGCTAGGAAGACTAGAACGAGCGGTAACGGGCGGATCATGGAAGGCGTCGTGTTAGGCGAGGACAGCGTTGGAAGGGAGCCCGTCATTGTAGTCAGCGGTCTAGCGGGCGACCGCCTGCTAGAACTCACGCCGACGCGGATATCAAGCAATCGCCGCAGTTTGATCCTCAATCGCCCGCAATCCCTTGCAGACTGCACCGCGTTGACGATCGGCCCGCCGCTCTGCGAGACTGGTGGGCATGACGATGCATGTGCCGGCTGCCGCCAAGGACCACTCGCCCGCTCGCCTCGCGGCGGCGGAGGGGATGGTGGCGTTGGGTGCCGATATGCACCGGCGGAAGTGGTCGCTGGCGACCAGCAGCAACTACAGCGTGCGGCTTTCAGAAGATCCGTTGCAGTTGCTGGTAACCGCCAGCGGGCACCATAAGGACCGGCTCACGACCGACGACTTCGTGCTGATCGATGACCTCGGCAAGGCGGTTGAGCCGCAGGCGCCGAAGTCGTCCGCCGAGACGATGCTGCACGTCGCCCTGGCGAAGCACGCCGGCGCGGGGGCGATTGTCCACACGCACTCCGTGTGGGGCACCCTGCTGTCGGATTTACACGGCCCAAACGGCGTGGTAACGATCGCCGGCTACGAGATGCTCAAAGCCCTGCCCGGCATCGACACCCACGACACGGCGGTCGATATCGCCATCTTCCCGAACACCCAAGACATCGCCGCGTTGTCGGACGAGTTGAGCGAGCGGCTTAAGGCCGACGACGAAGCGGTCCGCCACGGCTTCCTGATTAACAAGCACGGCCTCTACACCTGGGCCGACACGCTCGACGCGGCACGGGCGTGTGTTGAGTCGCTTGAGTTCTTGTTCGAATGCGAAGGACGGCGGCAGCGGTTATAGGCTGCCCACGGTTCGTTCCGGGCGTTGACGCTTCCGGCTGACCATGGCAACCGACCTCGCCCCTAGACCCTAACTCTTAACCCCTCTCTTCCCATGGCCACCGTCAAAATCCCGGCTACGGACACCCAGCTCGACGACCCGGCGGAGATCGCCGCGTTCCTCAAGCCGTACGGCATCTGGCACGAGCGGTGGGAGGTCGAGGGCCGCATCGGGCCGGAGGCGGAGGCCGAGGAAATCCTCGCCGCGTACGCGCCGGAGATCGAACGGCTCAAGAAGGAGGGTAACTACGTCACGGCGGACGTGATCAACGTGTCGCCCGACACGCCAAACCTGGACGCGATGCTCGCGAAGTTCGACAAGGAGCACACGCACTCCGAGGACGAGGTCCGCTTCACCGTCCGCGGGCACGGCGTCTTCTGGATCAACCCGCACGGCGACGACCCGGTGTTCGCGATCGAGGTCGGAGTCGGCGATCTGATCAACGTGCCGGAGGGGACCAAGCATTGGTTCCACCTCTGCAACGACCGCACGATCCGCTGCATCCGCCTGTTCCAAGACACCAGCGGCTGGACGCCCGAGTACCTCGAAGGCGGCTTGCACACCGAGCACCCGCCGGTGTGCTGGGGGCCGAACTTCGTCACGGCCGAGGCGGGCTCGGCGGCGTTGGGCGACGGGCCGGTTCGGTTGTGATTTATAAGTGGGCAGTAGGCAGAGGGCAGTAAGCAGTGCCCGCTGCGCGGGCTGTTGGGCAATCGCTGTGCGATTGCCTTCTGCCTTCTGCCTTCTGCCTTCTGCCTTCTGCCTTCTGCCTTCTGCCTTCTGCCTACTCCAGAAATGCAATTCTCCGGCAAAGCCATCCTGCTCGACGTGGAGGGAACCACTTCCGCGGTCGCGTACGTTTACGACGTGATGTTCCCGTTCGCTCGGAAGGGACTCAACAATTTCTTGGCCGAGAATTGGGCCGACCCCAGCCTCGACGGGGTGAAGCAGCGGTTCGCCGAGGAGTCCGGGATCGAGGCCTACGACGAATGGCCCGATCTGGCTAAAGAAGCCATTCGGCTGATGGACAGCGATGTGAAGGCGACCGGGCTCAAGCAACTCCAGGGGCTGATCTGGGAAGCGGGGTTCAAGTCGGGCGAACTCCGCGCCCATGTCTTCGACGACGTGCCGCCGGCGTTGGCGGCGTGGCGAGACGCAGGGAGCGACCTGCGGGTCTACTCTTCGGGGAGCCTCCACGCCCAAAAGCTGTTCTTCGGCCACACCGAGGCGGGCGACCTGCTGCCTTACTTTAGCGGCCACTACGACACGACCACCGGGCCAAAACGCGAGGCGGCCAGCTACGCCGCGATCGCTGCCGATTGGGGCGTGCCAGCGGGCGAGATCCTCTTCCTCAGCGACGTGACCGAAGAACTCAACGCGGCCCGCGACGCCGGCATGCAAACCGCTCTGGTCAATCGCCCCGGCAACGCCGAGCCGACACCGGCCGATCCGCCGCATGCGGCGATCGAATCGTTCGACGAGATCACCGCCTAACGGCAGCTCACTTCAAGGCCTGCTCGATCTCGGCGAAGGGGTCACCGGATTCCGGAACCGATTGTTGGCTCAGCAGCCGTGTCATCGCCAGCAGCTTGCGAGCTTCTTCGCGTTGGCCCAGACCGATCAATAGCCGAAGCCTCGCCAGCCGAGCCTCGAACCATTCCGGCGAGGACCGTTCGGAACGGGCCTCGACCTTTCGCCAGATGACTTCGGCTTGCTCTTGGTCGGTCGCCTGCCGGCTGGCGGCCAGCAGCTTCGCGTACGCGACCTGCACGCCTCGATCGTTAGGCCGTTCGCCGGCAAGGCGTTTGTAAAGGCGGATCGCCTCCTCGTCCCGCCCCGCTTCGGCGAGGGCGGTCGCTCGTTGCGGCGTGGCTTGGGATGCGGCACCGCTCAGGGCCAACACGCTCTGCCCCAGCCGGTCCGCCTCGCGTCGAACGGCATCGGCACCGGGGTCTTGGGCCAAGCGATCGCGGGTGGCGACAAGCAGTCGTTGGCGTTCGACGTCCGGGCCCTCGTAGGCGTCGGCCAGCCACTCGTTCACATTGTCTAGTTCACTCAAAGCAAGCGAGGCGGCGACCAACAAGACGGCCGCCCGACGTTGCCATCCGGGGCGTGGTGCGGGCCGGTCTCGGTAAGCCTTGCCGAGCAATTGCAGCGTGTAGCGGCGGCCTTCGACGCCCTGGGTCGTTGCGGACCGGGCCAGCGTGTAAGCGGCCTCGCGTTGGGTCGGCGTCCAGCCGGCTGTCCAGGCGGTCCCTCCCGAGATGAAGAGCGGCTCCAGATCGGCCCTCGCAGCGGCGAATCGCTCTGGCGTGGCCTGTTGTTCGAGCAGGCCATCGTGCGCGGCGACCAAGAGCTGTCGCGAACGCTCGTAGCGTTTGCTCCGTGGCGTGACGCGGCGGACACGTTCTAAGAGTTCACTCCATCGCCGGCGGCGGACGAGCAGCTCGGTCCGTTGCCAACCGATCGCTTCGGAGGTGTCGGCCTCGGGCCAAGTGCGGGTGTGCTCGGCGAGCATCTGATCATAGGTCTCTAACTTCTCTTCGGAGGGTGGATCGAGGATCGCCGCGAAGGCCTGGCACGCGGTCTGATGGGCGCTGGCCGCCCGTGGGTCGTTCGCATTAGATAACGCCGCACCGCGGAACCGCAGGGCCGCGTCTTCGAGTCGGCCGGCGGCGCGTTGGGCCTCGGCGGCGGCGAGCGACAACTGGAAGCTGCGGCCCGTCGCGCCCGACTTGAAGGCGAGAGCGGCCGCCTTGTCGAGCGCGGCGATCGCTTGCTCGCGTCTGCCGGCACGAAAGTCTTCGCGGGCGGCGGCCGTCAGTTCTTCGACTTCGTCGGGAGCCGGCGAGGCGGGCGGCTTGTACCGCGAGGCGGCGCGTTCTAGCTCGGCACCGAGCGGGCCTTGGGCTTGGACGCTGGCCGCCAAGCAAACGAGCCAAGCCGTGAGCATCATTAGGCGAGAAGTCCTGCGAATCATGACGCCGGCCCCCCGGCTGCCTCGGCGTCGGCCGTCATCAACACGCGGGCGAAGCCGGCCGACCGCGCCGCGTCATACGCCCCGACCACGTCGCCCAAGGGGACTCCGTCGCCGGGATCGATGGTCACGGGGAGGCCACGATCGATCGCAACGAGCTGAGCGAGCAACGCCGCGAGCTCGCCAAGGTCGCCCGTTGTTCGTCCCTCGTTGACGGTCCAGGTGGTGAACCCGCCGACGCTCCGCCCCACGATGGTCACGTCCTCAAGCTCGGGCGGGATGGCTTCGGCTTGCTCGTTGCCGGGCGTCTTGGATTCGACAACGAGGCTCGCGGCCAGGTTCTCTTCGGGCTGCTCGAAGCTCGCCGTGCAGAGGAAGAAGACCAGCAGCAAGAAGACGACGTCGATCATCGGCGTCATCGCGGCGGCGAGCGGGTTGCTGCCGACCAAGCGGCGATGCGTTGGGGCTTTCATCGCGCCCCCCCTGCCCTCTCGGCGAAGACGGCGAGCGAGATATCCTCGACGCCCGCCTTGGCACAGGCCGCCAACGCGGGCTCGATCGCCGCATACGGAGTCGCTTGGTCGCCGCGCAGCCGGACCCGCAAGGACTCGCCACGTTCGGACTTGGCCTCCGCCAGCTTCGCCATGAGTTCATCGGCCTCGACGGGCGTCGGGCCGAGCGACAGCGTGCCGTCCGCTTCGATGTTGATCGTCAGCCGCGGCGAGGGGTCGTTGTCCGGCTCGCCGGTGGCGGCACTCGGCAGGTCGAGCGCGAGGCGTGTCTCGCGCCGGGCCAAGTGGCTGCTCACCAAGAAGAAGATGATGAGCAAAAACACGACGTCGATCATCGGCGTCATATTCGCTTCGGTCGCCCGGCTCGTCCGGCGTTTGGCGGCGGGGCTTCGCATCAGACCATCCGCGGCTGCGTCGGGCCGGTCGGCGGCGTCTGCCTGCGCAACGGCGTGGCGGTCGAGAGCGCCCGTTTGAGCGGGCGCGTTGCCGACTCGGCCTCGGCGACCACCGCCGCGGCGATCGCATCGACCCGATTCTTCAGCACCGCAAAGGCACCGAGCGATGGGATCGCGACCATCAGCCCGCCGACGGTTGTCACGAGCGCCTGATAGATGCCCGAGGCCAACTCGCCGGCGGTCGCGGCCCCCTGTGTGGCGGCGACTTCGCGGAAGGCGAAGATCATGCCGACGACCGTCCCCAGCAGGCCGACCATCGGTGCCAGGTTGCCGATCACCGCGAGGTAATCGATCCGCCGGAGGAGGCGGGCCGCCTCGGCGTCGGCGGCGTGTTCCATCGCCTTCTCGACGGCGGGCCACGCCGGCCCGGGCAGGGTCGCCAGTTCGGTCGCCTCGTTGAGGGCCACCCCAAGGACCGAGCCCAGCATGCCGCCGTCGGTGCAGGCATCCTGCGCGGCCGGCAGGTCACCCGCTTCGAGCAGCTTGCGCACCCGGGGCCCCAGATCGACCGGGGCCAATCGGGCCTGCCGCAGCGTGGCGAATTGCTCGACGGCCAACGCGAGCGCCGCCAGCGAAAGCAGCAGCAGCACGGCCAGCAGCGACATGCCGAGCACGCCCCCCGACGTGACGAGTTGCCACGCCCAAGAAGCGTCAGCGGTTGGTAAGAAAGCCATAGCAGTTAGTCTCACGCAAACACGCGAAGCGGCAAAGGTGAGGCGGTTGTTTGAGGCTTGGGGTAGCCGCGGCTTTAACTACCGCGGCAAGAGGGTCGTATCGACGTAGCAACGGGTTCCGCCGGTCTCTTCGGCGAGGTCGATCAAAAAGTTGCGTTTGCCGTGGTCGGGGCCGCGGCCGAACTCGACCGTGTGGATGGTCACCGCGCCGATCGCCTTGCCCAGGATCTCGGCCATCTCACCACGCGACATCGGCGAGTCCTCGTCGGTCAAGAAGAAGATCACGTCGGGGCGGTGCCGGAGGGCTCGGTTGAGGGCGGTCATCCGCTCGGTTCCTCCTTCGGCCGTGACGCTCTGGACAAAACGGGACGCCTGCCGCTTGTTCTGTTCCGTGCCGAACGCGATCCGCCGCTGGCCGCCCGAGATATCGAGCGCACTGACACGCGTATTGAAGAAGAGGATATGGAAGCGATGCGACTCCTCGATCGCCGTCAGGCTCTGGATCAGCTCGGCCTTCGCCGATCGCAGCGGGCCGCCCTGCATGCTCATCGATCGGTCGAGCGCAAACACGAACCGCGAGCCAACCCCTTCGACCCCATAGAAGCGGACGCGGGTCTGGCCGATCGGCAGCTTGATCCGCCCGCCTGCCGGCGGAGGCGGCTGGGCCGGGCTCGCTTGGCCGCCGCCGACCTGCGGCCCCGCCCCCGGCTTGGGCTCTTCGAGCAGTTGGTTGAGCAGATCGCTAAACGGGCTCGGCGCGAGTGTGGCTTGTGAGTCGGTGGGAGGGGCCTCGACGGGGGGCGTCTCGACCGGCTCGGTGGCATCGCTCTCGACGGTCGAATCCGACTCGAACGGAGCCGGCGGCTGGCTCGACTCTCGCAGCACCACGCCGACCTCGCGCTCGACTTCGCCGCCACCGGCCTGAGTGCCGCCCCGGGCGCCGAGGTAGATCACGCTCGCCGTCAGCAACGAATGCACCACCAGCGACGACGCCCAAGCGGCGGTGCGGGTTCGGCGATCGGCGACCTCGGAAAGCATCCGGTCAGGCTAGCAAGGCAGCGAAAGGCAGCCCAGGGAGAAGTGCGCCGAGAGCCCAAGCGTGGGCGCGGGAGCTGAATAATGTTCGAAAAACAGTTCGCTCGACTCCCGACGCTTACGCTGAGGGCTCAAATCGATCGGCCGTGGGCCATATACTCAGAGCTCCCCACTGTGCCGATTCTTGCTTGTGCCGATTCTTGGAGCCGCCCCCGTGTCGCTGGAAGTCATCCATTACCCGCACCCGACGCTGCGGCACGTCAGCAAGCCGCTCACGAAGGTCGATCGGCAGCTCAAGGAGTGGGCCGCCGAGATGATCGAGCTGATGTACGACCACGAGGGGATCGGGCTGGCGGCGAACCAGGTCGATCTTCCGTACCGGATGTTCGTCATCAATCCGACCGGCGATCCGGACCAAGTGGAGCACGAGCAGGTCTTCATCAACCCGGTCCTCTCCAAGGGGAAGGGCCAGGAGGTCATGAAGGAAGGCTGCCTGAGCCTGCCCGATGTCCGCGGTCCCATGATCCGCCACACGTCGATCCGCGTGCAGGCGTACGACCTGTCGGGCAATGAGATCGATGCGGTGGTTGATGGCATGCTCGGCCGTGTGATCCAGCACGAGACCGACCACCTCGACGGCATCCTCTTCACCGACAAGATGTCGCCCACCGAGCGGGCGGAGATCGATGGGTTGCTTTACGAACTCGAAGTCGATTTCCAGAGCCGCCAAGAGACCGGCGACGCCCCCAGCGACGAAGCGATCGCGGCGCGGATCGCCGAGTTGGAAGCGGCACGATGCTAGATGAGTCGGCAGTGGGCAGCGGGCGGTGGGCAGTGAACGCTTCGCGTTCGAAGATAAAAAGCTGCGATGTCATCGCCGTTCCCAGTGACTGCCCACTCCTTGCCACTCTCCAAACGCGAAGCGTGTACTGCCCACCGCCCTCTGCCTACTCCGCGTATGCGAATCATCGCCCTAGGAACCGGCCCCTTCGCCGTCCCCTCGCTGCGAGCCCTTGCGGCTAGCGAGGAGCACGAGGTGCTTGCCGTGGTGACGCGGCCGCCGCGGGGGCGTCGGCGTGAGCCGCCGGCGCCGATGGCGATCGCCGCCGAAGAGCTTGGCCTGCCGCTGTGGCAGCCCGAGAGTGCCAACCTGCCGGAGAGCGTCGAGCGGCTCGCCGGCTACGGGGCCGACTTGCTAGTCGTTTGCGATTACGGCGAGATCCTCAAGCCGGACGCCCTCGGCACGACGCGGCTCGGCGGGATCAACCTGCATGGCTCGCTGCTGCCGAAGTACCGCGGGGCCGCGCCGGTGCAATGGGCCGTGCTCAACGGCGACGCCGAGACCGGCAACACGGTCATCCAGATGACGCCCGGCCTCGACGCCGGCCCGATCCTCGGCACACAGACCACGCCGATCGACACCAACGAGACGTCCGGCGAGCTCGAAGATCGCCTCGCTCTCCTGGGCGGCGAGCTCACGCTGCGAGTCGTCGGCCAGCTCGCCGGCGGCACCGCCGAAGGGACGCCCCAAGACAAGTCGCTCACCACCAAGGCGCCACGGCTCAAGAAGGAGGACGGCCTCATCGACTGGACCCGCCCCGCCGCGGAGATCAAGAACCAAGTCCGCGGTCTGCAGCCGTGGCCCCGGGCGTTCACGTTTGTGCCGCAGGCGAAGGGCCCCTCTTCCCAAGACCCTGGGCTGCGGCTGGTGATCGACCGCGTTGAAACAGCCGAAGGATCGGGTGCGCCCGGCAAAGTGTTATCGGCGGAGAAGCGGTTGGTCGTTGCAACCGGCGACGGAGCGATCGAAGTGCTCGATGTGCAACCCGCCGGCAAGCGGAAGATGGCGGCCGGGGATTGGCTGCTCGGGGCGAAGCTGGCGGCGGGGGCGGTCTTGGGTTCTTGAAGAGATGAAGCCCCAGGAGAGACAGCTCACTCTTCAAAGTGGATAACGCAGCAAAGTCATGGAGTCGCAACGGCGTCTCAGTCGATCATCCTTCCGTTCAGGCATGACAGCTCTTCAGATGGCTTTGATCATCGTTGCTGTAGGCCTCGCTGTCCCGAATTTCACTGGGTCACGACATAGTGAACCTGTAGCTAATCAAGTCATCTCAGCGATGCTCTTCGCTGTTTGGCTCGTTTGGACAGGAAGACAGATCCCGATTACTCAGCTCAGAATCGCCGACTGGCTGATGATCAACCTTATTTTCATGCTTGCTCTTGCCGGGCTTATCGGAGCAAGGCTGTGGCTTCTTAGTTGACGCTCTGCAGTGGGTAGCCAGGTCTTTAATTAGTCGGCTCTGATCCCTACCTAACATCATGGCACCACTCGAATCCCACCAAGCCGAAACCCTCGTCGTCTCGTACCTCGGCATCCGTCGCGGGATCGGGACGATCGGGTTGATGCTGCCGGTGGTGTTGGCGGGCGCGGGTTGGGTTCTGGGGATCGAGATCCAGGACAACCTCAGCAGCTACTACCACACGCCCCTGCGGGATGTGTTCGTTGGATCGCTGTGCGCGATCGGCATCTTCCTGTTCTGCTATCGCGGGTATGATTGGATTGAACGTTGGACGGGCAACTTCGGTTGCCTGTCGGCGCTGGGTCTCGCCCTGTTCCCAACCGACGCCAGTAGCGACCCGCTGTATCAGCAATCGGTCGTCGGCTTGCTGCATTCGGTCTGTGGCGGGGTCTTCTTCGCTACATTGGCGTTCTATTCTCTCTACCACTTCCCCCGCACCGCCGGCGGCAGCGAAGAGGCCGAGCCGCACGAGTTGGAACGCAACCTCGTTTACCGAGGCAGTGGCATCGTGATCCTACTGAGCTCCGTGGCGATGGGGGTGTACCTGCTGCTGCCAGCCACCGAACTCAAAGCGTGGCTCAACCGATATAACTTCCTGCTCTGGGGCGAATGGATCGCCGTCTGGGCGTTTGCGGCCGCTTGGCTCACGAAGGGCCGGGCGATCTTTGCCGATTTGGCTGTCGATGTGCTATCGCTGCCGGTCGAACGGATCCGGAAACGCCTCTGATTCCAGCCACGCCGGCGCTCTCGCCTCCGAGGGGCTAATCTGGGTAAACTGCTGGCCTCTCGGATTCGCCCGCTCCAAGGAAGGAGGCCCCCATGTCGCTCACCGATGGACTGCTGCTAGCGGTCGCGGCGTTGATCGCCGTGCGGTCGCTCATGGGGATGATGCGGCGGCGGGGCGAGCGGCTGGTGGCGGAGGTGCAGAAGCAGGTCGACCACCACCGCGAACGAGAGCTCGCCCGCAAGATGCGGGAGAAGCGGAAACAGATGCAGGACGCCGCCTGAAGCAGGGACTGGGTCCAGAACACGGCTGCTATGCCGTTGGGGCTCAACCGTCGGCGGGAGCCGTCGGATCGAAGCGGATGAGATAAACCACGCGTGGGGCGATCGGTCGGCTGCCGCCCGACGGCTTGGCCCCTCGGCTGAAAGAAACAAGACGCGATGAAAAAGCTGTATATCGAAACCGTTGGCTGTCAGATGAACCTGCTCGATTCGGAGCTGGTTGTCGCGAGCCTGCGCAAAGAGGGCTACGAGCTCACCGATTCGACCGCCGACGCCGACACGGTCCTCTTCAACACGTGCAGCGTCCGCCAACACGCCGAGGACAAGATCTACTCGGCGCTCGGCCGCCTGAAAGACGCCAAGCAGAAGATGCCGGACAAGGTCATCGGCGTGATGGGCTGCATGGCCCAGAAGGACCAGAAGCTGATCTTCAAACGGGCACCGTATGTCGACTTGGTCGTCGGCCCCGGCCAGTTGCACCAGGTGCCATCGCTCGTGCGCGAAGCGCGTGAACAACCGGGCGGTCAGCGGTTGGAGGTCTCGCTCGGCCGGAAGGACGGCAAGGTCGATGACATCAAGCGGAGCCACGAGTCGTTCGACCCGCTCCGCGACCCGGCGATGCGACCGACGCCCTTCCAGGCGTATGTGCGGATCCAGATCGGCTGCGACAAGTTCTGCACGTACTGCATCGTTCCCAGCGTGCGTGGCCCGGAGCAGAGCCGACCGCCGAGCCAGATCCTCGCCGAGGCCGAGCAACTCGTCGCCGAGGGCTGCAAAGAGATCACGCTGCTCGGCCAGACGGTCAATAGCTGGTGTCACACCGAGCACGGCGTCGATTGGCGGTTCAGTGACCTGCTACGCGGGCTGCACGAGGTCGAGGGGCTGGAGCGGATCCGCTTCGTCACGTCGTACCCGAAGGACATGACCGACGACGTCCTCGAAGCAATCCGCGACCTGCCGAAGTGCGTGAAGTACCTGCACGTACCGGCCCAGCACGGCTCGGACGAGCAACTCACGCTCATGAAACGGGGCTACACCATCGCCGAGTACCGTGAGATGCACGATCGGGCGAAGCGGTGGATGCCCGACGTGGCGGTCACCAGCGACTTTATCGTCGGCTTCAGCGGCGAGACCGAAGAACAATTCCAACAGACGATGGACCTGGTCCGCGAGTGCCGCTTCAAGAACAGCTTCATCTTTAAGTACAGCGAGCGCCCAGGCACGAAGAGCGCCGACCGCCTGCCGGACGACGTGCCGGACGAGGTCAAACGCCGCCGCAACAACGAGCTGCTCGCCCTGCAGAACCAGATCAGTGAGGAAGACAACCAGCGGTTCCTCGGCTCGCGGGTCGAGGTGCTGGTCGAAGGCCCCAGCAAGGCCGCGCAGAAGGCGGCCGAGAAAGCGGGCCGCGGCGTCTTCGAGGGCGATGGCCCCACGCAACTCACGGGCCGGACGATGTGCGACCGGATCGTCGTGTTTGAGGGCAACCGCCGGCAGATCGGCCAGACGTTGCCGATCGCCGTCTACGACGCCAACGCCCACACGCTGTTCGGCGCGGTGGTGACCGAGCATGTCGGCCCGGAGGTCTTCGAACTCACTGGCACCGCCTAACCCAGCGAGGGCTTCAAGGTGATCGATATCGAAGTAGAGTACCGCCGCCGCATCGATGCGATGCCGATGCACAAACGCGTCGAGCGGGCGGCCGATATGGCGTTCTGGGCGAGGCGAATGATCGCCCGCCAGATAGTCAATGAGCAAGGACAGCTCAGCGAACAACGCCTCAAGTGCGAGGTTGCACGCCGCGTCTACGTAGCAGATCCGAGAGCCCTCGCAGCGATCGATCGGGAACTCGCGAATGTTTCCGATTGAAGTCTTCCGAGCGACGGTTCGAAACCTGGTGACGATCTTGGACCGTCATGGTGCCCGGTACCACTTGACCGGCGGCGTAACGAGCGTCGCGTATGGTGAGCCCAGGATGACGCAAGACATCGACTTGGTAATCGATGGAAAAGCACTGACGGCTATGATGCCGGCATTCCTAGAATCGCTTGCCGGATCTATTTTCATCCATGATCCAGGAACGGTGCGTTCGGCGGTTGAGCAAGGCGAGATGTTTCAGTTGATTGATCGCCGGGAGATGCTCAAGCTCGATGTCTATTCGCAAGAGCTAATTCCGGGAGAGTTGGAACGATCGGTTAAGGAAGAAGTCTTCGAAGGTGATTTCCTCCCGCTGGCCTCACGGGCCGATACAGTCTTGGCCAAGCTATTCTGGATAAACAAAGGCAGTCACAAAAGCCGCCGTGACCTACGGTATCTCTACCGGAACACCGACGACGCCCAGCGGGAGTTCATCGCCGGGATAGCAGAGCAATTTTGCCTCACTGATCTATTGGCCGAGGTGCTCGCCGAGCCCGACGAAATCCGCTGATCGAAGACCCAACGGCTGACGGGCCGCGTACGAGACACCGGAAGTTCCCCGATCTAGCCAACCAAGGATCGAAGCATGCTCGGCCCCCTTGCCGCCTCATTGGCTGTCTTGCTGCTGGGCCTAACACGAGCCTCGGTCCGTCGGGATTGGAGGACCGGCATGCGTGCGGTGGTGTTGGCGGGCCCCGCGGCGATCGCTTGGTCGTGGTACGGATGGTACGAGGCCACCATGCCAGCCCACATGAATATCCGGGCCGACTTGGCCGTCCTTTGGCCCATCCTGCTCGCCGTTTCGCTTTGCTCCGGGCTCTTCCTGCTGACTCTCTTGATAGAAGCTCTGATCGAGGCCGGAAAAGAGATTCCCAAACTGCCGCGGCTAGCCTTCGCACTCTGGCACTCTTCGGATCGCAGTCCTTCTGACTTGCGATCGTGGCAAGACCCCAAGCAACCCAAGGCCTAGGGCCGATTGTTGGTCGCCCCGACAGCCTCACAAACCGCGACCGCTGCTCGCCCCCACGCCCGGCTCGGTATAAGATGGGGGGCACCGACGCGTCGGCCAGGCGGCCGCTCGGGGCTTTTCCCTTCGTGTTGTTTGACGAGGGCCTTCCACGGCCCGCCGCTTGGCGATGACCCCTCCCGATTCTGTATCCGCCGCCCGCCGCTCGGCCTCGCTCTCCCCGGCCGGTGCCTGGGAACGGATCGCCGCGGCCGGGGTGTCGAGCGACTTGATCGCCTTGATGCGTGACCAGTTCGAGGCCGTGTCGCCCCGGCTGGCGGACGCCGACATGGCGTTGCGGAACCTGGAGCGGTTCGTCACGCAGGCCCGGCACCCGCTATCGACCGCCGCCCTCTTCGAGCGCGACGCCAACGCCCTGGCGAACCTGGCGCAGCTCCTCAGCTCCAGCCAGTACCTCGCCGACCAGATCGTCTGCGACCAAGAGTGCTACGACCTCGTGCGGATGACTGAGGGGCGTCCCTCGACGCGGGACGCGCTCGTCGAGGAACTGCTGACCGAGATCGAAGGCCTTACTGACTGGAACCGGGTCTCCGCCGCGCTGCGCCGCATGAAACGACGCGAGACGACTCGAATCGCTTACGGCGATATCGTGCGTGGGCAGAATGTCGCCACGGTCGCCGGCCAGATCTCCCTGGTCGCCGACGCGATCCTCGAAGCGGCGGTCGAGTTCCTCACCCGGCAGCTCGACGAGCGGTTCGGCGTGCCGTTGAGGCGTGATGGGGAGCGTGCTCGGTTCTGTGTCTTGGCACTCGGCAAGCTGGGCGGGGTTGAGCTGAACTACTCAAGCGATATCGACCTGATCTTCCTCTACGAAGAGGACGGCAACACCGACCACGCGCGGGTGACCACCAACCGAGAGTACTTCGAGCGACTGTCGCGTGACTTGGTGAAGCTCGTCGGCGAGTCGTCCGAGCACGGCGCGTGTTACCGGGTGGATATGCGTCTGCGGCCGGAAGGCTCGCGTGGGCTGATCTGCCAGCCGCTCGATCAGATGATCGCGTACTACGACACGCGCGGTCGGACGTGGGAGCGCCAGGCGTTTATCAAGGCGCGGGCCGCGGCCGGGGACCTGGGGCTGGGCGATGCCTTGCTTGAAACGCTTGAGCCTTGGATCTATCGCACCTACTTGAGCGCCGCGGATATCGCCGGCATCAAGATGCTCAAGCGGAGCATCGAGAAACGAGCCGCCGACGAGGGCGAGGACGCCAGCAACGTCAAAACGGGCCACGGCGGCATCCGCGATATCGAATTCGTCATCCAATTCTTGCAACTGGTCAACGGCGGCGCGTTGCCCGAGGTCCGGACCGGCACCACTCTCGATGCCATCCAACAACTCGAACAGGCCGGCTGCCTCACGCCCCAAGAGCGCTCGCACCTGGGCGACAACTATGAGTTCCTCCGCAAGCTGGAACATCGGCTGCAGATCGTCTTCGATCGGCAGACGCACACGCTCCCAGCGGGCGACGAAGAGCTGACCAAGGTCGCGTTGAGGATGGGCTACGAGGACGCCAAGGGGTCGACCGCCCTCGGGGCGTTCCAGACCGACTACCGCCTGCGGACCGCGGTGAACCGGAAGATCCTCGACCACCTGCTGCACGACACCTTCGACGACGCCACGACCGACGCGCCGGAGGCCGATCTGATCAACGACCCGGAGCCGTCGACCGAACAGATCGAGCAAACGCTCGGCCGCTACCCGTTCCAGAACGTCGAGGCGGCTTACAACAACCTGATGTCGCTGGCGACCGAGCCGATCCGCTTCCTCTCGACCCGGCGTTGCCGTCACTTCTTCGCCTCGATCGTGCCGCGGCTGCTCGAAGCGATCGCCCAGACGCCCGCCCCGGACGCGACGCTAGTGAACTGCAGCCGCGTGAGCGATTCGCTCGGCGGCAAGGCGGCGTTGTGGGAATTGCTCAGCCGCAACAAGACGGCGCTCGACCTGTACGTCAAACTCTGCGCGGCGTGCCCCTACCTGGCCGAGATCCTCACGAGCAACCCGGGCATGATCGACGAGCTGATGGACAGCCTGCTCATCGGCCGGTTGCCCTCACGCGATCGGCTGACGACCGAGCTGGCCGAATTGACCCGCGGCGCGGAAGACCTCGACCCGATCCTCCACAGCTTCAAGAACGCCCAGCACCTGCGGCTTGGCGTGCGGGATATCCTCGGCTGGGACGACGTCCGGGCAACGCACCGTGCCCTCGCCGACGTGGCCGAAGCGTGCCTCAGTTCGATCGGCAGCAAAGAATACGCGGGACTGCTGGAGAAGTTCGGCACGCCAACGATCGGCCCGATTGCTACGCCCGACGACGACTCCACCAAGGGGCTCATCGAAGAGTATCGATCGCTCCGCGGACGGGAGGGCCAACCGGCCGGCTTGGTGATCCTAGCCATGGGCAAGCTCGGCGGCCGCGAGCCGAACTATCATTCCGACCTCGACCTGATCTTCCTCTACGAGGCCGACGGGCCGACCGTCCACGCACGCCGCAGCCGCCGAGCCGTGGCGACCAACAACAGCCACTTCTTCAGCGAGCTCGGCCAGCGGGTCATCACGGCGGCCAATCGGCTGACGCAGCACGGCCGCCTGTACGAGGTCGATGCCCGCCTCCGCCCGACCGGCGCAAGCGGCTCGCTGGCGGTCTCTGTGCGGGCGTTCCGCGAGTACTTCGACTCCGGCAGCGGGCAGCTTTGGGAACGCCTTGCGTTGTGCAAAGCGAGGGCGGTCCACGGGACGCCCGAGGCACGCGAGCGGGTCATGGCCGCGGTCGCGGCGGCCGCCTATCGGCCCGCTTGGCAACCCCAGCACACCGAAGAGCTCCGGGCGATGCGTCACCGCTTGGAAGAGACCGCCAGCCCGCGGAACCTCAAGCGTGGGCCGGGCGGCACGGTCGATACCGAGTTCCTTGTGCAGATGCTCCAACTCAAGCACGGCGGCGAGGACGCGTCGATCCGTGTGCCCGGCACGCTGCCGGCGCTCAAGGCGCTCGAGTCGGCCGGCTACCTCACCGCCGAAGACGCCGAGCTCTCCCGCCACAGCTACGGCCTTCAGCGGAGCGTCGAATCCCGCATCCGCCTGATGGCGTCCGCTGGGCGGCATGAGTTCCCGACCGACCCGATCGAGCAAGACAAGCTGGCGTTCTTGCTCAACTACGCTAGCGCGAAGCAACTGGCCGACGAGGTCGATGCCTGCCGCCTCGAGACCCGAGCGCGATTCGATCGATACTTCGCCGCCGCGAGCCGCGGCTAGCGCATCGGCCCGCGATCGATGCCGACCGGGGCGAAGATCGTACCGGGAGGGCGAGGCTCCTGCCGAGCCTTGGAGCGGGTACCCGGCGCGTGGCTCGGCGGGAGCCTCACCCTCCCGAGGATCCATCACCCGGGCGTGACTGCCGGCGGCCTCTATCGCGTCTTTCCTGCGGGAGCTTCTGGCTTGCGGGTCGCTTGGTCGTAGAGGGCATCGACCACGGTGCGCAGCGCGGTGGCTTGGTCGCTTTCGAGCACGATCCGCGCCCGATCGATCGTCTGGCGGGCGAGGTTCATCGCGACGGCCGCGGCGCGGACCCCTTGGGTGGTCATCGCCCCGCCGATGCCGACCCGGCTGGCCAACTCGCCGAAGTCGCTGGGGGTCCAATCGTCGAAGAGGTCGGGGTCGGCCTCGACGACCTCCTGGATCGCCGGGTTGGTGGCCGTATCGAACTCGGCGCGCGTGGCCGACTCGTCTCCGAGGAAGAGCTCATCGGGCTCGACGCCCAGGCCCTCGGCGAGCCGTTGCAGGGTCTTGGCGTGGGGACGTTTCTTCGCGTGCAGGATGCCACGGAGCGTCCTGGAGTCGAGCCCCGCCGCCTCGCAGACGTCGTCGTAGGTGAGCCCATCGCGCGCCATCAACCGCCGCACATTGTGCGCGACGAGCGAGGCACGGCCGAGGGTTGTTGGGTCGGGCACCGGGCACAGAGGGGACAAACGGGGAACCGGGACGTGTACGAGCATACACACTCACCACCCAGAATGCGCTACCCGCCCCGACCGGCTAGCCCGGGTAGAAGACGCCGCGCACGGCGTGGATGAGCTCCAATGCCTCGGGCTTGGCGTCTCGTTTCGGCTCGGCCAGCGGCCCCAAGAGCCACCTGCCCTCCGGCCAGCGGACCGCCATGACCTCCGAGCAGTCCTCGAGCAGTTGGTAGACCCGGGCGCGGGTCACCTTCAGCCGGGCCGCCTGCGATTTGACCGTCGGCGGCGGGCCCTCGAACCCGAGCCGCTCGCTGACGAGTTCGGCGATCGTCTCGTCGAGGTCGATCGCAACTTGGTCGACCAGCGGCCGCGCCAGGTGCGCGAGGACCGCCTCGCGGGTAAGGGGATCGGTGGGGTCGTCGAGCTGGGCAAGCAACCAACGCGCTATCGGCGGAACGAACCGCGGCGTCAGGTCGAGTTGCAGGTCGGGGTGCAACACGGCGGTGGATACCGCCTCGTAGACCGCCCCGAACGCTTCGAGTATCGCGAAGACCCGCTTCTCGCCGTGCGTCTTGAGGTCGCGGATCTCAGCGAGCGATAGCGATGCGTACTCCGCGAGCGGTTTCTGCCAGATCACCGTCGGCAACGGCCGCAAGCTCGGCGCGATGCGGCCCAGCTTGTGGTGGGCGAAGCCGGCGTGCACGATCGTCTCGCACCACTCGGACCAGACCGCCTCGGAGACCTCTTCCGGCAGCACGCCTACGCCACGGCTCTCGGTCGGCTGCTCGGCGGGGCTTGGACTGGAAGCCATACCGAAGGGGGCGTGCGGCGACTCCGACTTGATCGCCCGGCGGAGCAGGTCGAAGAAGCCCATGATCTTCTTCTGCCCCACGCCGGGGGTCGACATCAGCTCCCCGAGCGGGGCTTCGAGCAACTCGCGGATCGGGCGATCGAGGAAGGCGATCGGCAGGCGGCGATCGGTCGGCAACACCCAGTACGAAAGCGGCTGATCGATCCGGCCGTCTTGCGGCCCGGCGACCAGCGCCCGACGCAGACGCTCGTACGTGCCATCCAGCCGGTACCGCTCGGCGGTGATCGCGTTGCGGCGGGCGGCTGCGCTGGGCGGCTTGTTGGTTACACTGGCTTTCCTGGCCATACGCCCACACGGCGTGCCGTCGCTGGCTTCGCCGACCGAAGGAGAGGCGACTCAAGGCGAGTCGTCGAATAACCAAGCATTCCGATCGCTACGTCGGAAGTCAACAATTAGCCGCACGTTCTGCCATCCCTGGCATCGCCGCAAAGTAAGATGCGACGATTAACTCAGGGAGGTCAAATAGGCACCACCCGGATGGGGAGTTCGGTCCGCCACAACCCTGCCCCGCACGCCAGCGCATGTCGATCATCACCAAGCCAACGCCGCCGAAACGACCGAGCACAAAATCGGATCGCTTGGACCGCGTTTGTGTGATCGGCGCGGGAACGTCCGGCTTGGCGATGGTGAAGAACCTCAAGGCGTCCGGCTACCGCGTCGATTGCCTGGAACGCGAACGCGACCTGGGCGGCAACTGGAATATCGATCTGCCGTGCAGCCGGGTTATCGCCTCGACGCACCTGATCTCTTCTAAGAAGCTGACCGAGTACCTCGATCACCCGATGCCGGCCGACTGGCCGGAGTACCCGAGCCATCGCCAGGTGTTGGAATACCTGCGTGGCTACGCGGAGCGGTTCGGATTGCGCGAGTGCATCGAGTTCAAGGCGGGCGTGGAGCGGGTCGAACCGCTCGATCGCCGACGCGCCGATTCGGGTTGGCTGGTCGAGCTGGAATCGGGCGAGCGACGCCGCTACGGCCGGCTGGTCATCGCCAACGGGCACAATTGGGACCACGCCTTCCCGGCTTGGAGCGGCCGCGTTCGCGAGACCCCCTACCGCGGTATCGAACTACACTCCGGCGAATACAAGACGCCAGACGCGCTGGCCGGCAAGCGGGTGCTGGTCGTTGGTGGCGGCAACAGCGGGTGCGATATCGCCGTCGAGAGCTCGCAGCACGCCGCCGAGACCCGCTTGAGCCTGCGGCGTGGCTACCACTTCTTGCCCAAGTTCTACCGCGGCCTGCCGATCGACTCGGTCGGCGAGCGTCTGCTCCGCTGGCGGATCCCGCTGGCGATCCGTCAAACGCTCGCCGGCGCGATCGTCTACTTGCTGCAAGGCTCGCGGGCCGGGACCGGCCTGCCGAAGCCGGATCATCGGCTCTTCGAGACCCACCCAACGATCAATTCACAACTCGTCTACCAACTCCGCCACGGCACGCTCTCGGTGCGGCCCGATGTCGAGTGCCTCACCGAGTCGGGCGCCCGCTTTGCCGATGGCAGCGAGGAGGCGTTCGATGTCGTCATACATGCGACCGGCTACCACCTGAGCTTCCCGTTCATCGACGCGTCCGAACTCAACTACCGCGGCGGCCGCCCCGACCTGTTGCTCAACATCTTCCATCCCGAGCGTGACGATCTCTTCGTGCTCGGCATGATTCAGCCCGACAGCGGGCAGTGGGGAATCGTCGATCGGCAAGCGCGGTTGATCACGCAGTATCTTGTCGCTCGCGAACAACAGACCGCCGCCGCCAAGACGTTCGCTCCGAAGAAGCAGCGTGGCAACGAGCAAACGGCGATCGATTACGTGGCGACCTCGCGACACCTGCTTGAAGTCGAGCACTACAGCTACGCGAAGCGGCTCGATCGCGAGTGGGAGCGGCTGCGCAAGGGCTCGCACACGCTGGCTGGGATACCTTAACCTCCACCAAGCTTGGTAGGGGTTCTTGCCCCTACAGGTCGATGACCATTCGGTCGTGGGCGTACTCGGCTTCGGGCCGCAAAGCGCGAGCTTCGGCCGCGGCGGCTTCGAGCTCGGCCTCGCTGGCCCGCGGATCGGGGTGCACCATCACCAAGCGGCCGGCCGCCGCTTCCTTGGCGACCGCGGCCGCTTCGTTCGCGGTGCAATGGCCGGTCAGCTCGGCGAGCTCTTGCTTTGCCTGCGGGAAGTAGGCCTCGTGCAGCAGCAGGTCGACGCCGCGGATCATGTCGATCGTCGCCGGCGTGGGGCGGCGGGTGTCGGTGACATACGCCAATGACTTGTCGCCCGCCGTGATCCGTACGCCGATCGATCCACCCGGGTGGTCGAGCGGGAAGGTCTTCAGGGTCGTTCCGTTGGCCAGCGTCAACGAGTCGCCGAGCGGCTCGAAACGGGTCACCGGCTGGATCGGGAACACGGCCGGGGCGAGCAGGTGTTGGCGGACGACCTCGATCACCTCGGGCGTCGCGTGCACGATGGTCTCGACCGGCTCGCCCTCCCTTCGCAGATCGAACAGGTAAGTCAGCCCGCTGATATGGTCTAAGTGGGCGTGGGTCAGCAGCACGTCGAGACGCGGCGAAGGGAGCTCGCTGACCCGCTCATGGACCCGATACGCCCCGGTGCCGGCGTCGAGCATCAGGCCGAGCTCCGGCAGCAGGAGACACGCGGTATGGCGGTTTTCGGTCGGGTGGTAGCCGCCTGAGCCGAGGATTTCGATACGCATCGCGAGGTTCTGTGCTGCTTGTGCCGGTTGTCGGGCGACTGACGATCTCACCTTCGCGGGCTATGTTTGAGCTATCGCCCGCCACTCACCCTAGCAAAGCCGTGACGCTCGAATCAATGAAGCCTCGCCACCTGCTCGCCTGCTTGCTCCTCCCCCTCGTCCCGATCGTCGGTTGCGGCGTGCCGGAGGTCCCCAAGGAAGTGATCGTCTACACGGCGCTCGATGAAGAGTTTTCCAAGCCGATCTTCGATGCCTTCACGCGCAAGACCGGCATCGAAGTCAAAGCCAAGTTCGATACGGAGTCGACGAAGACCGTCGGCCTCGCCAATGCGATCCTCGCCGAGAAGCAGCGACCTCGGGCCGATGTCTTCTGGAACAACGAGCTGCTCCACACGCTGCGGTTGCAACGCGAGGGCTTGCTCCGCAGCCAGCCGCTGGCGGCCGACGCCGATTACCCGGCCAAGTATCGCGGCGAGGAGCACGACTGGCGCGGCTTTGCCGCCCGGGCGCGGGTGCTGATCGTCAACACGAACCTGATCAAAGAGCCTCGCTGGCCCAAGAGCATCAACGACCTGACCGACCCCCAATGGTACGACCAGGCCGGCATCGCCAAGCCGCTGTTCGGCACCACCGCGACCCACGCCGCCTGCCTGTTCCAAGCCTGGGGCGAGGAACGAGCGCAGAAGTTCTTCCGCGGCGTAAAGAACAACTGCCGCATCGTCTCCGGCAACAAGCAAGTCGCGAAGATGGTCGCCCGCGGGCAGTTGGCGTTTGGCTTGACCGACACGGACGATGCGATCATCGAGAGGGAAGCGGGCATGCCGGTCGTGCTCATCTATCCGGACCAGCCGAAGGAAGACACCACCGACGAGCTCAAGAACGCGGCGCTCGGCACGCTGTTTATCCCGAACACGATCGCCATGCTCAAGGACTCGCCCAACCCGACCGCGGCTCACGCGCTGTCGGAGTTCTTGCTGACCTCACTAGTCGAGTGCCGCTTGGTGATCGGCCCGAGTGCTCAGATCCCGCTCAGTCGCAAGAGCCAGTCCGACAATAGTTGCCAATGCCGTGTGAAGACCCCCGACGACGCGAAGCCAATGGTCGTCGATTGGAACGCGGCCGCCGACAACTGGGACGCCGCGGCGAAGTGGCTCGCCGAGGAGTTTTCGGTCGCTCTGTAGTTGCTGCACCGTTTCACTGGCCCGTGACATACGGATCGAACGGAGCCGACCGATCTGGGTCGAGGGGCCGGTATAGGTTACGACGGCACGCGCCGGTCTCAGCGACGGCGTTACCCCCCTTTCCGTAGCGGATCAGGTTGTCGATCACCGCCGAATCGGTCACCTCGTGCAGCCGGACAACCGTCTGGGATTGCCGGGTGTCGAAGGTGTTGTTGGCCACAAGCAGGTTCCGGCAACGCTCGAAGTGCACGAACGCCCGGCCGTTGGAACGCTGGTCGATGGTGCGTGTCTTGGCCCGGGCGTCGAGGTTGCAGCGGACGCTGTTGCCCAACAGGACCACGTCGTTGCTATCGGCCAGGAAGCAGAACGCGCCGAACGCCGCTGCGCCGGTCGATTTCTCCCAATTGTCCACCGTGTTGTGGCTGAGGGTCGAGTACAAAGCCCCGCGTAGGTCAAAGCACTTGCTGACGTAGGCAAAGCCGTTGCTATTGAAGTTTGCCATCCTGGCGCCCGACACCGTGACGCCCGTCTCTAGGTCGGCGAAGCAATTGTTCTCGATTGAAAGGACCGGGTTGGAGCCCCGCATCCGCAAGCCATAGGTCATCTGCGCGAACCAGCTGTTCGTGATGTTTCCAACATCCATCGACGCGGTTTCAATCCCAACGTACAGGTCGGTGAACACGCAACTATCGACGGAGAGCATCTCGCGTTTGCCTCCGGGGGCGGCAATGACGATCGCCCGTTGACCATCTCGCTCGACGTCGTCGTACCGGCCCGGCGCTGGGTACCATGACAGACCACGGAAGTTTGGCTTGTCGCCTCGGAAACGGCTGTAACCGGCCGCCGTATCGACCCCGGTGTTGTTGTGACCAACGAAGGTCATCCCGCGGAGGCCGACCTTGCTGTTCTGGTTCTTCCACGGGGTTTCGCCTGCCGGGAAGCTCTTGGTGTGGCCCGCTGGCAAGAATGACACGCAATTTGGTCCGCAGTTCTCGCCGAACCAGAAGACGGATCCGCTCTTCAGGTTCATCCCGTGGATATCGATCCCGCGATGGCCGCTCCCAACCAACTCAACACTAGCCAGTCGGACGCTCAACGGGTGGTCGACGAAGTACACGCCTGGCAAGAAGCGGAAAGTGGCCGAGACATCCTCGAGCCGCGACACCCGATCGAACACCTCCTGCAAGGCGGCAGACACCTCGCGATCGCCCGAGTTATCGATGTGGTAGCGAAACACGCCATGGTCGGTCAGGATCTCCACGGTTGGCGTGTTCTTCTCGGTCGGTTCGATCTCATCGATCGGTTGCGGCGGACGCTCCGCTGCGACATGATCGGGTGAGGCTGCAACGATCGCCTCGCCGTCCGAAGCCCCAAACGCCGGCCCGGCCGTTAGACCAAGAACCGCGACCAGCCCGAGTAGCTCGATGGCGATCGCGGCAGATCCGCGGGACTGACTATCAAACGTGAGACTCTTCATCCCAATCCGCCCTGATCCGGTTGCGCTAACGAGTCACCCAGCCACTCGCCAGTTGGCTAGGCACGAGGGCCTACTATAAGCAGTCGAAACGGCGCCTGCTGCTCTCGCATGAGCTCGATCGGGGACGGGGCCTTCGCGCCGGCATCACAACATCACAGCCCGCGACGGTGCTTCTTGCGACCGCGACCGCCGAACGGGGGCGGCTTCGGTGCCGGCTTCTCGGCGGGCTCTTGCGTTTCGGCGGTGGCGGCGGCTTGCGCGGCCGGGTCTTTGGCGGCCGCTTCGGCGGCGCCCTTGCCGTAGAACGTGACCGGGGCCATCGCCTTCTTCTTCACGGGGCGTGCCGACTCGTAGCCCTCGATCTGGTCTTCGAGCAAGACCTTGTTGATGAGCATCTCGATGCGGGTCAGCTCGTCGCCCTCTTCACGCGTGACGAACGTGTAGGCGACGCCGTCGCGGCCCATGCGGCCGGTCCGACCGACGCGGTGCACGTAGTCGTCGGACGACTGCGGGATGTCGTAGTTGATGATGTGCGAGATGCTGCTGACATCGATGCCGCGGCCGACCACGTCGGTCGCCACCAGGAGCTTGATCTCCTCGGCGCGGAAGGCCTTCATCACCTTGTCGCGGGCGCCCTGCGGCAGGTCGCCGTGGATGCAGCCGATCCCCTTGAGCTTCTTGCTGAGCCGCATATGGATCTTGTCGCAGCCCCGCTTGGTGCGGCAGAAGACGATGGTCTGCTCCGGCTTCTCGCGGTCGATCAGGCGGTTGAGCAGCTCGAACTTGCGGTCGGCGTCGACCGTGAAGTAGTGCTGCTCGATCGTATCGACGCTCTTGCTCTTCGGTGAGAAGTCGAGCATCTGCGGCTCGATCATGTACCGCTCCGCCAGCCGCTTAACGGGCGGGGCGACGGTCGCCGAGAGCAGCATCGTCTGCCGCGACGCCGGACACGAGCGGAGGATCTTCTCGATGTCCGGGCGGAAACCGATATCGAGCATCCGGTCGGCCTCGTCAAGCACCACGACCCGCAGCTTGCTGAGGTCGATCGTGCGGCGGCTGATATGGTCCAGCACCCGGCCGGGCGTGCCGACGACGATGTCGGCTCCCTTTTCCAGCTTCGTGATCTGCGACTTGATCGGCTTACCGCCGTACACCGACACGCAGCGGACCTTGCGATCGTCGGCGAGCTTCTGGCACTCCTCGGTGACCTGAACCGCGAGCTCGCGTGTCGGCACCAAGATGATCGCCTGCGGCGGGGCGCCGGCCCCGCGGTCTTCGAGGGTTTCGAGGATCGGGATCGCGAACGAGGCCGTCTTACCCGTGCCGGTGCGGGCTTGGCCGAGCACGTCGCGCCCGGTCAGGGCGATCGGGATCACTCCCCCCTGCACGGGCGACGGAACCTCGTAGCCGATCTTGGCGAGGGTCGCCATCATCGATTCGGAGAGGCCGAGTTCGTCGAAACGCTGGGCGACGACGGGCGTGCCGTCGTCGTTGAATTCTTTGGATTCGTTGTCGGACACGCGGTTCCTGCTGCGGAGGACGGATCGGCCGCGCTGCACCGCGAGCTCAGACTAACGAGCTGGACGCACGCCGCGGCCCTTTCTGGAAGGGGAAGTTCTGTCGGGAGGTCTCTTTTCCAACCACCGCCGACGCCAGAAATCCGCACCGGCACTCAGAAGCCCCAATTCTCAGGGGCGGCCGGCAACATCATCCGCGAGAGCGGTTTGCCTACAAAACACGCTAAGTCTCGGCAGGATAACCACTTGGGGCCGAGCGGGCAACGCCGAAGGAGATGCGGGGGAGATGGCTCTGGGTCTCCGCTGTCTGCCGTTGGAGATATCGACGGCCGGATGGATGGCCAAGCGAGTGACGGGGAGATAGGGGGATGGCGGGTTTGCTATGGGACGTGCCATGGCGAAAACACAAGTGTTGGTTTGCCCCACAGCCCCACACTCCCGTAATTTTCGAGCTCGGTCAGCCGCAAACAGCAACCGAACAACACGCCATCCCCTTATCCCCTCAAAACAACCGCGTCAGCCCTCGGTGGCCCGAAGCTCCCCCGCCCTCGCTACCCAAGTAGACCATCCCCCTCATCCCCTAAAAAAAGCCGGCCGGAGCTTTAGAGGCTCCGGCCGGCTGGTCGTGCTAGCGGTCAGCGAACGCGATCACTTCTTCTTCGCGGTGCGCTTCTTGGTCGTCTTGCGGGCCGTCTTCTTCTTGGGAGCGGCCTTCTTCTTCGTGGACCGCTTGGCGGTCTTCTTCTTCGGCGAGGCCTTCTTCTTGGTCGTCTTCTTCGTGGCGGCCTTCTTCTTAGTCGACTTCTTCGCGGCCTTCTTCTTCGTGGTCTTCTTGGCGACCTTCTTCTTCGTAGCGGCCTTCTTCTTAGTCGACTTCTTGGCCGTCGTCTTCTTGGCGGTGGTCTTCTTCGCGACGCGCTTCTTCGCGGTCTTCTTAGGAGCAGCCATCGTTCGTTTTAAACTCCATCCCTGGCGGCGCCCTTTGGGTACTACACCGCACCCCGTGGGCGCGCTCGGATTAATCGAGAGTGCGGTGACATCCTTGGTTCGGCGGACGGGCGTGGAACGATTCCACACCCGCAGACCGCCAGGTTTGCGCGCATTCAATCAATTGCCCATCTAGTGCGTCAAGATGAATTGCAGCAATTCTTGCAGAGCGGGCGTTGCTAGAGGTGCGGTCACGCTTCTCCGACGCGCACCAACACGCCGCTAAGCATCCGTTGCGTGCGCCCAATCGGCGAGCAAACGCATCTGCTCCGCCAACCCGTGCGGCGCGTCGCCGAGCGGGCTCTTGAAGAACGCGGCGAGCGCTTCGACAGCGCCCGACTCGCCGCGGCGCAGGGCCTCGTCCATCAAGCGAACGAGGTCGATCACCAACGGTGCGGCGAGGGCCGAATCGCTCCCTTGCCACGTAAATTGCAGGGTCATTGGCACCTCGAGGAACCCGCGGAAGTGGATATGATCCCACGCGGTCTTCCAATCGCCCAAGCTCTCGATCGCCTCGATCGAGACATGGCTCTGCGGCGCGTAGCCGAGCAACTCTTCGAGCAAACGTTGCTTGCTATCGAGCTTCGCTTGCTTGTGTTCGGGGTCGGACAACACGGCCCCGTCGCGGTTGCCCAAGAGGTTGTGACCGACCCAACTGGCGACCTGAAAATTTCTTGCCGAAAACATCGGCGCGAGGACCGATTTGAGCAGCGTCTCGCCCGTCTTGCCGTCCGAACCGGCGTGGGGAACACCGCGTGTGCGTGCCAACGATTCGATCGCCGCGCAGCTTGCGCCGAGCGATGGCGTGAAGTTCACGACCGCCGCGCCGGCCTCGATCGCGCCGATCGCGTACAGTGAACTCGCGCGGAGCGGGCACCGCTCGGTGTCGTCGAGCGAGGCCTCGAGCGCCGACCAATCGCCGGGCAACGAATCGGCGTCGACAATCGGCTCGGTCGAACCGAGCAGCACGACGACCACGCGTTCCAGATCGTTCGCTTTGCGAAACGAGGCGAGATCGGCCGTGACCTGCTCGACCGCCTCGCGGGGCGTTCGGCAAGCCGCGACATTGGCTTGGTCGGCAAGCGAATCGATCGCCCCGCCGCTGTTGAGCAGCACGCCGGGCCGGATGCGAGCGTCGATTTCGGCGAGGTCGGTTGCGTAGCGATCGCTGGCCCCGGCGGGCACCACGTGGGCCGCTTCGAGCTCTCGGGCCGCGGCGACGAGCGTCCCGCTCCGGACCTCGTGGCCGCCGACAACCATCTGATCCCAAGCCGGGAGCTTGAGCCCTGCCAGCAGCGGCGTTTGCGTCACTAGGCCGGTGGTCCCCGCATCGCCCCGTGCTAAGGCCGTGAGGCCGACACAGACGGTCGTCGCCACGCTGCCGCGTGCGCCGACAAGCCAGAGCCCCGTTTTCCCGTCCGCCATCGTCGTCCCTTTTCGATTCCACCAGCCGCGGCGCCGCTACCGACGAACCCGCCTGCCAACTAAAGTGTCGGGCCTATTGTCGAGTCTCCCGCCCGCCGCGCCGACCCAGCCGCTCGGTCCTTAATCCGCCCTGTCCGATGTTCGAATCGATCCAAGCCGCCCCCGTCGATCCCATCCTCGGCCTCACCGACGCCTACAAGGCCGATCCCAACCCCGAGAAGATCAACCTCGGCGTCGGGGTTTATCAAGACGAGTCGGGCGTGACGCCGGTGCTGCCTTCGGTTGTTGAGGCCACCAAGCGGGTGGTCGCCGCCGAGACGACCAAGTCGTACCTGCCGATCCCCGGGGCTCCGGAGTACGGCGCCGCGGTGCAGCGCCTGCTCTTCGGCGATGGGCACGAGATCATCGATTCGGGCCGCGCGGCCACCTCGCACACGCCGGGCGGCACCGGGGCGTTGCGGATCGTTGGCGACTTCCTCAAGCAAAACCTGCCCGCCGCGACGGTCTGGCTCACCGATCCGACCTGGGCCAACCACCCGGCGATCTTCGCCTCGGCGGGCGTCTCGACCAAGACACTCCCTTACTTCGACGCCGCAACGAACGGCCTCGCGTTCGACGCCTTCCTGGCGGCCCTCAAAGGCGTCCCCGCGGGCGATGTCGTCTTGCTGCACGGCTGTTGCCACAACCCGAGCGGCATCGACCCGACGCCCGAGCAATGGAAGCAGATCGCCGACGTGGTCGCCGAGCGCGGCCTGCTGCCGGTGCTCGACTTCGCCTACCAAGGCTTCGGCGATGGCATCGACGCCGACGCCGACGGCCTCCGCGAGTTCTGCCGCCCCGGGGCCGAGCTGATCGTGTGCGGCTCGTTCAGCAAGAACTTCGGCCTCTATCGCGAGCGGGTGGGAGCCGTGACCTTCGTCGCCGCCGAGGCCGCCCGCAGTGCGACGGTGCAGAGCCAAGTCAAACGGACGATCCGCACGATCTACTCCAACCCGCCGGCCCACGGTGCCGCGTTGGTGACAACCATCCTCGAAGACCCCAGCCTCACCACCCAATGGGAGAGCGAGGTCGCCCAGATGCGCGACCGCATCAACGGCATGCGGACGCTGCTCGTCGAGAAGCTCGCCGCCGCGTTTGCTGAGGGGGGGGTCGCGGCGGGCGATTACTCGTTCATCCAGCGGCAGCGCGGGATGTTCTCGTTCAGCGGCCTCACGAAAGACCAGGTCGCCAAGCTGCGTGACGAGCATTCGATCTACCTCGTCGGCTCGGGCCGTATCAATGTGGCGGGCATCAGCCCGAAGAATATCGACCGCTTTTGTGCGGCGATCGCCGCCGTGCAGTGAGGCGGCGTGGCGGGCCGCCGGGTTCCGGCTGTGCGGGTTGCGTCGTGTCTGAGGGCGGGGGTTGGTGCTTGGCGGGTTTGGCAAACGGGATGGGCTGCATAAGATTGGCTGCCTAGTCCGATTCTCTTCTGTAGCTCAACTCCGGCGGTGCGTTCACGCCTCGATGGCGGTCTGATCACCCCCGACACTCCCCGAAGCGCGTGTCACGCCTGTGAATGTTCTCTTTGCGACTTCCGAGGCGGTCCCGTTCTGCAAGACCGGCGGCCTCGGCGATGTGTGCGGCGCCCTGCCGGTCGCCCTGGAAAGCCTCGGCGTGAAGCCGACGGTCATCCTGCCCGCGTTCCGCCAAGCGTTGGAGTCGGGCCAGCCGATCGAGCGGACGGGTGTTCGCTTCGAGATCGAGGTCGGCCGCAAGAAGGTTGTCGGCGAGTACCTCCGCAGCACGCTGCCGGGGAGCGACGTGCCGGTCTACCTCGTCGAGCAGAACGGCTACTTCAATCGCCCCGAGTTGTACCGCGAAGCGTCGGGCGACTACATCGACAACTGCGAGCGGTTTGTCTTCTTCAGCCGCGCGGCGATCGAAGCGATCGACCTGCTCGGCCTCGATACCCACCTGCTGCACTGCCACGACTGGCCGACCGGGCTGATCCCCGAGTACCTCAAGACCCTCTACGCCGACCGGCCTTCGCTCGAAGGGCTCGCCGCGCTCTTCACGATCCACAACCTGGCCTACCAGGGCAGCTTCTGGCATTGGGATATGGAGCTCACCGGCCTCGGCTGGGAGCACTTCAACCACGAAGAGTTGGAGTTCTACGGCCAATTGAACTTCATGAAGGCCGCCCTGTCCGTGGCGGATACGATCAGCACGGTCAGCCCCCGCTACGCCCAAGAGATCCAAGACCCGCCGATGAGCTGCGGCATGGAAGGCGTGCTGCGGCACCGGCGAGAGGACCTGTTCGGCGTGCTCAACGGCGTTGACTACGGCACCTGGAGCCCGGTCAGCGACCCGCATATCGCGGCCAACTACTCGGCCGATACCTACGCCGAGGGCAAGCCGCTCTGCAAGAAGGCGTTGCAGTTCGAGATGGGCCTGCCCCAACGCGACGACGTTCCGTTGCTGGCGAACATCGGCCGGCTGGCGGACCAGAAGGGATTCGACCTGATCGCCGAGGTGATGCCCCGCTTGGCCGAGTCGCTCGACGCCCAATGGGTGTTGCTCGGCACCGGCGAGCCGCACTACGAAGGCATGATGCAACGCCTTGCCGCCGAGCATCCGGAGCGGGTCGCGGTGAGGGTCGGCTTCTCCAACGACTTGGCCCACCGCATCGAGGCCGGTGCCGATATGTTCCTGATGCCCAGCCGCTACGAGCCGTGCGGGCTCAACCAGATGTACAGCCTCCAGTACGGCACAGTGCCCATCGTCCGCGAGACCGGCGGCCTGGCCGATACGATCACCAACACCACCGAGTCGACGCTCGCCGCCGGCACCGCCAACGGCTTCTCGTTCGCGGACGCCTCGGCGTACGCCCTTTCGATGGCCATCGACAAAGCGGTCCATGCGTACCGCCAACCGGAAGTCTGGGACCGCCTCGTCAGCACCGGCATGCGGCAAGACTGGTCGTGGGACCGCAGCGCCCGGCAGTATGTCGAACTCTACGAGCGGACGCTGGCCCAGGCGAAGCAGCGGCAGCCGTCGGCCATGGCATGATGGTAGGCTGATGCCTCGCCCCCTACCCGACGCGGACGGGGCGAACAACGAGACCAGCCTCCACGAGCCCCGCTATGCCCGACTGGCGTCGCCACCCGCTGACCGACCGGACCGTCCGGATCGCGCCCGCGCGAGCGACCCGTCCCAACGACTTCCAAGAAGGCCGAGCCGCCCGCCGGTGCCCCTTCTGCGGCGGAGCCGAGGCCGACACGCCCGAAGAGAGCGATCGTGTCGCCGACGACACCGGCAACTGGCTCACGCGGGTCGTCCCCAACCGCTTCCCGGCCGTCGAGGGGGACGCCGGCTTGCAGGAGGTCATCGTCGAGTCGCCGCGGCACGTCCGCCGCTTCGCTGATCTCACGCCCCCCGAAGCGACCGCCGCGGTCACAGCCTGGGCGCGGCGGATCACGCACTGGCGCGCCGACGGCCGGTTCGACCACACGCTGGTCTTCAAGAACGAAGGCCCCACCGCCGGCGCCTCGCTGCAACACATCCATAGCCAAGTGATGGTGCTGCCGGAGCCGCCGGAGCGGGTCGCGGCGATGTGGCGGGCCTATGCGGCGGGCAAGCGGCCGATCGACCACGCCATCGAGGCGGACGACCTGTGGCAAACCGCCGCCCCCGATGCGTTCCGCTTCGCCTACGAGACCGTGCTGCGGCCAACCGACAACGGCCCCTCGCTCGCCCAGATCGCCGAAGGGATCGGCGCCGATCGGCTCGCCGCCACGCTCACCCGCTTGGTAACCGCCGTCACGCGTGCCGCCAAGCAAGATGACTACAACCTGATTGTCCAAGCCGCCCCCGCCTCGCTGGCGGCGGAACTCGGCGATCCTTGGTGGATCGAGGTCGTGCCCAGGTCGTCAGTCATCGCGGGGCTTGAGCTAGCAACCGACCTTTGGGTGAGCGCCGTGCCACCAGAGGAAGCGGCTCGGCAACTCGCCGACGAGCTCGCCCTCCTCACCTGAGCGCGGCGCGATCGCGCAGGCGGGGCAGGATGGGAAGACATCGTTCCCCCTGCCGATCATCCGGGCTGCCAAGCAGCGTTTGGCAAGATTCCGGGGTTAGGGTTGTTCCGCCGCGTGGACGGGTCCCGGTGAGTTTCGCTAGGATCACAGTCATGCTGGCAACGGTCGGCTGTCGAAATCGATAGGGAACTCGCCGCGAAGCCGTCGGCGACGCCCCTACCACCCCCTGAACTTGCTCCCAAGAAGCGTCTGACGATGAGCCAACCGCTCCGGCTTGTGCTGGTCCTGCACAACCATCAACCGATCGGCAACTTCGACGGCGTCTGCGAGCAGGCGTACCAAGACAGTTACCTGCCGTTCCTCGATGTCTTCGAGGAATACCACGGGCTGCCGATCGGCCTGCACACCAGCGGCTCGCTCATCGAGTGGTTGGAGAAGAACCGACCCGAGTACCTGCACCGCGTCGCGCGGCTCGTTTCCGAAGGCCGCCTGGAGATCCTCGGCGGGCCGTTCTACGAGCCGATCCTGACGATGATCCCCAGCCGGGACCGCGTTGGGCAGATCAAGGCCTACACGAAGTGGCTCGAAGAACGCCTCGGCGCGAACGTCCGTGGCATGTGGATGCCCGAGCGGGTCTGGGAGCAATCGCTCACGCGTGACTTGGTGGAAGCCGGGATGGAGTACACCATCCTCGACGACTTCCACTTCAAGAACGCCGGCTGGACCGAGGAGCAACTCCACGGCCACTACCTGACCGAAGAGGACACGCGTCTGCTGAGCGTCTTCCCCGGCAGCGAGCGACTGCGGTACACGATCCCGTTCGCCGAGCCGCACGAGACCATCGAGTACCTGCACCAGATCCACGAGCGGCAGCCCGGCGCGGTCGTCCTGTTTGGCGACGACGGCGAGAAGCTCGGCACGTGGCCCGATACGCACGACCACGTCTACAAGCACGGCTGGCTCCGCCGCTTCTTCGATGCCTTACAGGGCAACAGCGACTGGCTCAAGGTCACGACCCCCGCCGAGGCGCTCGACTCGATCGGCCCACTGGGCAACCTCTACATCCCCGAGTGCAGCTACCGCGAGATGACCGAGTGGGCACTGCCCGCGGTCCAGCAGAACAAGTTCCAGGACGTCAAGCACGACCTCGAAGACGCCGGCAAATGGGAGGGCATCAACCAGTTCGCCCGTGGCGGGTTCTGGCGGAACTTCAAGGTCCGCTACCCCGAGACCGGCGACATGTACGCCCGCATGCAGATGATCAGCAAGCGGCTCGCCGACGCCGACGCGACACGGGGCGACTCGATCGAGCCCGACGCCACGCTCGAGGCGGCCCGCACCGAGCTCTACCGCGGCCAATGCAATTGCAGCTACTGGCACGGCGCGTTTGGCGGCGTCTACCTGCCCCACCTCCGCCACGCGGTCTACAACCACCTGATCGCCGCGGACAACCTGCTCGACCAGCGTGAGGGCCGCGGCACAAGCGACACCGACTGGGTCTCGCTTGACACGGCCGACTACAACCTCGACGCCCGCCAAGAGGTGAAGCTCGCGTCGAACCGCTTGGTAGCCCTGCTGGCCCCTTCGAACGGCGCGGAGCTGTACGAGCTCGATATTCGGTCGATCTGCCTCAACGCCGGGGCGACACTCGCCCGCCGCGAGGAGGCCTACCACCGCAAGGTGCTCGCCGGCCCGCCGTCGGGCGATGGCGATGTCGCCAGCATCCACGATCGCGTCGTCTTCAAGCAGGAAGGCCTCGATCAGATGCTCCAGTACGACGCCCGCTGCCGCCACAGCCTGACCGACCACTTCTACGACCTCGACGTGTCGCGCGACGCGATCTCGCGCAGCGAGGCCCGCGAGGCGGGCGACTTCGTCGGCGCAGCATACGAGACCAAGCTCCGCCGCAAGCCGGAGCGGATGCAGGCGCAGTTCTTCCGTGAGGGGCACGTCGATGGCCACCCTGTCCGACTGACCAAGGGCGTCACGCTCGACGCCGGCGGCTCGACGCTAGAGATCTCGTACTTGCTGGAAGACCTGCCGACCGACCGGCCGCTTCACTTCAGCACCGAGCTGAACCTCGCCGGCCTGCCCGCTGGCGCGGACGATCGCTTCTTCCACCTGGGCGACGGCCAGTCGATTGGCCAGCTTGGTGAGGCCCAGGACCTGCACGACCTCGAAGAGCTGCACTTGGTTGATGGCTGGCTCGGCCTCGATATGGGCCTTTCCATCGATCGGCCGACCTCGATCTGGACCTACCCGCTGTCGACCGTCAGCCAATCCGAGGGGGGCTTCGAGCTGGTCAACCAGTCGATCGTGGTCCAGCCACACTGGATCCTGCAGGGCGACCACCAAGGCCGCTGGAGCGTGACGCTCCGCCTCAACGCCGACACATCCGCCGCCGAAGGCCGATCCGTCGAGCACGCGGCGGGCGAGATGGCGTCGGTGTGAGCGGCTCCGAAGGGAGCGACACACAAATACTTCCCAGGGCGTTGCCCTGGGCTATCGTCGGGACGTTCCTTCGGAACTTAAGTCCGCTGTGCGAGTGATCGCCAGTCAATCGCGCGATCGAACCCGCCGCTCCATGGCACGCATCCCAGCAGCGGTGGGCCGAGGCGCTCGGCGAGTTCAGCAGCGTTGCTCTGGCGGCTTTGGTCACCATTGGGAGCCGTGTCGTTCAGCACGACGCCGGCGACTTGCAGCTCGTCGCCCGAGCGCATCGAATCGACGACGCTCGCCGTGATGACGGTTTGCAGCGTGTCGTTGATCACGCCGAGCCGATTGGCCGCAACGACCACCAGCGGCAGGCCGAAGTCGATCGCCAGGTCGGCGTTGTAGTCCTCGTCCGAGAGCGGCGACATCAGGCCGCCGGCCCCTTCGACGATCAAGAAGTCGCACGCGCCTCGCCAAGCCTCGACGCCCGACCGGAGCCGCTCGGCGTCAAGCCGCTTGCCCTCTTCGCGTGCCGCGATGTTCGGCGCAAGCGGTGCCAGGAAACGCTGCGGACAAACCGCGTCGAGCGACAGCGGCCGCCCGGCCGCCTCCCAGAGCATGACGGCGTCTTCCGAGACGAGGTCACCGCCCTGCCGCAGGCACCCGCTCGCGGCCGGCTTGTAGACGCCCACCCGCACGCCCTCGGCGACAAGTTGCTGGGCGATCAACGCCGCGACGTAGGTCTTGCCAACCTCCGTGCCGGTGCCGGTGATAAAGAGGCCGGGTGTATCGATCATGTCACACCCCCAAGAACTCTTCCGCCGCGTCGCGGAGGATGGTCCGATCGACCTGCGTGCCCGTCCAAGCCTCGATCACCAACGCTGTCTCGGCGACGAGGACCGGCAGGCCATCGATGAGCGTCGCGCCGCGGCTCAGCGCGGTCAATTGGAGCGGCGAGCGGTTCGAGCCGATCGCCAAGTCGATCACCACCTGCGACTCGGTCAGCTCGGGCGCGAGGGTCTCGGCGACCGCCTCGTTCTCGCTCTTCGGCCACGACGCGGTCGAGATGATCCAATCCACGCCCTCGGGCAGCTCGATCCAATCGCCGCCCCAGGTGAGCGGCTTCACCTCGGTCGCGAGCGCATCACGCGGGGCCGATTCGCTCGGCTGCGATTGAGCCCCGAGCACCACGGCCGCCGCCCGCTCGGGCGACACATCGGCGATGCCCACCAGGGCCGCCCCGCACTCGACCAGCACGTCGGCGATCGAGGGAGCCGCGCCGCCCGCCCCGAGCAGGACGACCCGCTTGCCAGCCGGATCGCCCGCCTCGCCGAGCGAGTCGGCGATCGCTTCGACCAGGGCCGGGCCGGTGGCGTCGTCGCCTTGCAGCGAGCCGTCATGGCGTGTGAGGTGCGTGAGCCGCCCGGTGCGGGTCGCCCGCCCGGTCCGCGTGGCCACGCCGGCCGGCTTGTCGGCGAACGGCCCGCGGAGCCGCACACCGGTCATGCCGAGGGCATCGAGCCCGGTGAGGGCCTCGGCGACACGGTCCTCGGTCGTCTGGAACGACAGGAACCGCCAATCGAGACCCAGGTCAGCCAACGCCGCCTCGATCATGAAGTGCGACGGATCGCCCTGGACCGAATCGCCGACTAGGCAGCACTTTTCCAGCAAGTTGGACAAGGGAAGTAGGCAGAGGGCAACAGGCAGAGGGCGGTCAGCTAGCCACGGGGCGGCTAGCCCCCGACGCCTGTCGGGGGATCGGCATGCGGAACGTAACGGTTACAGCAAGCGAACCGTTGATTCTCGCTCGCCGAAGCCCGCTCCGCAACGCGCCGCGTCGAGTCGTCGCGGGTAGCATGGAAGGATGCTGCCCGCCAAGTACCGCCGCCTCTGGAAACGCCGCCTGCGAAGGCGGCCGCTGCTGCCGTTCTTGCTAGCGGCGGCCATCACGTGCCACCTGCTCGTATTCTTGGTGGACTGGGAGGGCGAGAGCATTTCTGCCCCATATGCCGTCATCGGTCTGCTATTCGGCTTGATTCATCTCCTTGGCGTCTGGGTTTCGTCACGGCGACATGGCGTCTTTATGCGATCCACTTGGGCCTTGCTTGCTACCTGCGGGACGATCGGCTTGCTGTCGTGGGCATTACCCGACCCGCCGGGTGCTGTGTTGGCGATAGGAGTCGTCGTCCTGGTACTAGCGACTGCCGTTAGTGCTCTCCTACAAGCGATCGCATTTCGATACCGAGAAGGCATGGCCCGTCGATACCAGCTTCGCTATTCGATCGGTTTGCTCCTGGCCGCCACAACGGCCACACCGTTCCTGCTTTGGGGTATGCGATCAGGCCGGTGGCAAGTGCTACTAGACGCCAGTGTGTTTTGCTTGGTATTGCTGGAGCTTCTGCCTCTCGTGCTCTTCCTGAGCCTGAGTCTGGCAACGCAAACGCCACGTCTCTCAACGGCGGCTCTGTCTCTACTTGTTGTCATCCTTGGCTTTTTCTCAGTGGTACTTCCAGCCTCGTTGGTCGTTGCTTCTCCGGTTTACTACTTAGGCATCACCGTATCGATCGGTGGCATGCTGACCGCACTTCAAGTTCGAGGGCGAACTCCGATCACGAAAGCAAATCAATCAAGCGTAGTCTCAGAAAGCGAAGAATCGATCGATCTCCAAGCCTAAGCCCCAACGGGGCAGCCCAACAAAAGCCCAGGGCAACGCCCTGGGGGAAACGGGTGAGGGAACGGCAGAGCCCTGAAAGGGCGATACTCAACCGGCTGGCGACCCAGGGTGTTGCCCTGGGCTATCGTGTGGCCGTTCCTTCGGGACTCGATTGCGTTTGGCGGCGGGCGAGGATCCTGACGTACGGCGCAACGTAACGGCTCCGCCGGCCATGCTCCCCCGGTTCGTTTACATGGGAGGGTTCGCTCAAGTCCTCGATCACGAATCCAGCTCGGCAGAGCCCGCCGATCAGTTGTTCCCAGCGATGCAGGAACTCGACCGTCCCCGGCTCGCGGGTGCGACACGGCTCGGCGGGCGGGAGCGGCTTGTCTTGGTAGTAAGGCGTTTCGAGCGTCAGGCCGTTGGGGCTTAGCCGGCTGGCCGCTTGCAGGCTGGTCGGGGTCTTGTGCTGGCTCACGTACACGCCGTCGGGCCGCAGCACGCGGGCCACCTCGGCGTACAGCGGGGCGAGGTCGGGCAGGTAGCAAGAGCTGACCGGCTGCACGACCGCGTCGAACTCTCCCTCGCGCAACGCCGAGAGGTCGTCCATCGAGGCCTGCACGACCCGCAGCTTGAGACCACGGGCGTCGGCGACCGTGCGATCGCGGGCGAGCATCGCGTCGCTCAGGTCGACAACGGTCACGTCCATGCCGGCCGCCGCGTGAAGCGGCCCCTGCCGGCCCCCGCCCGCGGCGAGGCAGAGGACCCGCTTGCCGACGACCGAGCCGCCCCCTTCCCCGGCACCAAGG
>CAYGUP010000009.1:0-85953 GCA_964353155.1 uncultured Planctomycetaceae bacterium | reverse complement strand
GGCGTCAGGTGGTGGCGGGGTGGGCGTTTTCTAGGCGCAGACCAAGAACAGTCCACAAGTATATACGTCGTGCAGACGGGGGTCGCAAAAACCCAGATCAAACGAGTTGGGTTGTTCGGCGTGTTTCTTCTGCGCCACCGGGCGGCCGCAGCCTTCGATTGGAATAACCGGTATAAAGCGAACGCACCTGCGGCGGGACGCGGTGACCGGAGCGGCGTCACTCCCGTAGAATCTGGCCTGTTGAAAACACCGCCGCCGGAGCTGCTCGTTTGCCCATGCCATGTCGCCCCACCATCCGCCGGTCGGCACGCCTACGCCGTGGTTGGTTGTGGGGGCTGGGGATCGTGGCAGCGTTGCTCGCGTTCGCCCCCACACTGATTGGTTTCACCCCGATCCCAGCGTCTTTCCTCGCCGGCGCGATCCCGGCCGAAGCGGGGCGGCTGACGGCTCGCGGTGTTGCCCTGTCTTGGACCGGGCCGACCACGGTCACCGGTGTCGAACTGTTCGACGCCCAGGGCGTGGCCTTGTTCTCCGCGGAGCGTGTCGAGGTGGCCGGCGGGGTGATGGCTCTCTTGGGCAGTGAGTCGGCCCTGCTGCAAGTGCGTGTGGAGCAGCCCAAAGCGGATATCGTCCTCAACGAATCCGGTACCAACTTCGATCCACTGCTTGCTACTCTAGAATCGAAGCGAGCCGAAGCGGCCGAGGCCGAAGGCGGGGCGGCGGCAGTGCCGAGCGGCCGGCGACCGATGCAGATCACCGTCGTCGATGCGGCTGTGCGTGTGACGGAAGCAAAGCGTGGCGGGCAGTGGATCGCGCAGGGCATAAATATTGACCTCAGCGACCCGGGGCAGGGCATCGACGGCATCGCCCTGACGGCGACCGGCAAGCTCTCCGCGCCGGCCGCCAACGAGGCCGAAGGGGCCTTCAAGATGGTGCTCGGGGCGGCGCAAAACAGCTCGCGACTCGGCACGATCGAGATCGAAGCCGCGCCGCTCGCGTTGATCGAACCGGTGCTGCGCCGGATCGATCCGACCCTCGCCGTTGCGGGGATCGCCAAGGTTCGTGGCGAAGCGACTTGGCGGCCGCAGGCGGGAGCCATCGGCTCGACCGCGCCCGGCGATATCGTGCGCGCGTTGGTTGCCGGCGGCGTGCGATCTTCGGGGACGATGCGATTGGAGCGGGTCGGCATCCGGGGCCAAGCGACGCAGGGCGAGCCGATCCGCTTGCAGACCGTCGAGGTCCCCTGGCGGATGGCGGCGACCGACGTCGGCATCGCCCTCCAGCAACTCGACCTGCAGAGCGAGGTCGCGAGCGGCAAAGCGACGGGGGTCGTCACCCCCGCCGAGGTCGAGGCGTGGGCCCTTGGCGTTGGGGTCGCTCCGCGCGACGCCCGCCTCGAAGGCCGGATCGACCTGGAACGGCTCGCCTCGGTCGCCCCGCAGTTAGTTCGGCTTCAGCCGGGCACGCGGATCGAATCGGGCCGCTTGGGCGTGAAGGTCGATTCGCTCGACGGCCGTGTCGTCGCCAAGCTCGATAGCGGGCCGCTCACCGGCTTCGCTCAGGGCCAACGGATCGAATGGCGTGAACCGCTCGATGTGCGGGTCGCGGCATTGCAGTCCAACCCCGAAGCGGGTTACGCCGGCTGGTCTCTGGAGGCCTTTAAAGCGAAGTCCTCCTTCTTCAACGGGACGGTGTCGGGCGATACGGGACGGCTGAAATGTGAGGGAGACTTCGATCTCAATCGCTTGGCCACGGAGTTGGCACCGTTCGTCGAACTGGGCGAGACCCAACTGGCTGGCACGGGTCGGACCGATTTCACGCTCGTTCGGGACGCGGAGCAACAGCGTTGGCAGGTCGATGGCAGCGGCCGCGTCGAAGGCTTGCTGGTCGGCACGGCCGGGCGGCCGTTGGCGAACGAGCCCGACCTCCGGATCCAAACGTCGCTTGAGGGCTCGATGCGAGACTGGGCCGCGCCGCCCGTAGGCCAAGTCGAACTATCGGCCGGCAAGGATCGCCTGCTGCTGACGCTCCCCGACGCCCAGGCGACGACCGCTCAGCCCTTCGAGCTCCAGCTCTCCGGGGACTTGGCCCGGTGGTATCGCCGTGCCGCCGCGGCCAAGCAGGATTTGCCTGCCGCCGAGACGATCGAACTGGCCGGTGCCATTCGAGCGACCGCGACGGGGCTCGCCGGCAAAGGAGGCGGGCGGATCGACCAGCTTGAGCTCACGCTCACCGAGCTTGGCTTCGATACGGCGAAGCTTGACCCCGCCACGCCGCGGCTCAAGCTGCTCGGTGAGAAGGTGACCGCGGAGGCCAAGGGGAGTTGGAACAGCGACAACGGAGTCGTCCAGATCTCCGAGGGTGAACTCAGGAGCAGCGTCGCCTCGGCTTCGCTCCAGGGCGTTCTTGTTTCGCTAAGCAATCCGGCTGAGTCTCAGGGCACGGCGGACTATCTGGTCGATTTGGGTCGGCTCAATCGATGGACGCCGCCCCGGTCGCAGCCGGCCCGCTATGCCGCCGCCGGTCAGGTCGGAGGGGCGATTGGGATCCAGGGCCAGCCCGATGGGATCCGCGTGACACTCAAGGCGATCGGCAAGCAAGTCTCGCTGGTCGATCGCCGCCCTGAGGTGATCCCAGGAAGGCGTCCGGCGACACGCCCCCTGGAGGTGTGGTCCGAACCGCAACTCGCCATCGACGCGGCGGCGACGGTCATCCCGGTGAAAGCTGCCGACGGGCCAACGACCTACGCCATCGATGTGCAGGAGGCCAAGGTCAAGTCATCTTCGGTCGATGGGGCTTTCGGCGGCCGGATCGCGGACATCGCCTCGCTGCGTGGCGTCCGATTGAGTGGCGGCGTGGATTATGACCTTGAGAAGATCTCGCCCATGCTCTGGCCGACCTTGGGCGATGGCGTCCGGCTGGTGGGACGCGACCGGGCGACGTTCCGCCTGGAGACCGACGACGCCGCGCCGGCCAACGCCGCCCCAATCGCTCGACTGCGCGGCGCGGTCGCCGCCCCGTGGCAGCGTGCCAACTTGTTCGGCTTGCCGGTCGGACCGGGTCGGCTGTCGGCATCGCTTGAGCGTGGAGTGGTGCGTGTCGATCCGATCGATGTCGCCCTCGGCGGTGGCCGGCTCACCGCCGAGGCGGCCGCCACGCTCGATCCGCCGCCGTCGGTGTTGATGCTCAAGCCGGGACCGCTGCTCACGGATGTCGGCATGTCTCGCGATGTGAACGAACGCGTTTTGAAGTACATCGCCCCGGTGCTCGCCGACGCGACGCGTATCGACGGGCGGTTCTCTTTGACGATGCAAGAGCTGGCCGTACCGCTCGATCCGCCGCCGACCAACGGCCCGCCGCCGGGCCGAGCCGCCGGCACGTTGGCCATCCAGAGCGTCCGCGTGACGCCCGGCCCGACGACCGCCGAGTGGGTATCGCTCATCCGCCAGATCGAGGGCTTGTTGGGAGAGGGTGTCGAGTCGGTCGTGCAACCCAAGGAGACCGTGCTGGTCTCGATCGAGAACTCGAACGTCGATTTCCAGATGGTCGATGGCCGGGTTTACCACCGTGGCTTGGCGTTCTATGTCGGCGACGCCTTGGTCCAATCGGCCGGTTCGGTTGGCGTGGACGAGACCCTCGACCTCGTCCTCACGGTCCCGATCCTGGATGAATGGGTCGACCGCCGACCGCAGTACCTGTCTCGTCTGCGTGGCCAATCGCTCCGCGTGCCGATCCAGGGGACGTTCTCAAAGCCACGGGTCAACAAGGACGCCTTCAAGCAACTCTCTCGCCAGCTCTTGCAGAGCGCTGGGCAGGGGTTGCTCGAAGGCCTGCTAAGGAAGGCGTTGGAATGAGCCGGCTCACGCTGCCATGCCTCGTTGCCGCGTCGCTGTTGTTGGCAGTCGAAGCCGCCGAGTGCGCCTGGCCCAAGCCCCGCCGGCTGGATAAGTCGAGGCTCCGTGCGGCCGGGCTGCGTTTAATCGAGAGCGATCATGCCACGCTGGTGACGGACCTCGCCCGTTCGGAGCTGATCGACGACCTGCCGGCGTTGATCGATCTGGGTTTGCCGCAGTGGGGCGACCGGTTTGGGGTGAGGTCGCGGCGGCTGAGCGATTGGCGACTCCGGATCTATCTCATCGAAGACGAGGCCAAGTTTCGATCCCTCGGGCTGTGGCCCGATCAGAGCACCGATTTCCCCCACGCCCTGTCGCTCGGTCACGAGGTCTGGATCCGCCGTCAGAAGACCGACTACTACCAACGGCACCTGTTGCTGCACGAGGCGACCCATAGCTTCATGTCGACGGTGCTCGGTTCGTGCGGGCCGGGTTGGTACATGGAGGGGATGGCCGAGTTGTGCGGCACCCACGATTGGGACGGCGAGTCGTTGCGGTTGGCGGTGATGCCGCCGGCGCGGGAGGCGGTGCCGGATTGGGGCCGCATCCGGCTGATTCGCGAGGCGATCGCCGACGGCAAGCTGCTATCGATCGACGCGGTCCGGAAGATCGATAACCGGACGATCCTGCCCGCCGAGTCGTATGCCTGGGTTTGGGCGCTGTGCCACTTCCTCGACAACCACCCGGCGTATCGCGATCGGTTCGGCAAGGCATCGGGGTGGGTGACAAGCGACCAGTTCGATCGTCGCTTCAAGCGGATGTTCTCCAAGGAGAGGAGAAGGCTTGACCAAGAATGGCGACTCTTCGTTTCGACGCTGGTGTACGGCCACGCTATCGACCGTGAGGCAATCGACTTCGCTCCGGCCGCTGCCACGCCGATCAGCCGGAGCCGATCGATCCAGGTGCAAGCCGAACGCGGGTGGCAGTCTTCTGGGATCGAAGTCGAAGCGGGACGAGCTTATCGGATCTCGGCCAAGGGCCGCTTCGTGATCGGCCGCGAGCCCGATGGCACCCCATGGCCCTGCGAGGCGGGCGGCATCACGCTGGCGTACCACGCCGGCCGGCCGATCGGGCGGTTGCTAGCGACCATCGACGCCGGCCCCGGGGCGTTTGTCGAGGCCGACTCGATCGGCGCCCGCGGCGTGTACCGCCCCGCGGCGAGCGGCACGCTCTTCCTGCGGGTGAACGACTCGCCCAGCCGATTGGCCGAGAACTCCGGGGAATTGGCGGTCACGGTGGCCGTCGATTGACTTGCCGGGGGGTGGGTCAGACAATCGTGAAGATTGAGCCGCCCGCCGTTGGAGCCACCGGCGGGGCGTGCACATCCGGGGCGCGTTTGCGGTTAAGGCCGCGGAGGCTCGTCCCCACCAATCGCTACTGACCCGATCCGCGTGAACGCATGAACACAATCGCCGACAAAGACCCCGCCGTTTGGGCCGCTATTTCCGATGAGATGCAGCGGCAGCAGGACGGGCTGGAGATGATCGCCAGCGAGAACTACACCTCCGCGGCGATCCAGCAGGCGGTCGGCAGCGTGCTCACGAACAAGTACGCCGAAGGTTATCCCGGCCGCCGGTACTACGGTGGCTGCGAGCATGTCGACGTGGTCGAGGACCTCGCCCGCGATCGGGCGAAGGAGCTATTCGGGGCCGAGTTTGCCAACGTGCAGCCGCACAGCGGTTCGCAGGCGAACGCGGCGGTCTATCTGGCACTCGTCGAGCCGGGCGACACGATCTTGGGCCTCGACTTAGCCCACGGCGGCCACCTGACGCACGGCATGAAGCTCAACATGTCCGGCATGCTCTACAACTGCACCTCGTACGGCGTGCGGAAAGAAGATTGCCGACTGGACTTCGATCAGGTCGCCAAGCAAGCCCGCGAGCACAAGCCGAAGCTGATCATCGCCGGAGCGAGCGCGTACTCGCGGGAGATCCCCCACGCGAAGTTTCGCGAGATCGCCGATGAGGTCGGCGCTAAGTTGTGGGTCGATATGGCCCACTACGCCGGTCTGGTCGCCGCAAAGGAGCACGACGATCCGGTTGCTGTCGCCGACGTGGTGACGACCACCACGCACAAGACGCTCCGCGGGCCGCGGGCCGGGTTGATCCTAGCAAAGAAGGCCTACGCGAAGGTCCTCAACAGCCGGGTCTTCCCCGGCGTGCAGGGTGGCCCGTTGATGCACGTGGTGGCCGGCAAGGCGATCTGCTTTGGCGAGGCTCTCCAACCCGAGTTCAAGCAGTACATCCAGCAGGTGAAGGCCAACGCCGTCGCCCTGGCGGAGACCTTCGTCGCCGGCGGATTGAAGGTGGTCACGGGCGGCACCGAGAACCACTTGATGCTGCTCGACGTCACGCCCTTGGGCATCGGCGGCAAGACGGCCGAGGACGCCCTGCACGCGTGCGGCGTGACGGTCAATATGAATATGATCCCGTTCGATGAGCGGAAGCCGATGGACCCGTCCGGCATCCGCGTCGGCACGCCGGCTCTGACGACCCGCGGCATGGGCGAGGAAGAGATGCGGACGATCGGCGGCTGGATGCTCGACGGACTCAAGCACGCCGACGACGCCGCCAAGCACGCGCAGATCCGTGAGCAGGTCCGCGAGCTGTGCTCCGGCTTCCCGGTCCCCGCCGCCGAGCTCAATGCCGATTTGAACGCTGGCCTCGAAGCCGTCGCCGGCTGACGCGGCGCGTTCTTGGTAACCTCCATCCCGGCCCCTCGCCCCTTCCTCAATCGCTCCCCAATGTCTCACCGCGTTCTGATTGCCGACGACAACGAGCCGAATGTCGAGCTGCTCGAGGCGTACCTCGCCGGGCTCGATGTCGAGATCGAGATCGCTGTGGACGGCCAAGACACGCTCGAAAAGGTCGCCGAGTTCAATCCGCACGTGCTGCTGCTCGACGTGATGATGCCGAAGATGAGCGGCTTCGAGGTCTGCGAGCGGCTCAAGGGCGATCCCGAGACCAGCGGCGTGATGATCTTGATGGTCACCGCGCTGAACGAGCTGGGCGACATCGAGCGCGCCGTGGAGGCCGGGACCGACGACTTCCTGTCGAAACCTGTCAACAAGATCGAGCTGGTGAAGCGGGTTGAGAATATGCTGAAGTTGTTCAGCGTGACCGACGAGGTCGAGCGACTCCGCCGGTACATCGAAGAGATGGAACAACGCGGCGACTGATCACAAGCCATCGCGAGGGGCCACCGTCCTATGCGTTTCTTGCTCGCCGTCGCCCTGCTGCTCTTGAGTGGCGGGTTCGCGGCCGCACCCGCTGCCGCCCAGGCCCCCGCCGAGCCGGCGATCGCCGAGTTGATCGACCGACTCGGCCACCCCGCGTACGCCGAACGGCGTGACGCTCAAAGGCGGCTCCGGTCCTTGGGGCTCTTGGCTTTCGAGGACCTGCGTGCCGCCAGCGATAATGCCGACCCGGAGATCGCCGAGGCCAGCCACCGCCTACTCGCCGAGGCGATCGGCTCCTGGGCCTGGCGTGACGACCCGCCGCCCGTGCGACGATGGCTCGATGGCTATGGCGAGGGGCTCGTCGAGGACCGCTTAGCGTGTGTGGTTGGGTTGGCCCGCTTGAAGCTGGCGGAAGGGGTCCCGGCGCTGGTGCGTATCGCCCGATTCGATGCCTCGGAACTGGTGTCGCGCACCGCGGCGGCATCGTTATTGAAGGCCGACGAGTACCGACTCGATCGACTCCGTATGAAAGCCCTCGTGCGTTCGGTTGGGGAGCTCAACCAGCGGCATGGCGTGGGGAGCCGTGCCGCGGCTCAATGGCTTGACCTCGCGGCCGGCGAATTGCTGGGCGAAGTCGATTCAACGAGTGGGGCTTGGGCGCGATTGGCCGATGAACTCTCACGAGCGGCAGGCGACTACCAACCCGCTGTGAATGAGAAGCTGATCGCGGTCTTGAGGTGGCGTCACCTGCGGGCCGCCCTCAACGAAGCCGACGCGACGGCTGCCGAATCCGCGATCGATGGCCTGCTCGGCCTCGATGCCGAGGTCGCGGGGCGCATGCTTTCGCGGGCGATGCAATGGGCCGCCGACGCCGGCGTCGAAACGGTCGCCGATCAACTCGTGGTCGCCTACGCCGACCGCCTGGACGACAAGCGAGGGCTTTACCGACGGGCCGAGATCGCCGCGAGGTTCGGCCGTACCGAGGAAGCCGAACGCTTGGCAGACGAAGCCTTAGTCACTAGGGCGACGCTCGAAGGGGGGCGTGCCGAGACGCTCTATGGTCCTCGGATCCTCATCGCCGGCGACCTCCGCCGTCGCGGCCACGACACTTGGGCGATCGCCGAGTACCAAGCCGCGATCGACGAGGCCCCCGAGTTCACCGACGACAGCCTCGATGGCCTTTGGGCGACCGCTTGCTGGCGGCTGGCCGATATCCACTACGACGCCGCCAACTACGCCGAGGCGGCCGCCGTCCTCGGGCCGTTGGTGAAACGCGTGACCAAGTCGTCCATCACACGCGACCAATACGAGAAGCTCCCCCAGCTCCAGTATAACCTCGAAATCCTGCCCGGCGTCGGCACGCTGATGTCGCACGAACGCCTCAGCGCTGCGCTCGCCGCCCGTGAGGCGGACGACCACGAGACCGAGATGAAGGCCCTCCGGACAGCGATCCGCAAGGACGGCGACAACGCCGACGTGGTCATCGCGATGTACCGCGTGAAGACCCCGACGCCCGCCTTCCAGAAAGAGACCATGCGCCGACTCCGCGAGATGCGGCAGGCGTTCGAGCGGCGGATCTGGGACTGGGAAGAATCGAAACGCCGCGACAGCGATTCGTACTCCAGCGCCGCCACGGGGCTCTACAACCAATGGGCTTGGCTGGTTAGCAACACCGAGGGCGATTTCAAGAAGGCGGTCCGATACTCACGCCGATCGCTCGATTTCAACCCCGATCAGGCGAGCTGCCTCGACACGCTGGGGCGTTGCCTCTTCTCCGCCGGGCAGGTCGAGGAGGCCGCCGAGGTCCAACGCCGCGCGGTCGAGCTCCAGCCCTGGGTGAAGATCATGCGCCGGCAACTCGATGAGTTCGAGGCCGCTCTGGCGGACCGCACCTCGTCGGGCGAGCCGGTCGAGTAGTCAGGCAGCCGTATCTATCGCAGACCGTTATGAAGACCAAGACCATCGAGATCGCCGGGGCGGAGATCGCGTACGCCGACAGTGGCTCGCCGAGCCGACAGGCACCGACGTTGCTGCTCGTTCACGGCTTCCCGCTGTCGCACGCGATGTGGGATGCCCAGTACGAGGGGCTTGCTGCGACTTGTCGTGTCATCGCCCCGGACCTGCGGGGCTACGGCGAATCGACGCTGGGCGGGTGGCCGAAGGACGGCGAAGAGCCGTCGCTCGATCGCTACGCCCACGACTTGGTTGAGCTGATCAACACACTCGACTGTGATGGCCCGGTGGTCTTGGCCGGTTTCTCGATGGGCGGGTACATCGCTTTCTCGTTGCTCCGTGAGCACGCCTCGAGGGTCGATGGCTTGTGCTTTATCGATACGAAGGCGAGTGCCGACGACGATCCGGGCCGAGCGACACGCCTCAAGATGGCCGACAAGATCAACGAGTGGGGGGCGGCCCGCGTGGCCGAGTTGATGCGGCCCAAGCTCTTCGCCGAGGGGACGCCCGACGAGAAGGTCGCCGCCACGATCGACGTGATCTCGGCGACGAACCCGGCATCGATCGCGGCTTCGCAACGGGCGATGGCGGCTCGTCCCGATTCGACCGATTTGCTCGCTTCGATCGCGGTGCCAACGCTTGTCATCGTCGGCGAGGAAGATGAGCTGAGCACGCCCGAAGAGATGCATCGGATGGCCGACGCGATCCCCAGCAGTCGCTACGCCAAGATTCCTGCGGCCGGGCACATGGCGCCGGTCGAGCAGCCGGGCGCGGTGAACGATGCGTTGCGGGACTTCATCGCGTTATTCTAACGGCGTCGGGTGGGGCGTCTCAACCCAGTGTCTCTCACCGGGTGCCTCACTAGGGCAGCTTGAAGACGCTCTCGCTCTTCACGATGGCACAATCGTCCGGGAAGGTGTGCATCGCCCTAACGCGGAGCGAGCGATCGCGTGCCTGGACGTCGATGAAGCTGACCGCGCCGAGCGTTTTGCCGACACGGCCGCTCGCTTCGAAGCGGTGCAGCAGAGTGCTCGCACCCTCGTCGAGGGTGCCCTCGTGGATCGGTTCCGAATGGCCTTTGAGGCTCATCAGGTCGAACTCTTTTTGGTAAGCCTGGAACTTGTCGGGCGAGATCGTTTCGAGGGCGAAGTTGACCTCGTAGGTCACCCCGCCGCGGCACTCGACGCGATCGGCCTGCTCGCCATTGACGCCGTGCGACATCAGGCGGCGCTTCTGCGGCAGCGGTTGGTGCGAAGAGGCACACACCTCGGTGAGCGTCAGCCCGCCGTGCCGCCACGTGACGACGTGCCCGGCGCTGGTGATCTGGATGGTCGCTTCGTACCCGTCGGCGTCGCGGCTGGCGGCGTGACTGGCCGCTTGGTCGATCGCCGAATCGGAATGGGTCAACGGCAGCGGCGCAACCCGTCCTCGCTGGATGCGTTTTGCACCGTAGACCTCGAACAGCTCCGGGTGGAGGGAGCGTCCGTAAAGCTGCAAAACCAGCTCGGCGATTTTGGGACGGACAGACAGCACAACAAGCGACCTCGGGAAACACATTGTATAACGGGCGAAGCGTCGCGGGCCGGTCGTCCGCAGGCGGACCGATCAACGCGACGCTTCTCGAAGACGAATCGGTCGAGCCGAAGAACGTTCGACAGGCACGTCTTAGCGACGGACCTCCTTGGCCGACACCCCGATTATACCTTCGGCTACAACGCGACAAAGAGAGAAAGAATCGGTTCGCGAAAGTCACGCAATGTGACTTGACATCTCCGCAAGAGTGACCCTCGTTTTGGCCGTTGCCCGCGAAGCTTACGATCGCTTGCTCGAGTCGTTCGGGCCGCAAGGCTGGTGGCCGTCCGCCCTGCACGAGGGTCGAGCCGAGGCGTGGGAGATTCTGGTCGGCGCGGTGCTGGTGCAACACACCTCTTGGCGGCATGTGGTGACCGCGATCCGCCAACTCGACGCCGCCCGGATGCTGTCGGTCGAGGCGATCCACGCTTGCGAGCCCGAGCGGCTCGCCGACCTGATCCGCCCCGCCGGTCCGCAACGCGTCAAGGCACAGCGATTGCAGTCGCTCACGAGCTTCTTAATCAATGCCTACGAAGGTTCGGTCGAGCGTTTGCTCGAAGGCGTTTCCGACCGCCGAGTCGCGTTGCGGCGTCGCGAAGAATTGCTGGGCGTGAAGGGCATCGGCCCGGAGACCGCCGACGCGATCCTGCTCTACGCCGGCGGGGCTCCGGTCTTTGTGGTGGATGCCTATAAACGCCGCGTGATGCGGCGTCACGGGTGGGGTGACGCCGACGCTCCATATGATGATGAGGTCGCTGAGTTCTGGCGGCGGCGTCTGCCTCGCGACGCGAGGGTCTACGACGAAACGCATGCCCTGCTGGTGAACGTCGGCGTCGAGCATTGCCACGCCCGCCGACCAAAATGCGACGGGTGCCCGCTGCAAGCGATGCTGCCACGCGGTGGGCCGATCGTCGACTAGAGCCGCTCCCGCATTGCGGCGAGGAGCTCGCGGAGGTTGCGCGGGTTCTGTCCGAGGTCGCCCTTGCCAACTCGGGAGCGGCTCTCGGCGTGGAGGCGGACGGTGCTATCTGACTTAGGCTCAACGACGAGCCAAACATCGTCGCGGTAGCCCATGAGCCCGGTCTTGCGAACCAGGTGATGAATGGTCAAAGCGTCTTCATCACTCATCGGGGCGAGCAGCGAGTCCGATGGCCGCGGCTTCTCGTCGACTAACTCCCACGCCGCCTGCTGGTTACAAAACGCTTGTGCGGCCGTGGTCGCTTCTTCGGCGTTCGCATCGACCTCGATCGGGCGCAGCCGTTCGTCGGGGTGATCCGCTGCGGTGGCTGCCGTGTTGGTCGTCAGGTCGCGTGACCAGTCCTCGACATAGATCGCCATGACGAGAAACGGGGCAGCGACAACGAGCAAGATAATGGCGAGGGCCATGCGGAGGCGTTTCTTCATCGGTGGAGGAAGGTGTAAGCGGCGGGGGGTAGGTGTTCTTAGTGTGGACGATTTGGGACGCCAAGTCGTGCCGGTTGGTGGGCTTCGGGAATGGTGTGGTGCCAGACGGGGGGATTTCTTAATCTCCGCCGCAAACCGTTTCTCCGGAACCTCAACGGACGCTGTCGAAATACGATGAGCACGATCCGCCCCCTCGCGACGATAGCCGTGCTAGCGGCCCTCGGTGTCTTCCTGGCCTACGAAATCAACCAAGGCCCGGCGGTCGCGTTGAACGACGAATGGAGCACCGGGACGCCGGCACTCGAGATCGCCGACGAGCCGCCCGCCTGGAACGGTGGCGGCGAAGCCCTCTCGGCCGTCGAGGCGGTCCCCGAGGCCCGATCGGCACCGAGCTGGGCCGAGAGCGGTTCCGCGACGCCCGCCGAGGCCGCCCCGCCGACCGATTCCGCCGTGCCCGCGTTCCCCCCGTTGCCCGACCTGCCGAAGCTCGACGAGCCAACGACGAACCCCCCGCCGGTTGAAATCCCGATGCCCGTGCAGGGCCAATCGGCCGGGACGACTCTCGCCGACGAGGGGCCGGTTGCACCAACGTTCCCGACCGCGACCCAAGAAGCCCTCGAACTGCCGGACAACATCCCCCAGGCGAACTACGGCGGCACCACGCCCCCGCCGACCGGCGTGAGCGGCCGCGTGCCGTCGCTCGGTTCGGCAACGCCCGGCTACCAGCAACCCGGCACGCCAGCGACACCTGATGGCGACACCTCGGGCTTCGAGGCCGCCTGGCAGGACGCCCAGTCGGCGCTTGAAAGCAAACAACTGCGGCGTGCTCACAGCCTGCTCACGCAATGGCACAGCAAAGATTCGCTCTCGCCGGAACAGCAGCAGCGGCTCGAAGGCTTGCTGAGCCAACTCGCCGGCACGGTGGTTTACTCGACCGAGCACCACCTCGAACCGGCTCATATCGTGACCTCGGGCGAGACGCTGGCGACCATCGCCCAAAAGTACAACGTCCCATGGCAGTTGCTCGCCAAGATCAATGGCATCCCTTCGACCGATGCCGTCGCGCCCGGCCAATCGCTCAAGGTGCTCCGCGGCCCGTTCAATGCCGAGGTGGACCTCAAGCGGGGCGAACTCGTCCTGATGCTTGGAGACCGTTACGCCGGCAAGTTCCCGGTGCGTGTCGAGGGAGCCGCCCCGGCCGATGGCCCGTGGCAAGTCGGACAGAAACGGCTGGAGAACGCCGGCAGCTTCGCGGCGACCCCCTCGGAGCCGAGGGTCGTCTTGCAGAGCCCGGCGGGCGAGCAGGTCGAGCTGAGCTCGTCGCCGCTGCCTTCACCAGGGACGAAAGGCCGGCTGACGGTCGCGTCGCGCGACCTGGGCGACCTGTTCGATATCCTCTCGGTCGGATCGACGGTCACGGTCAAGAGATAGAGGGGAGGCTTTAGGCTTGAGGCGATAAGCTGTAGGGTCCACGAAACGGTCGCGATCAGCACCGCGTGACCTTGAGGCTAGGTTCGTACAGCGAATCTGTTTTTCCCTTGCCCCCAAATCCCTCGCCCCTATCGCTTCTTCATGTACGACCGCGACGCACTAGCCAAGCTGATCCAGAACACCGCCCTCGAGTTCGGCGACTTCACGCTGGCCTCCGGTAAGAAGGCGAGCTACTACCTCGACTGCCGGCAGGTCACGCTCGACGCCCGCGGGGCGAAGCTCATCGGCGAGGGGATGCTCGATCTCATCGGCGAGATGCGGATGAAGATGGGGCAAGGCCCCAAGCTGGTCGGCGGCATGGCCATCGGGGCCGACCCGATCACCGCCGCGATCCTCACCATCGCCGGCGGCAAGGGTTACTCGCTGCGTGGCGTGATGGTCCGCAAAGAGCCGAAGGGACACGGCAAGGGCAAGCAGGTCGAGGGACCGTACCGCGAAGGCGAGTCGATCGTCATCGTTGAGGACGTGGTCACGACCGGCGCGTCGAGCCTCAAGGCGATCGAACTCTGCGAGGCCGAGGGCCTCAAGGTCGAACGCGTCCTGGCGATCGTCGATCGGATGGAAGGGGGCCGCGAGGCCTTCAGCGCGGCGGGCCACGAATTGACCTCGCTGTTCACCGTCGAGGACCTCGGCGTCGAGATCTGACGGGCGGTCGCGAGTCAGGGGCGCGGGCAGTGGCCCGCCAGCAACGACTCGCGTCTCACAACTGGCGATCTGCACGTATGGAAACGTCTCTCCACCAACAACTCAAAGCCCACTACGCGGGCGACGAGGGAGAGATCGAGGTGCGGCGTGGTCGCTATCGTATCGACGTGGTGCGTGACGATTTGTTGATCGAGGTCCAGCACGGCGGGCTGTCGGCGATCCGCGACAAGATCCAGAAGCTGTGTGAGAAAGAGAAGGTGTTGGTCGTCAAGCCGATCGTCACGCGGCGGCGGATCATCAAGCTCGATCGCGAGGACGGCGAGGTCGTCAGCCGACGCTGGAGCCCGAAGCGGGGCACGCCGGCCGACCTGTTCGATGAGCTGGTCCATTTCACGCGGGCCTTCCCGCATCGGCGGTTGACGCTCGAGGTGCCGTTGGTTGAGGTCGAAGAACTCCGCTACCCGGGCCACGGCCGCCGCCGGCGTTGGCGGAAGAACGACCATGTGGTCGCGGACCAGATGCTGGCCAGCGTCGGCGAGACGCTCCGATTTAAGAAAGCGGCCGACCTCTGGAACCTCGTTCCGGGCCACCTGCCACTGGAGTTCGATACGGCCGAGCTCGCCGAGGCGATCGGCTCCCCGCGTTGGGTCGGCCAGCGGGCCGCCTACTGCCTCCGAGAGATGGGGGCCGTCCGGCAAGTCGGCAAGCGGAAGGGGGCTTGGCTTTACAAGAAGGTTCTCAGGCGCCGGAAGGCAGCCTAGTTCGCGCATTTTCCGCTCCGCCTTCCGCCTTCGTCCTTCCCCCTTCGGCTTTACCCCGCCCTTGCCGGATCGGTGCCGCGGCCCGTAGGTTGCGCTGCTTATCGACCGCTCCCCGCTGCCCCCACCCTATGTCTGATACGCACCAACAGGTCACCCGAGGGCCGCTCTTCCGCTTGACGGGCGTCCGCATCGTCGGCACCGGCAGTTGCGTCGCTGAGAAGGTCGTCACGAACGAAGACCTCGCCGCCCTCGGCTGCGATCCCGAGTGGATCATCAAGCGGACCGGCATCCGCGAACGCCGCCACGCCCCGGACGACGTCGCGACCAGCGACCTGGCGATCGTCGCCGCCGAGCGGGCGCTGGCGACCGCGATGGACAACGAGGGGATCGATCCGGCCGAGATCGACCTCGTGCTGCTGGCGACCTTCACGCCCGACCGGCTCCTGCCGCAGACCGCAACCCTCGTGCAAGATCGGCTCGGATTGAACTGCCCGGCGATGGACGTCGTGGCGGCCTGTGCCGGGTTCATGTACGCCTTGGTGACCGGCTCGCAATACATCGCCACCGGCGCGGCCCGCAACGTGTTGGTCATTGGCGCCGATACGAACACCCGCGTGCTCAACACGGACGACAAGAAGACCTTCCCGCTCTTCGGCGATGGTGCCGGGGCGGTCGTGCTCTCCGCCGGCAATGATGAACAAGGCATGCTCGCCGCGACGCTGGGAGCGGATGGGTCGGGTTCCGACCTGCTGACCCGCCGGATGGGCGGCACGGAGCAACCCTTCTGCCTGAACGGGAAAATCGAAGAGGGATCGGCCTTGCCCTGGCTGATGGAGATGGACGGGCGCCCGGTCTTCAAGTGGGCCGTCCGGTTGCTCGAAGACACCTTCGATCACGTCCTCACCGCCGCCGAGCGAGAGAAGGAAGCGGTCAAGCTCTGGCTCCTCCATCAAGCCAACGCCCGCATCCTCGACGCGGCGACGGACTCGATGGGCGTGCCGCGCGAACGGGTGGTCAAGCACCTCGATCGCTACGGCAACACCTCCGCCGGCAGCATCCCGATCGCTTTAGACGAGTCGTACCGTGAGGGGCTGATCGAGCCGGGTGACGAGTTGCTGATGTGTGGCTTTGGGGCTGGCCTCTCGTGGGGCACGGCTCTCTGGAAGTGGTGAACGAATCGAATAGACCGCGAAGAACGACGCCGGCAGTTTCTAAGCCACTCGTTTCTTTTGTGGTTCTCCTATCTTTTGAATGACCGAGAGACCCAGATGAAGCGAATCCCCGCTCGCGACAAAGTCAAAGCCGCCGACACCTGGGACCTCTCGACCCTCTTCGAGTCGGATGCCGCGTGGGAGAAGGCGTTCATCGCTTGGGAGAAGCAGATCCCGAAGCTCGAAAAGTTCAAGGGCACCCTCGGCGACGGGCCGGCGCAACTGGCCAAATGCTTCAAGTTCGAGAGCAAGTTCGAACGCAGCGGCGAGCGGCTCGGCTACTACGCCATGCTGAAGACCACCGAGGACCAAGCCAACAGCCACTACCAGGGCATGATGGCCCGCCTGCAAAACGCGGCGAGCCGCGCCGCGCAGGCGTCGAGCTATGTCCGGCCCGAGGTGCTCGCGTTGTCGGAAGCGAAGCTGAAGAAGTACATGGCCTCGAAAGAGCTCAAGGGCTTCCGCCTGATGCTCGAACGGATGGCCCGGTACAAGCCGCACACGCTCACCGACGGCGAGGAACGCCTGCTGGCGATGCAGAGCGAGATGGCCGGCGCCGCGAGCCAGATCTTCCGCCAACTGACCGACGCGGACCTCAAGTTCGGTGAGGTCAAGAACGAGAAGGGCGAGAAGGTCGAGCTCAATCAATCGAGCTTCAGCCTCTTCCTTCACTCCTCGAAACGGACGGTCCGGAAGACCGCCTTCCACCAGTTCTACGACGAGTTCGCCGACCACGAGAACGCCCTGGCGGCGTCGCTCCGCGGCTCGATCTTGAAGGACGTCTACTACGCGCAAGCACGCGGCTACGAGTCGGCTCGTGAGTCGTCGCTGTTCGATGACAACGTGCCGACCAGCGTCTACGACAACCTGGTCGAGGCGGTCCGGTCCAAAGCCCCGGCGGTGCACAAGTATTTCGATCTCCGCAAGCGGAAGATGAAGCTCAAGGAGATCCACCACTACGACACGTACGTGCCGATCCTCAGCGAGCTCGACAAGCGGCACACGTGGGCGCAGGCCGTGAAGGCCGTTGTCACGTCGTTGGCCCCGTTGGGGACCGAGTACTGCGAGACCCTCGAAGCGGGTCTCACAAACGATCGCTGGTGCGATCGCTACCCGAACAAGGGCAAGAACTCCGGCGCGTTCTCGGCCGGCTCGTACGACGGCGCGCCGTACATCCTGATGAACTACCAGCCGGACGTGCTTGACCATGTCTTCACGCTCGCCCACGAGGCGGGCCACTCGATGCACAGTTGGTACTCGTCGAAGACCCAGCCGTTCGAGTACTACAACTACACGATCTTCGTCGCCGAGGTCGCCAGCACGTTCAACGAGCAGTTGCTGAACAAGCACCTGATGGATCGGGCCAAGAGCGACAAGGAACGGGCGTACCTGATCAACAAGGAGCTCGACTCGATCCGCGGAACGATCGTCCGCCAGACGATGTTCGCCGAGTTCGAGAAGATCACCCACGAGATGGCCGAAGCGGGCGAGCCGCTGACCCTCGAAGCGTTCCGCAAGGTCTACCGCGACCTGCTCGACGTCTACTTCGGGCCGGGGTTTGTCATCGATGAGTGCCTGGAGCTCGAATGCCTCCGCATCCCGCACTTCTATAACGCGTTCTACGTCTACAAGTACGCGACGGGCCTGTCGGCGGCGATCGCGTTGTCGCAGCGCGTGCTCAACGGGGGCCAGCAAGAGCTCAACGACTACCTCGGGTTCTTGAAGGGGGGGTGCAGCAAGCACCCGCTCGACCTGCTACGCGACGCGGGCGTCGACATGGAGAGCCCCGCCCCCGTGCAGACGGCCCTCGATTACTTCGAAGGCCTCGTCGAAGAACTCGACGATTTGCTTTGAGTCCCGCGAGCAGGCTCGCCTGCTGCGACAAAGTGTCCGAGTCAATCAGACACATCGACACGCTCTCGCTGCTCCGAGTAGAGTCCGATACTAGAGAAGACTAGCACTCGGAAGTAGGCGAACGAGCGAGGCAAACGATGCGTGGTAACCCCACGGTAGGGCGGAGGCGTTTTGTCCAAGCGGGCTTGGCGTTCGGTGCCCCCTTGGTACTCCCGCCACACGTCCTGGGGGGGCGGGGCTTGGTGGGTCCGAACGACCAGGTGCGTCTGGCGTTCATAGGGTGCGGTCGTCAGACGATCCTTAAGAATATCCCGCTCTTCTTGCGCACGCCCGGCGTGCGGGTGGCGGCAATGTGCGATGTCGATAGCTGGCGCCTAGAGCAAGCGGTCGCCATGGCCCGCAAGCAGTACGCGACGGGCAGAGCGAAAGGTGAGTTAGGCCAGGTCGAGACAACAGTCGACTACCAACAGGTGCTGGCGCGCGAGGATATCGACGCGGTTTGCCTCGGCACGCCCGACCATTGGCACCTGCCGATGGCGATCGAAGCGATGCGTGCCGGCAAGGACGTCGCGTTGGAGAAGCCGATCGTTCGCAGCATCGCGAGCGGCAGGAAGCTCGTCGAGGTCGCCGAGCAGACGGGCCGTGTCTTCCGTGTGGATACCGAGTTCCGTAGTGGCATCGACGCCCACCGGGCAGCGATGCTGGTCCGCAACGGGCTGCTCGGGGCGGTGAAGCGGGTTGAGGTTGGCGTTCCAGTGGTCGATAAGGCCTGCCCCTTTCCGATCGCGACAACGCCACCCCCAGAGCTGGACTACCAGCGATGGCTCGGCCCCGCCGCCCCGGCACCCTATTCCGTCGAGCGAGTCCACCACCGCCGCAGCCTTGAACGTTCGGGCTGGTTTAGCCTATCGGAGTACTCCGACGGGGTGGTCACGAACTGGGGATCCCACCTCAATGACGGCGCCCTCTGGGCTTTGGGCAAAGAACGAACCCTCCCGATCAACGTCCGGGGGAGCGGCGTTTGGCTCCCTGCTGAGAGCTTCTACGATGTCCTGGCCGAGTTCGATGTGACCTTCGAGTACGCGGACGGCGTCGAGCATCGCTACTCGACCGGGCAGCCCGAGTTCAAGATCATCGGCGAAGAGGGTTGGGTCTCCGCTGGGTTCCGATCCTTCGAGGCCTCGAAGGAGAGCCTCAAGTCGATCGACTTGCAACAACTGCCGGTCCAGTTGCCTTTCATGAGCGAGAAGCAAGACTTCATCAACGCCGTCCGCGAGCGGGGCACGACGGCGATCCCCGCCGATATTGGCCACAACACCAACACGCTCTGCCTCATGGCGAAGATCGCGGTCCGCGAAGGCGGGACGCTCGAGTGGGACGCCGCGGCCGAACGGTTCGTTGGCGACGACCGTGCCAACCGCTGGCTCGATCGCCCCGTCACCCCGCCCAAGGCGGACGAGCGAGCCTCGCGATGATGGTACCCAGAACGATTGCGGCCTTGATCCTAGCGGTTGGTTGCCTGCTCGAGGCTTCGTGGGCAACCGAAAGTGCCATGCCTTTCTTTGCGTTCGACAACGGTGTCGGACGCGGTGCGGGTTGGTCCGCCGAGCGGCAGGCCACGTTGCTCGCAGAACTCGGGTACGACGGGATCGGCCTGTCCGGAGTCGACGGCATACGGCGACACGTGGCCGCCTTTGAATCGCGGGGCTTGAAGGTCTATAGCTGCTACGTCCGATGCGGGACGCCAGAAGATGTCGGCCTCGAGCAGCAGGTCGAGGAACACGGGGCCTTCCTAGCCGAGCATGGTGTTGCTCTTTGGTTGACCGTGCCGCCATCGCTTTCAGGAGAGGAAGCTGTGGCGGGGGTCCGGCGGATCGTCGACAAGGCGGATCGGTGGGGTGTCCGAGTCGTGCTGTACCCACACCACGGTTTCCGCGTCGCGACGCTGCGCGACGCCCTTGAACTGGCGGAACAGATCGACCGGTCCAGTCTTGGGGTGTCGGTGAATCTGTGCCACGAACTGCGTGCCGGGAGCCAGGGGCTGCCCGCACTGATCGCCGAGGCCGGAGATCGGCTCATGCTCGCTTCGATCAATGGCGCGGACCCGCGGGCAGGCCGTGAGAGTTGGGACGGGTTCATCCTACCGCTTGCCGAAGGCACCCGCTCCGCGGCGGACCTTCTCGAAGCCCTCCGACGTGCCGGTTACAGCGGCCCGATCGGGCTCCAGGCCTACTCGATCGAGGCTCCTCCCCATGCCCATTTGTCGGCTTCTTACGCCGCCTGGTGCCGGTTGACGGGGCGGTAGGCCCTGGATCGGCTGGCTGGGCGGTCTTCTGCCGGTGCAGTGCACACCTCCCGCCTTGTGGTTAAACTACAGGGCTTAACCCGCGGATGCTCGGACCAGGGGCTCGGAGCGGGGTGGAACAGTGCCAACGGATTCAGCAGGGGAGCCTCACCATGTCGATGGTCGATGAAGCCGTGAAGAGCGGCTTGATGCCGCCGCAACAAGAACTTGAGGTCAACAAGCTCTTCCGAGCGTGCGTGAAATACGAGGCATCGGACCTCCACCTGAAGGTCGGCAAGCCGCCGATGGTGCGGGTGGGCGGCACGATCCGAGAGCTCCAGCGCGGTCCGATCGACGACGAGGAGATGGTCCGTCTGCTCGTGCCGTTGATGAACGACCGCAGCCGCAAGATCTTCGAGCGGGATGGCGGCGCCGACTTCGCCCACACGGTCGATGTCGATGGCACCCTGTGGCGTTTCCGTGTGAACCTGCTCCAGCAACTCGGTCACATGGGCTTGGTGGCCCGGCGGGTCAATAGCTGGATCCCCGACTTCGAGGGCCTCAACCTGCCGGCGAGCGTGCAGAACCTCTGCACCTACGACCAGGGCATGGTCCTGCTGGCGGGCGTGACCGGTTCGGGCAAGTCGACGACGATCGGCTCGATGCTCAACTGGATCAACGCCAACTACCGCAAGCACATCCTCACGCTCGAGGACCCGATCGAGTTCGTCTTCACCGAAGACAAGTGCCTGATCAACCAGCGAGAGGTCGGTTTCGATGTGATCGACTTCGAAGTCGGCATGAAGCACGCGGTGCGTGAAGACCCCGATATCATCCTCGTTGGCGAGATGCGTGACCGCGAGACCTTCATGACCGCGATCCACGCGGCGGAGACCGGGCACTTGGTCTTCGGGACGATCCACGCGTCGAGCGCGCCGTCGACGATCGGCCGTATCCTCGACCTCTTCCCGCAAGACATGCACCCCGCGTTGCGGAGTGCGATCGCCTTCAACATGAAGGGGATCATCGCCCAGAAGCTGCTCAAGAGCATCAAGCCGGGCGTGTCGCGGGTGCCGACGGTCGAGATCATGAACTTCACGCCGATGATCACGAAGCTGATCCTCGAAGAGGAAGACGAGAAGCTCGGCGATGCCATCCGCATCGGGGCCGAGGACGGCATGCAGGACTTTACGATGAGCCTTAAGAACCTGTGTGACCAAGAGCTCATCGACCGTGAGACCGCGATGGAAGTCGCCCCGAACCGCGAAGCGTTGAAGATGGCGCTCAAGGGAATCGATGTCTCGCAGGGTGGTATTTTGTGATGCGTGCCCACTTGTTTCAGCAACAGCTCCCCCAGACAGAGAAGCAGACAGCCGTGCCGAGATTGCTTTCGAGCTTGCAGAACAGCAGACGACGGGCTTTTGGTGTGCGATGCATGTTGCTCGCCGTGATTGGCTTGTTGGTCGGCGTCGGCCCGTGCCACGCTCAATTTAGTGCGACCGAGGTGCTCGGCACGCAAGCGGCGGCTAACGAACTGCAGAACGGCCGCAACAAGGCCGTTGCTGACGCGACCCCCGAGGAGGTCAAAGAGGAAATCCGGCAAGGTAATGCGGACGGTGAATCGGCGGAGCCATCGGACGGACCCGCCAAGCGCGCCGCAAGCCGAGACAAGTGGGATGACGAGCACTCGATCTTCCGACAGAACGAGCTCTCTCTCTCGTGGCTGAAGATGCTTCCGGTCCTCCTCCTGCTGTTCCTTTGGGTACGGTCGGGAGACTGGGTCAACCGCGATGCCCAGATCTACCGGCTCGGGTATGAAAAGTGGAACATCGTGATGGTCGCGCCGTTCGTGATCGCGTTCGCGGTGCTGCTCTTCGTGCCGAACTTCATCATCGGCATCTCGTTGCTCACGCTCGCTTGGCTGGTGCCTTTCGTCCTCTACGTGGTCCACCACAACAAATCGCTCGAAGCCCACGAATCGGTGCTGACCGGCAATTGGTGGCGACACCAAATCGCCGAAGTCGGCAAGGTCTTCGGTCTGAAGATCGGCGGCGAGAAGAAGGCCGATTACCTCCGCGGGCCCGACGTCGATCTGGCCGCTCGCGGCGGCGACGAGCGAACCGACCAAGCGAACCTGCTCACCGCCCGGCAGTCGCCCGGCTACGTGCACGTTAAGGAACTCGTGGCCGACATGGTCGCCCGCGGGTCGAGCCGCGTGCTGATGGAGTACGGCCAGGAGGCCGTCGGCGTCCGCTACATGATCGATGGCGTTTGGCACGCGGGCGAGCCTCGCGATCGCGAGTCGGGCGACGTCATGCTGGCGGTCGCCAAGCAGCTAGCCAACCTCAACGTGAGCGAACGCAAGAAAAAGCAGACGGGCGAATTCGGAGCCGAGTATCAGGGCAAGAAATTCACGGCGATCGTCGAGAGCCAAGGCGTGAAGACCGGCGAACGGGTCGTTGTCTCGCTGCGAGGCGGCACCATGCAGGCCGGCTTCGGAACGCTAGAAGAGCTCGGCATGCGGGAGAAACTCCGCAATCAGTGGATGGAGATCATGGCAGCCGAGCGTGGCGTGATCGTCTACTCGGCGATGCCCGAGGGGGGCCTCACGACCCTGACCGATGTCGGCATGCTCGAGACCGATCGCTTGATGCGTGACTTCGTCGCGGTCGAGGATGTCGCGCATCCCGAGACCGATATCGAGAATGTCCCGGCCCACCGCTACGACGGGCCCAAAGGCGAATCGCCGGCCAAGCTGATCCCGAGCCTGTCTCGCAAGTACCCGGCGGTCTGGCTTGTGCGAGACTTCGTCGACGCCGAGACGGCGAAGCTCTTGATGGACGAGGTCGACCTGGACCGCTTGGTCGTAACGACCGTCCAGGCCGCCGACGTTGCCGAGGCCTGCCTGAGACTCCTCAAGCAGAAGGTGCCGCACAAGGAGTTCGCCCGCAACGTCATCGGTGTGATTAACACGCGGCTGATCCGCAAGCTCTGCACGAGCTGCCGCGTCGAGTACGAGGCCTCGCCGGCGCTGCTCAAGAAGCTGGGCATCCCGCCCGGGAAGGTGAGCAAGCTCTATCGGACCCCGACCGAGGAAGAGGCCGAGAAGCCGTGCAAGGCTTGCTCCGGCCTTGGCTACAGCGGCCGGACCGGGCTCTTCGAGCTGCTAGTCGTCGACGACCAGTTCCGCGAGAAGCTGATGAAGGAGCCCAAGATCGACGTGCTGCGTAAGTCAGCCCGGGCCGCCAGCATGCGGACGCTGCAAGAAGAGGGCGTTTTGCTGGTGGCCAAGGGGGTCACCTCACTCCAAGAGTTGCAACGCATCTTGAAGGGCTAGCCGCCCCCCGCCGAAACGCCCCGACAATCACCCGGCCACGGCCACTCCTGCTGAGTCCTTCGATGTACTACACGCTAATCGGAATCATCTTCTTCGTCGCGTTTGCGATGTCGGTTCAGAACGGCATCTGGAGCAACCTGATTTCGTTGATGGCGATCCTCCTGGGTGGGATCACCGCCTACGGGGTGCACCAGCCGTTGGTCGTTTGGATCGATGAGTACACCGACGGGTCCTACACCTATCTCTGGGACTTCTTGGCCCTCTGGCTGGTCTTCGGCCTGACCGCGGGGCTGATCAAAGAGATCGCCGGCCGGCTCTCGAAGTATCGGGTCAACTTCCCCGACCAGATCGACAACTTCGGCGGGGCGGGCATTGGTCTGGTGATTGGTTACTTCACGATGGCTTTTGCCCTGTCTACCTTTCACGCGGCACCGTTGAGCTACGACATGTTTGGCGGAGCTTATGAGTATGGGCTGAAGGTGAAGGAAGTTCGGCAATCGATCGATCAAGCTTCGGGTCTTACGAAGCCCGATATCGCTTGGCTCGGTCTCGTGGAGTCGGTCCTCTCCGACGGATCGTTGGGGCGCTCGGTGTCGGGTCTCGGGGGAGCCAGCATGGATGGCTTCGACGCAGCGGTCTGGGTTCAGCAGCAGTCTCAGCATCGCAAAACGTTCGGCGAGATGGCCGATTCGATCGTCAAGCGAAAGTGACCATCGCGTTCCCTCCACACGGTTTCAATAAACCCCACCGACGAGACGGTAGACCGGCATGGACGATCGGCCCTCCTTGTTCGACGATCAGCCGGCGTTGTCGGACCATCTGACCGACGATGTGGTCTCTTACCGTTCGGTCAGCCCGCTGGCCGTGCTCGGTGCCGTGCTCGGGATCACTTCGCCGTTGGCGTTGGTCAGTGCGTTCCTGGCGCCGCTGGCGATGGTCGGGGCCGTTGTGAGCCTCGTCGCGATCAGCAGCATCCGCCGCGATCCCGAGTCCAAATCGGGGCAGTGGGTCGCGACTTTCGGCCTCTTCTTGTCGTTGCTGGTGCTCGGAGCCACCCTGCTCCGCGGCCCCCTGGTCCAGCGTCTCCACTCCGCGGCGGCTGAGCCTTTGGTGGAGCGTTACCTGGACCTCTTGTCCGAAGGCGACTTCGCCGCCGCTCATCAGTTGACCCTGCCCTACAGCAAGAGACGCCCCGGCGAAGAGGCGATGCGTGTCCACTACGGCGTCAATGCCGAGGCGCAAGCCGACCTCGAGGCCTTTCAGTCGCAAGACATCATCCAGCGGATCTCGGCACAGGATCCGCAACTGGTGGGGCAGAGCAACGCGGAGCGCACCGGCCCCGGGGTGGTCTCGATAACTTGGCTCTACCGGCTGCCCGCTACCGAGGGACGGCCCGAGCTCGGTTTGAAGGTGCGGACCGAACGCAAACGCCTTGGCGAGCGTAGTTCCTGGCGGATCGCGCAAACCGAAGTTGCTCGCGCACCGAGCTAGGTGCGGCCTGGGTAAGCTGGGTTGGCTTTGAGCCCGGCGGCGAACCCCCCCGATCGGAACGGTTGGCTGGACGACCTACACAGCCCGCACAGTTTCACACCGCGGCCCCTTCTGGCCGTTTTTTTCGCCCCTGTCCGCTGTCTCGCCGTGCATGCAAGCCGGTGAGTCCGACGATGTAACCAGCGATCAGGCGAATCAAATCGTGCCGAGTGACACATGGTGTGTTGCTCCGCAAATCGCAAACTCCGTTCGCCATGAGGTCGAACGGACGCGAGCATTCCCCCCAGAAGGAGCTGATGGTGATGACACTGCGATGGACCATGGGCGTTGCCCTGGTCGCCATGGGTGGCGCTACCGCGTCCGCCCAGTCGGCGATCGAGAGCGCGTTCGACTACCAACTGACTTGTTGTGAGTCACCCGTGTGCTGCGACGAACCGTCGTGCGGGTGCGAGGACCCCAGCTGTGGCTGCGAGCCGAGCTGTGGATGCGACGATGGCTGCTGCGGCGATGCCGCTTGCGGCGACGGATGCTGCGACGACGGCGGCTGCTGCGGCGACGCTTGCGGATGCGGAAGCACCTGCTCGCTGTTCGGCGACTGCTGCTTGGGCGATGCCTGGACCCTCCAGGGTGAGCTCGACCCGTGTGGCGAATGTGCGATCACGTACGGTGGTTGGATGCAGTTCGGCTACCACTCGGACAACGTCCGTCTGTCGAGCCAAACGAACGACAACCTGTCGTTCAACGACCGCCCGGACGAGGTCGCGGCTCAGCAGCTGTGGTTCTTCGCCGAGAAGGTCGCTGATGGTTCGTGCGGAGCCGACTGGGGTTTCCGTGCCGACATCATGTACGGCATCGACGCCCAGAAAACGCAGGCCTTCGGCAACCGCCCTGGCACGTACGACTACCAGAACGGTTGGGACTACGGCAACGGAGCCCAGGGCTTCAACTACGGTTGGGCGATGCCTCAGCTCTACGCCGAAGTCGCTTACGGTGACTGGAGCGTGATCGCCGGTCACTTCTACACGCTGATCGGATACGAAGTTGTTACCGCTCCGGATAACTTCTTCTACAGCCACGCCCTGACGATGTTCAACAGCGAGCCGTTCACCCACACGGGTGTCTTGGCGACCTACAGCGGCCTCGACAACGTCGAAGTCTACGCTGGTTGGACCGCTGGTTGGGACACGGGCTTCGACCAGTACGGTGACGGCAGCTCGTTCCTCGGTGGTTTCAGCACGAACCTCACCGACGACATCGCCTTCACCTACATCGCGACCGCTGGTGACTTCGGTGCCCGCTCGCGTGGCTTCGGTCCCGAATCGCTCGGTGCCGGTGGCGACTACAGCCACTCGTTGGTCTTCGACGTCGCTGTGTCGGACAACGTCAACTACGTTCTCCAGAGCGACCTCGTCAGCATCGACGACCGCAACGGAGCCGTCACGGGCAACGACCAGATCGGCATCAACCAGTACTTGTTCTACACGATCAATGACTGCTGGGCCGCTGGTACTCGCCTCGAGTGGTGGAAGACCGACGGCGTGAGCTACAACGAGGTCACGTTCGGCCTCAACTACCGCCCGCACGCCAACGTCGTGATCCGCCCCGAGTGGCGTTACGACTGGTCGCCGACCGACCAGCAGGTCGCGACCGACACCGGCGTTGAAGGCTACAACAACGGCACCTTCGGCATCGACGCGATCTTCACCTACTGATCTGACAGGTGACCCGCTGAGAAGTTGAGATCGAAGTTGTTTGAGAAACGATCTGCCACGGGCCTCCCTCGGGAGGCCCGTGGTTTTTTTGTATAGACAGCGCCGCGCTATCAGGGGGTCGATGAGGCCGCCGAACCGTTAGTCGGCTCCCTGACGGTCGCGGCTCTGCCGCGCTACGATACGTGGCTCAGGTCGATCCCAACTCACCCGCGATAGGCTCCGTGATGTCCGATAGCGATCAGAACCCTTCCCACCCCGGACCGCTGGAAGCCTTCGAGCGTCGCGTGCTCGGCGTCTTGGTTGAGAAGGCCAAAACCACCCCGGCGGCTTACCCCTTGTCGCTCAACGCTCTGCGATCGGGCTGCAACCAGAAGAGCAATCGCTTCCCGCAGACGGACCTCGACGAAGATCAGCTCGAAAGGGTGGTCGATTCGCTGCGTGAACGGGGCGCGTTGACGGTGGTTCAGAGCGACTCGCGGACCGAGCGATTCCGCCATCGCCTGTACGAATGGCTGGGTGTCGAGAAGGCCGAGCTGGCGGTCGTCGCGGAACTGTTGTGCCGCGGTGCGCAGACCGTCGGCGACCTGCGGGGCCGAGCCGCCCGCATGGAGCCGATCGCCGGGATGGCCGAGTTGCGGCCGATCCTCGACGCCCTCGTGCAGAAGGGCTTGGTCGCCTACCTGACGCCGCAGGGCAGGGGGGCGACCGTCACGCACACGTTCTACTCGCCCGGCGAGCTCGACCGCGTGAAGCGTGACCTCGGGATCACCGGCGAGGTGCCTCAGCCGACTGCCCCAGCGGCACCCGCGGCAGTTCCTGCCCCGGCACCCGTCTCCGAATCGCCAAGCGAGCCGGTCGCCAGCACGGATTTTCAGTCCGAATTACTCTCTCTGAGGGAAGATTTGATGGCGGAAATCAACGAACTAAAGGTTGAGGTCGAGCGACTCAGGCAGCGGGTCGAGGGCTAAAACGCCTCGTCTGCCACAACGCGAATTAGAGTTGTAAGGTCTCCCCCTTCGCGAAGTCGCCGCCCGATATAGATGCCGATGTCCGAATCTCTCCCCCATGACCACGAAGGCGACCTGGCCCGGGTCGCGGCGTGGGTGCGGCGGAGTCTCATCGGCTTGCTGGTGGCATGCTACGCCCTCGCGGCGGTGGTTCCGTCGCTAGGCGTTTGGCTCCAAGAGTTGCGTCTTGGCGACGCGGAGGTGGCCCCGGTCTCGTTCTCGCTGGTCATGGTCGGCGTGCTGCTGTTTTGTGGTGCGACGTCGGTAGACCTTGGCAAGCTGAGAGAACTGCCACAACGCCCCGCTGCTTTGCTGGCTTCATTACTCGGAGTTTGGGCTCCGGCCTTATTGGTGGTGGCCGTTTGGAGTGTCGCCGCGGGGGCATGCCTGCCTGAGCAGCAGGCGGCCGCCTTGGTGCTGGGGCTCGTGTTCGCCGGGGCGATGCCGGTCGCCAACTCGGCGGTCGCGTGGACGCACCAATCGGGCGGCAGCTTGGTTTGGGCCCTCGGGCTGGTGGTGCTATCGATCTGCCTCTGCCCTTGGGTCACGCCGGCGGTGGTCAAGCTGATGGGCCTGACGCTGAGCGGTTCCGAAGCGATCCAAGCGATGACACGCTTCACCGGGGCGGTGTTCGTTGTCTGGGTGCTCGGTCCCACCTTGCTGGGCTTCGCCGTGCGTGCCGCCTTGGGGGGCTGTTGGATCGACCGGGCCAAGCCGCTGCTGACCCTCGCCTCGGCGGCGGCGTTGCTGCTGTTGAACTACGCGAATGCCTCAATGGCGTTGCCGAGCATTGTCGCCGAGCCAGATTGGCGGTTGTTGGTAACAGTCCTGATCGCCGCCTCGACGTTGCCGATTGTCGGCGCCTCGTGGGGTTGGGTCTCGGCCCGGTGGGCCGGGGTTTCGAGCCGGGCTCGCGTGGCCTGGGCCTACGGCCTGGGGATGAAGAACACGGGACTCGCGCTGGTGCTCGCCGGCGCGACCTTGGGAGATCGGCCGGTGGTCGTGCTGGTGATCCTGACGGTCACCCTGACCCAGCACGCCGTCGCCGGGGTGTTCCACTCGTTGCATGCGGCTAAGGCTGTGGCTCCTGAGCAATGACGACCCACTTGCCCCGTTGATCGGCTCCGAGGTTTTCGGGGATGACCCGAGCCGCCACGCCCCAGAAGGCCCCCAGGTCGCGGGAGAAAACGTCTTCGTAAGATGGCAGGGGGGTCGAGGTATCTTCTTCGATCTGGGTTTCCACGCTCAGATAGAGCGCCTCGGGGAGCCGGATCGCCTTTCCTTTCGCCGCGTATCGATGGAGGTCGCGGTGGTGCAGGATCAGTCCGCTTTGTGGGCGTTGCTTGGCGATGTAGTCCGTGCCGAGGTCGACCAACAGGATCTCGATATCACCGGCGTCGGCGTCGATCTCGTTGAAGTCGGTGAAATCCCCGAGCTTCACGGACATGGCAAGCACGCCGATCACTTGCCGCTTTCGATAAATGGGCACGGAGAACGCCACCTTGAGCTCCCCGGTCGAACCGCTGGCGTAGACGGTTGACTGTCGGGCTTCGGTGATCGGGTCGGGACGCGGGATCGGGTTGAGTTCGAGGTCGCGGCCTTCGCCGTGGAAGTAATCCCGGTGGGCGTAGTTCTTGCCAATCGTGGGCGATTCGGGCGAACGGGCCAGTTGATTGCCCTCGGCATCGGTGATGAACCAACTGCTTGAGCGGAAGTTATTGCGATCGTCGTATCGGCTCCGGCTCCTCTGAACCCAGTCTTGCAACGGCTGGGACGTCTCGCCCGAGGTGGAGGCGGCCATGGCCTCGAGCAGCTCGCGGCTTTCTGAGAGTGATTCGAGGGTATTGATCCGCTTCTCTATCGCATTAGCAACCCCGCGTGCGGCGTACTTAGCGGTCGTACGCAGGCTTTCGCGGTGCCGTTCGATCATCGCGGAGCGGGCGTAGCTGAGGGCCAGGATCGCCACGCAAGCGACGAGGGTCGCTAGGCCGGCGATCCACCACGAACTCCGCTGCACCCCGCTGAGTGTGGAGCCGCCCGATGTGAGCGAGCGTCGGCTCCGCGGGACGTTGGTTTCGGCCGGTTCGGCCTGCTCGGAGAGCGTATCGAGCCGCGCCGCGAGGTCGGATCGGCGTGTCGACGAGTCCCCTTTGCGATAACCGATCACCCGCTGTCCGAGCCGGTGGCCGACGGCTAGCGGCGTTAGGGCCTCGACGACCTCGAGCGGCGTCTGGGGGCGATCCTCGGGACGCTTGGCCAGCATCCGGGCAACCAGATTGGCCAACTCCTGGGGCGCTCCGCACGCCGGCCGCAGCGGTGGCGGGGTCTCGGTGGCGTGGCTCCGTTCGGGTTTCAGATCGGATCGAGCGAACGGGGGCTCACCCATCAGCAGGTGGAAGAGCGTGCAGCCGAGGCTATAGATATCGGCTCGGATATCGACCGAGGTCGTCCGCCATTGCTCGGGCGGCATGTAGTGGCCGGTCCCCATTCCGCCCCGATCCATCTGGGTCAGGCGGTCTTCGTCGCCGCGGACCAGCAGGGCGAGGCCGAGGTCCATCAGCTTCACCACGGGGAGCTTGGACGTCGCGCTGCGGCCCGCGAAGTTGACCGAGCCGCTGGCGGCCGGATCGACCGGCGCATGCGGGCTATTGGCCAGGGTGAGCATCAGGTTCGAGGGCTTCACATCCCGGTGGACGAGGCCCTCTTCGTGCAAGTGTTCCAGGCCGAGAGCCGCTTGCCGGGCGATTTCGCAAGCATCGGCTATCGGCAGCGGGCCGTCCTGGCGGAGCAGCTCGTCGAGGCTCACGCCATCGACATACTCCATCACCAGGTAGTGCTCTTCGTCGTCGGGCGAGGACGAATCGATTGCCACCACCAAGTTCGGGTGCTCCAGGGAGCCAGTCGCCCGTACCTCCTGGTAGAAGCGTTGAACGACCGAATCACCGCCCGCTTCGACCAAATCGGGACGGATGATCTTCACCGCGCGAGCCCGTTCGAACTGGGCATGGCGGGCTTTATAGACGTTGCCCATGCCGCCCGCCCCGAGCAGCTCTTGGAGTTCGTAGTTTCCGACACGCCGCGGTCGGACGGCCGTGGCGGAGTCGTTCTTGGCGGCTTCGGTGGACAGTCGCTGGCTGTCCGATTGGGCCACGTACTCGGTCAGGCCCATCGTCCTCGGCAGCACGCTCCACTCGCGCGACGGGGCTTTGGCCGTGTGGCGGCGTGGCTCGGCGGGCTGTCGCCCCGCGGCGAGCAGTTCGTAGAGCTCGACCGCTCCAATCCCCTTCAAATCAAGGGTTCCGTGGCCATGCAGGCGAACCCCGTCGAGTCCGCCATCCTCGATCAGCGAGGCCGTCGTTCGCGAAACGAGGATCTGCCCGCCCTGGGCGTGATCGGACAAACGGGCCGCGTAATCGACCGCCCGCCCAACGAAATTGTCGGGGTCCGCCGGGTCGGGTTGGGGCGTCCCCGCGTGCATGCCGACGCGGACTTGGGCGGACGCCTCGCCGGCGGTGACCGGCTGCTCCTCGTGCGAGCGGATCATCTGCATCGCCCACAACGCGGCCCGCGCCGTGTCTGGGAAGACGAGGAAATGGCCATCACCCGCCGTGGAAACGACTCGCCCTTCCGCCTCGGCCAAGCCGGCTTCGATCCGCTCCCGATGGGGCTGCAAGACTTGCTCGACGTAGGCCGCATCCCGTGACGCGGCGTCGAGCCCCGGCATGCACCCCTTGAGGCTTACCGACCCCACAAGGTCCGTGAAGACGAACGTGGTGAGTTGAGCCATCGAGCCAAAACGACAGAGGGAACGATACCGGCACGCCACGCGACTAGGAGACGCATCGCGGGCACGCCAATCTTAGGCGATCCGCTGTCCGAAGCGATTCCCCAATCCGCTCGAAACGGCGCAAACCCCTAAAAAACAAGGGCCGGCGACACGTAAGGCATGTCGCCGGCCCGGGGGATTATCGAATCATCGCAAAGGCTTCGCTGGTGGGCTAAGCCTGGAACTCGTCGGATTGCTACCTCGCCTAAACGAAGGGAAAAGGGATTCCGTGCAATGCGGGGTGGCGTCCGATTCAGACGTTCCGCGAGTCAGCAGCCACGCCGGGCTTCGGCTCTGAGCGGGGCGGACACCTTCTTTTGCGTTTGGCTGGCCTCGAAGGCTCCAAACAGGTCGTCACGCCACGTGATAAGGCCGCGGCTAGTTGAATCGCATCTCGGTCCTCGGCGGTCGCCACCTCGCCCGATCTTCAGGCGGCCCTGGCCATGGAAGGCACTCAGCCGCAGGACAACGGACGAAACAAACGACGAAGCGGTTCGTATCTCCAAAAGAAGCAAACTTGAGTCAACGAAAGGTGAGGCATCGCCTCTGCCTTTCAATACGCTCTCGTGCCGGAGTGAGTTCCTCGGAATCGCCAACGTCCGGGCCATTTTCTGAGCGAGCTGGCCAGCTCTCACTCGACCCGGTGTGTTGGCTCCAAGCGACTCATCCGACAAGCACCGTGATATCGCCGATCGGCAGAGCAAGTCAAAGCTATTTTGGCCGATCCGGGCCGTTCTCAGCCGATTTCCGATGCCTCGGTTCGGCGTGTGTCGATCGGCAAAACCCGGCGGATTTCGGGCTTCGCAATAGCCCATCAGTCCCCCGCCGAATCGATACCAGAGGCACAACCCGACTCCGGCATCCGTGGCACCGTCACGACCGGCTCAAGCGGGCGGTTAGACGCCACCGAATGCTCGCCGACAGGCAGCCACTTCGGGTAGTCTGGGGGCTGTGCGGCGAGTTGACGGCCCGTTGGGCCACGATTTTGCCGCTCCAAAAGGAACACGAGAATTCTTTCCGGCGGGACCGAATCGGCCATGACCGACCTGCGTAATTATTTACTGATCACGGGCTTGCTGATAACTGCCGTCTGCCTTGCCTGGGCAACGCCAGCCGGGGCTGCGCAGGTCGATCTGCGTTTGGACGTCGATTACGCCGGGGGCATCCCCAGTGCGGGCGGCACCTGGACGCTCTTTGCTGAGACCGACGAGCAGGGGCTCAACTCGCTCATCGTCTCGCTCGATGGGATCAACGCCGGGGTCACGCCCGAGCTGCCGGTCGGCCGCGTCAACGGCAGCGCAACGAACAACGCCGGCTTCGCGAACTTCGATGCCAAGTCGCTGCTCGGTTATCAGCAGGTCACAGTCGGCCAGATCCCTTCGCCACAGGGCCAGCAGCAAGGCCTCTTCTACGGCGTCGGCACGCTGGCGAATGGCTCGCCGGACTACCCGGGACAGCCATCGGGCACCAACTCGATCGGCCCGAATATCACGAGTCTCACCGGCGTTCAGAACAACCCGTGGGGCAACGACGACCCGTTCTCGTCCACTGGCGTGACGGTCCTAAGCGGCTCGTTCGCACCGGGCCTAGCACCCGGCTTTAGCGAGGTTGGCCTGCTAGGCGCCTCGCTTTTCACCACCATCGGCTCGATCGATACGCCCGGGCTGCGGACGCTTGATGTTGCCATCGACACGCTCGTCACGACCAACCTCGGCTTCGGCGTCGCGACGGGCGACTATAACGCCGACGGCCGCGTCGACGCCGCCGACTACACCGTCTGGCGGGATGCACTGAACCAAAACGTGACGCCGCTCACCGGTGCCGATGGCAACGGCGACGGCACCGTCGACCTGCTCGACCGCGCCATCTGGGCGGCCAACTACGGGTCGAGCGGCAGCGCGACCGCCACGGCTGTGCCAGAGCCCGGATCGGCGACCCTCGCCGCCCTGGCTTCGCTAGCACTCGTTGCCTGCCGGCGATGCGGTCTGTCACGCCATCCGGCGGTAAAAACCGAACAATCCGGAGCCATTGCTTGACACCGGTAAGGCTCCCGAACATATTCAGTCATGCGGGTGCTTCGGCACCTGCGCAGCTCGTCCTCATCTGATCTCATTTACGGCTTTTCGAGGCTTACTCGCCCCGCAAGCGACGTTAGTTAGACAAGCATCTTTCGATGTTTCTTGTCTTCTTCGCGGCTCCGCGAGTCCAACCTTGGCAGCAAATGAGATCTCGGTGAGATCGACTACCGTTTGACTCCATCTTCGGGTTCAAGCGGTCAAGCTTTAAGGTTCCGCGAATTGCGCAGAAAACGTGCTCTTTTCGGACAAGAAGCTTGAAATGGGTGGATGCACCTAGTTGAATAGACAAAGCGACAGGGAAGGCCTTGGCCTTGAGTCATTTGCCTCGGCGAATGAACAGCCGCAGCATGGAGCTGCCACTTAAGGTCGAAACGCGACAACTAACGGTGATTGATGGCAAGCGGAGCCCACGGCCGAATCGGCCTCGGCAAGGCGAACCAAGTCACCTGATGAACACTGAGTTACCTGAACCTAGAGTTTCCTTACTTCGAGTTTTCCGCAGGTCGCCCAGCAGCCAAAGCCTCTCCGTCGATCCGACACACAGGCCCCCAGCTCGGCACTCTGGTGAATCTCATTTCTCAAGTGGGTGGAGAGAAAAGAATGTCCTGGAAGAGCTTTGCATGTTTGGCCGCTGTTGCTGCCATGACTGCCCCGGCTGCCGCACAGCTGAGCGTTTCAATCAATGACCTCGGTGGCGGTGACGCCGAACTATTCGTCACTTCGACGGTCGATGGTTCGTTGGCTGCTGAGCTGGCGGTCACGCTGAGCGGTGGTTCGACGATCGGCACGGTCACGCCAAACCTAACTGACTGGGTTGCCAACCCGGGCGACAACCCGTTCATCGCGGGCTCGCCTGTCGGTGGCGACACGACCGGCTTCGCCATCTCGGCCCCCGACAACGGCTTCTTCGCGTCGTACGGTTCAAACACGACCCCCGAAGTTACTCCGGCCGGCACCTACAAGCTGCTCGACTTCACCTACTCGGGTAGCGGTCTTGGCAGCGTGACGGGTCTAGTAGCTCAGCTTGGTGGGATCGACGACACCGTCGCTGATCTGGACGTGACGCTTACTGATGGTGGTGGTTTCCAAACTGCCGACTTCAACATGTCGGGCGGGGTTAACCTTATCGACCTCAGTATCCTCGGCACCAACTTCGAGCCAGGTGTCGGTGGCAAGACCAACGCACAGGGTGATGCCAGCGGCGATGGGATTGTTGACCTTGTTGACTTGAGTATCCTCGGTACCCAATTCGATTCGTCGAGCCCGGCAACCGCCGTTCCCGAGCCCTCGGCAATCCTGATCGGAGCGATTGGTGTTGTTGCCGGTATGGTTCGCCGACGTGTCTGATTCGTCGGACAGAGTTAGAAATTCGTGTAAACAGATAGGTATTGGTTTGTTGCCAAACAGCCATAGTTAAGGAGAGTTTGCTAATGCGATATTAGGGGGTTCGGCAGATCATTACTGATCTTGAACCCGGCTATAAGCATCACCAGCTAGTCTTCTAATTGAATGACGGCTAACAGAAGAACGATTAAACCAATACTAAATTTCAAGGATAATCTAACATGATTCGCTTCCTAGCTCTCGCTCTTGTTGCTGCCCTCACTGTCGCCCCTGCTTCGGCGGAGATCATTGGCAGCTTCGTCCTCGCCAGCTCGAACGTCGATGATGGCGTTGCTCCTGTCGCCGACGTTTACGGTTTCCAACTAAGTAATGGCGGCGACTTGGATGTCAACGCCATCGGCTTGACGCTCAACGCAGCCGATCTCGGTCTTTCGACTTTCTTCGTCGATTCGACTAGCTTCGCTAATCCGTCCGACTTGACCTTCGAAGGTGCTCTTCCGACTTTCCGTGGTGCTCCGATCACCGACAGCTTCGTTGTTCTTCCCGGCGATCTCGGTCCCCTTGAAGTCAACTCGATCTTCGAGAACGGTCGCATCGACACGAACTACACGACTGCTGGCGGTATCTTGGTTCCGGCGATGAGTGAGGTCATTGTCGCTCACCTCAGCGTTCCCGCTGGTGAAGTTCCGATGATGCCGAGCGAACCAGGCGCTACCGGCAGCGTTGTGTTCACCGACACGACCACCGCTCCGATCCTCGGTATCCCCGAGCCCTCGACCGCTCTGCTCGCTGGTCTGGCTCTGGTTGGCTTCGTTGCCCGCCGCAAGTGAGTTAACGACTGTCGCTTAAGCGGCAGACTGCAATAGATAAGAGAGGCCCGTTGGTTATGCCAGCGGGCCTCTTTTTTGTGCGCGGTGCCTCTTTGCACGGCGGCAGAGTTAGGTGACCAGGGTGATTGGAAGAGTTTGCCGTTTGGGGATGGTTCGACGGCTGGTGCGGAAGCGCGGGACCGGCTGAACGCTTCGGACCGATGGATTCTGTGGACGACCAGCCATCTGTAGCGGTGGTGCCGGCTGTGCTAGCAAGCAGGGCTAGGCGTTGGCGGGTCGATCTCGGACCATCGCGCCGATGCCTCGCAGCCCATGAATCGCCCAACACCCCGCCAACCCGACACGCTCCAACGCCTGGCGACGCCGGTGTTGTTAGTGGTGGCAATCTTGTTCGCTGGGCGAGCGGCGTGGCTAATCGGGGCAGCCGATACCAAGTCGGCGGTCAACCAACCATCCGTAGCCCAACTGGCCGTAGCCCCGTCAGGCGAGCTCGCAGAAGAACTAGAAGAGCAGGTTGAGGCAGCGACGCCCCGCCGACGCCTTACCGAGGACGAATTCGCCTCGATCGCCGGCCTCTGCCCGACCGCGATCAACGAGCTCCCCGAAGAGATCCTGCCGCTCTCGATGCTCCGGCGGGCAAGTCCTGGGAACAAAGTTGCCCCGCCACACCGGCTGACCTCGGCGAAAGAAGGTGGCCCCCGCGGTCGGTTAACCGGGATCCGAGTCGCCTCGCGGGAGACTTCACCAAGCCAATCGCCTCCACCGAGTGCGACTTCAGCTCCCGCGGATGGCTGGTTGGTCGCACCCGAGAACTGGTTCGTCCCCGAAGACAAGCCGCCGATCGAGGCTACTGACAAAGGAGCCGCGGACGAGATAGGCGGCCAGCCGCAGAAGCCAGCCGCGGCTGATCCTGAGGAGCCTGAGGGGACAGCTACCGGCGAGCTCGATCGAGAGAGCATCGATCAGGAAACGCCAACAGATAGCCAGCGGTCAGAAGCCTCTCCCGATTGGGCGCCTGAGCCCAGGGCATCGAAGCCCGAAGCTCAAACCCTACCGGCAGCCGAACCGCCGGAAGCCGTCGAGTGGCCCGTTGATAACGAGCCATTGTCTTCTGAGTCTCGGGGCGAGATCGAGAGGGATGCCGGCCCGGTTGAGAAGCACTCCTCGGCAGAATCAGGCAATCCGTGGCCCGATACTTCCTATCCCGATACCGCCACCCAGCCGAAGACGCGATCGATCGAGGCAGAGCAAGAGTCTGAGGCAGCCATCGGTCCCACGTTTGCCCCGCCCGGGGTGGCTTCGCCGGCCGATGCCGCCGCTGAAACGGCCTCGATTGACGATAAGCCGGCTGGCCAAGTGGTGACCGAGCCACTGTTCACCGAGGACGGGCCGTTAAAGGACGAGGCTTCCGAGGAAGCGGCCGCCCCGAAACCTTCGTGGAACGGCCCCTTCGATCGGGTTGCCCCGCCAGCGAGGCGGCCGGAGCCGGAGCAGGCCGCCGAGGCAGGAGATCCAGCCACCTTGGGGGCCGAGAAGCTTCTACTCGATCAGGAAAGTGCGGCCCGGGAGATGGTCCCGAGCCCGCAGCCCGTCGAGGAATCAGTCGAGTCCTTACCCTCACCTGAGCCGTCGGATCCAACGCGGGAAAGCGAGGTGGCGGCACCCTCGGAGCCAGAAGAACCGCCGCGAAAACCGTTGGCAGAAGCGATTCCCGCCCCCAAGCCAGCGATGCCAGTGCCGACCGCAACGGTGCAGCCGAAGACCGCGCCCACGCCGCGGACGCGCCCGCTATTCACGCCACCACCGGCGCAAGCGACCGCACCTCAACCGGTTTCGGCGGGCCGACCCGCAGCGAACCCGCTCTCACAGCAGGCGTTGAGCGTCATGCCTCTCCACCCGGGGGCCGGGCCGGCCGCCGCGGCGCAAGCGAGGCAGGCCGCTCATGGCAAGTCGGCCGATGAATCGCATCGGGAACTGTTCGCGAAAAACAACTACCCGTCCGCCCAAGACTGCGCTCAATGCCACGAGCGGATCTACGACGAATGGCGCGTCTCGAGCCACGCGTATGCGTTTGTCTCGCCGATGTACCACAAGTTCGAGCAGACGATCACCAAGCTGAGCCAGGGCACCGTCGGGCATTTCTGCCAACGCTGCCACTCGCCCGTCGCGACGGCGATGTACGAGCCCCGCAGCATCCCGCTGGACGAGGTCGCTCCGGCGGCCAAGGAAGGCGTTACCTGCATCGTCTGCCACCGGGTGAACCAACGGTGGGGCAAGAGCAACGGCGACCGACGCATCGAGCCGGGCGACATCTACGCCCCGATCTATGGCGGCGTTGGTGGCGAAGGCGTCGCGCAGGCGATCGCCGAGAAGAAGAAGTACAAGGTGAAGACCTCGCCGCACGAGAAAGGCCCCGGCCAAGCGATCCACACCGAGGGGCGTTTCTTCGACCAACTCACCAAGGCCGAGGCCTGCACCAGTTGCCACCAAGTGGCCGTCCACCCGGGCGTGAAGCTCGAGGTGGTGTGGGAGCAGTATCGGGCCTCGCCGGCGTGCAAGAAGGGGATCACTTGCCAAGACTGCCACATGGGCCGCATCCCGGGCGTGGCGGCGGGCTACAACTACGGGCCGATCGCCGAACTGAACGGCAAGGTGGTCAACAACCATCGGAAGCAGTCGAGCCACCTCTTCTACGGCCCGGGCTACTCGATCGCCCACCCCGGGATCTTCCCGCACAACCAGGACGCCGAGGATTGGACGGTCAACGAGTGGCTGCTCTTCGATTGGCGGGCCGGCTGGGGCACCGACGAGTTCGAGGAGAAGATCGAAGAGCTCGAAGACCGCGGTGTCGGCACCGCCGCTTGGTTCCCGCCGGTTTGGGCGGAGTCCGACGATCGCTGCGACGCCCGCGAGATCATCGATGATAATCTTGAGCACCTGGCGAAGAAGCGGCACAGCCGCGAGCTCGTGATGGAGAACGGCTCCAAGGTCGATGGCCCATTCTTCGCTGACGCCCCGATCGCCGGGCGCGATTTGAAGTTCGAGTACGTGGTGGCGAACCTCAATGAGGGGCACAACCTGCCGACCGCTTCGCTCGGTGCTCAGCCGCAGCTTTGGGCCAATGTGGTGCTGATCGATCCGATGGGGCGTCGCGTCTGGGAGAGTGGCTACACGGATAGCAACGGCGACTTGTGCGATATCCACTCGGTCGATGTCCGGAAAGGCAAGCTTCCGTTCGACAAGCAGTTGTTCAATCTGCAAACGATGTTCTTGATCACCGGAGCCACGGGAACGGACCGAGAGTTCTACTTGCCCGTGAACCTCGATATCGATCAGGTCGCCCAACTGCGGCCTGGAGCATTGCCTATTACGGTCTTGAACCACCCTCCCTTCATCCGGATGGAGATGCGCTCGCTCGCGCCGCTCGGCAAGAAGCGGGTTAATTACACGGTGCCGGCCGAACTGATGCGGTCGCGTGGGCGATATCGGTTGAGCTTCAGGATGCGTAGCCGAACCGAACCGATGTACTTCATGCGGTTGTGCGAATCGACGCCCGAGATGCTGCGGGCGATGACCGAAGGGACCCTCGATATCCACCCGCAGAGCGTGGAGTTTGAGGTCCGCTAGAGAGCGACCGATACTGCAATACCACCAGGGCAGGATGCCCGCCCGCCAGTGATTCACGGATGAGTCTGAGACCGCCAATCATCGCCCTAACGCTCTGCCTGCTTACTTGGCCGGCCGGCGTGTGCGCGGAGTCGACGCTGTTCGCCCCGCCGGCGTCAACGGACGCGACGGCTCCGGTTGTTCGCGAGCCGCTCCGTGTCGCGGCGACTTGCGGCGTTGGATCCCCGGGGCAGCCGATGGTGGGGCGATTCGGCCTTTTCCCGCCGCCGCCTCTTGCGGACACCATCAAGCCGACCGAAGCGTACGTTTGTCCCGAGCCTCGGGATCCGAAGTCAAAGAAGAAGCAGGGCGAGGCTAAGCTGCCGGAGGTCGAGTACAAGCCGGTTAGTCACGATCCGCGTGCGTGCGAGATCGGTTGCGACAACGGTGACTTCAGCGCGGATGCCTTCTTCTCAAGCTACAACGCGTGCGACGAGCTCGGCGTTTACAACGCAAAGTCCGAGGTTCCCACGCAGCGCCCCCTCATCGAATGGGGGCAGCCCTTCTACGGACCCGGGCCGACACCCATCGGCGGCGAAGCTCTTGGGGCATCCAACCTCACCCTGCAGAAGTTTTATGTCTACGGCGACTATCGTGTCGGCCTCGCCCAGAACGACTTGGTCAATCAGGAGCAGACCGTTCTTGCTCATCGCCTAAACTTAGAACTCGACTACTGGATCACCGCGACCGAGCGAATCCACGGTTTCCTGGGGCCGTTGCAAGAAGATGCCCAGTTCATGCGGGTTGTCGATGGCAGGTACATCGAGGAACTCGACCTCTTTCAAGCAGAGACCGACACGCTCTTCTTCGAGGGGGACATCGGTCAGATCCTCGGCGGAATCAACGGCCACTACGCCGATTTCGATATGCCGGTAACCTTCGGCCTCGTCCCGCTCCTCTTCCAGAACGGGATCTGGGCGCTCGATGCGATGGTCGGCGGGGCGGTCACGATCCCGGCTCGCAACAGCGCCGTGCATGACCTGTCTAACTTCGACGTCACCTTCTTCGGCGGCTTCGATCGAATCAGCTCCGGGGCTTTCGGCTTCGATGAGGACGCGGCGGCACTCATGGGGGTGACCACGTATATCGATGTGCGGGGTGGCTACCTAGAGCTCGGCTACGGCTTCGTGGATGACCAAGAAGGGGGCGGGCGCAGCTATCATAACCTGGCCGCCAGCTACACCCGCCGCTACGCCAACCTCGTGTCGAACTCGGTGCGTGTCATCGTCAACACCGGACAAGAGACCGGCGCGGCGCGGCAAACGGCCGACGGCGTGCTCTTGCTGGTCGAGAACACGTTCTTGACCGAGAATCCCTACAACGTCCTGCCGTACTTCAACGTGTTCGCCGGCTTCGACCGACCGCAGCCGTTGTCGCGGGCGGGGGTCTTCGGCGGGGTGTTGTTCAATTCGGGGATCTTGTTCCAGGTCGATCAGCTCAACGGCTTCCCGACCCTCGATGCGACCGGCAACAACACCTACGGCGCTGCTGTGGGGGTTGATCTGATCGCTCCGGGATTCGACCAGCAGTTCATCGTCGAGGTCGCCGCCCTCAAGACGCACGGGGCACGAGCCGACCGAGTCGCAGCCGGCGACCAGGTGGGACTCGGGGCCCGCTGGCAAAAGGCGTTGTCCGAGGCGACCTTGATCCGTGCCGACGCGATGATCGGCCTGCTGGACAACTCGGATGATATCAGCGGCGTGCGGATGGAGTATCGCTGGAAGTTCTGAACATCGGCTCGACCGCGTCGGCAAGGTCGCTGCGGGGGGCTTCGATGTGGTAGTTGTGGCACTGCGTGCAGCTATCGCCCGCCGCGTGGGGCCGGTGGCAAGAGGTGCAGTCGTTCTTGCGGACGGGCACGAACTCGCTGGTGAATTGAGATGGGTCCATGCCGCTACAGCTCGTTGAGAGCTCGGCGGTCGGGTCGATTTGGTGGCAGTGGGAGCAATCGAAGAGCTCGGGCTGCACGAGGTGAGGGCGGTGGGAGAATCGCGTGAAGCCACGCGGCTCGTCGAGGCGGTCACGCCCACGCCAGTTGATCGTGAGGCGATTGTCGGGGCCGGTCTCGAGGCTGTGGCATTCGAAGCATCCTCCCGGTGCGCCGGGGCGTGTGAACTCGGCGAGGCAGGCGTCGCGGAGTTCCGCCTGATCGTCCGGGAGCGACACGATGGCGTCGAGCCAAGAGCGGATGAGCGGATCATCGTGGCCGCTGGGGCGGTAACCGAGGGTGAGTTGTTCGTCGTCAAGGTACCAGCCGCCCCCGACGCGGCGATCCTCGATGGCATCGAACGGGCGGGGCGCCGGTTCGCCGCCAAACCAAGTGCGTTGAAGGCGGTCGATCAGTTCCAGGGGCATGCCGGCGACTTGGTCGGCTGTCTTGGCCTGGGAGGTAGTCAGCCGCTCCAGCCGTGCGGTGATCGCGTTGTGCCCTTCTTCTTGGAGATCGTTGAGAAGCCCGTTGATCGCCTCGACGAGGACCCCGGCGGCCTCGACCTGTTCGGGCGAATCGCTGTCGATATCGAAGAAGGAGAAGTCGGCACCCAGGGTGCGGATCGCCTCGCTCGCTTTTGGATCCGAGGCGAGCAGCAGTTTGGTGAATGGGGAGACGTCGCCATCGAAGTCGCCATCGACTTGAGGCGGCCAAGCGGGCAATTCTATGCCAGCTTCTGCCAACCGTTCACGATCGATGGTTGGGAGGGATAAGAAAGGCAGGCCGTCGTCGAAGCTGCGGACGAGATCGGCGTCGTGGCACTCCGCGCACGAGTTGTGATAGTCCGTGCGGACCGTGAGGTCGCCCGTCTCATCGGCGAGGTGGCAGGCTCGGCAATCGAATCCCTTGTTCGCTTTCGTGTAATGGGTCGTCTTGTGCGAGGCGTGATTGAAGCGGATCCGTGTCCGGCGAGTCGTCGGCCACATACCAAACTCGGGGTGGCCGTCGGCGAAGCTCTCGTAACGCTCCGTGTGGCATGCTTGGCAACGGGCGTCGGTGATTGCGGCGAGGTCGTGATCCGCCCCGTGGTGTTCTTGATGACACGCGGCACAAGCGACCGGGTCGGACGCCGAGAGGCCGTGGGCTGGCTGGCCGAGCGAGGTCAGGCCAACAAGCGATGATTCCACCGGCGCCGACCGGTTAGGGAAGGCCGAGGCAGGCAGGCCGTGGGCCAGCATCGGCTCGGCACCGGGCGTGGCGAGGTCTTGATGGCACTTCAGGCAGAGCGCCGATTGCCCCGGCCCATCGGCTCCGCCGATCGCTGTCCTTAGCCAATCAGCCGCTGGCCCGTTGGCGCCCGGGTGGCATGAGGCGCAGCGGTTCTCCCAGTCTGCCCTAGCGATCACCTGGGCGTGGTGTGAGGTGAGCGGCCCCGGGACGAGGAGTTCGTTCCGACGAGACGTGCCGATAAGAATCAACACCACGCCGACGGTGAAGATGGCGGCGCCGCGGAGCCACCTTCCGCGGATCGCTCGAAGCGAGCGGGTTGGCTTGCAGGTCTGGGTTCGGCAGCAACGGCCGTCGGGGTGGGGGCCGTGCTCACACGGGCCGCCCCGGTTCTCGCCCCGATTGCACACCCAGCGATCGCCTTGCCGGATCGGGACGCACTCGCCGAGCGATGGGCATTTGCCGTGGCAGGTTGGACCAGCCGAGCAAGGGGTGCCCGCGATCTCAAGGCCGCAGTTCCATTGGCGATTGGGCCGGTCGTAGTCGCCTCGCGGTTGGCTCATGGCGTCGCTCCCCCGCGGAACGCCAACGCGAGCACCCCGTGCCCAGCGCCGAGCAGCACCAAAGCCCAGGTCAACGCGATGTGGCCGAAGAGCCAGGCCTTGAGCACGCCTTGCCGTGCCGCATGGAAGTCGAGGTCGTCCTTGCGACGGATCAACTCGAAGAGCTTGTTCGACGCACGACGCTCGGGCTCGGTCAAGAAACGATCAACGCCAACCAGTTCGCTGAACAATCGCTTCTTCGCACGGGTCGTTGGCCAAAGCGTGTAGCGAAACGCCCGTGGGCGTTGCAGGAAGCCGTGGAGGCGATCGACATAGAAATCTGCCAGTGTCGTTGCACCGGTGGCGTGGACCGCTTCGAGAATCACGTGTCGGGCTTCGTTCTGTGTGTGCCGCCGGAGCCGCGGGATCCGTTCGAAGATGAATTGCTCACTCGTCCGTGCGAGCTGCTTGGGGATGGTCCGTGTTAGATAAAGCCCGAGCAGGCCACTGCCGAAAGCCCCGAGGTAGACCGAGGCGAGCGTGGTCTCTAGCAGACCATTCGGCCAGCGGCCGCCGAGGTGGAGGTAGAAGACGCCTCCCGAAGCGATCGCGATCACTAGATGCGCTTGCAGCCAGCTCTTGCTTGAGCCGAACGGCAGGCCGGGCAGCTTCTTACGGAACTGGTACAAAGCGAGCGCGACGACCAGAGCGTAGAGCAAGTAGCCGGTGGCGTACGATGTGCGAGCGAGCGAGGCATCGAGCTGCGAGACCCACCAAGCGCAGCCGGCCACCGCCCCGGCGGCGATGGCGGCGTTGCGGTAGCGGCGGCGGACTTGTTCCGATCGCTTAATGCTGGCTCCAACTGGCAAGTCCCGCGGGATTGGTCAAGTCAAGCCGGATCAACGCATCGTGCGGGCAGGCGTGCTGGCAGGCGGGGCCGGTGGGCTGGTCGGCACAAAGATCGCACTTGGTTGCGCGCAACAAGGGCTGGCCGGTCGCCTCGTCGATGACGATCGCCCCGCTCGGCTCGCGGATCTCGACCATCTGGATCGCGCTATACGGGCAGCTATTGGCACAGGTCGAGCAACCAACGCAAGTGTCGTCGTTGATCCGCACGACGCCGGTCTCTTCGTCGCGATGGATCGCTCCGGTTGGGCAGCCGATCATGCAGACCGGATCGACGCAGTGCATGCAGGCCTGAGCGAATTGGAGCTGGTCGTGTAGCAGGCCTTCTCGTGTGAAGCGTGGATTGCCGTCGTGGGTCGAGGCGCAGGCACGGAGGCAATCGTCGCAGCGGGTGCAGCGATCCAGATCGATCACCATCGACTGCGAACCATTCACAAGCCGCTGATCGACCAAGAAGTCGAGCGTCCGTGCCGGGGCAGCACCGGGCGGGGGGAGGTGGGTCGCGTCTTGTTCGGAGGCTCGATCACGCCAACGCGCTAGCTGCTTGCCTGGGATCTGTGGAGCAACCTCTGCCAGGAAGACGTCGGGGGGAATCTGGAGCGTGTCGAGGTGCCCGACCGCCCTCAGCGAACGACGCCACACGGCCGACTCACCACGCTCGGCCGCCAGCACGAGGTCCTCGGCGCCGAAAGCACGGCCGCGCCCGAGGTAGGCAATCGTGCGATGCCCTTCGCCGAGTTCGCTAGTCATCCGACCGAAGCCGTTGCGGATCAGCATGACGGCTTCAACCGGCTTCCCTTCCTCAACAACGATCGGCTCACGCCGAAGCCGTTCGAGTGGATCGGTTTGCGTCGCGTCTTGGCGGGCCGAGCTCGACCAATCGAACGAGCCGTAAGAGACAAAGCGAACCGCCGCCGCGACGCGTTGCAGTGCCGCGTCTTCGAGGCCTGAGAGCATCGAGGTGTTGCGGAGGTGTCGGTCGAGATGATTGCGGCGGTAGAGCGTGTCGATATGTTCCCGCAGCGCCGGGGTGTGCCGCATCAGATCGCGGAGCCCTTGCCAACGGATCTCCAGCAGGACGCATTCCGACTCGGCGAAGACCGTCGCGGTGTGCGGTGCCCGAGTGATGGCGGCTTGCTCGCCGAAGAGTTCGCCCGGGCCGAGCAGGGCGGTTTGGTTGCTCTCTAAGATCGTCGGCAGGTCTTGCAGGAAGACGCCTGCTTGAGACGCCTCGGGCGCTGCGGCAAGCGACTTGGGGTCGCGGACTTCGGGTGTGTTGGGCTGACGGAACAGCCGAGCGATCGCTCGCCGGAGCTTCGCCCCACGCTGGCTCGGCGACCGGCCGAGCGCCGTGGGTGGCAGGCTATCGAGGGTGACCCGCGCCTGGCCATCGAGGACGAGCAAGGCGCTCGACCCGAAGTCGCCCTCGCGGACGATGATCTGGCCCGGTTGGTAGTGGGAAACGCGGGTATCGTTGTGGAGCAGGTCGCGCAGCGGGGTCGCGCGTGGGAACGCGGCCGGATCGATCGCCATGAACGGTGGGACACGCAGCAAACGATCGACCACCCGCCCGGTCATGGCGGGGTCGAGCGGCTTGTCCCAGCGATCGGGCCTCGGCCTGGCGACTTCGAGCATCGGGAACTACTTGTAGGTGTTGGGCGGCGGGATGAGTCCATCGATCGCCGCAAGCCGAGCCCCGTCGGCACGCTCCGCGAACGCGTAGGCGGCATCGCCAACGGCAGCGGCGGCCGCGTTGATTTGCTCGGCGTTGTCAAGCTTGAGCTCAAGCGTGGTGACCGCTTCCAGGGCGGGCGTTATCAGCGGGTTATCGAGCTGGCGTTGGATCTCCCACAGCGTCTGCTTGCGGGTGGCGGCCCGCTCGGCGGCGGCGCGAGCGAACTTGCCCCCGGTGGTTGCCTTGGCCACCGCACGAAGGCTGTATTCTAGGTCGGTCATCACACCAACCACGTGCATCACCCGAACGCGTGGCAGCGAACTCGGCACGTTGACGCCGTTGCCGCGGGCGAAGTTGTGCCGGACCATGCCCTGCGACCAGGAGACCAACTCAAAGCTTGGGCTCCCCGCCGGGTGGCCGCCGACATCAACGAGTTTCTCGTCCGGTGTGGTGTGGCAGTCGAGGCATTGGCGGGCGATGAGGTACAGGTTCGATGGGTTGTTCATGCCAGCCGCGATGCTTGCCAACCGCCGGCGTTGGCGGGATTCGGCCGGTTCGGTCTCCCGCGTCAGCCCGGGGCCGTACTCCGCGTGGAGTTCGACCCAGTCCAGCGCCGGCCCGTGGCACGACTCGCACGACACGCCCGAATCGATGCGTGGCTTGTTGCGGACGAGCTTCTGCGTGTAATGGCAGCGGACGCAGGTATCGTTCCGCTTGACACTCCTCAGCCCAAGCCGCTTGGCGATCTCCTTCGCCTCGGGCTTACGATGCAATGTGTCGATCGTCTGGTGGTGCGGTGTCTGCTCCCACTGAGTGATCTCCGCGGCGTGGCACTTCTTGCAAGCATCGGAACCGATGACCTTCGAGTGGTCGAAGGCATCGCCCCCGGTGACCGGCGGGGCTTGCGCACCGGCATCGCTTGTGGTCGCGAAGACCAGCAGCGTGATAGCGAATTGGTTGAGGCGGGCTGACACGGATTCCTTTCATGTGCAGACGATTCTTGATCAGGTCTCTAGCACGACCGGTCCATCCGGCAAGCTGATGCAGGCGAGGCACTCGTCCTTCGGTGTCACCACGCCCGGCTGACGCATCGCGGTGACCTTGCCCTCGACCACCCGGACGCGGCACGCGCCACAGTTGCCGGCTCGGCAGCCCGAGGGCAGGGGAACGCCAGCCGACTCCGCCAAGTCGAGCAACGAGGCGTGCTCGCCGCTCCAAACCATTGGTTGTTCTTGGGTCGAAAATCGGACCGGGCTGCCGATCGCCTTCTCGCCGAGGGCAACCGCTTCTAGCGAAACACTCGCCGGTCCGAAGGCCTCGAAATGAATCGCCTCGCTCGGCACGCCCCAATCCAGCAGCTCGGGGACGAGCGATTGCATCATGCGTGGCGGGCCGCAGAGGAAGAAGTCGAAGTTGTTTGACGGCAACGCGGCCCGCAAGGTTTCCAGATCGACGCGGCCCTTCGTCTGGTAGTGAAGGTTGAGGCGATCTTCGGCCTCCGGTTGCGAGTAAGCGAAGATTGCATTGATGAGCGGGTTGGCGTTGGCGATCTCACGCACCTCGTCGGCGAACAGGTGCGAGGTCCCATCGCGGAAGCCGAAGAAGGCGTGCGTCGCTGTCGGCAGACGGTCGTGGTGTGCCGCCTCGAGCATGGCCACGAGCGGCGTCACGCCCACGCCCGCACCGACCAGCACGGCGGGCCGTGGTTGGCCCGGGTTGTAGAAGAACGCGCCACGCGGCGCCTCGCAGGCGATGGCCATTCCCTCGGCGGCGTGGCGATGCAGCCAGGTGCTCGCCATGCCGGCCGGCGCGTCGGGCTCGTCCGCCGGCGCATCCTGGCGGCGGATCGACAAGCGGTAGTACTCCGGTCGCGGGCGGTCCGAGAGCGAGTAGCATCGGATCACCTCATCGCCCCCCGGGCCGGCAGGCAACGCCAGGGTCAGGTACTGCCCGGCTAAAAAACGGGGCAGGGGGTGGCCGTTCGGGTCGGTGAGGTAAAGCGACTTGACATCGGGCGATTCATCGACCACCGCCGAGACACGCAGTTCTCGGCGGCCTTCCCAAGCGAGTTGGCGGGCCAGCCGAGCCCGCGCCGATTCGGCGGCGGCGGCGACCTCCTTGCGTAACGAGGCCGCTTCCTCATCGCTTCGTCGACGCTGCGACTGGCGAGAGCGATAGAGCCCCAGCGCGCCGAGGGTCGCTTGGCCAACAACGAAAGCGCAGAGGGCAACCCCGGTGTAGAGCAGGAGCGGGTTGCCGGCGGTTGGCATCGGGGCGCAGCGGGAGCTAGTACAACGTCAAACAGATGGCGTCTTGTAGCATCCCGGGGCACTCGCCAGCAACACGGCTGGACGGCGTGCTAGCATTATTCGCCCGATGGCAGCGTCCGCATCATCTCAACGGCGGCCGGCGTTGCGGGCACTTCGGCCCGATGATCGGGGAACCACGTCCGGACGAGGCGTTGGATCGGCAGCGGTCTTGTCTTCGGCTCGCGGAGGAGCGGCTCGCCGTCGAGTTCGAGCAGCGAGTGGGCGATCGCCCCGCCACGCAGGGTGCCGTCGATCTGATCGCAGCCACCGACCAGAGTGAGGCCATCACCCCCCAGTTCGACTTGGCAGGCAAGCTGCGAAAACGGCAACGCGGTCTCGTGACGCGGGTCTTCCCACAGCGTGTTGAGTCGTTCGAAGGGCTTGGTTTCGAGGTTCCAACAGGCGCCTCGCAGCACCGTCCGATCGATCTGCCCGTCACGTAGCTCAAGCCGCCCGTCGAGCCCAACCAGCTTGTCGCCGATCCACTCGATGGCTTCGACTTCGATCGATCCGTAAGAACTTGATAGGCCTGATAGGGACAACTCGTTGACGTCGACCCGACCGCTAGCGACGCCGGCAGCGGGTCGGTCATCGTCGAAATACTTGATCCGTGCTTGCCCACTAAAGCGGGCCTTATCGCTGCAAGCGAACTCTAGAGGCCAGTCAGCCAGCCAGGCGGCTGGGCAAGTATGCTCCGCGGTGTTCGTTTCCAGGAGCAATCCATCGTTAAGCCGAGTCGCTTGCCAACCGCTCTGACCCGGCCCAGCCACTCGGAAGTGGCGTGCCCCGTCGGCGTTGCTGACGAGTTGAACCGAGGCCGTTTCGAGGTGATCGGCATCGCCGAGCCGGACGTTCGTGAGAGCGCCTTCAACGTTGATCGAATGGTCGAGCAGTCGATGGGCCCAGTCGCTTTCGGCGGCGGTCGTTGCCACCTCAACGCCGTCCGCCGCGAGACGCCAGCCATGCTGGACTCGCCGCAGGGTCAACGTTTCGCAAGCGACGATCTCATCCTTGGTGCTCTTATCGACCAGGCGAACGCCTGCGAGGGCGTAGACCTCGGGGCGGGGCGTCGTGACGCGATCGCAAGCGATCTCGACGCCGAGGGCCTCACCCGCTGAAAGAAGCAGTTCCGCCGTGTAGCCGGGACGGAGCCGATGGGTCGTGAAACCCGCCACCGCTAGCGTCGGCAGCACACAACCGAGGATAAACAACAGGCGGCAGAGGCGGCGTTGGGTCTTCTCGAGGAGCATTCGCGCCCCGCGAGACGCACTACTGCTCGCGGGCCATCTGGAGGAAGAGGTCGTAGCGAGCCTTCATCTCGGCGAGGCTATCGCTACCGAACTTATCGACCAGAGCGGCCGCGATCTCGAACGCAACCACCGCTTCGACGATGATGCTCGCGGCGGGCACCGCGCAGACGTCCGAGCGTTCGTAGCTTGCCACGTCCTCCTCCTTTGTCTGGAGGTTCACGCTTGCCAGCGGCTTCGCGAGGGTGCTGATCGGTTTCTTGGCCGCCCGGATGATAAGCGGCTGGCCGTTGGTCATGCCCCCTTCGATCCCGCCGGCGTTGTTGGTGGGACGCGAGAAGCCGAGGTTCGCCGAGTCGCGTTGTGACTCATCGAAGTGGATCGGGTCGTGGACCTGCGAGCCGGGACGGCGGGCGGCCTCGAAGCCGAGGCCGATCTCAACGCCCTTGATCGCTTGCACCGCCATCACGGCTTGGGCCAAGCGGCCGTCGAGTTTGCGATCCCACTGCGCATGCGTGCCGAGGCCGATCGGCAGGCCATCGACACGGACCTCGACCACGCCGCCGAGCGTGTCGCCCGCCTTGCCGGTCTTCTTGATGAGGTCCTTGATCGCGTCGTCGCGTTCCGGGTTGAGGGCGTAGATCTCGCTCTTGCCGCGGACCTCGCGCAACTCGTCGATCGTCCCCTCGACCGGCTCGATCTTCTCGCCGCCGAGTTCGGCGACATAGCCGATGGTCTCGATGCCGAACTCCTTGAGGAGCAGCTTCGCCAAACCGCCGGCCGCGACGCGGACCGCTGTCTCGCGGGCGCTGGAACGCTCGAGGATCGGACGGATGCCGCCCAGGTGCTTGATGCTGCCGGTCAGGTCGGCGTGGCCGGGGCGGGGGCGGGGTAGGTCTTCTAGCCGCTCCAGTTTGTAGTCTTTGTTGACCACCTCGAGCGTGATCGGCGAGCCGAGCGAGACGCCCTGCCAGATGCCGGTGCGGACTTGGGCTTTGTCGGTTTCGATCCGCTGGCGACCGCCGCGGCCGTAGCCCCCCTGGCGGAGCTTGAGGTCGGCGTCGATGCCGGCGGTATTGAGAGTCACCCCCGCCGGAAAACCATCGACCAGCGCGATGAGCGTCTGACCGTGCGATTCACCAGCGGTCCAGTAGCGGAGCATATCTTGAGGGCCGTTGATAAGGGCCGATTCGGGGGAGCGAAGGGTAGCCCTTTATTCTAGTTAGGCCGGCCAGATGCCGCCACGGGCATAGATTTGACGCGAACGATCGGTCGGCGGATACTAACGGTGTGAACGATGAAAGCCCTGGAGCTTAACGATGGACGCCGCGATCGGAGCAGAAGAAGCCATCGCCAAAGTCATGGCCTTGCCTCGCGAAGAGCGATTGAGAGTGGCAAACGATCTGATCATGAGTATCGGTGAGGGCGATCAACAGCCTATTTCCGATATGCCAGAGCTGTCTCTTAGTGATGAGCAGCTTGATGAACTCGACCGACGTCTCCGTGAGCTGAAGGCAGATCCATCGATTGGGATTTCCCACGAAGAGGTTTGGAAACGCCTTCGGGGATCGGATGCTTCCTAAGCTGATTTACTCGCCGTCGGCGTTAGCCGATATGGAAGAGGCTCGCGACTGGCTTGACGAGCAACGCGAGGGCTTGGGAAACGAGTTCCTCGGCGATCTCGAAGAGCGCATCGCGATCGTTGCTCGATCGCCTGAGCTGTTTGGCGTTGTGCGAGGAGGCTATCGTCTCGCAACGTTGAGTCGGTTTCGCTACGCGGTGGTCTACGAGTACGACGGGGAGGTGATACGCATTGTTGGTGTGATTCATACTTCACGCGGACCCGCCGCTTGGGAAAAGCGGCTGCGATAGCTGTAGCGGGTTTCAATCCCGTTCGATCACGCTCATCAGCCGCCGGCTCACCTCGCCGAGGAGTTCTTCGTCGGAGGGCTTGCTGTCGTCTCGGCGAGTGACGTAGAAGACATCGACCACTTGGTCGAGCGAGGTGCCGATTGTTGAGAAACGGATCACCAGATCGAGTTCATGGAGGGTGCGAGCCAGCTTGTACAGCAGGCCGGGTTGATCGACCGTGAAGACCTCGATGATGGCGCACTCGTCCGACAGCTTCGTATCGATCCGCACCTCGTTGGGCATGCCCGAGAGACGCTTGGCGGCCTCGACCTTGTCCTCGCCCCACATCTGCGGCAGCTTGGGCGGCTCCTCGCTATCGACCGCATGAATGATCGCGGTAGCTATCGCTCGCAACCGCCGGTTGGCTTCCGCCGCATTGCCCGAAGGATTCGGATCCTCGGCGGTGTAGCGCAGGAGCAACACGCCTCGGGCGAGCAGGGCGGTTTCGGCCGAGAGGATGCGGAGGTTCTTGCTCGACAAGGCGCCGGCCATGCTGGAGAAAACCCCTCGGCCGGCTCCCTCGGCTACGACGGCGACCATTTCGACCGTCGATTCGTCCGAGCGATACCCGCCCCATGCGTCGATGCCGACCCGAGCCACACTGTCGGCCGAGGGTGTCTTGCCCGCCAGGACGAACGCCATCCGTCGCAAAGCGGTCGCCAACGCCTTCGGTGAGCGAGAGGTGAGGAACGATTCGGGAAGCGAGTTGAACAATTCCTTGAAGTCAGACCGCTCGCGTTCTTCATCGCTCAAGACTTGCCAAACCGATGTCCGAGAGGCGTTGCGACGATCCTCGACGTGCAGCGTCCGGTCGTTCAGGCGATCGAGGGTGCGCTGATACAGGCTGGCGAGGACACTGATCTTCCAATCGTTGAGTACATCGGGGCCGACGGCGGCCATGTCGGCACACGTGAGGACAAAGAGCATTGTGAGCGTTTCAGGGTCGCCGACGAGTCCGGCGAAGTCGGCAATCACTGTCGGGTCGCTGGTATCCCGTCGGAATGCCAAATGAGACATGCTCAGGTGCCGCCGCACCAGCAGGGCGAGGCGTTGCGTCTGTTCCTGCGGCAGGCCGAGCCGCTCGCCGGTCTCGCTCGCGATCCGCTCGCCCACCACGCTGTGATCGCCTTCGCGTGCCTTGCCGACATCGTGCAGCAGCAACGCAAGGTGCAGCAGTCCCGGGTTCTCTAAGCTCCGGTAAGCGGCACCCAAGTGATCCTCGCGTTGGGCGAATTGGATCGCGAGTTCGACCGCACGGAGGCTGTGCTCATCGACGGTGTACTTGTGGTACTGGTTGAACTGCAGCAGGCAACGGATCTCACGAAATGAGGGGATGATCCGTTCCAAGACCGTCAAGTCGTGCGCCCGCCGGAGCCACTGCCCGAGGCCGTCGGGCTCATTGAGGACCGTGAGGAATTGCTCCGCGGCTTCGGAGGAGAGTTGCTCGGTCGGCAGGTCGGGGGCGTTGCGGTAGACGGCGTACCAGGTCTCTTGCGCGATCCTCTTGTCGTGGTCGCGGGCCAGCGTTAGCAGCCGCATGACTTCCGGCAGGTCGCGTGCCAGCCGTGCCCGGCAATCGTCCGAGGCCGTGATCTCGGTGAAACCGATCCGGTAGTCGTTCGCGACCGACTTGCTCAGGATCGGTTCGATCGCTTGGGCGACCGTGCGACGGCGTGTTGTGAGTTCCGAGAGGCGGCGGGTTAAGAACCAGATGAACCCGGCGTGGCGGAAGTAGTCCCGCATGAACTGCTCGACCGGCCTGAGGCCGTCCTCGCCCCGGTAGTTGAGCCGCTCGGCGATCTGCAACTGCTCGTGGCGACGCAGGGCATCGCCGGCGTTCGGGGCGGAGAAGTGCAATTCGTTGCGGGTCCGGAGGAGGAAATCACGCGCCGAGATCAACCGATGGAAGTCGAATCGCGAGAGTGCTCCCGCTTGGTGCAGCCGGTCGAAGTCGCTAAACCCGTGCTGGATGAACCAGAGCCAACGCAGCAAGTGGACATCGCGTAGGCTCCCGCGCGAGCGCTTGATATTCGGCTCAAGGACATAGACCGTCTCGCCATACTTCTGGCGTTCGAGCCGACGGGCCACGACGAACTCTTGGCTCGCCCCCACACCACGCTTCTGGAGCGTGGCTCGAAAGGCATTCGCGAACCGCTCATAGGTTGGTTGCGAGCCGATCACGTGCCGCGATTCCAGCAACGACGTTGCCACCACGGCGTCGGCCTTGGCCAGTTGCAGTGCCTCGTCGATCGACCGGACGCTATGGCCCAAGTCGAGGCCGATATCGAACATCTCCGAGGTCAGGCGCTGGGCGAGCCCTTCGGCGACCGATTGCGCGGGCCCGTCGTAGAGGACCATCAGGTCAACGTCGGAGTTGGGCGCCAGCTGCCGGCGTCCGTAGCCACCGTGGGCGACCAACACACACCCGGCTACCAAACGATCCGCGTTGGGTCGTGGAAGATCGGCAACCGCGGCACGCCAGAGGCCACACACGGCCGAGTCGGCCGCGGCGGTCAGTCTCGCACAGACCTGGACGGCGTCGAGCCCGCGGTCGTGGGCTGCGCGGATTTTCTCCCGGGCATCGGCTAAGCCTTGCTTCGCATCTACCAAGTAAGCCGGCAGGCGATAACCCGGCTGAGGCCCGGAAGCATCGCCACCATCGATCGGCGTGGACAAAGCGACGCGTCCCGGATCAGAGGGCTTCGCCACCGGTCTCGCCGGTGCGGATGCGGATCGCGTTCTCGAGGTCGTAGACGAAGACCTTTCCGTCGCCGATCTGGCCGGTGTGAGCCGACTTGAGGATCGCGTCGATCGCGGTTTGTTGGTTCTCGTCGCTGACGATCACCTCGATTTTAACCTTCGGCACGAAATCGACGGCGTATTCAGTGCCGCGGTACATCTCCGTGTGGCCCTTCTGGCGACCAAAACCGCGAACCTCGGTGATCGTCATCCCCGAGATGCCCTGCTCGCTCAAGGCATTCTTGACATCTTCAAGCTTGTAATGCCGGACGATCGCTTCGAGCTTCTTCATTGCATCTTACCTGCGGGGCATCGTTGCTTCGGAACGGCGGGAACCAACCAGTAGGCCGCCCGATATAGGGGATATTAGCACAAGCTGGCGGCCGCTGGGGAGGGGAGTGCCGGACCTTGCAATCCAGCCGATCTGGCGAATCCGGGCGGCTTTTAAGCCCCGAGCACGCCTGCCCGGCTCACTCAGAAGCTTTTTCCCAGGGCGTGTCCCCGACGCCGGTGGCCTGATTGGCCGCCCGGGCCAGCACAAAAAGCAGGTCGCTCAGGCGATTCACGTAGATGACCGGCAACTCTCTGACGGGCTCGATCGCCGCCAAGGTCACGATCTGCCGCTCGGCCCGCCGGCAGACGCAGCGAGCCAGGTGCAATTGGGCCGCCGCCGTCGAGCCGCCCGGTAAGACGAATTGCTTGAGCGTCGGCAGGGTCGATTCGTGCTCATCGATCGCTTTCTCAAGCGATTCGACGTGCCGGTCGCTCAGGAGCGACGTGCCGAGCTTCTCCGGTTCGGGCGTGGCCAGCTCGGCTCCCAGGTCGAAAAGCCGATTCTGCGCTTCCCCGAGAACCGAATCGACGCGGTCCCGCACCCCATTGTCGTGCCAATCGATGCGGGCCGCCTCCGCCCGAGCCACGCCTAGCGCGGCGTTCAGCTCATCGAGGGTGCCGTAGGCTCCGATCCGGGCGTGATCTTTGGAGACACGACCCCCACCGAAGAGGCCCGTTTCGCCGGTGTCGCCGGTCTTGGTGTAGATCTTCATTACGGAGTTCCACTCGCCGCGGTGCTGGATACAGGACTGTTAGGGGCAGCAAGAAACCCGCCGATGGCAAAGCGTAGTCGTGTGTGGCGGAATCGCCCACCGTCGCCCCCGTGCGACGATCGACGCGGCCCTGTTGCGACAAGTCGACAGCGATCGCGGGCCGCCGTACAGCGATGGCCGGTCGTGCCGATTATGCCGCGTCGGCTTCCCGACGAATCGCGGCCTCCGATAGGCAGTCGGTGGCGGCCACGAGAGGTGACCTACGTTTCCGTGTCGAGAAGCCACGGCCGCAACGCGAGCCGGAGGACCGACAAACGGGACGCCCGTCGGGTGACCCGCCAAGCCACCGCGACCCACGAACGACGAGCGACCCGATGGGATTCCTCAAAAGCTTCTTCAACGACGCGTTCGACGACGCCTTCGACGAGCACGAAGCCGCTATGGCCAGTGCCCCGCCGGCGCCCGTCAGCAGCGCGTTCGAGACGCTTAGCGAGCGAGAGCTCGAAGCCCATCTAGCGATCTCGCGGTACGGCGACTTCGAACTCACCAACGCGATCCGCCCGAGCTACAGCCTGGACGTCGTCCCCCGCCAGGGATTTCGTCACGACACCTACCGCGACGAGGAGTCTCGCTCGGACGTGCCGGTCCTGATGGCGGCCGCGACGAAGGAGCAGCTTCTTGACACGTTTATGGAGTTGCTGGAGCCGCTCGGATCGACGGTCGATGTCGTCCTCGAGACCAGCCACGGCCACTCGGGCGGGAACCACACCGATCTGTACCGCGAACACATCGACATGCCCATCCTGCAGTCGATCCTGTGGGACTTCGAAGACCTGCTGCTGAACGACGGCTGCACCGGAATCGCCGTGCTCAACCCACGCACGCCGCAAGAGGTCCAGCTCGACGAGCACAAGCTGCTGATCGTCTACGGCAGCGAGCTGTCGCCTTATGAGATGACGCTGATCGACCATCACATCGACTGCGACGAGGAGCTCCGCTTCATCACCGAGGCCGAGCACGTCCACTCGACGACCGACAAGTACGTCGAGCAGTTCGAAGAACTCAAGATGCGGCTCGGCATGGACGGCACGATGTGAGCTGCCCGATCCAACACCCAAACAAGAAAGCCGGCGGGAGTGTTTTCTCCCGCCGGCTTCGTTCGTTGTAGAACTTCTCTCAGGGACCGCCGGAGCGGTACAAGATCAACGGCGACGCTGAGCCGCAAAACCGACTACACCGATCAGGCCGAGCAAGGCCGAGGTCGGCTCGGGGATGATCGATTCGACAACGATGTTGTCGAGCACGAGGAAGTGAGCCACCCCGCCGATCTCGTCGCCGAACGGGCCGTTGTCGAACGGGTCATCCGGAGTGGGGTCTGGGCCCGCCGCCAGCGTCGTGACGCCGACCGAGTTGAAGAAGTCGGCGTAGCCGACCATGATCGAGCCGCCCGAGTAAACGTCGGCATCAAGGAGCGTATCGATCACAACGCCATCGACGATGAACGACGCGGTCGTGCCAACCCGTTCGACGGCGATCTCGATCCACAGCCCAGCTGGTCCCGATCCCGCTGGGTCCGTGATGGTGTCGAACACAGCGCCCGCGGCGGCTTGATTGTCATAGGAGCTGAGGCCGGTTTGCGTTCCCGTGTTTGCGTTGCCGACATCTTGGAAGCGATGAAAGTCATTGAATGCACCGCTATCACCACTTGCCATGTAGCTAAGGCCGCTGCCGTTGCTGATTCCGAAGTCAAACGGCAGGTCGTCGTTGAGTCCTTCGTCGGACGGGTCGTTGAAAGGGGCTGTGTGGATGCCGAAAAGGCCAAACTCGGTGCTCCCCTCGTTCACTCGCTCTACATTGAAGTAAGCCTGGGCTGACAGGCGAAAAGAGCCATCTGGAACGGTGAAACCGTTAGGGACGATGCCGACCGCCTCGCCTTGGTCGCCGCCCTGGTCGGTCGTGTTTACCTCGAAGAAAATACCAGTCGTCGAGGTGCTGCCCGGTGCGGCCGGGATGCCGACGGCTCCGTAATCGAAGGCGTAGTCAACCGAGCCGTCAAAGACACCGTTCTCGGCGTCGACTACGGGGGCCGACCACCGCGTGGCGGCCGCGCCATCATCGAAGTCTTCGGAGAAGACGACCTGGGCTCCGGAGTCCGTCGTCAGGGACAACGCTGCGAGCAGCGCAAACAACTTAAGCGATCTCATGAGAACTGATCCGAGGTGAAGGAAAAAAATTTGCTAAGGCACGGGAAGAGTCAACGCATGCGCGGCCTGAACTATCCGGCGGCCTGTGGAAACTCAAGAGCGACAGCGTCGGGCAGCTAATGAGCAAATCGCAACCACGACACTGACGATGGTGGAGGGCTCGGGAACCGCAGAAGCCGCAGGAGAGGCGACCGCTCCGTAGTTGTTGGCCCAAACCTCATAGTCATTGCCAGACCCGGAACCGGGCCCGTCGATGACACCATTGCCATTTCCATCGGCACCCGTGCCTGCGGTCACCGAGTCGCCGAGCGTATCGCGGAAGATCGTGTAGTCGGCGGCATCGACGAACCCGTCACCGTTGTAATCGCCTTCGAGCGTCGCCTCGACCTGGGTTACGATCAAGTTGTCGAAGTAAACCTGAGCGAGGCTCTGGTCGCTAGCGACCGACGGGAAGAAGTCGACCAAAGTCAGCGTCACACGGCCCGACATATCGACAGGCCCTTGTTCCGTTTCATCCTCGAAACCGAGGAGTGGTCCATCCCCCGGGTCGTCGATAATGCTGTTGTCGAGCGTGCCTAGAGTAAAGCTCTCGCCCGACTCGGGGACCTCAACTGAGAAAGTTGCTAGGCCGGGGGTAGTGCCTGTACCGTTCCCGATCGCGTCGGTATCAACGTCAGCGATTAGCGTTACCCAGCGGAAGCCGATCGCGCCAGCCGCTTGCGTGATCCCGGTCGGCGTTACAAGCTCAGGGAACAACTCTGGCAAGTTGATAAGTTCACCGTTGGCTGGGTCCTCATTGACATCCGTGTTGTCATAGCCCAGCTGCGAGCCGAAACCAAAGTCGCTAACGGAATACTGTTCGCTGGTCGTGGTCGGGTAGACGTTGTTCTTGAGTAGGAGATAATCAAAATTGAGCGCGCCCCCGTCACTCGCGAACAGCGCCCCTGCACCGGCCGAACCGGGGTAAGCCCGGTCCCCGTCCAGTGCGTTGTCGTCTGTTAGCGCCGGATTGCTGGGCGTGTCCTTGCCGATGAACAGCCCGCCATGCTCGGTGGTTCCGACCTGCCCGCTCGGCTCGGCGGCCCAGCTCAAGTACATATCGACCTGGACGCGATATCGACCGGTAAAGGACGGGTCTTCTACAAAGATGGCGGCTTGGTCACGCCGCCCTTGCGTCACGTTCGCCCGGAGTGCGACACCCCGGCCCAGCGCATCGCCCGACTGCGTGTTAGGCGCTTCGGGGATGCCAGCGGCCGCATAATCCACGCCGTAGTCGGTACGGTTTTGGAGCGCCTCTTGCCCTTGGTAGGTCCAAGGCGTCGACCCTACCGGCACGGTTTGGTTCACCGCATTGGTGAAGACAAATAAGTCTTCGCTGTCGAACGTATCGCTGAACAGCACCGTTTGAGCGGATGCCTCGATCAGGGCAAATCCCGACATCAAGCTGACCGCCAGAGTGCGGCGCAACAGACCGTGTCGATTACGCATTGGTTGGTTCCAGGGTGAGCGTATCATTGAAGCGGCTACTGAAACGCAACCGCAGAGAGAGCTTTACTATCTGCTTACCGCGTGTCCATCGAAATCTAGGCGGTAGCAACTTCTGTCCAACCATTTGCGACGTTAGGCAGCAACCGATCAAACGTCAACGACCCGTGCGCAAAGGTGTTTGGATTCTGCGCGGCGAGCGGACTGCCGCAATCATTGGGAGGCGGGGGGCCTTCGCGGCGGAGAGAATCGATTGCGCCATTGCGCTCCCGATTGATCGCGGCCTCTCTACACTATGCTCCACAGCCCGTAACGCGGTTGGAGATGCGACCGACTGAGCTTGTCGCTTGAGCGGATCGTCAGGCGAACTTCGACGGACGGGAGTCTTTCAAGCACTCTAATCCAAGACTAGTAGGCAACGCATGCGATACCTCTCTCCCGCGGGCTCCCGTCCACGAAGCCAACAGCCACAGTCGGCCTTCACGCTCGTGGAGTTGTTGGTCGTAATCGCAATTATTGGGATTCTGGTCGCCCTGTTGCTTCCCGCAGTGCAGGCAGCACGCGAGGCGGCTCGCCGCACTTCGTGCAAGAACGCGATGAAACAGACCGCCCTGGCGATGATCAACGTTGAGTCGGCGATAGGCGGGCTCCCGAATTTTTCCCCAATGCTGGAGACCGGCTTTGATCTCGCGCCGCACCAGCCGGCCGCGACACTAGCGATGGGTCCGGGGGCTCAACGCAGCTGGGTCATCCCAACGCTCCCTTATATGGAAGAGCAAGCGCTGGCCGACCAGATCGATCCGAACCAACCCATCGATAACCAGTTCTTGCCCAATGGGGACGAAAATAATCCTCAGGCGGTAGAGATCGAATCGATGTACTGTGCGAGCGACTCCGCTGCGGGTCGATTCTTTCAGACCGGAACCGAGTTTGGATCGGTGTCTTCGAACAATGGCCGTCGATTCGCCAAGGCGAATCACGCCGCGTTTGTTTCACCCGTGCATATCGAGTGCCTCCGCTGGTTCCGGGGAGCCGTGGGCGAGAGGCCCCGCCGGCTAGGTCAAATCTCCGATGGTGTGAGCAACACCTTGATGGTTGCTGAGATCCTCACAGCGGAGAGCGCTTCGGACAATCGTGGTGCCTGGGCCTTGGGCATCGCCGGGTCAAGCCTGTTGGCAGCTGACATGCACACGCAGGACCCACTCAACCCGAATTCAAGCTTCGCGTGCCCACCGTCCGCCAGTCGCCCGCTCACCAAACGATTCAATGAGTCCTACACGCCCCTGTTGCAAGGCGCCAACGCGAACGGTGTGGGGGGCGATGCTGCTTCTGTTAACACGCCTAACAGCTTGAACGGACAGCGGGACCCGACGCTCGGTACAGTCGGTGCCGACCTGATCCGCAACTGCCCCGATACGGCCCAATCGTTCGCCAATGGGATCCCGTGCAATGGCGCGGGCGACTCGGGGTATGCGTCTCCGCGGAGCAATCACCCAGGCGGTGTTAACGCGGCGCGGTGCGATGGCAGCGTTGATTTCTTGAACGATGAGATCGATGTCTATCTTTACTCACGGTTGATCAGCATCGACGATGGCCAGGGCTTGGTTGAACGCTTCGTTGTTCAGTAGGCGCGTGGGGGTGGCCACCACTTGGGCAAGGGCCGACCGCTTCTGGCTGCGAGCCGCATCGGCCGGAGTCTTTTCGCTGGGTTTCACGACGCTGCTACTTTCGTTCGCCGTCGAGCCCCTTCTGCCAAAGATGATCGGCTGGGGCCCAAGCGATAAGGCGGCGTTTGTGGTTGCGGAGCGGAGGCTCGCCGATGTCCAACGGAAGGTCACCGAAGCGCGCCGACGCCTCGGCGGCAACCTGCCCGACCCGGCTGCGCTGCTGATCGCCCGAGACGACGTCAACCATCTGCTGAAGCGGATGCGCCATGCCCGCGAGTTGCCCGGGCTTATCGTGCGTAGGCTCCGTTCGCTCGGCGTCGTGCTTTCAGCGGTTGGTATCGCCATGATCCTAATCAGGCGTCGCTGGCTTGGCGGTTCCGACTCAGTTAAGAGCCTTTAAGTCCTTCCGCATCCGGTGGTGCGGCAGGCCGATGAGCACGGCGTTCTCGCCTGTGTTGACGTAGCCGCAGCGTTCGTAGAACGGCACGGCTTCGTCTCGGGCGTAGAGGATCGTGCGGACGAAGCCGCGTTCGGCGAGGAGTTGTTCGGCCCCTGCGAGAAGCTGCCGCCCGCAGCCACGCCCTCGGTAGGCATCGTCGACAACCATCTGGCGGATGCGGACGGTGATCGTGTCGTCGGGATCGGGTTTGCCGATCACATTTCCGATGAGCGTGCCGTCGTCGTCGAAGAGCCCGTAGTGGTACTGGAACTCTTCTCTCGCGACATCCTTCGCACTCAAACCTAGCCCGAGCGGCACCCGCAAGAACCGGTGACGCAAGTCACAGGCGAGCAGGTACTCATCCGAGCCGTGGGTGATTGAGCGGACGTTCAACGCGAAGTGGGAAGTGGGAAGTAGGAAGTGGGAAGTTCTTAGCGTAGCTGGCGGTGGCGGGGCCGCCAAACTGCTCCTGGCGGGACTGTTGTGTGAGGCGCTCGTCTCGGTTCTGACCAGAGGAATGAAGAACGGGCACCGCTGGATGACCCAGCGGCGCCCGTGACGGTTCGGTGTCTTGGCTGATCTTGTTACGGCAGGAAGGCTGCCACGCCGACCGCTCCGCCGGCCTGGAAGATCGCGGCCCGCCAGGTGAACGGGATCGGGTCGATCAGGTACGGGGCGCAGTTGCCGGGGCGGTAGTGGCCCAAGGCGTAGACGCACTCGTTCGGCGTTTTCAGGCCCATCTTGTAGGGCAGGATCGGCACGGTGCCGAAGAAGTGGGCCCCGGAGACCAGCGGCTGGACGAACGGTCCCCACGAGTGGCCGTAGCGTTCGAGGGCTTCGTCCTCGAAGTAAAGCGGCTTGTGGCAGAGGCCGGACGCCTTCCACATGTAGGTGACTTCACCCCAGCAACGCGGTGCGAAGACGCTGCCGTCCTCGAGCGTGCAGTGGTAAGGGTAGTCCTCGCCCTCGTTGCCGGTCACGCCGATGTTCAGATCGATCATGCTCAGCCGGCTAGCCTTGAGTTCGGCGAGGCCCTCCGAGCAGTTGTTGGCTTCTTCGCGGAGCAATGAATCGTCGTCGTCCCGGCCGGCGCCGAGGTCCTCGGCGATGTCGCCAGGAGCCAGATCGCCGGGGGCGATCTCTTCGGCCGAGAAGTCGCTCGGCGGGTCGAGCTCAGCGGCAGACGGCTCGTCGTCGAAGATCGATTTGCGCTGCTCCCGGTCGAACCCGTTGTCTTGGTTCTCTTCGGCGGGCTGTTCTGCCGGCTCGTCGAACAGGCTGTCCGCGGTATCGGCGTCGGTCGAGTCGGTCGCGGGCAGGCCGAACGGGCGCTCGAACGAGTCGCGGAGCGTGTCGCCGAAGGCGTCGCCGGCGTCTTGTTGAGCGACGCGGTACTCGCCATCCATGAAGCGATCGGTCCGCATCCGCCCGGCCGTTCGCAGGGCGGGGCCGGCGATGTCGTCCTCGAAGGCGACTTGGCGGATCGCTGGCCTGCTGTAAGACCCGTTGAAGATGGATCGCTTGGTTTTGCTCGTGGCCCGGGCAACGGTCTTGGTGACCGAACCGCGTGCCCGCCAGCCGTCGCTGGTGCTCTCGCCGCCAAGGCTCGGGGCGGCGGCGGTCATCACCAGGAGCACTGCCAGCCAGCCGGCGGGCAGCCAGAGCGTTTGCTCCTTGTCGTCCGTGTGCGTGCGAGTCGCCCGGTCGACCGAGCGATAGGCGGCCGCGACGCGACCCGCGCTAGGCACTCTCTCCGCCGAGGTTCTCGTTGGAGTAGTTGGGCGCCTCTTGCGTGATGGCGATGTCATGGGGGTGGTTCTCCCTTACCGTGGCCGGGCTGACCCGGATGAACCGCGCGTCCGTGCGCAGCTCGTCAATCGTCTTGGTTCCGCAGTAACCCATGCCGGCTCGCAAGCCGCCCACCAGTTGGTAGACAAAGGGGTGGAGCTCCCCCTTGTAAGGAACCCGCCCCTCGACCCCTTCGGGCACCAGCTTGCCGGCTGGATTGTTCGTGTCGCTATCTTCTTCTGAGTGACTCTGCCGGTAGCGTTCGCTGGAGCCCTTCACCATGGCACCGAGCGAACCCATCCCGCGGTAGGTTTTGTAAGAGCGTCCTTGGTAGAGGATCCGCTCGCCGGGCGACTCGTTGAGCCCCGCCAGCAAGCCACCGATCATCACGAGGTTGGCCCCCGCGGCGAGTGCTTTGGTGATGTCCCCCGAGTAGCGGATGCCCCCGTCCGCAATGATCGTTGTGTCGGTCCCGTGTGCGGCTTCGGCGGCGGCCGCGATCGCGGTGATCTGCGGGACGCCGATGCCGGAAATGACGCGTGTCGTGCAGATCGAACCCGGGCCGATGCCCACCTTCACGGCGTCGGCGCCCGCTTCGATCAAATCCCGGGCACCCTCGCCGGTCGCCACGTTCCCGGCGACGACGTCGATGTCCCAGCGTGTTTTGAGTTCCTTGACGGTTTCGATGACGTTCTTCGAGTGGCCGTGGGCGCTATCGACCACCAGGAAATCGACTTCCTTGGCGATCAACGCTTCGGCCCGTTCGAAGTTGTTGACGCCAATCGCGGCGCCCACACGCAGCCTGCCACGATCGTCTTTCACCGCTTGTGGGAAGCGGCGCATCATGTCGATGTCTTTGATCGTGATCAGGCCCGTCAGTTTGTAGTCTTCGTCAACCAGCAGAAGCTTCTCGACCTTTTTCTCCATCAGAATCGTTTCAGCTTCCGCAAGCGTTACATTCCCCGTCGCCGTGACCAGGTTATCGCGGGTCATGACCTCGCCGATCGGGAGGTCGTTTCGATCGAGAAAACGCAGGTCTCGCCGGGTCAGGATGCCCACCAGCTTGCCGCTAGCATCCGTGATCGGAACGCCCGAGACGCGGGATTGGCCCATCGATTCGCGGGCTTCCGCTACCGAGGCTTCCGGCGGCAGCGTGACGGGGTCGGCGATGATGCCGTTGGCGGAACGCTTGACCTTCTCGACCTCGGCCGCTTGTTGCTCGACGGACAAGTTCTTGTGGATCACTCCCAAGCCGCCGACCTGAGCCAAGCCGATCGCCATGCGGTGCTCGGTGACCGTGTCCATCGGCGAACTGAGCATCGGGATCCCGAGTGGGATCCGCTTGGTAAGCCGCGTCGAGACCTCGACTTCCGACGGCATGATCCCGCTGTAGCGGGGCTGCACGAGCACGTCGTCAAACGTGAGACCCTCCGCGGCGATCTTCTCGGCAAGCGACGGGGGGAGGCGGTCAGAGGTCGACATCGCAAGAAGGCTCCTATCGGTGGTCTGGAGCCGTCGTATTCTCGGCTTTCGTTGCCGAGCTAGCAAGCGGGTACCAGCAAAGGTGGGTCGCTTGGCGGCTGTTGCTCTCTCTGGCAGCACGAACCCATCCCGCCGAAATTGCCCTTTCTCGCTGGTTTGTTGGAACCTTCGGGCCGCCGCGACGCACTAGGTTGTGGGAGTCGCTCCTCCCGTGTTTTCTCTTCGCACATCGAACCCTCACGAGGCTTCTCATGGCTCGGCTCTTGGTTCTTGGCTTGCTGGCATCGCTCTTCGCTCCGATCACATCGCAAGCCGGGCCGATCAGCGACTCCGGAAAGGTGGTCGCGGTGACGGTCTTTCAGGGGCAGGCGTTGGTGACACGGGAGCTGTCCCTGCCGGCTGGCGAGGGCCTGTTGGAGGTGATCGTGACCGACCTCCCCGAGCAGCTCCTCCCCGGCAGCCTGTACGCCGAACCGGGAGAGGGCGTCGAGGTCCGCAGCGTCCGAGCCCGCGTCCGCCCCACCGACGAATCGCCGCGTGAGGAGATCAAGCAGCTCCAACAGAAACTCCAAGAGCTGCAACGCGGCGAGCGGGCGCTGAGCCGCGAGATGCAGCTCTTGAAGCAACGCTCTGATTACCTGAGCAACCTCGAAGGCTTCACCAGCGGCACCGCGAAGGAGGAACTCAAGCACGGCGTACTGAACGCAGAAACCCTAACCGAACTGACCGGGCTGATCTTCGAGCAACGCGCCGAGGTGGCCGATCGCGAGCTCGAAGTCACGGTCGAACTAGAAGACCTCCGGTCGCAGCGGAGCCTCGTTCAGCGAGAATTGCAGGCCCTCACAGCCGGCAAGCAACGTTCCCAACGCGAGGCGGTGGTCTTCCTCAGCAAGGGCGGCGAGGCGTCCGCCGTGCGGCTGAAGTATTTGGTCTCTGGCGCGAGCTGGTCGCCCTCGTACAATGTGCGTGCCTCCGAAGGGGGCGAAGAGATCACGGTCGAGTACAACGCGTCGGTCACGCAGATGAGCGGCGAGGATTGGTCGGACGTGGCGATGACCCTCTCGACCGCAACGCCCTCGCTGGTGGCGACCGCCCCGAAGCTCTCGCCGCTGACGATCCGCTTGGCCGCGGCTCGTCAATCGGCACGCAAGAGCAAAATCGCCTTGAGCAACGAGCAGCGGGCGCTCGCTTTGAATCGCGGTAACTCGATCTCGTCATCCTCGGGGTCTGTCACAGGAAACATGGCGACGGTCACCGACGGCTTGGACATGCCTTTCAGGCAGGGGTCATTTCCTCTGGAGGAATCGGCCTTTGGTGGTGGTGTGGGAGGGGGCGGCTTCGGGGCGGTCTATGCGAACCAGCCGGCCGGTGTGGCGAGCACCGACGATGCCCTCAATCGACTCGCTTGCGAAATCCAAATCCTCGATCTGGTTTCGGGCACTAAGGAAGCCAAGAAGCCCGGCAAGCTCACGCCCTCTCGAACGGAAGGGATGAGTGTCGTTTACCGACTAGCCAACAAGACCTCACTCCCGAGCCGCAGCGATAAGCAGCTCATCCAGATCGCGGCGATGCCGCTCGAAGCTGATTTCTACCGGCTCGCCACGCCCGTGCTGACCAGCTACGTCTACCAAGAAGCGAAACTCACGAACACGACCGAGTTTGTCTTGCTGGCCGGTCCGTCCGCGACGTTCTTGGGCGAGCGGTTTGTCGGCCGTGGCAGCGTGCCGACGGTCGCGATCGGCGAATCGTTTACGGTGGGTCTCGGCATCGACGAGTCGCTCCGCACCTCACGCGAGTTGGTCGACAAGTCCGACCGCATCCAGGGTGGCAACCGGGTTGCCCGTTTCGACTATCGACTGAGCGTCGAGAACTTCGGCAGCGAGGCGGTCGCCGTCCGGGTGATGGATCGCCTGCCCAAGGCCGATGGCGATGCGATCAAGGTCTCACTGGTCGAGTCCGACCCGGAGGAAGCGAACGCCGATGGCGGAGAGGGCCTGTTGCGTTGGGATATCGAAGTCCCAGTCGCCGCTATCGGCGACGACAGCGAGGCCGTCACCTACACGATGACGATCGAGCACGACAAGAACCTGAATATCACCGGCGGCCTGGAGTGACGCCTACGGCTGGACCTCGAACTCGTTCGCGGCGAGGTTCTCCGACGGCTCTTGGGTCAGCTTCTTCTGGATGATCGGGAAGCCGGTGTTGCCCTTCGCCTTCTTGCCGGACTCCGCCTTGGGGGCGGGCAAGCGGATGTCCTCGCTTGAGGCACCGATATAAACCGCGAAACGCCCGGGCTCGACGACCCACTCGTTGTCGAGGTTCATCAGTTGGAGTTGCTCGTCGGAGATCGTGAACTCGACGGTCTTGCTCTCGCCGGGAGCGAGCTTGACCCGCTCGAAGCCGGAGAGCTCAACAGCACTGCGGTTCACGCTGGCAACGAGGTCTTTCAGGTAGAGCTGAGCCACCTCGGCGCCCGTGATCGAGCCGGTGTTGCTGATCTTGCATCGAACCGTGACCGGTTCGCCGAGCGAGGGTTTGTGGTTGGCGATCTCAAGGTCACTGTACGCGAAGGACGTGTAAGAGAGCCCATGCCCGAACGGGTACAGAGCGCCATCCACGCGAGCGCGGCCGGCGGATCGTGACCAAGGCTTGTAGGGGAAGGCGTAAGGCACTTGGCCGACATGCTTGGGCCAGGTGACGGTGGTCTTGCCCGACGGGTTGATCTCGCCGAGCAGGGTCTCAGCGAGCGCCGCGCCACCGTGCTGCCCGCCGAAGCCGGCGAAGACGATCGCGGGGACATGCCTATCGGCCCAGTTGATCGTTGTGGGGCGGCCATCGACGAGCACCAGCACCACGGGGGTGCCCGTGGCGTGAATTGCTTTGAGCAGCGTCTCTTGGTGCCCGGGCAGGCGGAGCGAGGTGCGCGAGTACGACTCGCCCACCGTCTTGTCGGGGTGACCTCCCAGGAAGAGCACGGCGAGGTCGCACTGCTGAGCCGCGGCAACCGCTTCGTCGATCAGAGCCTGCTCTTTGTCGTTCGGGTCGGCCGGGAGGATATCCGATTCGGGGAAGTTGGCATCCACGATGCCGCAACCCTTGGCGGTCAAGAACTCGACTCGGTCTCCGAAGGTGGCTCGCATCGAGGCCTCCATATCGGGCACCTCGATCCGCTGCGGCCCGTAGCGTGAGACGCCGAAGTGATCGCCGTGGAGGTTCGGGCCGGCGAGCAAGACCTTGCTGTGCTTGGACAAGTCGAGCGGCAGCAATCCGTCGTTCTTGAGCAGAACAATCGACTCGCCCGACGCCCGCTTGGCGATGGCTTGGTGTTCTTCTGATCCGACGACCGAGTCGGCGGCGGCCGGGTCTTCGACGTAGGGTTGGTCGAAAAGCCCGACTTTGAACTTGTAACGCAGCACCTCACGGACACGCTGGTCGAGATCCGCCATGGGAAGCAGGCCGTCGGCGACCGCTTGGCGGAGCGGCAGGGTGAAGGTCTCCGGTTGGCGGAACGTGGTTCGCACGTTCATGCCGCCGATCAGCGTCTTGGCGACGGCCTCCTTGTAGGTCGCCGCGATGCGGTGCTTTGTGAAGACAAACTCGACCGCTTCGGAGTCCGAGACGACGTACCCATCGAAGCCGTACTCCTTGCGGAGCAGGTCGATCAGGAAGTATTTCGAGGCCGTGACAACCTCGCCGTCGTAGTCGTTATAAGAAGACATTACTCCGCGGGCGCCGGCCTCCTGGATCGCTCGGCGGAAGGGTCGCATGTAGAGCGTGTGCAGCTCACGGAAGCCGACCGACGGGGCCGTCCGAGCCTTGTCGTCCCGCCCGCCCTCGGGGACGGCGTAGACGGCGTAGTGCTTGAGCGTCGAGCTGGTGCCGTTGGCCTGCAAGCCTTTCACCATCCGCACGCCCAGCTCGGAGACCAAATAGGGCTCTTCGCCGTAGCACTCGACCATCCGGCCCCAACGCGGATCACGTGGCAGGTCGAGGATGGGGGCGTAAGTGTTGGTGTAGCCGAGGGCGCGGTTCTCCGTAGCGACCACCCGGCCGACCTCGCTCAGCAGGTCGCGATCCCACGAGCAGCCGAGATTCAATTGAGCGGGGAACGAGGTGCCGCCGGTGACACACGCGCCGCGCATCCCCTCGTTGGTGAACTCCGCCGGCACGCCCAGGCGGGTCTCTTCGACGAACCAACGCTGCGTCTTGTTGAGCGTGGCGGGGATCTCGGACGGCGGGCCTTTGAGGACCTTCCGGCGGTTGCCGTAGCCGTTGCAGTGCTCGTCGATGTTGCCGATGCCGTCCTTCCAGACTCGCTTCTTCCAACCGGGCGTCGGCTCCGAGTCCATCAGCACGCGGGGGTAGCCGTACAGCGTGGTGCACTGGCAGGTCTTTTCCTCGACCGTCATCTGCGAGAGCAAGTCCTCAACCCGATCGTCGATCGGGGTCGCGGGGTCTTCGAACGGATCGACGCTGCCGTTCTTGTTGAAGTCGATCGGCGCACCATTCGCTGGAGCGACCAGCAGCAAAACAGACGCCACGGTCAGGTAGAGAGCTTTCATGCGGGCAAGCCGGATCCAGGGGCATGGGCTGGGTAGCCCACTAGCATAGTCTGGGTTCCAGTCGGTTGCGTTTAAGAAGGGAGATGAGGGGATGATTTGGAGATGGGGGGATCGTGTCCGCTACGGAAGACGCCTCTTCATAACAATGTCGTTCGGATTGGGCCGAGCTGTTCTTTGATCGCGTGGTTCAAAGTGAGCCTTGGCCGTTACCGGGCGAGTCTTGCAGTTGATATGGCCATCCCCCTATCTCCAAATCATCCCCTTATCTCCCTTCCGACGCCCGCCAACCAAAGAGGTCAGACCCGCTCGCGATTGGCAACGCAGGTGGCCACGATGCGGATGGCGTCGTAATCGATCTCGCCGCCGAGTTGCTCGTGGATCGGCTTGAGGCCGCTGAAACCGACCTCCTCGATGGCGTTCTCGATCTGCAAAGCGGTGGCGCGCTCGACCCAAGGCGTCGGGTCGGTGACGGCCTCTTGCTTGAGGTAATCGCTCAGGTAGCCGACGGTTGTCGAGCGGGCACGGCCCAGCTTCGTGGCGGCCTCTTCGATCGAAAGGCCTTCACGGAACAGCGGGAACGCCGCCAGCGACGAGGCGTTGGGGCCTTTCGGTCTCGCGGCAACGGCGCGCTTGGGCGCGGCGGAGGCTTCACCTTCCAGGTCGGTCGCCACGCCGTTCGTTGAGCAATACTCACGGATCGCTTCGAGGAACGCATCGCCGTACTCGCGAAGCTTCTTCTGACCAACGCCATGCGTTTGGCCGAAGGCCTCGATCGTCGAAGGACGCCGGCGGGCCATATCGCGCAGCGAGGCATCGCCGAACACGACGTAGGCAGGAACCGACAGCTCGGCGGCGAGTTCCGAACGCAGCTTGCGCAAGTCCTCAAAGAGCTGCCGATCGACGCCCTCCCAGCTCTCGGTGTCGCGTCGGCTGCTGCCCCGCGAGGACGAAGACCCTTTGCCGGCTGCCTTGAGCAGCCGTGGCTCTCCCTCTCCCTTGAGCAGAGCGAGGCCCTTCGGCGTGATATGCAGCACCCCGTACTCGCCCGCTTTGACGAGGTGGCCCTGGCCGACGAGTTGCTCGATCCAATCGCGGATGTCGCTGGTGCGGCAATCTTTGAGGAGGCCGTAGGTGCTGAGGCCATCGTGCCCGGCGTTGAGGATGCGTTCCTCCGCGGAGCCGGCGAGCACCTTGCCGGTGTAGTCGGCGCCGAAGCGTTGATCGAGCCTCGCAACACACGAGATGATCTTCTGGGCGAGGATCAGGGGCTCATCGACGAGGTCGAGCTCGCTGAGGCAGACATCGCACGCCCCGCAGTCGTCGCCTTCGAGTGCCTGGCCGAAGTGCTCGACCAACGCCCGGTGGCGGCACGTCACGCCCGAGGCATAGCCCGCCACGCCGTCGAGGGCACGGAGCGCGGCCTCGATCGATTCAGGCGAGGCGTCGTCGTTCGGCGATTCGATGATCCGCTTCCAGGTCATCGTGTCGCCGCGGCTGAACAGCAACAGGCACTCGGCGGGGAGGCCATCGCGTCCGGCGCGGCCCGCCTCTTGCTGGTACGCTTCGAGCGACTTCGGCATGCCGGCGTGGATGACGAAGCGGACGTCGGGCTTATCGATGCCCATGCCGAAGGCAACCGTCGCGACGATCACCTCGATGCGGTCGTTGAGGAAATCTTCCTGAGTCCGCTGCCGCTTCTGGTCCGGCAAGCCGGCGTGGTAGGGCGCCGCTTTGACGCCCAACTCGACGAGCGACTTGGCCGTCTTCTCGACTTCCTTGCGGCTGATCGCGTAGACAATGCCCGACTCGCCCCGGTGGCGTTTCGTGACTTCGACGATGCGCTGCAGCTTGCCGGTCGCCGGGCTAACACGGTACGTCAGGTTGGGGCGATCGAACGAGCCGACATGGAACTCGGCGTCGCCCAGGCCGAGCTGGTTGGCGATATCGGCGCGGACCGCTTCGGTCGCAGTGGCGGTGTAGGCATGGACGCCGATCTTGGGGAAGACTTCTTTGAGCCTCGCCAGCCCGCGGTACTCGGGGCGGAAGTCGTGGCCCCAACTGCTGATGCAATGGGCCTCGTCGATCGCGGCGAGCGAGACCTTCGCGTTCGCCAGCAGCGTCAGCGTGCCATCGAGCAGCAGCCGCTCGGGGGCGACATACAGGAGCTTGAGTTCGCCCGCTTTGACCTGCTGGGTGATTTCCCGCCGCTCGTCGGGCGAGAGCGTGCTGTTGAGGTAGGCCGCCGGCACCCCGCAGTTGCGGAGCGTATCGACTTGATCCTTCATCAAAGCGATCAACGGCGAGACGACCAGCGCCATGCCCTCCATCGCCACGGCTGGGGCCTGGAAACAGAGCGATTTGCCGCCGCCGGTCGGCAGGACCACGACCGAGTCGCGATGCTCCATGACGGCGGTCATCGCCTCGCGTTGCAGCGGGCGGAAGTCCTCGTAACCCCAGTACTCCTGGAGGACCTCTTTCAGCTTGGCGGTGAGCGAGTCGGCAGGATTCACCACGGAGGACACAGAGAGTTGCGGATCTTCTGGACGGGATTCACGAGGACGACGCTCTGCCGAAGGCAGCACCCCATCGTAGGCATCCGGTTGCTCCTGTCGATCCTGTCAGGACCCAACGCGTCGAGGCCGCGCCAACCCGCCGGCGGCTGCTAGCAGGGCCAAGAAGGCCGAGAATGGTTCCGGCACGAGAGCCGTTACGCTCCCCACGCCAGCGCCGTAGATCGCTTGCACGGCCGCGATATCGTCCGGCAACAAGACCCCGGTGCCGGGGCCCATGCGTCGGAGGGCGGCGGGGTTCATCACGGTGCCCGGCAGCGTGGAGTGCCCGATGCCGATCGCGTGACCGATCTCATGCGTCAGGATGCCGAGCACGTCCGGCTCGCTCGGCGTGCCCACGATCGCCCAAGGGTCGCCGTTGTCGAAGTGGATATCGCCCGAGATATTCCCCGAGGTCCGTGGGAAGTACGCGAGCGCTTTGGTAGTCGGCCTCCCGTTCTGAGCGTCGGTGCCGTTGATGAACCGGTGGTTCAGACGGATCTGTCCGAAGCTGTCGTCCGGGTAGCGGTTGTAAGCGGCGGTATTGGCCGTGAAGACTTGGGTGCCGACATCGGGCACCTCGACGAAGTTGAGCGGTGCCACCGCGGCCCACAGGCCGAAGGCCTCTTCGGTGACGGTGCGTAGGTAATCGGCTGGGACCGTCACGCCCGCCGGGTCTTTCAGCCCACCATCGAGGAAATTGTTGTAGCTGTAGGTCAGCGTGATGGGCGTGCCATCGCCGCCCGGCTGGGGCCATTGGCTGCCGTCGAGGGTGAAACGAGCGAACGGCTCGGCGGCCTCGTCCGACGCGGCCGACTCGACCACGCCACAGGGTGGGCAGCCGAGGGCGTCGCACACGGAGCACGCCCGGGCAGCGGCAGGCAACCCGACAACGAACAGCATCAGACAAGAAGTGAGACGCACCATGGACTCCGACAAGCAAACAACGTGAATACGGCGGGGGACGAGCGAGCAGCGGGCCGTCTAATTCACGAGGCGTTCGTATCGGTCGGGGGGGGGCGTTCAAGGCTCACCCCTAGTATGTGCGGGATTCTGCAGCGGGGCAAACAAACTGATCCTGCCCCAAAACCCGCGATTTGGGTACGATTCGGGGCTTGGACGGCTGCCCTGTTCGTGACGGGTCGGCCGTCCCGAGCCTCCCGCCGACCGCCCCACGCCGACTGTCTGACTGCGATGAAAACCGCCGAGCTCCGCGAAAAGTACCTCGCCTTCTTCGAATCGAAGGGCCATACCCGCGTCGATAGCGATGTGCTGGTGCCGACCTGGGACCCCTCGGTTCTGTTCACGCCGGCCGGGATGAACCAGTTCAAGGACCATTTCTTGGGCAAGGTGAAGCTCGACTACACCCGGGCGACGAGCTGCCAGAAGTGCTTGCGGACGGGCGATATCGATAACGTCGGCCGCACGCCGCGGCACCACACGTTCTTCGAGATGCTGGGCAACTTCAGCTTCGGCGATTACTTCAAACGCGACGCCATCCATTGGGCTTGGGAGTTCCTCACGGATAAGAAGTGGCTCGGCCTGCCCGGCACGCAGCTCACCGTGACCGTCTACAAGGACGATAAAGAGGCGGCCGACATCTGGCACAACGAGATCGGCATCCCGACCGACCGCATCAGCTTCGAGGAAGAAGACGAGAACTTCTGGCCGGCCAGTGCCCCGAGCCAAGGCCCGGACGGCGTGTGCGGCCCGTGCAGCGAGATCTACTACACCGCGCCGCTCGCGGAGGGAGGCTTCGCCGAGCCGCTGGAGATCTGGAACCTCGTCTTCACGCAGTTCAATCGCGTCGGGGAGCCGCCCAACAACCTGCAGCCGCTGCCGAGCAAGAACATCGATACCGGCATGGGCCTCGAACGGACCGCCGCGGTCTTGCAGGGTGTGCCGACCAACTACCACATCGACTCGCTGATGCCGCTCGTCGAAGCCGCCGGCGAAGTCTGTGGCGTGAAGTACGAGTACGAATCGGAGAACGGCCGCCGGCTGCGGCGGATCAGCGACCACGTCCGCGCGTGTGCGTTCGCGGTGCACGAGAACGTTTACCCCGGGCCGCAGAAGGAGAAGTACGTCGTCAAGCGGTTGCTCCGCCGGGCGGTTCTCGATGGGCACCAGATGGGCGTGCGCGAGCCGTTCTTGCACCAACTCGTCCCGACGGTGGCCGAGTTGATGAAGGACGCCTATCCCGACCTGCCAGAGACCACCGACCGCGTTGCCAGCGTGATCCAAAAGGAAGAGGCCAACTTCTTCGGCACGATCGATGGCGGGCTCGAACGCGTCGAGAAGGTCTTCGGCGAGATGCGTGCCGAGAACCGGGCCGCCGTCGATGGCGCGGTCGCCGCGGATCTGTACCAGACTTACGGCGTGCCGCCCGAGCTCTTCGAGAGCCTCGCGGCCGACCAGAAGCTCGCCTTCGACTGGGATAGCTACCAGAAGGCGATGGACGAGCACAGCGAGTCTTCCGGCAAGCTGACCCACACGGTGATGGGCGCGAAAGGCCCGATCGACTCGCTCAAGCAGGCGCTCGAAGCGACCGAGTTCCTTGGTTACGACACCATCGAAGCCACCACGAAGATCGTCGGCGTGGTCTCGGGCGAAGGCGAGGACGAGCAATTGGCCGAAACGCTCGCCGAGGGAGACAAGGCTCGGATCATCCTCGACAGCACGCCTTTCTATGGCGAATCGGGCGGCCAAGTGGGCGACACCGGCACGCTGACCGGCGAGGGTTTTGTCTTCTCGGTGATCGATACCCAGAAGGACGGCCCGCTCTTTGTCCACAAGGGCGTCCTGCTGAAAGGCAGCCTCAAGACCGGCGACGACGTCCTGGCGATGGTCAATGAGAAACGCCGTGGCGCGATCCGTCGGGCCCACTCGGCGACCCACCTCCTGCATTGGGCGTTGCAGAAGACACTGGGATCGCATGCCCAACAGCAAGGCTCCAAGGTCGATGCGGATTGGTTGCGCTTCGACTTCACGAACCTGTCGGCCGTCGAGCCAGAGCAGTTGGCAATGATCGCCGCCGATGTCGAGGCGTGCGTCGAAGCCGCCGGCACGGTCAAGTGCGAGACCCTCCCGCTCGCCGAGGCACGCAAACAGGGGGCGATGATGCTCTTCGGCGAGAAGTACCCCGACCCGGTGCGTATGGTCTCGATGGGACCACTCGCGGATAGCTCGGGAGCAGGGGGCGAAGCCATGAGCCGCGAGCTGTGTGGCGGCACGCACTTGGCCAACACAAGCCAAGTCGGTGTCTTCGAGCTGCTGAGCGAAGAGGGCGTGTCGGCCGGCACACGGCGCATCACGGCGCTGACCGGCAAGCGGGCCGAAGAGAACCGTCAGCAAATCGAGGACGCCCTCGCCGAGACCTCCAAGACGCTCGGCGTGAGCGAAGAGACCGTCACCGAAGCGGTGGGGCGTCTGCTCGCCCGCCAACGGGCCCTCAAGAAGAAGCTCTCCGGTGCCAGCGATATCACGTCGCCCGGCGTGCCGATCCGTGGCGATAAGTTGACGAGCTACGTGGAGCGTCGCGATGCGTTGACCGAAGCGGCCCGGCAGCTCTCGGTGGCCCCGACCGAGGTCGCGACGCGGTGTGAAGCGCTCATGGCGGAGATCGAGAAGCTCGAGGCCCAGGTCAAGCAACGCGACGCCGCCGGCCCGCTCGACGCCGACACGCTGCTCGAGAAGGCCGAGACCATCGACGGCGTTACGGTCCTCGTTGCCGAGACGCCCGGCGTTGACCCGCCGCTGATGCGTCAGCTCATCGACGCGGTTCGCCAGAAGACCGAGTCGGCCGCCGTGCTGCTCGCTTCGACCGTCGGTGATGAGAAAGTGACTCTGATCGCGGGCATCACCAAGGACCTGCAAGACCGCGGCTTGAGTGCCGGTAAGTGGATCGGACCCGTCGCTAAAGCCGTGGGTGGCGGCGGCGGCGGTCGGCCCGATATGGCCCAAGCCGGCGGCAAGCAGCCAGCCAAGCTGCCCGAGGCGATCACGACGGCCCGCGAGACGATGGCGCAGATGCTCAGCGTCTGAGACCGTTGCGCAGGGTGCTAGCACCCTGCGGCAATTCGTCGCTCGATTGCGCTAGGAAACGAGCGGCAGGAAACGATATCTTGAAGAATGAGGTCGGCCCCGCAGCCGTCTCACCCTTGTCATGCACCTTGATTACTCGGCCACCCGAGGCCGGCCTCGCCCCCACCAGGATGCTTGGTGGTTCTCTTCTTTCACGCGGCGTTCGACGGTCCCTCGTCCGACGCCGGCGTGCAGTTTTGGCGGAGGTGTGTGATGACGATGAAGACGCGTAGGAAGAGTCCCCCGCGGCCGGCAGGGCTCGCGCCCACGTGCCGGTGTGAGGTCACGGGGCGTGGCCCGAATTGGTTGTTCATCCATATCGACACGGTCGGCATGGGATGCGGCCTCGGCGAACGCCTTTGGCGCATCGCGGATCAGCAATTCACGTACCGGATCGTGCTCGACTTCGATCCCGACGAACCGGCCGACCCGCACCTCGGTGTCGAGTTAGGCATCCTGTGCAAACGCCTGGAGGAGCATGGCGGCGCCTTGCGGCTTTGTGGACTCGCGGAAGAAGTTGCTAAGCATGTGCTCAGCGAAGCCGATTGCCCGAGTCTCCGCAATCACCCGTCTGCGCACGATGCGGTATGGGGCGAATCGTGCTTCGATACGGTGGTCATGACCAACGCTCCACGGCAGCCTCGCTAGCCGAGCGACCGCGGACGTTCGAGGCGTTCTTCGGCTTGGTGCGTGACCAATTCAGGCTGAGCCGGCACATGCTGCGAGCTAGAATGAGAGCCTTATTGGTGGCCGGGGGTCGTTGTGTCGCAACCAGTTGCTTGTTGTCGATCCCATGCGACAAAACGGAAAGCCTTACGCCTCAAGCGTTTAGGCGTAATTTCGAGCGGATCGGAGAAGACTCGCCGAGGCGACAAAACAGGCGACAAAACAGGCGACACGATCGCCGGTCGCAAGGTCACGCCAACAGCCGCTTGCGCAAGTCTTGCAACACTTGCAGGATGGGCCGCTCGCTATTCGAGGCACTGTAGAGGCCGGCGTGCGGCAGGTGGTGATGGCCGTGGTCGGTCGCTTGCGACCAGACGACGACTTGCACGGCGTTCTTCGCGATCAGCATCGGCAACCGCAACGCGGCCCACTCCGCCTGAAAAGCGGGCGTGAGCAGGTCCGAGGCTTCGCCCGCGGCGACGACCGAGTAGCGTGAATCGGCCCCCGGGTCTTCTTCGCTAGAGCACGGGAAACTAATCGACAGCATCAACGGCGAGTCGAGACGCACATTCCACAGATCGACCAACCGGCTGAACGCCAACGGGTTACGCAACTCGGAGCCATGCGGCCGGTAGCCGACTTTCATCTCCAGATCAAAGCCGGCGATGCCTAGGTCGGCCCGCTCCAACGCATCGGCGAAGTCGAGCGGCGAGAGCTCGCTCTGACTCGCCCCACGGTACTCGCCCCACGGCTGCTCGATGCCGACAACGACCGGCGTGTTCGGATCGAGCTGGCGGATCGTGCGCACCCCGCTGGCAACGATCTGTAGCCGCTGCTCATCGGTTAGGGCAAGCACCCGGTCGCGATTGATCTTCGACGCCACGTGCCATAGCTGGGCCTTGCCGCGGTATCGCTGCACCGTGGCACGCACGTGCCCGATCATCAGTGAGGTCAGCGTGTCGACATCGCCCTCCCAGAGATAAGCCCAATCCGGGAGACGCTTATCGTCGAAGTCGAGCAACGGCCCGAGGCAAACACGCTTGCCTTCCGACCGCGCCCAATGGATCGGCTTGTCGGCGCACGACCAATCGCGGCGTCCTTCGCTCGGCTCGACTTGCCCCCAGCCGCACGGCACGTTGATCAGGTTAAAAGTCTCCGCCAGACGCTTGGCCTGCGAGCCCTTCGGTTTCTCGCTGAGCCGCACGCCGAGCAGCGTGGTCAGTTTCTGGTCGTTGCCCATCCGCAGCGAGAGGGCCTGCTCCGAGTAGAGCTCGGCGAGTTGGCAGGCCGCGTCGGCGGCGGCTAGCAAGGCGTCGCGGGCGTGCTCGGCCGCCTTCGGGGCGTCCAATCGCTGGGTGACGGCCGCCCGGCTGAACGATTTCGTCGCCGCGGCGATCCCACTAAGCAGTTGTTCGGTCGTCTGCAGGCCCAGCATCTCCCACATGGCGAGTTGGTCACGCAGCCGAAAGACCAGCCCGCGAGCGAGCTCCACTTCGAGTTGGTAGGGCAGTTCCCGCTCCATCAGCGAGGCGGTCGCCAGCAGCCAATCGCCATGCCCGGGGATCGGCCAAGGGATCGAGAAGCAGCCGGACGCGTCGTCCGTCCGCTCGATGACCAGCGTTTTCCCGCTCAGCAGCGTCCGACCGTAGGTCGGGGCCTCGTCGGGGCCGGCAACATAGGCCCGGCCAAGACGGTCTTCGGTTAGCAGGTGCTGGCTGTCGGCGATGAACCGCATCAAGCCCATCGAAGCGACTCGCTAACCAAAAAGAGGAATCCCGACGAGCCGATCTCGTGCAGGGCAGGAGGACGTGTGTGACGATCACCGAAGCGGCCCGCGGTGCCGTCCCTACCCAGGGTCGGCTTCCCGCAAGTGCTGACTAGCAAATACGTTAGTAGCCCGGTACTACAGTAACAACCGTCCCCACGATCCCCTCGACCCCAGCCGAATCGTCCCGATGCCTTCTCCGACGACCACCGACCTGCCGGGCTTGGAGCCGCGTCGAGGAAAAGTCCGTGACGTCTATGATCTGGGCGAACACCTCCTGCTGGTCGCAAGCGACCGGATCAGCGCCTTCGACTGGATCCTGCCGACCGCGATTCCAGACAAGGGACGCGTTCTTACGCAGGTGAGCCGGTTCTGGTTCGATCGCTGGCAAGCCAATCCCACCATCCAGCACCACCTCATCACCACCGAGGTCGAGCGGATGCCCCTGCCTGACGGGGCGGACCGAGAATGGCTCGCCGGCCGGTCGATGCTCTGCCGAAAGGCCCGGGTCGTGCCGTTCGAGTGCGTCGCCCGCGGCTATCTCTCGGGTTCCGGATGGAAGGAGTATCAAGCGAACGGCTCGGTGTGTGGCGTGGGTCTGCCCCCGGGTTTGACCGAGAGCGACCGCCTGCCGGAGCCGATTTTCACGCCGGCGACCAAAGCCGAAATGGGGGACCACGACGAGAACGTCTCTTTCGAGCGGATGGCCGCCGACCTCGGCAACGACCTAGCGGCCCGCCTCCGCGACCTGACGCTGGCTCTCTACCAAGCCGGTGCCGAACACGCCGCGTCCTGTGGCCTGCTGATCGCCGATACCAAGTTCGAGTTCGGGATCGCCGAAGGGGGTGAACTGATCCTGATCGACGAGGTGCTCACGCCCGATAGCAGCCGCTTCTGGCCCGCCGACGCCTACCAGCCGGGCGGCCCACAGCCCTCGTTCGACAAGCAATTCGTCCGCGATTGGCTGCTCGCCAGCGACTGGGACCGGAACAGCCCGCCACCACCGCTGCCGAGCGAGATCGTCACGAAAACCCGGGAAAAGTACGTCGAAGCCTTCCGGAAGCTGACAGGGCAAGCATTTGCTTGGTAGCAGACCCCCGGCGACCTTCCCCCGGGGCCACGGATGGGCTAGTCTCTAGGCCTCGGCACGTGGCACTTCCCAGTGACCCGATCGCAGAGCGACTAGCTTGGAGCCCCCAGCTCGAAGCCAAGAAAGGCCGCTCAGCGATATCTTCCTCCGCCGAGCACGGTCGGGCCGTGGCGCAGCCTGGTAGCGCGTTTGACTGGGGGTCAAAAGGTCGCAGGTTCGAATCCTGTCGGCCCGACTTGTTTTAGTTGCGGTGGCGACGTCGGATGGAGGCGTTAGGGCCAGCGTCTTCTTTCTGGCCGAATCCAAGCTTGTCTTGAGCTGTGGCTCGGAGTGCCGTGCGTAATGGGCTCCCGGATGTCGGCGGCTCGGGGGGTAAGCGGCGGTGCAGCTTGCCCGATCTTCATGGCTTGCCCGATGCACCTCCCTGTTGTTGAGTGCTCGTTTGCTAGCCAGTTGAATAGGTGGTGAACGCGTGTATACTTTTGGCGTCGGGCAGGACGCAGTGGGCCGGAAGGGTTCTGAACCGACGCGGCAGACGGTAGCCGGGCCGACCCATCGTGGGTTTTCCAGTGCCGATCCTCGACGCGATAGGAGCCAACCATGCACGTATCCGGCCAATCCATCACTTTCCCGCATCGCAGACACCTGAACCCAAATGTTCGGGCTCACAACGCTCACCGACCGGGCGTCTGGCAGCGTTGGCGTTCGCTGCACGACGATATCTTGCGCCACGTCCGCGCCTGTGATCGGTTGGGGATCAATCTGACGGTCGGACAACTGGCCGAAGAGCTCGACGAGGCACTCGGGCTCGTTGAACGTCGGCTTGAAGAACTGGTTAGCCTTCAATTGCTCCAGTTTCGTAGCGATGGCTGCATCGAGTCCGACCCCGGGTCACGGCTGATGTGCGGCTAGCAGTGCTGGGGTTCTCAGGAGCTCAGTAAGACGATTGAGACGGCCTTCTTGTCCCCGTTGCCGGGATTCAGGCGTTGGGATGGAGAGGTCCTGGCGGAGCTCGTCACGGCCCTCTCTCCCGCTTATTACATCGGACATTCCTATCAATCTGGAGAAAAAGGCCTCAATCTAGCGAATCGCAATTGACGAAAAGAAATTCCGGTATCATTATTCTTGCGACGGCTTGAGAAGCTTGCCGTCGTGGCACGTAATTGATTCACCGGGTCTCCCATGATTGAGAGTTGTCTTGCGGTCGTCTGCGGTCTGTTGCTGCTCCTGCTAGCAGGGGCAGCGGTGCCGCGTTCGCTGTGCAATCGCTTTACGAAGTCGCTCACGATTCTCGTGCCGTCGCTGGTTGCGTGCCTCGCGATCTTGGCATCCCTGGTTCTGGTTGGATACCTCGCGAACGATCCTCAGAGTGCTTACCACCTGACCTGGTTCGGCGAATCGGCGGCGGCGTTCACGATCCACTTCGATAGCGTGGCGGGCCTGATGCTCGCTTTGGTATCGTTCGTCGGCTTGGTTGTCGCGAAGTACTCGGTTCGGTACCTCGACGGGGACGCGGCCCAAGGCGATTACTTCCGCTGGATCGGCGTCACGATTGGTGCGGTGTCGCTGTTGGTGCTCTCCGGCAACCTGTTGATGTTCTTCGCCGCCTGGGTGGCGACGAGCTACGGCCTTCATCAGTTGCTAATGCACTACCCCGAGCGAGCCGGGGCACGCCGGGCCGCTTGGACGAAGTTCGCGATCAGTCGGGTCGGCGATCTGTTCCTGTTGACCGCGATTGCCTTGGTCTATCGGGAGTTCGGGACGCTCGATTTCGCCGAGCTTTTCGCCGCCGTCGAGGCAAGCTCACAACAGCAAGCGACGACCAGCTGGTCACAGGCCGCGATCGGTTGGCTGCTGATGCTGGGGGCGGTCACCAAGTCGGCCCAATTCCCACTGCACGGCTGGCTGCCTGAAACCCTTGAGACGCCGACACCCGTTTCCGCTCTCATGCACGCCGGCGTGGTGAACGCTGGCGGCTACCTGGTGATCCGGCTCAGCCCGCTGATCGCCGAAACGGCCTCGGCGTTAGTGGCATTGACCGTCATCGGCTCGGTGACCGTGGCCTATGCAGGCGTGGTCATGCTGACCCAGAGCAGCATCAAGAAAACCCTCGCTTATTCGACGGTCGCCCAAATGGGCTTCATGATGTTGCAGTGCGGCCTCGGAGCCTTCTCGGCCGCGATGCTCCATATCTTGGCCCACTCGCTCTACAAGGCCCACGCCTTCCTGAATAGCGGCAGCGTCCTCAAGGACGTTCGGGCGATGCAGACCGAATCGGCCGCCAGTCCGAAGGTCTCTTGGTTGACCGCGTTGTTGATGCTGCTTGCCACGCTGGTGACGGTTGCGGCTTTCGCCGCCGGTTTCCAAACGGTTATCGACATCGCCACCAAACCCGGCGCGGCGGCCCTCATGACGGTTTTCTGCCTCGCGATCGGGACCGGCGTTTGGGAAGCGATGGCGACCGGCCGCTTGAAGCTCTCGATGGCGGGCATCGCGGCTGCCCTGACGCTCACAATTCTCTACGCCGGGTCTTACGCGGTTGTTAACCATTGGGTGGCCGCCCATGTCCCAAAGCCACCGCAGGGCGGGCACGCCGCGGTCGCTACCGGGGTGGTCCTGGCAATCTTTGCTTGCCTCTTCGCTATCCAGGCGGTGCTGCGGAGTGGTCGCCGAACCGCTCTGACCGAAGCGGCCTATGTCCATGCCCTCAACGGTTTTTACCTGGATGCCGTTTGGCGGCGTCTGATCGGTAGCTTGGCCCTCCGCAGGTAGCCGAGCGATGCGTTCTCTCCCGTCTTAGCCGTCCAGCCAACGTTTTCGCAAGAAGCCATGAACGACGCCTCCACTCAGATCGAATGCAGCCTCCACGGCGAAGCCGCCATCGCCGATGGGCAACCACAGCAAGTGACTGCCCACGCCGAGGCCGCCTTGGACGCCGTGGCGAAGGCCGTCGCGCCGGTCTGGCCTTTGGCCGACTATGTCGCCGTAAACCCTTACCTGGGGATGACCGACCTCTCGTTCCTCGAAGCGCGAACGAGGCTGCGGCGTTTCTCGGATTGTGAGTCGCTGATGCCGCTCGCCTACTACCGGCAGCGATACCAAGCCGGCGAGTTCGATCGCCACGATATCGATCAAGCGATCGACGAGTTGGTCGTCGACCGGGTGGCTGGCTCGGAGCGACTCGACGCGAATATCTTGATGCGGATGCTCTCGGAGTCGGCTAGCCAAGCCGAACCATCGAGTCACGACGAAGAGCCAAGGTCACGGTTCCGGTCGATCGCCAGCACGCACGACGATCAGCATGGCACGCAGTGGGGCGATGCCATCCGGGAAGAGGTCGGCAAGCACTGCGCGGCGTACTACGACCAAGGGAATGCGTCGTGGGGTAATCCGTGGAAGGGCCTTTCGCTCTTCGCGGCTTGGCGGTCGGCCATGCGGCACGATCGCAAGCTGGAGATCCTGGGGCTCTGGGGCGTTCGCAAGATGATCGCCAGCCTGCCGGAGTCGCCGACCGAAGCGATCCCCGCCTTGCTTACCTTGGCGGGCGTTCCTCGCTCGCTCTGGCAAGACTACCTGCTGTGCCTCGCTTTCGAGACGCCCGGCTGGAGCGCGTGGACGCAGCACCAGATCAGTTGGAAAGCCGACGGCGACGAAGGCGACTCGGCTCTGTCTTCGTTAATCGCGTTGCGGCTTGCCTACGATGTCGCCTTGGCGAAGGCTTTTGATACTGAGCTGAAGCGGCCGCATCCCACGGTTTCAGAGCAAGAAACGGACTCGGACCTGCAACGGTTTGCCTTGTTGAAGGCGAACGAGATCGGCTACCGACGCCACCTGCTCGGATCGATCCACGCCGCGAGCATCGAGGGGCGGGAGATCGCCGGCGGTCCTGTCGAGAGGCAGCTCGCGCAGATGGCCTTCTGCATCGACGTGCGGTCCGAGCGGATCCGACGGCAGCTCGAGGCCACCGGCGAGCCGATCGAAACCCTTGGCTTCGCCGGCTTTTTCGGGCTCCCCTTCGAGTTCGAATGCCTCGGCGAGAGCGGGAGCTCGAACCAACTCCCCGTGTTGGTGGCACCCCAATTCAAGGTGAAACAGACCCTTCGCAGCCACGGCAGCGAAGCGAGCGACGGATCCGATCCGGCCGAGGCGACCGCCCTGCGGAACGCCATCCGGCTGTCCCGGAAGAAGTGGAAGGGCTTCCAAACGTCGGCCGTCAGTGCGTTTGCCTTTGTCGAATCGGTTGGTCCGCTCTTCGGCCTCAAGCTCCTATCGAAGCTGTTCGGTCGGTCGCTTGCCGAGGCCGATCCCGCAGCGGATGGGATCACCAAGGAGCAACGACCGTACGCGGCCCCGAGCTTGGCGAGCCTCGTGGAGGCGGGCGTGACGCCCGAGCGGCAGGCCGAGATGGCCCACAGCATCCTTAAGGGGATGGGGCTCACCAGCCGCTTCGCACGGCTGGTCGTGTTCTGCGGCCACGGCAGCCAAACGACCAACAACCCGCTCCAAGCCGGCCTCGATTGCGGCGCTTGTGGCGGGCACTCGGGAGAGCCCAACGCTCGCCTCGCGGCCCTGATGCTCAACCAGCCGCACGTCCGGCAGGCGTTGGCCGAGCGGGGGATCGAGATCCCGGCTGACACGCACTTCCTGGGCGGTTTGCACAACACGACCACCGACGAGCTCGAGTTCTTCGAGGTCGATCTCGTCCCCGAATCGCATCGGGACGACTTGGAGCGGCTCAAGAAATCGGCGGGCCAAGCGAGCCATCAGAACCGCCTTGAGCGGTCGCCCACGCTCGGCGGAACCAAAGAGAACATCCCTCAGCAACGCAGCTCCGATTGGTCGGAGGTCCGCCCCGAATGGGGACTGACCGGCAACGCCGCGTTCGTGGTGGGGCCGCGGCGGCTGACGTCGGCCCTCAACTTGGCCGGCCGGTCCTTCTTGCACAACTACGACCATCGACAAGATCCCGAAGGGGCCGTGCTCGAAGCGATCATGACGGCGCCGATGGTGGTCACCAACTGGATCAACCTCCAATACTTCGCTTCAACCACGGATCAGCGACACTTCGGGAGCGGCCGCAAGACGATCCACAACGTGGTGGGGCGGTTTGGTGTTTTCTCCGGCAACGGCGGCGACCTAACCACTGGCCTGCCGTGGGAATCGTTGCACGATGGCCAACGCTATCAGCACGATCCGGTCCGGCTCCTCACGGTGATCGCCGCACCGCGGGAATCGATCGCCGCCGTGCTCGCCAAGCACGAAGGGGTCGCGAACCTTGTCGTGAATGGTTGGCTCAACCTGGTTGCCTTGGACGAAGGGCAATTCTACCGCTTCACGTCCGGCAACGCGTGGGAAGCGATCGACGCCGACGAAGCGAGCCGATTGGCTTCGGGCTCGAAGCGATCGGAAGCGATGCCTCGGCGAGCCAAGCAGGCCGTGACCACTCCGGGCGGAGCCGATCACCTCTGAACCGGGGCATGAGAGCCCGGTGTGCCGTGCTCATGGTCGGCGGGAACGAGCGATTCTAAGAACCCGAGTCCGACTTGGAGTCGTCTGACTTGGTGGAGGATTTGCTTGTTTTGGCCTTCGAGGCCTTCCCCTTGGCGGGCTTCTCTTTCTCGCCGTCGTGTTCGGCTTCGAACTCTCGCCAAGTCATCGCGCGTCGGAGCGGCTCGACCCGCAGCACGACCTCGCCCCCTTGGAAGACACGCACCGTGCCGCTGGAACTGCTAATCGCGATCGCGATCGCGTCGGTCACGCGGCTGATCTGAGCCGCCGCCCAGTGCCGCGAGCCGAGGCCCTTGGAGAGGCTGATCTCCTTCGAAGCGGGAGCCGAGAGGTGCTGGGCCGAGGCGACGACCGTCCCGTTGTTCGAGATGACAAACGCCCCGTCCATCTGGGCGATCTCCTTGACCCCCTCGCGGACCTTGCTGTCGGACAGGCTGCGTTCCGACGCCGGGTAGCCTTTGACGGGGTCGAAGCCCATCGGCTTGCAGTAGTCGAGTGTCTTGCGATGATCGCCGACCACCAGGAGCGTGCCCATCGGCTTGCCCTCGCGGCCCTCGCGGCCGATCTCGACGGCGAGGTCGATGATCATCTTGAGCGTGGCGGTCGGGACCTTTGACTCGATCTGACGCAGGTCGCGGACCGTCAGCCGCCCGAGGTGCTCGTCGAGCCGGATCAGGCTGGTCGAATCGATCACGCCGGGATCGAAGCTGCTGTACATCGTGACGACGGTCGAGCCCGCTTCGAGGTACTCCTCGCTTACCGCTTCGAGCAGGGCCTGCGTCAGGCGTTCGTAGACCGGGGCGTCGTTCATCCCGAGGATGATCGTCTCGAGGCCGACGCCTTTCTCTTCGTCGTGGGCGCCGGCGAGTTGGTCCTCGGAGTCGGCCGCGACCAGGATCGTGCGGGAGCCGAACGCCCCCTGCAAACGCCCCCAATCGATCGGCCGTTCGGCCAAGAAGAGGACCGCATCGGCTTCGTGCTGGTCCGCGATCGCAGCGGCCGCCGCGCAGAAGCCTTCTAGCTGGGCGGTGAACCGGCGGGGTTGGGTGCCGCGTGCTGAAGCCATCGTCTGCGGGGTCTCGATCGAGCGGTCGCGGCGGCCGAATCAGCAAGGATGCTTCGGGCCGCACGGGCGCGGTGCGCGTTTTGCCTCACGCCCCGATGCCAGCTCAAACAGACTAATCGATACCCACGGATCGGATCAATCCGACCGTCGGGCCCGATCAACGCCGCCGCCCCGCCGCGCTGCCGGTCCGGGTGCCACCGAAGATGCCAAACAGGCCGCTCGGCTCGGGCGGGCTATTCCGCATGATGCCCCGGTAGATCGGGTAGCCCCGGAACAGCTTGCCCGTCGGATCAACCGCGCCGGCGATCTGCGACGCGTTGTCGTGGGGGCGGAAGACCCGCTTGTCGTAGAGCACCAACGCGTGGATCGCGTGGGCGAGCGAGCCGGGGTGCCATTCGTGATCGGCGTTTCCGGCTAGCAGCCCGGTCAGGTAATTGACTGCGCGGGTCATGCGGTAGGACTTGAGCTGCTCATCCGGCAGCGAGTAGACCAGCCACTCGAGCAGGTGTCCGGTCGTCCGCAGGCGGCGA
>CAYGUP010000008.1:0-90802 GCA_964353155.1 uncultured Planctomycetaceae bacterium | reverse complement strand
GGCTGGGTCATAACGGCAGAAAAGCGTACGCCACCCAGCGGGGCCGACCGCCACACAGGCCATGAGCTAGCCTAGCTGGGCGGCTTGTTCGGCCGGCCCGCAACGATCGCAACACCTGAATCACTTGTGAGGATTACCCGCCGTGCCCGCCCCGCGCCAGTCCGTCGTCGTCGCGCTGCTGATCGCCAGCTTCTCGCTCGGAGTCGGTGGGTGCTACGACAGCGAGGCCCTCGTCGAACGGGTCCGCAACAAGGCACTCCGCACGCGGCTCGACGAGGTCGAGCTCGGCAGCTTCCGGGTCACCCTGCCGCGTGACACGAACTCGGGGGAGATGACCGAGATCGATATCCACCTCTTCGCCGAATCGCAGCGGTACAAGATCAACGAGATCCAAGACGAGATCCAAGCCAAACAGGCCCTCGTCCAAGACGAGGCACTCCGCACCCTCCGCGACGCGACCCGCAAGGAGCTGATCGACCCGCAACTCCGCGGGCTCCGCGAGCGTTTGCTCGAATCGATCAATGTGCTCATCGAAGGCGAGCCGCTCGTCTCGATCGGCATCTCGGATGTCCGCTTCATCCGGCACTAGCCAACGATCCGCCGACTATCGCCCACCGCGAGGCGGGGGCGGCGGGGGCCTGTCGCCCGGACCGCGACCCCGAGGCGGCCCGCCTTCGGATCGGCCCCGACCACCCCGACGATCGAACCGTGGCGGCCCGTCGGGCGGGCGATCCCAGCCCCGCATGAGCCGGGCAAAGTCGAGATCGCTTTCGTCTTGCTGGCCGAGCTCGGTCGTGAACTGCTCTCGGGGCAGCAGCAACAGTTGTTCGACATCTTTCTCCGGCAGATCGACAAACGCATCGCCGAGGTCTTCCGGGGCCGCCTCACGCAGGAGCCGCTCCCAGAGCCGTGCGCGCTGAGATTCACCCCTCACGGCCGCGTCGCGGAGGACCTGCCGCGTCGACTCCGGCAACGCGACTTCGAGTTGCTCGACCCAGCCACGCCACATGGAAGTGATCGGCTCGACGACCTTCGACTCGAAGCGGGCCATCCCGTTCTCGAATTGTTCGCGTCGATCGGTCGGCAGCCTTCGCCCCAGGCCCTCGGGGCGTGGCGGGCGGGCGACGAATCGCGTCACGCCGTAGACCACCAACTGCGGGCGTTGCTCGGCGGTACGTTTTCGACGACCTTCCCATGCTGGCCCCGGCATCCGCTCTAGATCGCGTTCGAAGGCGGGGCTCTCGACGAGCCGCTCGATCGCCGCCCGCAACGAGGCTCGCTGGTCGATCGTCAGCCGCAAGGCTCGCTCTCTTGCGAGGCGGTCGGCGTTTTTTTGGAACGTCCGCAATCGGTCGGAAGGTTCCATCTGGCGAACCTTCGCTTGTTCGCTGGGCGTCAGCAGGCTCGCCGCCGAGTGGTACGCCAAGGCGATCTCGCGGAGCGAATCGGCCCGGTCATCCGCGGCCAACTCGCCGTCGAGTGCCTTGAGCGATTGGCGTTGGGCCGAGGTTCGATCGTCGAATCGGTCGGCCGCCGTATTGATCTCGGCGAGGTCATCGGGCGGCTGGTCGGCGAGCCAACCGCGGCGTTCGGACACCGTCATCGCGACCGTTTGGTTCCAACGAGCCGCCTCGCTTCGAACCGTATCGCTCAGGAAAGGCTGCATCGACTTGCCGGCCTGCTCTTCGAGGCCGGTGAGGAAGTCCATCGTCCCGACGCTCTCGAGCGCCTCGGCGTGCATCGCCACGGGCAGGTCGCGGAGTGCTCGGCGTTGCGGGGCGCCGGCGATCGCGTAGGCCATCACCGCCCCGATCGCTACGCCGACGAGCCCCGCCAACAACCCAACCGGCAGGCGTCGAAGCTTATGCCCCCCCGCCGCCGCGGAGGCAGGGCGCGACGCCGAGACCGCGGCCATCTCGACCGTCGATCGTGTAAACGCCGGCGACGCCGTGGACCTTGGCAGGACATCCAACGCGTTCCAGACCCGGTCGAGGTCTTGCAGGCGTTGCCGCACCGTCGGGTCTTTCGCGAGTTGCGATTCGAGCTGCTCGCTTTGCTCCGAGGCGAGCTGGCCATCCAAGTAAGCGACCAAGAACTCGTCGATCTCGTTATCGGTTTCCGGAGGATTCATGCCGTGTCTCCCCCGTCTGGATCGGTCGCTTGGTGGAAGGCGGTCTCGGCTTCGAGCGGCTCGCCGGCCAACCCCGTGACCGAATCGCCACGCTCGACATACGGGCCGAGTGTTTGCCGCAGGCTCTCCCGCGCCCGAGCGAGCAGCGATTTGACTCCTTTGTCGGTCATCCCCAACACCTCGCCGATCTCCGCGTAGCCCATGTGCTCAAACTTGGCCAGCAGCACGGCGGTGCGTTGCCGCTCGTTGAGTTCGCCAATCGCCGCTTGCACGGCTTGGCGGAGCTCTCGGGTGTCGGCCTGCCGGGTCGGCATCCCGCCGCTGGCGGCCGCCGGGTGCGGGGCCGCGGCTCCGGTTTGGTCGGGGGCCTGGGCGGCGAGCCGGACCTCCTTCTTGCGGGCGAGGCCGCGTTTCGCGTTCAAGGCCAAGTTGTTGGCGATCGTGAACAACCAGGTCGTGAACTTCGCACCCGGCTCGTAACGCGTGCGGGCTTTATAGATCCGAAGGAAGGTCTCCTGCGCCAGCTCCTCGGCGAGCTCTCGGCGGCCGACTTGGTAAGTCAGCACCGAGACCAGCCGGTCTTGATGGCGATTGACGAGCTCTCCGAACGCCTGGGCGTCGTCGTCGCGGACGCGCAGCATCAGCCGCACGTCCGGGTCGGACTCGGTGTAGCGGCGGATCGTGGTGTCGCTGACAGCCAAGGAGGGCTCCAAGGAAGGGCGTTTCCGTGGACTACCAGCTTAACCCCGCAACAGACGGCTTGGTGCCGGAGAATCTTCGACAAGCCGGACCGGCCGCTTCCCCCCTGCCTACAGCAGGCTATCGAGCAGCAGCCGGAGCTTGCGGACCTCGGGCGGGTGCTCCAGGCCTTCCAGCGGGGCCATATGGATCGACAAGGCCCGGCGGTACTTGCTGCGTCCGAGCTGCGTGACCAGTTTGCCGTAGTCGACTTCCCCTTGGCCGACGCGGACCTGGAACTGCTCCTTCGTGCTGTCCCGCAGGTGGACGTGGCGCACGTAAGGCAACAGCTTGTCGATCGGCTTGTCTTGGTGTGGGCCGGCCATGTAGCAGCTCGGGTCGAAGCAGAGCCCAAGGCCTTTCACGTGTTGGCAGAAGACCACCGCCGTATCGACATCCTCGGTCATGCAGCCGATCTCGGTCTTCAAAGCGACCACCGACCCTTCGAGGGCCGCCAAGGCAACCATCTTCTTGAGCCGCTCGATCTCCTCATTGAAGGGCGTGCCGAGTTCGCCGCTGGGGACGATCAGCGTGACGACCTTCAGCGCCTTGGCGAGCTTGCAGATCGCCTCGAACTGCTCGTAGTAGGCCTCGCCCTCGGCCTCGATCTGCAGGTCGAGTGCGGCGATATCGAGCCGCTTCGTCTGCCCGCACTTGGCGATCGCGCCTTCGAGGTCTGCTAGCACCTCCGAGGGCTTCATCCACGTGCTCTCGCTCGACTCGTGGAGGGCCAACTCGATCGAGGTGAACCCCAGATCGATCATCTTCTCGAGGACCTCCTCTTGCCTGAGGTCCGGGAAACTCTCCGTAGCAGCGGTGACAAACACGCGATTCAGCTCCTTCTTCGATACGACTTGCCGGCGGCCGGGGCAGCCGCAGCCCGAGCAGCGTAGCGGTTGACGGTCTCAGCCGGCAAGGTCTGCCCAGTTTACGCCGGGCCGTCAGGTTGGTGTCGGCTCGGCTCACTCGTAGACTAAGAGGCCTCCCCACCAGCCTCCCGGCAACGAGCTGTTCATGTCCGAGACCCCCTCTCCCACGCCCGCCACCCAACCGACCGCCGCGCCGACGCAGTACATCCTGCAACCGCGGGAGTCGATGTTCGGCCGATTCGGCAAGTTCTTGCTGATCGCCCTCGGGATCTGTGTGATCTCGATGATCGGCATGGCGTCCCAGGTGCAGAAGTACTTCGGCGATGGCTCCGGCCCGCCGGAGAAATACCACTCGCTGAGCAAGGAGGCCTCCAACAAGATCGCGATCGTGACCGTTAGCGGCGCGATCATGGAGGGCGATACCTTTGTCGAAGAGCAGTTCGAGGCGATCGAGAAGGACGATTCAGTCAAGGCCGTGGTGCTCCGCATCGACTCGCCGGGCGGCACGGTCACCTATAGCGATCGGCTCTACCACAAGGCGGTCGAGCTCCGCGAAGAACGCGACCTGCCGATGGTCGTCAGCATGGGCAGCCTCTGCGCCAGCGGCGGCTACTACCTCGCCATGGCGGTTGGCGACGAAGAGCAGACGATCTTCGCCGAGCCGACAACCTGGACCGGCTCCATCGGCGTGGTGATCCCGAGCTACAACTTCTCGCGGTTGATGGGCCTTACCGGCGTGCAAGACCTCTCGGTCGTGAGCGGCGATCTGAAGCTGATGGGCAGCCCCACCAAGAAGCGGAGCGAAGAAGAGGCCGAGGTGCTGCAAACGCTCGTCGATATCTCGTTCGAGGGCTTCAAGGAGATCGTCCGGTCGGGACGCCCCGCGTTGCGAGATGATGAGGAGACCATGACCAAAGCGACGACCGGGCAGATCTTCACCGCCAAGCAAGCGGTTGAATTGGGCCTCGTCGATGAACTGGGCTTCATCGAGGCGGCCGTCGATCGGGCAGCCGAGCTCGCCGGGCTCTCGACGGACGAGGTCCGCTGCGTCGAATACAACAAGAAACTAACACCCATCGACCAGTTCCTCGGTGCCAAGTCCTCCCAGCCCCCGGCGGCCGGCACGAATCTGAAAGCCTTGATCGAGCTTTCGACCCCACGGGCGTATTACCTGAGTACGATGGCACCCGTGCTGCTGCGTGGTCAGTAGAGACCAGCAAGTCCCGAAGGGATGACAGCGCGTTGCCAGGGCCGCGAGCCCCTGGCGTCCCGAGCTGTTCCGTTGTTCGCCAGAGGCTCGCGGCCCTGGCGACGCGTTACTGCCCCTGAACGGGGCTTCGATATGAGCCTGCCTCACCTACTCGACGACATCGACGGCCACCTCGCCAAGGCCTGCCAGCGGCTGGGTCTGCCGAAGTTCCGCGCGAAGCAGGTGCGCAAGTGGCTGCTAGAGAAACGGGCCGCCGATTGGGACGGGATGACCGACCTGCCGAAGGGGCTCCGCTCGCAGCTCGCCGATGAGTTCGAGCTATGGACCGCGTCGGTCGCCAAGCACACGTCGGCCGATGATGGCACCGAAAAACTGCTGCTCCAGCTCGCCGGCGGCGGGCGGATCGAGTGCGTGCTGCTTCGCGAGAACGCCAGCGACCGGGCGAAGAACGAGTCGAGCGAGGGCTTGCGGCGGACCATGTGCATCAGCACGCAGGTCGGCTGCGGCATGGGGTGTGTCTTCTGCGCGAGCGGCTTGGACGGGGTCGATCGGAACCTGACGACCGGCGAGATCGTCGAGCAGATCTTGCGGCTGCAACACCTGCTCGGCCCCGAGGAACGCCTGAGCCACATGGTCATCATGGGCATGGGCGAGCCGCTGGCGAATGTCGACAACCTGCTGGAGGCCCTCTCCGAGGTCAGCCGACCCGACGGCCTCGGCGTCAGCCCGCGGCGGATCACGATCAGCACCGTGGGACTCCCGCCGGCGATCCAGAAGCTGGCCCGCTCGGAAGATGGCAGCCGCTACCGCTTAGCGATCTCGCTGCACGCTCCGAACGATGAGTTGCGTGACCAGATCGTGCCGGTCAACAAGAAGATCGGCGTCGAGAAGATCATGGCCGCCGCGGACGACTATTACGCCGTCAGCGGACGCCGACTCACGTTCGAGTATGTCTTGCTGGCGGACCTCAACGACAAGCCGGAGCATGCCCACCAACTCGTCCGGCTGCTCAAGGATCGCAACGCGATGCTCAATGTGATCCCGTACAACCCGGTCGAGGGGCTGCCGTACCAGACGCCCTCGATGGAATCGCAGAAGCGTTTCCGGACGGTCCTTGAGAACGGCGGCATCGAGATCCGCTTCCGCCACCGCAAGGGCGACAAGATCAACGCGGCGTGCGGCCAGCTCCGGCGCAGCACACCAGACAGCGAACCCTCGGTTGTCACGCTCGATTAGTGCCGCTCAGTTCTCGGCCGGGATTTCGATCTCGATCGGCGCGGCCTCTTCGACCGGCTCGGCCGGTGTTGGCGTTGGGTCGGCGTTGAAGGCCGGCGCTTCGTCCAGCTCGATTTGTGGATCGACCGCCGGGCCTTGGGCTTCTAGTCCACCTCGCCCCTGCATGGCACGCATGCGCTCTTGCATGGCCCGGATGCGTTCGGCCAAGTCGTCACCGAATTGGAGTTGGAAACCGGGCCCGCCGAAGCCGAAGGCTTCGAGGTCGTCGCCGAGGACGCGGCCGTCTTGCCCGAGCATGCGCTCGACCATCGGGCGGACCTCCTCGGGCAACGCGTTGAGGGCGTCTTGATCGCCTTCGTCGAACTCCCAGGTCTGCTCGCCCTGTTTGACGGTGACCTTCGCCGGGCCGTCGTTCTGTTTCGAGACACTCACCGAAACCCCGCCGCTGGCGATCTGCGGGATCATCTCGCCGAACCCACCAAAGCCGTCCGCACCGAACGGCAGTTCACCGCCGTTCATCAAGCCTTCGAGGTCGAGGCCTTCCAAGCCTTGGCCTCCGCCGAAGCGTCCGTCCGGTCCGAACAGCCCGAAGCGACCGCGGGGGCGGGGGACGTCGGCGACCGCCTCCACGGGACGCTCGACCGGCTTGACCCACAAGGTCTTCGGGCGGCCGCTGCGAAGCAGTTCGAGCGTGATGCGTCCCTTTCGTTCGCCTTGCTCACCCACGTGGTCGGCGAGCTCGGCCATCGTGCTGATCGGCTTGCCGTTCGCTCGCAAGACGATGTCGTAAGCCTGCACGCCTGCCTCGGCGGCGGGGCTGCCTTCGGTCACCGACCGCACGAGGACGCCTTCGCCCGCCGGCACATCGACCTGCGCCCTCAACTCGGGCGGGATCAAACCGCCCATGACACCGATCCAGTACCGCGAGACCGCCACGGGCGGATCGACAAAGCCGGGTTGGCCCAACCGCCCCGGGACCTGCCGGCGTTGCAGGCGGCGCTCGCGACGGCCTTCGGCCCGGTCCGGACCGATCTGCACGATCGTGCCGTTCTCGCCGGTCTCGACCTCGACCTGGGCTTGCACCGAAGGGGAAACGATCTGCACCACCGCCAGAGCGGCGGCGGCAACGGCGATCAAACCAAGAGCACGCATGGGAAAACCTGTGGGTCTAGCTTCCGTTGGGATCTCACGCGCGACGCATCAGGAGCGGATGCCATCGCGTTGAGGCTGCGACTTTTCACGACGCTATTCTACGACACACTCGCCGAAGCGGTTCGCGGCGGCCCGGATACTGGCACGAGAATCTCCTCGAGTCTTCCCCCGGCGGGGGTCCGGAGGAGCCAGGCCCAGCCGATCATCGCGAGCGTAAACGCAAGCAGGCTAACGTTTTGCGAGATGCTCAGGCCGGTCCCGAAGATCGCACTCTCGTCCGTCCGGATGATCTCCAGCAGGAAGCGTGAGATCGGATAGAGGGTGAAGAGCAGCAAAATGACCTCGCCATCTCGCCGGCGATGCGGGAACCAGGCCCACAGCAACCAGGCCGTGAGAGCGGCGTTGATCGTGCTGTAAAGCTGAGTGGGATGGACCGGCAGGCTGCGCTCTCGAGTGGCGGCCGGGGCCGTTGTCCTGCTCTTGTCGCGGAAAACGAAGCGGACCGGCTCACCCATCACGTAAGCATCGCTAAGCAACGGGGCCGCCTCGGCAATGGAGCGGGCGGGTTCTCCGTTGATCGACGCCACGGTCGCGAGCGCCCGGTCCTCTTGCTTTCGCATCGCGAGCCCCGCTTCGGTCTCGACGAGTTCGACCCCGTGCAGCCTGCCATGCACCAACTGGTCCATGAACGGCGGGCTCTCCTGCGGAAACGTCACCGCCCAGGGCAACTCGCAAGGACCGCCGTAACAACAGCCATTCAGCAGGCAACCGATTCGACCGATCGCTAGGCCGACCAGGAAACAGGGCGCGAGGATATCCGCGAGGGCCAGCATCGGCAGCCCATGGCGGCGGACAAACCAAACGAACGCCACCAAGCCGCCGATCACCGAGCCATAGACAACGAGCCCCCCCTCGGTGAATTGCAGCACGCCGATGAGCTTCTCCAAGAACGGCCGTCCGGCGAAACGCTCGTCCCAGTACTCGATGACAAAGAACGCCCGGGCGCCCGCGATGCCGGCGATGAAGAGCCAGAAAACAAGCGAGAAGATCGTATCAGCCGAGATGCCGTGCCGCCTCGCCCGGTGGACCGCCATCGCAACCCCCGCGCTGATCGCGATCAAGAGCATCACGCCGTAGCCACGGATCGGCACGCCGAGCGGGGCGAACCGCGGGATGAAGGCGAGGGTCAAGGCTCCGAGCGCCGCCGGCTGCGCGATCGACCAAAGGTCGCCGCCGCGTCGTGACTGCACCGCCAGCACGAAGCCGCTCCCGACCAGCCAGAGCAGCAAGAACAGGCCGAACCCCAAGAGGGGCACGCCGCCGAGCTCGATCGGGATCCTGAACAGCTCGCTACGCATGAGAGTGGGGCACTACGTTGAAACGCGTTGGATGTTGCTGGGAGCTGACCCTAGAGCAGCCGGAGGTTGTCGATCAATCGCGTTTTGCCGACCCGAGCCGCGACGGCCACCACCGCTGGGCCGGAGATCGCTTCGGGTTGGCGAAGGGTTTGGTCTTCCAACACCGCGACGTAATCTAAATCGATGCCGGGGACCGATCGGATCGTGTCGCGGGCCGCATCGCGGATCGCCTCTGCACGGCGTTCGCCCGCGGCATAGCGGCTTTCTGCCTCGCGGAGGCCTTGCGAAAGGGCCACGGCCCGGCTTCGCTCGTCGGCCGAGAGATAGGCATTGCGGCTGCTCATCGCCAAGCCGTCGGGCTCCCGCACGATCGGGCAAACAACGACCTCGATCGGCAGGTTCAAGTCGGCGACCATCCGGCGGATGACGACCGTTTGCTGATAATCTTTCTGACCAAAGTAGGCCCGATCCGCCGGCGCGATCGCAAAGAGCTTGGCAACAACGGTCGCCACGCCCGAGAAGTGGGTCGGTCGGCTCTCGCCTTCCAGCGTCTGCGCGGCCGAGCCGACTTCGATCGTGGTCTCCGCCCCGTCGGGGTACATCGTTTCGACCGACGGAGCAAACACGGCCGCCACGCCCGCCTCGGCCAGCATGGCGGCGTCGGCCCGCAGGTCGCGTGGATACCGCTCGTAGTCTTCGCCCGGCGCAAACTGCGTCGGATTGACGAAGACCGAGGCGACCACGGCGTCGCAATCGGCCGCCGCAGCACGGGCCAGCGAGAGGTGGCCCTCGTGTAGAGCCCCCATGGTGGGGACCAAACCGATGATCCGACCGGCGCGGCGATGCTCGTGCACCCAGTCCCGTGTGGCTTCGATCTCAGTAAACAACAGCGGTGCGGGCATTCGTGGGGGGGGGCGACTAAGACTCGGTCGGCCAGACACACTCCACGGCGGCCAGCACTTCCTCCCGCCAATGCTCGCGTGGACAGTCCGCCAAGACAAGCCGCGGACCGCTCGGCTCAAGCGGCCACGGAGCGGGCCGGGCGTCGATCAGGAGTCGATAGTCACCGCCCCGCGCGTCCGAGACGCTAATCTTCTCATCGATGAGCATCCGCCGAATCTCTTGATCCTCGTCGCCCAAGAAGCCGATTCCCGCCTCGCTGGTCTCTAACTGCGACAAGATATCTCGGAGGGGGCAGCCACACTCAGGATGCTCCCAATCGCCCGCGATCTCGCAAGCCGGCCGCAACACGAACGGGCGGAACGTCATCCGCGGGTGTGGCACACGCAAGCGAGGCGTGCGGATCGTCTCTTCACCGTAGAGCAGCAGGTCGAGATCGATTGTCCGGGCGGCCCATCGCTCGTGGCGCTGTCTTTCGAGCGAGTGCTCGATCTCTTGCAAAGCCTCAAGCAGTTCCGACGGCGGAGTGCGCGTCTGGAAGCTGACCGCTGCATTCACGAAGACGCTTTGATCCCGCGGACCACCGACGGGAACAGTTTCATGCCTCGTACTGATGGCGAAAGTACCGGGATCGGCCAACGCGGTGAGTGCCTCGACCGCCCGATCGAACGCGGCGTGTCGGTCCCCCAGATTGGACCCCAACGAAACTAGGCAACGTGGCATCAGAATAAGCGCCGCTTCGAGAAATCTTGGGAGGGACATCCGTATCTTGATGCGTGAACACCACCGGACTCGTATCCCTCGGTCCCGCCTCCCAATTGATCTCTCAACAGCTCACCCTCGGCGCAAACCGGTGGCGCTAACAATGCTCGTAGAAAACAAGAATGTCGCGGATTGCGACGGGCCTCAAGCAGCCAATGCAGCCAGCCGTAGCAGCAGGTTGGTCTCCAACGAGAGGTGTGTTCCGCCCGCCTCTCGTCAGCGGTGAGTAGGAGTTTTGCGAAGTCGTCGGCGATTGTCAAGCAACGCCAACAAGTTGATCGATTCGACGGCGAGCCGCAGTCGCTTCGACCCTCTCGTTGCACCGCTTGCGTGGGTACGCTGCATGGAGAAACCGCGTGCGCATCCCAACAAGTTTCGCACAAACCGAACGGCCCAACGCCAACCAAGACGATGCCAGAATCTTCCAACCCTACCACGCCGAACGGCTTCGACGGACTCGCCGTGGTGTCGCTCGAGAGCCGCCGCGCCGGCGAGATGAGCAAGCTCATCGAGAAGCACCACGGCGTTGCTTGTGTGAGTGCGTCGATGCGTGAAGCTCCACTCGAAGACGACCGACCGGCGATCGAGTTCGCGCATCGCTTGGTCGGCGGCGAGATCGACTTGGTCCTCCTGCTGACCGGTGTCGGCGTGAAGATGCTCATCGACAAGACCGAGCGTCATGTCGGCAAGCAGCGTTTGCTCGACGCGCTCAGCGATGTGCCCACGCTAGCACGCGGGCCGAAGCCGACGGCCGTGATGCGCGACCTAGGGCTCAAACCAACCTACCGCGCCCCCGCCCCGAACACCTGGCGCGAGGTCCTCGCGACCCTCGACACCAACATGCCGGTCGCCAACCAAACGGTCGGCGTGCAAGAGTACGGCGAGACCAACCCGAGCCTCATCGCGGGGCTCGAGGCACGCGGGGCGCACGTCGATCGCGTGCAGGTCTATCAATGGGCTTTGCCTGATGATATCGGCCCGCTGGAAGCCAACGCGAAGCGAATCGCCGCCGGCGAGGCGGACGTGGTAATGCTGACCTCGGCCAACCAACTGAACAACCTGCTCGTCGTCGCCGAGAAGCAAGGCATCGAAGAAGACGTGCTGGAAGGGCTGCGTCAATCGGTTGTCGTTTCGATCGGCCCCACAACCAGCGAGCGGCTACGCTCGCTCGACCTGCCGGTCGATATCGAGTCGGCCGGCGCGATGGGCAAGATGGTCGCCGACGCGGCGAGCCAATCGCATGGCGTGATCCAGCGCAAGTCGCAACTCGGCTCCTTGCTCGGCGCAACGGCGAAGCGGGTTCCGACTCAGCCGACCAAGGACCAGGCGGAGGCCGCCGCACTACGACAACAAGCCCTGCGTGACGCGGTCGCCGGCAAGCCGTGGGAGCAGAGCGACTTTCTCAAGGCGTGCCGCCGCGACCCGGTCGAGCGGACGCCCGTCTGGTTGATGCGGCAAGCGGGTCGCTACATGGCCGAGTACCGCGAGGTGCGGGCGAAGACGTCGTTCCTGGACCTCTGCAAGAACCCGGCCCTGTGCAGCGAGGTGATGTGCACCGCGGTCAATTACCTGGGCGTTGATGCGGCGATCATCTTCAGCGACTTGCTGCCGATCCTCGAACCGATGGGTCTCGACCTCGAGTTCGCCAAGGGCGACGGCCCCAAAATCCACAACCCGGTGCGGGAGTCGGCCGATGTCGATCGGGTCATCGACCTGACGAGCATCGACTCGCTGTGGTTCGTCGTCGAGACGGTCAAGCAGACGCGTGCTGATCTGCCCGGGACGATGCCCGTCATCGGCTTTGCCGGCGCACCGTTCACGCTCGCCAGCTACGCGATCGAAGGGGGCGGCAGCCGCAACTACCTGCACACACGCACCCTCATGCAACGAGACGAGGGCGCCTGGCGAGAGCTGATGCAACGCCTCGCCCGGGCGAGTGCTCTTTACCTCAACGCCCAGATCGCCGCCGGTGCGCAGGCGGTGCAGATCTTTGATAGCTGGGTCGGCTGCCTCGGGCCACGCGACTACCGGCGTTACGTGCTGCCGTATACGAAAGAGTTGATCGACGCCCTCGATCCCTCGGCCGCGGTGATCCACTTCGGAGCCGGCAATCCGGAGCTCTTGCCGCACATCGCCGAAGCGGGTGGCGACGTCGTCGGCGTCGATTGGCGCATCGAACTCGCCACGGCATGGGATCGGCTCGGCTCCCACGTTGCCGTGCAAGGCAACCTCGATCCGCTGACGCTGCTCGCGCCGAAGGAAACCGTCGAAGAGCGAGCCGGGCTGTTGCTAGACAGCGTCGCGGGCCGGCCGGGCCATATCTTCAACCTGGGGCACGGCATCGTGCCACAAACGCCGCCTGAGAACGCCAAGGCGTTGGTCGAAGCGGTTCATGCTTGGAGCGACGCCTCGTAGCGGGCGGCACTTCTCGCGATTGCAAATCCACTACGCTTCGTCACGCCACGGGGCGGCGGAAGTGTTGGTAGGCCATCAGCACTTCGTAGAGGTCGGCCGAGACCGTGATCTCGTCTTCGGCGAAATCGTCGAGCCAAGTGCGTTGGCTGAGGATCGCGTTCGCCATCAACGGCAGAAGGTGCGAAGCCTTCGCGGTGATCTGCTCGTTGTCGGACGACATCGTCGCTACGGGCGCCGGTGCGGTCTCTTCCTCTGGCCCACGGTAGACTCGTAGCGTTGGCGTGGCTTGCATATCGCCGGTCCCTCGGCTCTCGATTAGTTCCCGCTCGCGACGCACTCGATAGATCGCCGCTTGGACTTGTATCGGCTGGCGACCGGGGTCCGGTTGAGACGATTGGTCCGGTTTTACGGAGAACCGCGAACCCCGGCCGCTAGCAGTAGCGGACCGCCCAGCCCGTGCGAACGCACCCGGGCGGGTTTCGCTGCGGAGGGTGACCACCATCGGCCGAAAGAACCCCGATGCAGGCCGTGCTAGCGGCGTGTGCCGCGTTCATATCCCTTTGCCTTCAGCCCCCACGCCCCGCCATGTGGAGATCGTTCTTCCTGGCCGTCGGTGCGTACACCTGCCTGCTGGGCCTCGAGGCCCTGGCCATCAACAAAGCGGTGCTGAAACCGCAGGTCCGGAGCGGGCAGGTCGTTTCGCCCGCCCGCGATGTGGTCCCGCCCGAGTGGGCCCCGTGGAGTTTTCTGGCTGGCGGAACCATCGTGGTCCTCTACAGCCTGACCCTGATGCGGCAAAAAAGCGGGTAGGTTTGGCCGTTTTTCTTGCGGCGTGACCTGGCAGAAAGGCCTCCGGTTGGTTGTTTGCCGCCCCCGCGCGAGCCTATGATATGGGGCTGCTGTCGGTACGCCCGCGGGGGGCATTTCTAGGCCTCCCCACCGCTGCGCAGACCCCCGGCTACGACCGGTTGGTGCTACCTCAACTCCCCACTTCCGACCCTCCACTTCTGCCATGTCCACCGCCTCCAGCGATACCGCCGCCAAGACCCAGCTCATGAACGGGGCCGATATCCTCGTCCAATCGCTGGTACGGCACGGCGTGGAGACGATCTTCGCCTACCCGGGCGGTTGCAGCATGCCGATGCACCAGGCGCTGACCCGCGCCTCCGGCAAGCTCCGCACGATCCTGCCGCGGCACGAGCAAGGCGGCGCCTTCGCCGCTCAGGGCTTGGCTCGCTCGACCGGCGAAGTCGGCGTGGTGATGGCGACCTCCGGCCCCGGCGCGACGAACCTCGTCACGGCGATCGCCGACGCGAAGCTCGACAGCATCCCGTTGGTCTGCATCACCGGCCAAGTGCCGACCACCGTCATCGGCTCCGACGCGTTCCAAGAGACGCCGATGGTCGAGGTCTGTCGCGGCATCACCAAGCACCACTACTTGGTGACCGATGTCAACGACGTGGCGCGTGTCGTGAAGGAAGCGTTCTTGATCGCCGCCTCGGGCCGCCCCGGCCCGGTGCTGATCGATATGCCGAAGGACGTGCAGCTCGGTTCGTGCGTGCCCGACTGGGACTGTGAACTCAACCTGCCCGGCTACAACCCAACGAAGCCCGTTGCCGCCCCCGAGGCGCTGCGTCAGGCTGCGGCCGCGATCAAGCGTGCCAAGAAGCCCGTCATCTACGCGGGCGGCGGCATCATCCTCGCCGAAGCTTCGGAAGAGCTGCGGGCCTTCGTGAAGAAGACCGGCATCCCGATCACCACGACCGTCATGGGCTTGGGCGTCTACCCGGGCACGGACGAGCTGTCGCTCGATATGCTCGGCATGCACGGCAGCGTGTACGCCAACTACGCGGTCGATGAGGCCGACCTGCTGATCGGCCTCGGCGTGCGGTTCGACGACCGCGTGACCGGCAAGCTCGAAGAGTTCTGCAAGCACGGCAAGATCATCCACGTCGATATCGATGCGGCGGAGATCAACAAGAACAAGCCGGCCCACATCCCCGTGCAGAGCGACGTCAAGCACGCGCTCACGGAGCTCAACAAGATCGTCGAGGCCCCGGAGGATATCTCCGAGTGGGTCGCCAAGTGCAAGAAGTGGAAGGCCGACCACCCCTTCACCTGGGACAAGAGCTACCCGGGCATCACGCAACAGTCGGCCATCGACACCCTCTGGCGTGTCACGCAGGACATGGACCCGGTCATCACGGTCGGCGTCGGCCAGCACCAGATGTGGGCCGCCCAATTCTACAAGTTCACCAAGCCGCGCACGTGGCTGAGCTCCAGCGGCCTCGGCACGATGGGCTTCGGCCTGCCGGCCGCGATGGGCGTGCAGGCGGCCTTCCCGGACCGCTTGGTCGTTGATATCGACGGCGACGGCTCGTTCCAAATGAATATCCAAGAGCTCTCGACGCTCGTCTGCGAGAAGCTCCCGGTAAAGGTCTTCCTGCTCAACAACCAGCACCTCGGCATGGTGGTGCAATGGGAAGACCGCTTCATGAACGGCAACCGGGCCCACACTTACCTGGGACCGATCGATCGCCCCGAATGGCAAGGCGAAGGCGACGGCATCGGCGAGCTAGACGCCGCCAACCGATACGCCGACTTCGTGGGCATCGGCAAGGCCTACGGCTGCGGCGGGGCTTACGTCGATAAGCCGGCCGACCTCGAAGCCGCGATCAAAGAGATGATCGCCTACGACGGCCCGTACATCCTCGATGTCGCCGTGCCGTACCAAGAGCACGTGCTCCCGATGATCCCGGGCGGGATGACCGTGAAGGATATGATCACGGAATGATACGCCGCGAAGCGGCCACCGAGAGCACTGCCAACACGGCTAGGCCCATGGTAGCCGGCTCGGGAATCATCACCCTGGCTTGCCGTCCGTTATTGAGCGCGTGAAGCTGCGCAACACCAACCGAAAGATCTCGGTGGATGTTAGAACTCAAGTCGAGCGAGGATGCACTGATCGATCCGATCGAGGTCGTTGCCAAGACGTGTATCGAGTAGTCGATGTCGGAGGCTTGGAATCCAACGGTGTTGCGAATCGCGATCTCTGAGCCAACGTAGTGGATCGGCGTCTCGTTGGGCTGCAAGCCCGTCAAGGTAGTCCGAAACACGCTGTCAACTCCTATCAGCCGTACTGCCGCTGCCAGCCTGTCACGCATTATGGTGTCGGTGAGACGATCAGAATCGATGGTCGTCACGTCAACGCCGATCGGTCGAGGGTAGACAACAGAACCTTCGTCCTCTGAATCCGCCGATTGCAGCCTATCTCGCACCGCCTGCTGAGCCTCTTCAATGGCTTGCTGGTTCGCCAATCGGTTGAGATCGGCTTGTTCGACCAGCCATCTGTCGTGATCAAACTCACCAGTTCCTAGACCGACGGCCTGTCGGTGTCGGGCAAGTGAGTCGAGCCTGAGATGGTCTCGTGCCTCAGCGGCGTCGGCGCGTGCACGCAACCAACCGGCCTGCCAAGCCGCTCTTGGATCCGTATCGATCTCTGCTTGGGTTGGGCCGATGGGGTCGTCGAATGCTCCGATCGTCGGGGCCCCGCCAACGGGCACTTCCAAGAGTGTTGAATCAACCTCAACGACCCTCGGCTGCCTCAACGCGAGGGACCGGTTCGTGTAGCGTTCGGCAACCAGGAACTCCCCCTTGATGCGAACCGACGCCGGGTTGTCGGTGACCAATCGAACGAAGGGTAGCTGTCGATGCTTGTCCTTCTGCCCCCCGACTCGAGTGAAAGTGTAGGCAGCATGGATTCCTTGACTGGACTGACGTGCCCCGATCGAAAGGCCTACCTCCTGGCCAACCAACCAGTGCGAATCGACTGGTTCCGCCAAGAGATCGCCAAACAATCGATCCCTGCGGGACCAATCGTCCCCGCCTTGGTGAAGTGATCCGGTGATCCCACGCCCCGCCGAGTCGTAGAAGTCAAACGCGTTTACGAAGCCTCCGGCCGAAGTCGCCGTCAGGTCATAGGTTTGGAAACCGGGCATGCCCGGCGTGTCGTAGACATCGGCCGTCAGGATGATGCCCCCCAATGCCGTCGAGAACTGCATCGCTGACCACAACGAGAACGTAAGCACGGTTCTTGCAGCAAGCATTCTCAACGTCCTAGCACTTCCGAGTAATAAACGAAGCGTCCCAGCGGAACTTACCAATCAGATTGGCCGGCTTACTAGAGCAAGTGTCACGCATTTTTTTTTGCAGATCCCTGCTCCTTCGGGTAATCGTCGTCCCACTCCTTCGCGTGGGGCTCGCCGAGCTTGCCGGTGCTCTTGGCGACCAGCATGCTCACCGTGGCGTCGCTGGTGACGTTCGCCACGGTGCGGAGCATGTCGAGCACGCGATCGACGGCGAAGATCAGGGCGATGCCGGCCTCCGGAGCGCCGATCGCGCCGAGCACGATCACGAGCATCACGATGCCGGCGCTCGGCACCGCCGCGGTGCCGATCGAGGCGAGCATCGCCGTCATGCCGATCGTGAACATCTCCGTGAGCCCAATGTTCACGCCATACGCTTCGGCGATGAACACAGCGGCCACCGATTGGTAGAGGCTGGTGCCGTCCATATTGACCGTCGCGCCGATCGGCAACACAAAGCTGGCGACCTCCTCGTCGACGCCCAGGTGCTCTTCAACCCGTTCCATCGTGACCGGGAGGGTCGCCGCCGAGCTGCTGGTAGAGAACGCCAGGAGCTGCGCCGGGGCGAGGCCTTTGAAGAAGGACGTGTAGCTGCGGCCGGTGAACGCGATCACGAGCAACGGGTAGAAGCCGAAGATCATCAACGCCAAGCCGGTCGCGACGCACACGCTGTAAGACAGCAGCGACAGGAACACGCCCCACGACGGAGTCTCCGCCGCGAGGGCCGCCATCAACGCGAACACCCCCACCGGGGCCGCGAGCATGATCAGGTCGATCAACTTGAGGATCACCTCGTTCACACCATCGAAGAACCCCTTCACCGGGGCGGCGTGCTCGGCATCGACTAGCAGCAGGCCGACGCCGAAGAAGATCACGAAGACGATCACCTGCAGCATCCGCGAGTTGTCGGACGCCGCCCCGAAGAGGTTGCTCGGCACGAGGTCGACCAGCGGCTGCAACGGGCCTTTGCCCTTCTGCTCGGCGGCGATCTCTTGCTTGCCGGCGGCGGCTTCGGCGGCCGAGGCCGCCAGGGAGTCGCGGGTCTCGGCGTCGATGCTGCCGGCGGGGTTGGCGACCTTGGCGATGACCAGCCCGAGCGTCACCGCCACGGCGGTCGTGCAGAGGTAGAGCCCGACCGTGCGGCCCCCCATCGCCGAGAGGCTCGAGAGGTTCTTCAAGTCAGACACGCCCTTGATCAACGAGGCGATGATCAGCGGCACCGCGATCATCTTCAGGGCGTTGATAAAGATTTGGCCGAACGGCTTGACCCAATCGATGACCAGCCACTCGGCACCGATCGACAGGGCCAAGAAGCCAACCATCAGGCCAACGGCCATGCCGATGAGGATGCGGAAATGAAGGGGCATGATGGGCGCTAGTGGTTGGGTGCTGGTCGCGGAGATCGGGGCGAAACAAGCCAGCCGCTACAACCCGCAGTGTTTGGCTTCGCCGCAGGGTCGCCCACTTTGCTAGCCGATGCAACCGCAAGAGGCCGTGAACTTGTGAGTCCTGCGCAAAGCTTCCGGCCGCTGCAACGAGAAACTAGCGCCCAGCGTCTCCCAACCCGCGACACGTCATGCCGTCCAAGCCACTCACCCAGTCCGATCGCCCGGTCAGCGCGGCCCCCAAGCCGATGTCGGGCCTGGAGCGACTGAAGCCCATCGCCGGAGCCGTGCTGCGCGGGGCGGCTCGTGGGCTCGCCGGCGGGTTCCAGGCGGGCGAGCTGTGGCTGTTGGACAACGAGAGCAAGTCGCTGCGACTCGCTGTGCGATGGACGGAGCGGAAGTGCGCACCGCCAACCCGCCGACGCCTGCTGGCCAATGCACCGGCCGACGTGGCGGCCCTCGCCGGTGGGGCGGTCGTGCTGGAAGACCACGCCGAGACCATGGGCTGGGACCTCCACGCCCCCGAGGCGGCCGCCGCGGTCTGCCTGCCGGTCTCCTCCGACACCACCATCCATGGCGTGATGTGGTTGCTCGGCGACACGCCGCGTGTGATCACGGACGAGGCCGTAGAGCTAGCCGAAGTGGTCGCCGGCCGCCTCGCCCTGGAAGTCGAGAACAAGCTCGAAGGCGAAACCTGGGCGGACGAGATACACAACCCAACTCCCCCGAGCCGCCCCAGCGAGAAGGCCCCGATGGCCGCCAAGCCGGCGGCTGGGCCGACGCCCGTTTTCTCGCCGTCGCCCTGCCTCGCCCCGGTCGAGACCGCGGCGTGGGCGGCACCGCACGCTGAAGGCCTCTCGGCGGCCCGTTGCTGGGAGTTGTCCGATCGCCGTTTGCTCGCTCTGGCGACCGCATCGATTGACTCACCCGAGAGCACCGCGGCGACCCAACGGACCGCGGTCGAGTGGCTCATGGCAGAAGCGGCCGAGATTGCCGAGAAGGCAGCCGACGCGGGCATCCTGCTCACGCTGCTGAATCGCCGCCTCCAAAACTCGTCGCTCGCTGGCGAGGGCTTGGCGGCGACCGCGGCTCTGGTCGATCCCCCCGAAGACGAAACAGCCGGCCTCGGCGGGTCCGGCACCTGGGCGTTCGCAGGCCCAACGATCGCCCTCTCGGTCCGTGCCGCGGCGACTGAATCGCACGCCGGCGATCTCGTGCCGCTCGGCTGGACCGAACCGGAAAGCTCCTACGCCCCGCGCCCGTTTGAGCTCGCCGTACGCCAGCGTTTGATCCTGACGGCCGGTGACCCCCGGCTCACCAGCCCGCTCGCCGAACGGCGGCTCGGCGATGCGTACCGTGCCGCGACGGCCGACGCCCACCGCGAGATGTCGGCCGAAGCCTGCTTGCGACGCCTCGTCGGCACCGGCAGCGATGACCTGCTCGCCGCCGTCGCGTTGCGGCGGAGCTGAGCTCGGTCACTCTTGCCAGCGAACCTCCGGCGCCAACCGGCGTATCCAATCGGCCTGTGGGTCGAGGGTGGTCATCACCGCATGGTCGCCCACCGTCGGGTTCGACCCGTGCGAGACCCGGATCGAAATGCCCACCAGGGTCGGCCGATCGCCTTCCACGGCGAAGACCGGGCTGCCGCTATCGAAGAGCGCCGGCAACGCCTCGCGTGGTGTTGCATTCGTCACAGGATCGAGTCGGAATCGGGCGGTCGACTTCCTCACCGACTCGACAGAATTAGTGCCCCAATGAAAACGGCACCCACCGCCGGCCGAGCCCGCCGGGCCGTGCACGCCATAGCCGCCGAGTTGCAGTGAGGTGCCAGCCGTGAGCGGGCGGGTGCGGAGTGTCGGCGGGGCGACGTGCGTCAGTGGGCGTTCGAGCTCCAACAGAGCGAGATCGATCCCGGTGTCTTTTGGGAGGTGGAGCTCCCGGACGCGGTAGCGAGTCTTGTCGTGGGCCGGGAAATCGACCCTCAAGGAATCAGCCGACCACGAGTCGACCCCATGCCGCGCGGTCAGCACCCAACGATCGCCGATCCAGATACACGAGCCGCCGCAGACTCCCCATCGGGTGTACAGCAGCCGCCCCGCGTGCCGCATCACGCCGACCTGCTCGACAGGCGGGTCGGCCGCGGCATTGGCCCACACGATCGCCTCACACCGAGGCGTGGCGAGCAGCAAGAGCAGGAGCACGAGATGTAAGCGAACGCTCTTAATGCGGTGATCCTGGTTAAACGGTGCCGGAAACGGACGTCTACCGATGCCCCATTTTAGCCGAGCGCAGCGGGGCTGTGCCGGCTTCTCACGGTGTATACTTGGGATGTCGGTGGCATCGTCAACCGCACCGGCGAACTCCTCTCGGCGACTCAACACGCTCATGCTCACTGCACGGCTCTCACTGGTTGCTGCCTTGCTCTTGCCGGCCGCGGCCAGCGACTCCCGTGAGCTCAAGCCGATAACCGCTGCGGCAGTCCAGCCGTTCGCAGAGAACGACCGCGTCGTCTTTATCGGCGACTCGATCACCCACGGCGGCAACTACCACGGGAACGTCTACCTGTTCTATGCGACCCGGTTCCCGGATCGCCCGTTTGCGGCCTTCAACGCCGGCATCTCCGGGGACACCACGCCGGGGACCAACCAGCGATTCGCTACCGATATTGCCCGCCGTGAGCCAACCGTTGCGACAATCATGCTTGGCATGAACGACGCTTGGACCTGGTGCTTCATGGACCGCGGCGAGGAGCTCGCCGACTGGAGGCTCGAAGGGCGTGATGAGGCCTTTGACGTCTACGCCAAGGAGATGCGTGAGCTTGCCGATTCGTTGTCCGAACTCGGTTGTCGCATCATCTTTATTAAGCCGTCGATTTACGACGAAACCGCGTTGCTGAAGGAGCGGACCTTAATCGGCAAGAACGCGTTACTCGGGCGCTTCGGAGCGTTCCTCGATCAACTTGCCAAGGAGCATGGCGGCGAGGTGATCGACTTCTACACGCCGATGGTCGAGCTCAACGCTAGACTCCAGAAAGACGACCCAACCGCGACCGTCATCGGCCGCGACCGAGTCCACCCGGAGGGGCCGGGGCACCTCGTGATGTCCTACGAGTTCCTCAAGGCGCAAGGGATGCCCGCAACGGTCTCCGCGATCGATATCGAGGCCGCGGCCGGCAGGGTCCAGCAGCAAGAAAATTGTGTCCTCGAGAGTGGCGCTCGCCTCACCCCGACGCGCGTCGCCTTCGATTGCACCGAGTCGGCTCTTCCCTTCCCAATCGCGAGCGATCAACTCGAAGCACTCCAGTGGGTGCCGTTCCAGCAAGAGCTGAATCAGCAGACGATCCGGATCGGCGGTTTGGAGCCCGGTTCTTACCGGATGGAGATCGACGGCAGGCTGGTTGGCATCTACTCGGCGAAGCAGCTAGCCGAGGGCATCAACCAGTCCAACAACACGGCGACGCCTCAGCACAAGCAAGCCGTGCGTGTCGCGTCCCACGACGCCCAGCGGAGGCGAGTCGTTAAGCGGTTGCGAGCGGTGATGCATGTGCGGCACTCGATGATCGCCAAGCTCAACCCGCCGGTCTCAGAAGACGACCGCGAGGCCCTCCGAGCCGCACTCAGAACGCATATCCAGCAGTTCAAAGATAAGCCCTGGTATGAATACCTTGAGTCGCAGGTCGAAGCGTACCTGGCCGCCGCCCCGCAAGAGGCGAGGCTCGAGCGGCAAGCCGAGGAGCATCGTCAGGCCATGTGGACCGCCAACCAGCCCGAGTCGCATCGCTGGGTTATCGAACCCGTAACGGACTAGCCGGGTCGCGACAACCCTCGCAATCGATCACCCTCGCAATCATCGTCGAATCGCTCTAAGGACAAACGCTTCGTGGACGAGCCAGCCAAGGCAGAGCCGCTCCGCATCTGGGTCGATGCCGATGCCTGCCCGGTCGCGATCAAGCAGATCCTCTTCAAGACCGCCCAACGACTCGAAGTCGAGGCCATCCTGGTGGCCAATCAAACGATGCGGGTGCCGCGCTCGCCGTTCGTGCGTGCGATCACCGTCACCGACGGCCCCGACGTGGCCGACGATCGCATCGCCGAGAGCGTGCAGCCGGGCGACTTGGTCGTCACCGGCGATATCCCGCTGGCGGCTCGCGTGGTGGCGGCCGGCGGCATCGCGATCGATAGCCGCGGCGAGCTGCTCGACGACGCCAGCGTCCACGACCGGCTCGCCTCGCGTGACCTGATGGACGAACTCCGCGCGGCCGGCATCGAGACCAAAGGCCCCAAGCCGCTCACGCCGAAGGACGTGCAGGCCTTCGCCAACACGCTCGACCGGACCCTGACGAAGGCCCTCCGCAAACGCCGCTAGCGGTGGCTCTTAGCGTTTCCGCTTCGTGCCGTGCACCATCTTGATAAGGTCGGCCACTTGGCAGTGCTCTTCGACCGGGTGCCTCAAGGGCCTGTCGGGATGCACCTCGTAACGGTTGCGGCGTCCGTCACGCTCGCGGGTGAGGACTTGGCCCGCCTCGAGCTCGGCCACGATCTTCTGGACGGCGCGTTCGGTGATGCGGACGCGGTCGGCCACGTCCCGGAGTCGCAACTCGGGCTCCGCCGCTAGCACCAGCAAGACGTGCGCGTGATTGCTCAGAAAAGTCCAGCCGCCGCCGTCGCCGGGGCGATCGGTCGGTTCTTTGTCGTTTTTCGCCATATTCCTCGCCTGGCGGCATTGACGGCTTTTTATTCACGAACTACCATTCGTGAGTCGATATTCACAACATGTCGGCCGTACTGCCCTGTCCAATCTCGGAGCCCGAGACCATGTCTGCGATGTTATCGTCCAACCCAACCGTTGTCTCGCCCAACCCCGCCGAACCGTCGGATACCGGGCAACGCGTCGCGGTCACGGTCGCCCGTGGTGACGGCATTGGCCCGGAGATCATGGACGCCACGCTCCGCGTCCTGGAGGCCCTCGACGCCCCGTTGGACTACGACTTCGTCGAGATCGGCCAGAGCGTCTACTCGAAGGGGTTCTCGGCCGGGATCGAGCCCTCGACGTGGGATTCGCTGCGTAAGACCGGGATCTTCTTCAAGGGACCGATCACAACGCCTCAAGGGGGCGGCTTCAAGTCGCTGAACGTCACCACCCGCAAGACACTCGGCCTGTACGCCAACGTGCGGCCCTGCGTCGCCTACGACCCGGCCGTGCCGTCCCGCTTCCCGGGGATGGACGTTGTCATCGTCCGTGAGAACGAGGAAGACACCTACGCCGGCATCGAACACCGCCAGACCGCCGAGGTGACGCAGTGCCTCAAGCTGATCAGCCGGCCCGGCTGCGAGAAAATCGTCCGCTACGCGTTCGAGTACGCCCGGGCCAACGGGCGGAAGAAGGTCTCGTGCTTCACAAAAGACAACATCATGAAGGCGACCGATGGCTTGTTCCATCAGGTCTTCGATGAGATCGCTCCGGAGTACCCCGAGATCGAGAACGAGCACTGGATCATCGACATCGGCACCGCCCGATTGGCCGACTCGCCCGAGCAGTTCGACGTGATCGTCACGCCCAACCTGTACGGCGATATCATCAGCGATGTCGCCGCGCAGATCACCGGCAGTGTCGGGCTGGGCGGCAGTTCGAACATCGGCCCGACCTGTGCCATGTTCGAAGCGATCCACGGCAGCGCGCCGATGATCGCCGGCCGCGACGAAGCGAACCCCTCGGGGCTGCTGCTGGCGGCCGTGCAGATGCTGCGTCACGTGGGCCAGCATCCGATGGCCGCCAAGCTGCACAACGCCTGGCTCAAGACGATCGAGGACGGCGTCCACACGCCCGACATCTACGACCCGCACGTCAGCCATGAGAAGGTTGGCACGCAGGCGTTCGCCGACGCGGTCATCGACCGGTTGGGGCAAACACCCTCGAAGCTCCCCAAGGCGGCCGGCAAGCCGATCGCCGAGGCACCCCGCCATGCGGGCGAGGCCCAGGCCGCCTCGCGGGCGGGGGTCCCGAAGCCCAAGAAGGAGATCGTTGGGGTCGATGTCTTCATCGATTGGGACCGACCCGGTCGGAGCCCCGAGATGCTGGCGATCTTCATGCAGAGCGCCGCACAGCACCTCGGCCTCAAGCTGAAAATGATTACCAACCGGGGCGTGAAGGTCTGGCCGAACGGCTTGCCCGAGACCTTCTGCACCGACCACTGGCGTTGCCGGTTCGTCGCCAACGATGACTCGCCAATCACGCACGGCGAGATCGTCGCCCTGCAGGCACGCATCGCCCGACAAGGCCTCGACTTCATCAAGACCGAGCACCTCTGCACCTTCGACGGAGAGGCCGGCTACTCGATGGGACAAGGCGAATAAAATCGGTAACGCACGCCGAATAACGAGTGTCCTCCGTAACGGTCGTCGAGTCTTTTGCCGCGTTGCTCCCCAGCAACGCGGCGGCTCGACGGCCGTTATTCTTTCGATGCCGCGAAGGACTCAGCGGGTCAGCCTTCCGAGGGGTGCAGCCGCTCCCAGATGCGATTCACCAACTCCTTGAGCCCCTCGCCGGTCGCGGAACTAAACCGCAGCACCTCACCACCGATGGCCTCGGCCAGCTTCTCTTGCAACTCCTCGCTGCCGGGCAGCTCGGCCTTGCTCACCGCCACGATCTCCGGGCGGCTCGATAGGTCGGTCCCCAGCTTGTCGCCATAGGTCTCGACCTCGCGGCGGATGGTTCGGTAGTTCTCGATCGGGTCCGACAAGTCGTCCGGCGTCGGTTCCACCAGATGAACCAGCACGCGGGTCCGTTCGACGTGCCGCAAGAACTCATGCCCGAGGCCGTGCCCCTCGCTGGCCCCTTCGATCAAGCCGGGGATATCGGCCATCACGAACTGGCGATCCCAATCGATCTCGACGATGCCCAGGTTGGGACGCTTGGTTGTGAACGGGTAATTGGCGATCTCCGGCTTCGCTCGCGAGACACGGCTCAAGAGCGTGCTCTTGCCGGCATTAGGCAGGCCGAGGAGGCCGACGTCGGCGATCACCTTGAGTTCGAAGGTCAGCCGCCGCTTCTCGGGATCGCCGCCGGGGGTCCACTCGCGCGGGGCTTGGTTGACCGACGACTTGAATCGGGTGTTTCCCTTGCCCCCCCTGCCGCCCCGGGCGGCGACGACCGTGTCGCCGTCGTTGGCCAGGTCGCGCAGGACCATGCCGTGGGCCTCGTCGCGGACGATCGTGCCGGGCGGGACGTGGATCGTCATATCCGCGGCGTTCGCGCCGTGGCGGTTCTGCCCCTGCCCGGGGACGCCGCTCTTGGCCCGCCAGTGCTTGCGATGGACGAGCTCCTGCAGCGAGTCGACCCCCTGCTTGGCCACGACGATAACGCTGCCACCGTTGCCGCCATCGCCCCCGTCCGGCCCGCCACGCGGCACGTACTTCTCACGCCGAAACGACATGCAGCCATCCCCACCACGCCCGGCTTCGACATCGACGGTGATACGGTCTACGAACATAGTGAGGCGCTTGTTGTGAGGCGCTGGGCGCTGGTTGAAGGCTAGGTGCCCGCGTTAGGTCTGCTGCTTGGTAGACCGGATGAGACCGCGTAGCATACGTCCGATCTTGTCGGCTTGCCCAAGCAACTCGTCCGCTCTTGCTTGCTCAAGATAAGTCAGTTCGCGGGCCAACAAGACTTGGGTTTCTGCCTCGGCAAGCGAACCGAGGGCGATGTTGCAGAACCTGGCGAGGTCGCCGGGCGAGTTGCGGCCATGGCCTTCCGCTATGTTCGACGGGATAGAAACAGCCGCGCGTCGCAGTTGACTGGTCAACCCATACTTCTCGTCGCTCGGCAGCGCTTTCGTCTCGCGATAGGCGTTCAGTGCGAAACGCATCGAGGCTTTCCAAACCTGGAGATCTTGGTACCCAGCCATGGTTGTCCTTTAAAAACCAGCGCCCAGCGCCTCCGAACTAGCGCCGTAGCGGAAGCGCATAAAAAAGGATGCGTCTCTGGTGAGACGCATCCCTTCCATTGGACGCTCTTAGCCGCAATCAGTTCGACGAGGCGACTGCCGCGCGGGCGGCGTGCTTCTCGGCGATGTCGGCGTCGAGGGCTTCCTTCGACACGACGTTGATGCGGCGACCCTTCTGGTCGAACATCACGTGGCCCTCGGACAGGGCGAACAGGGTGAAGTCCTTGCCCTGGCCGACGTTCTTGCCGGGACGCCACTTGTTGCCAAGCTGGCGGACCAGGATGTTGCCCGAGATGACGTGCTCGCCACCGAACTTCTTGATGCCCCGACGCTGAGCGTTCGAGTCACGACCGTTGCGGCTGGAGCCTTGTCCCTTTTTGTGAGCCATAACGGGCCCTCGCTGTTTTTGCTGCTTAAAGCCGCGGGACGGGCCAGACGGGCCTGCCCCCGGCGGGGTGGACGTTTACCGAGCCCCGCAGCCTAGCGGTAAACCCAACGATGGGCAACCCCTTCCTCGACCCCATACAACCCAGCTTTCCCGGGCGCGACGCCGTAGCGGACCTCGTTCTCGTGCTGGAGGAATCGGTCGCCGGGACGCCAGAAGTTGAGCTGGAGCGTCTTGTAGACGAATTCACGCCCCTTGCCCGGCGGGTCGCCCGCCTCGTAGACGCCCGGCGGGTCGGTCCAGTCGTAGGCATTCGTGAGGCCGCGGGCGTACACGCTGAAGAAGTCGATCTCCGGATCGATCTCGCTCCAGAGGGCCACACCCCACCGCTCTTCACCCGGCTTGAGCTCTTCCAGCGGCATCGTGGTCGCGGTGTAGAGCTTGCGGCCCGGGGTCTCACGCTGGCGGATGGCGGGAACGGCCTCCGGCATCGGTTGATCGAGGTACGCCCGATAGATCTTGCCGCCGTCCGGGGCGACATCCTGGCCCTGGAGCACCATGTGCGGCAAGAAACGAACCGGGCCGATCTTCACCTCGGTGGCTGAGAAGCTGCCGTTGGCCTTGCTGAGCTGTGGTTTGAGCCCGGTCCCCGGGTGCTTGACCCGGTAAACCAAGTACCAAACCAGCCGCTGGCCCGACTCGGTCGAGGGGTCCATCAAGCGGATCATGCGGAGCGGCTTGAAGGCGAACTCCAGGCACCAGATCTCGCGGGTGAATTTCGCGTTGGCCGCTTTCTCGTAGAGCGTCGGGTCGGCAACTAGCTTCGGGTCCCATTGCAACGAATCCTTGGCGCGGAGCTCGACCAGCGGGTGCTCGGTGAGCGTCTCGCCCGGATCGATCGACGGCGGGATGACCGTCTCCACGCCCGGGGCGAACTGCCGCGGCTTGGCGCCGGGCGACGGCTCGGCCGACGCAAACTGGGCAGCGGCCGGCGCAGCGAGGCCCAACACAAGACCCATCAGCAGGCCGGACAGGCAAAAATCAAACGAGAATCGAGTCATCACGGGCGCCCCGGCGGGGGCGGCGGTCGGGCTGGATCGGCAGGGGATGAGGGCCGATCCGTCGCCCACTCCTGATCTAGTAGTCTAATTCCGGCTGAGAAGCGGGGCAACTTGAGGGGCCAGTAACGACCAGCTCGGCAGCCGCTCGTAACGCTTATAACGGCTTACCAAGGCTCGGTTTGCCTCTGACGCTGGCCAGCGGAGCGTTTGGCGGTCATATACATAAGCCTAGGGTGCGTCCAACCGGGACGCCCTGCCCCCGCTGCCGCCCGCCGAGCAGGCCGATGTTTGACCATTTGAGCACGCCGATCTACCTCGCCCTGGTCCTATTCCTGGGCGTCTCGGCTCAGTGGCTGGCGTGGCGGCTCCGGCTGCCGGCGATCGTGCTGCTGCTCGCCTTTGGGTTCGGCCTCGGGATCGCCGTCGGCCCGCCGGAAGGCTATGTCGGCGAGGAGGCCCTCCTGCCGCTGGTCTCGTTAGCGGTCGGCGTGATCCTCTTCGAGGGCGGCCTCAGCCTCAATTTCAAAGAGATCACCGAGACCCGCTCGGTCGTTATCCGGCTGGTGACCGTCGGCCTGCTCGTCACCTGGGGGGGCGGCACCGCGGCCGCTCATTGGCTGATGGGCTTCTCGTGGCCGATGGCGACCCTGCTCGGCGCTCTGCTGACGGTCAGCGGTCCGACCGTCGTCCTCCCGCTGCTCCGCCAAGTCCGCCCCACGGGGCGTGTCGGTTCGGTCATCAAGTGGGAGGGGATCGTCAACGACCCGATCGGGGCGGTCCTCGCCGCGTTGGTGTTCGAGTTCGTCGCCCACGGGATCGACTCGGGCTTGGCCTCGGACTCCGGCTGGATGCTCGCCAAGACGGCGATCGTCGGCCTCGCATTGGGCGGTGCGTCGGCATGGCTCATCATGATCTTGCTCCAGCGATACCTCGTCCCCGACTACCTGCAGAACCCGGTGGTGCTCGGCTTGGTGGTGCTGGTCTTCGCGGTATCGAACGCCGTCTCGCACGAGTCGGGCCTCGTGACCGTCACGGTGCTCGGCGTGATCCTTGCAAACCAGAGCCGCGCGTCGATCAAGCACGTGGTCGAGTTCAAAGAGAACCTGCGGGTGCTCCTGATCGCGGTGCTGTTCATCGTCCTATCGTCGCGTGTGCAGATCGGCCTGCCAGAACTGACAACCATCGGCTGGGGCGGCTTGGCGTTCGTTGCGGCGTTGATCCTTGTCATCCGCCCCATCGCGACCCTGCTCGCCACCATGGGGAGCGACCTGTCGATCAACGAACGGCTGCTGCTCGGTTGGATCCACCCGCGCGGGATCGTTGCGGCGGCGGTTGCTTCGCTCTTCGCACTCGACCTGCATAGCGAGGAGGGAGACCGCCTGGTCTTGGTTACGTTCCTGGTCATCGTCGGCACGGTGCTGACGTATGGCCTGACGCTTGGGCCGCTTGCCCGCAAGCTGGGCCTGTCGAAGTCCGACCCGCAGGGCATCCTCTTCGCCGGCGCGACGCCGCTCGCCCGGATGCTCGCCGAGGCGTTTCAGAAGGAGGGCATCCCAGTGCAGATGGTCGATACCAACCCGCAAAGCGTGCAGTCGGCACGGATGGCGGGCGTGCCGGCCCACTTCGCGAGCATCGGCAGCGACTTTGTCCACCACGGCGTCGACCTCGGTGGGATCGGCCGCCTGTTTGCGATGACCCCCAACGACGAGGTCAACTCGATCGCGACGACCGAGTTCCGCGAGGTCTTCGGCAGCGAGAATTGCTACCAGCTCACCCCGCCGAAGCAAGCCAGCGAACGCCGGCGACGGATCCCGCAGCACCTCCGCGGCCGGATGCTCTTCGGCGAAGGCCAGACCGACGAGGAACTCCGCCGCCGGCTCAGCGGCGGGGCCCAGCTCAAGAAGACCTCGCTGAGCGATGACTACACGATCGATGACTTCGTGGCCAAGTACGGCGACAACGCCCTGGTGATTGCCACCTTCCCCGAACCGGGCCGCGTGCTGATCAACTCCCAAGACCAACCGCTCGATCTCAAAGGGGGCGGCAAGATCCTCGCCCTGATCGATCCCCCCGCCGACGGTTTTGGAGAGAGCGGCATCCTGGGGTAACGTGGTGCCATGCGATTCCGGCTCAAGAGCATCCTGATTGTTACGACCGCCGCGTGCCTGTTGTTGGCCGTTGCCGCTCCCTACATCCGCCAGCTGGATGAGATCAAGCAGCAACGGCTTCTAGTCGCTTGCGGGGTGGCGGCTGCTTCTACGGTCATCTTAGGGGGAACGTTCTTTGCCGCACTTCTCGGGCTACTTGAGCGGCGTCTTAAACGAAAGCTAGGCAAGTGTACTGTCGTTGATTTGCCTGAGAGTAGGTGGGCTATAGCCATCGGGTTAGCGGCTGGAACAATCATTCATGTCGTCGCCTTAGTGTCTCTGATTGCTTCTTATGCGCTCATGGGCTCCTTGCCTTGTTCAAGCGGCCCTGACATGGTGTTTCTTGTTTTTATCACAGTCCAATCGGCAGGGCTTGCTGGGGTGCATGCATGGAGATGCTCCAACAAGATTGGACAAGCAGGAATTATGACTTCTAGTAATCGGTTCCTAGCTTGGCAGGAGTTTGAAGCGGTCGACTACGATGGAGTATCGCTACGATTGAGTCGTAAGAACCGACTCTTTCTAACATGGATTCCCGCCTGGAAGATCGCCTGTCCACCAGAGAATGCCAAGCGCATCCTAGAGCTCTACGAAAACTCAAAGCAGTCCCAAGACAACACAATCGACGGCGACGTGGCGTGACCGATTCTCGCGAGAACATCGAGCATTACCGCCGCCTACTGAGCGATACGCGAGAGCTCTATCGATCTAGTGCTCGGCTGATCGAGCGGGAGCACCACGAGCTAACGCCGCTCGATCATGACTTGGTCGCGAGGATGGACGACCTGCACCGCGGCCTCGTGCTGCGGCTCTACATCAGCATCTGCCAAGCCGACCAAGTCTGGACCGATGCCGAGTTGCGCCTCGCCGAGGTCTTGTGCGAACACCTCTGGGGAGAGCGGCTCACCGGCGGTGATCTGAATCGGACGATCCACCACGCGGCGGAGAAGACCAAGGAGCTCGCTTGGCAGACCCTGGTTGGGCCGTTCATCCGCCTCGCTCCGTTGCACGATCGTCGCGTCGAACTCGAGACGCTCATCGTCCGGCAATCGAACCTCGTCGCCCGCATCGACGGCGTGCTCGCCGCCAGCGAGACCGCTGCCATCCAGCGGGTCTCCAACGAACTGACGCGCCTCTTCGGGGCGATCGTCGCCGTGGAACCGGCCACGCAGCAGCCTCTACCGGCCCCTCCAACGGGCGCAGCGGCCAAGCCGGAAACGAAAGAAGCTGTCGAGGAGCCGCCGGCACGCGCGCTCGATGAGGTGCTTGAGGATCTAGAGCGATTGGTCGGCCTCGCGGCGGTCAAGCAGGAGGTCCGATCGCTCGCCAACTACCTCGCCCTCCAACGCCGGCGCTCTGAGAGTGGACTGCCCGCCACGGAGATCAGCCTGCACCTGGTCTTCACGGGCAACCCGGGCACCGGCAAGACGACCGTCGCCCGCTTGTTCGGCGAAGCGATGCGGGCGCTCGGCGTGTTGCCCAACGGGCAGCTCATCGAGACCGAACGTTCGGGCCTCGTCGCGGGCTACGCCGGCCAGACCGCGACCAAGACCAACGAGAAGGTCGACGAAGCGATCGGCGGCGTGCTGTTCATCGATGAGGCGTACGGCCTTGTCGCCGGCGAGGGGGACGACCCGTTCGGCCAAGAGGCCGTGCAGACGCTGCTCAAACGGGCCGAAGACGACCGCCGCGAGCTCGCGATCGTCCTCGCCGGCTACCCCGACGAGATGGACGAGTTGCTGCAAACGAACCCCGGCCTCGGCTCCCGGTTCTCGCGGACGATCCGATTCGACGACTACCAACCGCTGGAGCTCTGCCACATCTTCGGCCGCCTGATGGAGCAGCACCACTACGAGATCACCCCGACCGGCCGCCTGCGGGTGATCCAAGCGATCACCGACCTGCACGCCACACGTGATCGCCACTTCGGCAACGGCCGCGCGGTCCGCAACCTGTTCGAGCAAGCGATCCTCCGCATGGCGAACCGCCTCGCCAGCGAACCCGACCTGACCAACCAGCAACTCATCACGCTCGAAGCGGCCGACATCCCGCTACCGAGCACGCCTACCGATGCCGACACGGTCCTCATCAACTGCCCAACGTGCCCCCACAAACAGCAGGTGCCGGTCGAGTTCCTTGGCAAGCGGGTGAAATGTCCCAAGTGCCAAGAAGGCTTCGTAATCGAATGGGGCGAAGTCGCGTAAATCTCGCGCAGAGACTGCGGAGGTATCGCACGCGGCTTGCTTTGCGCCGTCGCGCCTATGCATGAGTGATACCCCATCGGGTTCGGCTGCCGCGCAACGGCGAGAAGCCATTCCTACTTCGTCCTCTGCCGTCTCAGCGTCTCGGCGCGAGACAAATCAGATCAGGTCCCAGCTCACACGGGAAGGCAAAAGAGCTTCAACCGTGTTCGAGCCCCGCCTGATCGGAAGCAGGTAGCCGGTGACTCGCAGCTTGAACCGTTGAGGGCCCAGCGGAAACGGCTCGATACGAACAACGCCTGCTGAACAAGGTGTGAAGGATACCGCCGGCCAGCCGGTCTCGTCGCCGCCAACGGTGAGCGGCTCAACCAGTTCATCTCCCGGCATCACAGGGCACCGGCAGCAGAGCCACAGGCTGATCCAGTCGAACGCCTGCAGCCAGGCAAGACAGCGATCGGCGAGCTCTTGCGTGTGGTGCTCGGAAGCGGCGAGCCATTCGGCCAACCAGCCGGCCCGTTGTGCGTCGGTTTCTTCCAGCCAAGCGATCCACTCCGGGTAGTCCCCATCGCGTTTCGATTGCAACGCCGAGAAGTGCGACGCCACCACCCAGCCGGCGAGCGGGCCGTGCCCTCGGCAGGCGGCGATCGAATCGGTCCAGATCCGCTGGGCCTCGGCGGTCGGCATCTCCGTGAAGGCGTACGGCCGGCCATGCTCCGGGTCGATCAACGGCGAGTCGCTCCAGCCCAGCCAGCCGTCGTCGTGGTGGAGGATCGCCGCGAGCAGTTCACGCCGCACCCCGGCGAGCGAGTGATCGGCCTCGTCAGGCGGGCAAACCAACGGCGGCACCGTCTCGTTGCCCCACGACGCGGCGAGTTCGTAACTCAACCGCGCGTGCTCTGGCTGGCTAATCAGCAGCCAACGCCCGGGCTTCTCAGACCCCCGCGGCACGTCACGACGGATCATTGCCCGGCATCTCCCGACTGAACCGGGCCACCCGCCGCTTGCCATTCGGTCCAGCTGCCGTAGTAGTTGGCCACCTGCTCCGAACCGAGCGCTGCCAAAGCGAGCACCGTGACCGAAGCCCGCCCGCCGCTGCGGCAGTAGCTGATCGTCGGTTCCTTCGGATCAACGCCAATGCTGGCAAACTTTTCTCGCAACTCATCCGCGGGCAGCAACTTACCGCTCTTGGCGTTGACCAGTTCAGACCACTCCAACCGCTTTGCACCGGGAACGCAGCCGGCGGCGTATTCACGCTCACTGCGGGCGTCGATCAAGATCGGCGTCGCGCCTTGACCAAGTTGCTTGCGCAAGATTTGTCCCTCGACGAGAAGTGTCGGCTGCGTATTCACCACGAATGGCTTGTCAAAACCGAGTCCGTGATAGACGATCGGCTTCGACCCCGCTTCGACCGGCCCTTTAATCGACTCCCAGGCCCGCCAGCCGCCGTTGAGCACCATCGCCCCATCGATCCCCAGATAGCGAAGCTGCCACCAAGCCCTGGCAACGTTTGGATCGGTCGCTTCGCCGTAGAGCGCTACGCTTTGCGGCTTGTTAGTGCCGAACAAGGCATGAAAGGGGCTCGCAGCGTAATCCGCCGTTCCGCCGCTGCCATCAAACAGTTTTCTGAAGTCTGCTACGCCGGTCACTAACCTGGCCCCAGGGACATGCCCGGCGGCGTAGCTATCAGGCGGACGCATATCGAGAACGACCACGGCTGGGTCCGAGACCCCGATCTGCTCAGCCAGCTCAGCCGCTCCGATGACAACGCCTGAGGCGTAATCTTCAGCACCCGATACCTGAGCCACTAGCAACAAGAGCAACGCAACCGGTGTCGTGATAACGACTGGCTTATTCATAGTCGCCTCCACTCACAGAAACCAAACGGGGCATCAACCAGATCGTGATGTGTCACACCGCGTCCGGAAACAGCTCTCTCACCCGGCAGGAAAAACCGGGGACGACATCCTCTCCGTCGAGCGTCGCGTCTTGGGTCAAGATCTTCACGTTGTCGAGAGAGCGGTAGACCGTGACGGAACGACCGCTCGGATAAACGACCCAGACCATCTCGGTGCCGGCGGCTAGCCAGCGGCGGGCTTTGTCATCCACACGCTCGGCAACATCGCTCGGCGAAACGATCTCTACCGCCAAGGCGGGTGCCTCAGGAAAATATTTCTCTGTAACGCCAATCGCGTCAACGCGATCTTTACGCACAAATGCTATATCCGCACCGAGCACCGTGTCGGGGTCTCGTTCGACGATAAAACCGGCCTCGCCAACCACAACGACCCCAAGACCATCGGCTTCAACGTGCAACTGAAGCTTCGAGCCGAGTCTTATTTCGATCGAACCGTGGCCGAATCCTGGTGGCGACATCGGGCAGACCCGTCCCTCAATGAGATCGCAATGGACATCACGGTAATTACGCAGCAACTCCTCAGCGGTCACTAATCCAGTCGATGCGTCGGCGGATAGTTCGGCAGTGCTCATACGATGAGTATACCTTCTACACACCAAAGCAACAAAAGCAGCCGGCGGGGCAAAACCCCACCGGCTGCTAAGTGCTTGTCGCTGAAAGCGGATCGCTACTTGTAAAAGCTCACGAACGCACCGATCGTCTGCGGCTTAATCTTGCTCGCGTGGCCGGCTTGGCCGAACGCGGTCATGCGGGCGATGCAGGTCTGCTTCATCGCTTCGCGGGCCGGCTTCATCCAGTCACGGACGTCGAACTTCTCCGGGTGCTCGTGGAGCAGCTTGCGGACGGCTCCGGTCATCGCCATCCGGTTGTCGGTATCGACGTTCACCTTGCGGACGCCGTGCTTGATGCCCTTCTGGATCTCCTCGACCGGCACGCCGTACGTCTGCTTCATCTCGCCGCCGTACTGGTTGATGATGTCCTGCAGTTCTTGCGGAACGCTCGAGCTGCCGTGCATCACGAGGTGGCAGTTCGGCAGGCGTTTGTGGATCTCTTCGATGCGGCCCATGTCCAGCACGTCGCCCGTGGGCTTCTTGGTGAACTTGTACGCACCGTGGCTGGTGCCGATCGCGACGGCCAGCGCGTCGACGCCGGTGGCGGCGACAAACTCTTCGGCTTCGGTCGGGTCGGTCAGCAACTGGTCGTGCGACAGCTCTTCGGTAGCGCCATGGCCGTCCTCTTGCTCACCGCCGCCGGTCTCGAGCGAGCCGAGACAACCGAGCTCACCCTCAACCGACACGCCCTGAGCGTGGGCCGAGTCGACGACCTTCTTCGTGACCGCGACGTTGTAGTCGAAGTCGCCTACCGTTGTGCCGTCTTCCTTCAGCGAACCGTCCATCATGACGCTCGTGAAGCCCTGGTCGATCGCGCTCTGGCAGGTCTCCGGGCTGTTGCCGTGGTCCTGGTGCATCACAATCGGGATGTTCGGGTGCAGCTCGGCGGCGGCCAAGATCAAGTGACGCAGGTACGCGTCCTGCGAGTAGGCCCGAGCACCACGCGACGCCTGGATGATGACCGGCGACTCGGTCTCCTCGGCGGCGGCCATGATGGCCTGGATCTGCTCCATGTTGTTCACGTTGAACGCGGCGAGGCCGTAATCGTTCTCGGCGGCGTGATCCAAAACCAGACGCAACGGGACCAAAGGCATCGGGGTCTCTCCTCAGAAAGCTTCGTAAGGTGGGGGCGGCCGGGAGCCGCGTTGGGGCTGGCCGATATCGGTTGCCAATTCGTTCCCCACAGCCTACCGCTCCCGGGCCTGGCTAGCGAGGGGCGTGGACCCAAAGGCCCGCGAAGCGAGGGGCCTACCGACCCCTGTGGCAGGCTAAAAGTCGGGGCGATCGGCGTCGCGACGGCTGGCGTCGAAATCCCCTTCCGGCGGGGCTTGGATCAGCCGGACCACGATCGCCTTGCGGGCGCCTGAAACCTCCCCCTCGGCCTGATGGAAGAACCCACCCAGGCGGCTTCCTGAGCCGGGAAGGCTGGTCACCAGCAGCATCTCGCCAACGACCAGCGGGGCCTCGATGCGGAGCTCGGGGAACGCCCGCTCCTCGCGGAGCGGCTTCGCCCGGGTGATCCCGGCGGCGCCGGCGGCAACGAACTTCATGCGGGCTTCGCCGAAGTGCAGCTCCGGCGAGAGGGAGACGATCCGTCCCCCGCCGGGCTTGGGCTCGGCGCCCACCCGATAGACCGGCTGGACTTGGTGGAAGGTCTCGCCGAACGGGCCACGCTCGTCGGTGAGCAGGAGGCTCGCCTCAGGGGCGACCTCGCCCGCGTTGACGATCGCGGGCTCGCCGGGCCGGACGGTCATCTCTTGTTGTTTCACGCCGGTCGCCCCCGCCATCAAGGCGACGGATCCCTCGTTGCCAGCGCGGGCCAGGGTCGGCCTCGGGTTGAGAAGCCGGGCGATCTCTTTCGGGGGCACGCCACCGACGATTCCCGCCCGCAGCCCGTTGCGACGCAGCCGAGCCCGCAGGCCGGCGTCGAGGCGTTCCTCCTGAACAAACCGCCAGAGGCTGGCTTGGCCATCGACCTCGGCATCGGGCGGCAGGGTCGCCCAAGAGACCTGGAACCGAACGCCATCGGCGGAAGGGTCCGCGGCACGCAGCGGCGAGCCGACCGGCAACGCCTTCTCCGCGTCGATCAACAGCGTGTTGCAACCCGCCGTGACCGACAGGGCAAACAACCACGCCAGGAAGCTTCGATGGTAGGAGGACCGTTGGGCCACAAATCACCGCGATCGACGTGCCAGGAAAAGCGAACAGACCAAGCGCGGACGGTACCGGATCGCTAGCGTTTGGGGCAAGATCGACTCAGCCGGCCGCTCGGCCCTCGACCGGGGCCATCTTCGGCGTGGCGTAGCGGGCTCCGATCACGGCCCCATGCTCTGCTAGCAGCTCGGCGAAGGTCGTCTCGAGCAGGACGAAGAGATCGCTCGGCGGGTCGGCCGCTAACCACTGGCGAGCCAGCCCCGCGGCGTGGGCGTCGAACTGCTTCTGCGACGAGCCGTGGGCGTAGCAACGCCCCTCGTGCCGGCGGAGGTCGCCGTCCATCTCGGGCGAGATATGCCACAGCTCGTGGACGATCGTCGTCAGGCGCTCTTCGAGCGGGTGGTCGAAGAACCGCGGCAGATAGAAGTTCAAGACATACAAGCACTCGCGTCCGTGGCGATCCAACACGCGCGGGCAGGCGTATCGCCGCCGGCGAATCAGGCCGGTCTCTTCACCGCCCTCGAACCGCAGCGGCGTGAGCGAGGCCTGGATGCCGTGCTTCACCCGCTGGCGCGCCTGACGATAGCCCACCGCAACCCGAGCCATGTCGATATGACGGAGCTCCGGCACGCGGCGACACATATCACTGCACAGGCGTTCCATCGCGTTGGTGAAATCGAAAGGCATACTCAATTAGCCTAACGGGAGACAACACGCCGAGCCCAGAGCGATCCCTCGGCGTCCAGTAAATCCCGTTCTACGAAACACAAAGCGAGCGGCGTCCCGAGGGACGCCGCTCGCTTAGAAGATTGGATTGTCGCCGACGGATCAGTCTTTCGACTCGGCCGTTTCAGCCGCGGCTGTTTCGACCGCGGGCTCTTCGGCGGGCGTGTCATCGGCGGGCTCGTCGACGTTGTCGAATGCCGGCTTGGCGGCCTTCTCGACTTCGCGATCGCGGATGCCAACGAACTCAAGGATCGCCCGCGTGCCGTTATCGCCGAGGCGAGGCGTGGCCAGACGCATGATGCGGGTGTAGCCGCCGGGACGGTCTTCGAACCGCGGGGCGACTTCCTCGAAGAGGATCGCCACGGCGCTCTTGTCGCCGAGCAGTTGCAGGCAGCGGCGGCGGGCGGCGATCGCCGGGGCCATCGCTTGGTTCCACTCGACCCACTTGTCGCTGGCACGCCATTTCTTCCAAGCGTCGCTGCCACGCTCGTCAGAGGGGGCGAGCTTGCCGGCCGCCCGGAGGGCCGGCTGGGCCTTCTTGGCGATCGTGATGCACTTCTCGACCAGCGGGCGGACTTCCTTCGCCTTGCTGATGGTCGTGACAATGCGTCCCTTCACCTTCGGGACCGATTCGAGGTCGAGGAACCGGAGGTCCTCCACGTCGCGCTCGGTGAGGATCAGGTTGCTGGCCAAGCTGCGGAGCAGTGCCCGCTGGTGGCTCGGATTGCGGCCGAGCTTGCGGCCTCGTTTGCGGTGACGCATGGGAACGTAGTGGGTTAGCCGTTTAGCTGATTGCTTAGCTTGATATTCGTTGCGGGCCCGGTCCGAATCGATCGGACCGCACCGACTCAGACGCTGACCGGCGGGTTGACCCGCATGCCGAGGTGCAGGCCGAGACCGCGGAGCTTCTCTTGAACCTCGGTGAGGGTTGTCTCGCCGAAGTTGCGGACTTCAAGCAGGTGATCTTCGCTGCGGCACACGAGCTCGCGGACCGTCAGGATGTTCTCGCTCTCCAGGCAGTTGCCGGCACGAACGCTCAGGTTGAGCTCGGCGATCGGCATGTTGAGCTTGGCTTCCAACGCCGGATCGACGCCGCCGGTCGTGGTCGCCCGGGCCGGCGAGCGGACCTGCGGGCCGAGCTCGGAGTATTGCACAAACGGGTTGAGGTGCTTCCGAAGGATCTTGGCCGATTCGACCATTGCCATTTCGGGGCCGACCGAACCGTCGGTCCAGATCTCCATCGTCAGCTTGTCGTAGTTGGTCTTCTGGCCAACCCGGGTCTCTTCGACCTCGTAGCGGACCCGCGTGACCGGGCTGAAGATCGCATCGACCGGGATGATGCCGATCTCTTGAACGTTCGCCGAGTGCTCGGTCGACGGGACGTAGCCGCGGCCGTTCTCGATGACCATCTCCATGACGAACGGCACGTCGTCGGTCAGCGTGGCGAGCACGTGATTCTTGTTGATCACCTCGACCGACTCATCGACTTCGACATCGCCGGCGAGCACGTCGCCCGCGGCGTTGCGCTCGACGCGGAGGACCTTGGTCGCTTCCAGGTGGTTCTTGACCACCAGCGACTTCACGTTCAGCACGATGTCCGTGACGTCCTGCAGGACGCCCGGGATCGTGGTGAATTCGTGCTGGGCGTTGTGCAGCTTGATCTGCGTGACGGCACTGCCCTCGAGGCTCGATAGCAGGATGCGACGCAGGCTGTTGCCGACGGTCGCACCGAAGCCGCGGTGGAACGGCTCGGCAACGAACTTGCCGTAAGTCGATGACAGGGTCTCCTGCTCGCAGGTGACCATGCTGGGAAGCTCGAGTCCGCGCCAGCGAATATGCATCGGGAGTCTCCTGAGGGAGGCTGTTTTGCTTTCGGCCTGGGTCGGGGCGACCCGGGGCGAGTTGTGGGGTAGGAGCTGTCGTTGCCGGAGCCGCTATGCCGCGGTGGGCCGTTGCAACCGATTCAGATCGGGGTTTAGCGAGAGCAAAGCTCGACCACCAACTGGGTGTCGATCGGGAGCGAAACATCGCTGACATCGGGCAGGCGGCCGACAATGCCTTCGGGGACTTGGCTCTCGGTCACCGCCAAGTAATCCGGGATATCCTTGTTGTTCTCGGATTGGGCACCGCGAACAGCATCCAAGGCGTTTGCTTTGTTCTTCACGCGGACCACGTCACCGGCACGAACCTGGACGCTCGGGATGGTGCACTTGTGGCCGTTCAGCGTGATGTGGCCATGGGCGATCAACTGGCGGGCCTGCGAGCGGCTGACGCCAAAGCCAAGGCGGTGCACCACGTTGTCCAGGCGACGCTCCATCAGGGTCATCAGCACGTCGCCGGTGTTGCCCTTCGAGCGGACCGCCTTCTGGAAGTAGATGCGGAACTGCTTCTCGAGCACGCCGTAGTAGTGCTTGAGCTTCTGCTTCTCGCGGAGCTGCTGACCGTAGTCGGTCATCTTGCCACGCCGAGGCTGCGCCATGCCCGGAGGGCCTTCGCGACGCTCGAACGCACACTTGGCGGAATCGCAGCGGATGCCCTTCAGGAAGAGCTTCGCACCATCGCGACGGCAGAGACGACAAACGGGACCGGTGTAACGAGCCATGTTCGGCTTAAGGCTTGAGCTTGGAAGATGTTACGGGCCGCGTTGTCAAAAGACCGCGGCAAACACTGAACGTTGAGCGAGGATCAGACGCGACGCTTCTTGCGGGGGCGGCAACCGTTGTGCGGCAGCGGCGTGACGTCTTCGATTGACTTGACCTTCAGGCCAGCCGCTTCGAGGGCCGTGATGGCACTCTCGCGACCGCTGCCCGGGCCCTTCACCTTCACGTCGACATCGCGGAGGCCAAACTTCTTGGCCTTCTCGGCGGCTTGCTGCGCGGCACACTGGCCGGCGAACGGGGTCGCCTTGCGGCTCCCCTTGAAACCGCTCGTCCCCGACGTGGCCCAGCAGAGCGTATCGCCCTTGGTGTCGGTGATCGTGACGGTCGTATTGTTGAACGTTGCGTTGATGTACGCCACGCCGACCGCGATGTTGCGGCGTGTGCGACGACGCGAATCGGACTTGCCCGTTTTCGCCACGGTGAGGTCTCTTCTTGCTGGTTGGCCCTCGCTTCAAGCGACGGCTCTGATTGAGATGGTTTGGTGAGGAACCCGGCCGGTATCAGCGGAGGTCTTTAACGCCCTTCTTACCCGCCACGGTCTTCTTCGGACCCTTGCGAGTGCGGGCGTTGGTCTTGGTTCGTTGGCCGCGTACCGGCAGGCCACGGCGGTGCCGCAAGCCGCGGTAGCACGCGATCTCACGCAGACGCGAGATGTTTTGGGTCGTCTGACGACGCAGCTGACCTTCGACCGTGTAGTCCTTGTCCAACAAAGCCGCGATGCGGGCGGCTTCGTCCTCGGTCATCTCGCGAGCACGAGCGGTCGGATTCACACCGGCCTTCTCGCAGAGCTCACGAGCGATCTGCGGACCCACCCCGTATAGGTAAGTCAGCGAGACAACCGTCGGGCGATCCGGCGGGATATCAACACCTTGGAGGCGTGGCATAGGTCTTCGAAGTGATTGCTGCTGTAGTTGATCGTAAGGGCGATCCGCCTGAGCCGATCGCTAAGAGCAAGGGCGGACGAGGCCGCCGGGCTGGGGTCAGCCCTGGCGCTGCTTGTGGCGTGGGTTTTCGCAAACGACACGGACCACGCCGCGGCGTTTGACCACCTTGCACTTGGCACAAATTCGCTTGACGCTGGCTCGGACTTTCATCGTGAATCTCGCTAGTCGAGCGAGCCGCTGGCGTTGGTCGCCGAGCGTAACTCGCCCCTCTCGTAGGCAGCCGATCGCCCCAACCGCTGGGAATCGGGCCGTGTTGTTCGTGGGCAGCTGCCCGCCTTCCCTGCCATTCAGGGACGTTCCTCCCTTATCGGGACGCGGGAAGCGTAGAGAATCGAGGATAATAGGCGACTTCAGGCCGCCTGTTCAACCCCTGTTGCCAAGAGTTTCTGGGAGCCCCGCCCCCCAGCGACGCCAAACGGTGCCGATTGGGCTTGATTTGCTGGCAATCTGAGGTGCCTGCGGCTTCGCCTCTCAGTCTTCCAAGAGCTCCATTTCGTGTTCGGCGGGAGCCTCGGTCAGGCGTTTCGGGCCGTCCTTGGTAATGGCGATCGTGTGCTCGAAGTGGGCACTCGGCTTTCCGTCTTTGGTCGATTGGGTCCAGTCGTCCCGCAGCAGCTTCACCTGCTTGACCCCCATATTGACCATCGGCTCGACCGCGATCACGAGCCCGGGCTCGATCCGGAAATCCCCCTGCCCTCGCAGCGATCGGCTGACGAAGTTGGGGACCTGGGGGTCTTCGTGCATCTCGCGGCCGATACCGTGGCCGACGAAATTCTCCACCGAGCTGAAACCGTGGTCCTTGACGTATCGCTCCATCGTCGAGGCAACCTGGCTCCAGCGGGTCTTGGTGTGCAGCAGGTCGAATGCCAGGTCGAGCACGGCCTCCGTGCAGTCCAGCAGCTTCTGCACGTCGGCGGCAACCTCACCGACCTTGTACGTGTAGGCCGCGTCGCCGCACCAGCCGCCGATCCGGACCCCGGTGTCGAGCGAGAGGATGTCGCCCTCCACTAGCGGCTTGTCGTCGGGGATGCCGTGAACGACCGCGTCGTTCAGGGACATGCACGTGACCGCCGGGAACGGGGCTTTGCCTTCCTCGGCGTTAGGGTAGTTGAGGAAGAGCGGCTCGCCGCCGCGGCTCTTGAAGTAGTCGGCGATCGCCGCGTCGATCTCCCGAGTCGTCACGCCGGGGCGGACCATCTCCCTCGCGATCTGGTGGGCCTTCCAAACGGCAAGTCCCGACCGACGCATCAGCCGGATCTCGCGTTCGCTCTTGAGTTGGATCACAGCCGATTCGCCTCGCCGCTTTCTCGATTAACCCCGTACGATCCTTGATTCTTCGGCCGCGATGCCTCCGGCGTCGCCCGAGTAGCCTTTGGTCGCCCGGATGCCTTACTCGCTGGCTTCGAGCTCTTTGAGCGCCGCGAGCAGCCGCTCGTATACCTCATCCGGTCCGCCCAACGCATTGATGCGCCGCAGGACACCCCGGCCGGCGTAGTAGCCCAAGAGAGGTTCGGTCATCTCGGCGTAGACCCGGAGCCGTTCGCGAACGGTCTCCTCGCTGTCGTCTTCTCTGCCACGGGCCGACAACCGTTTGAACAGCTCGTCTTGCGGGATCGCGAACTCGATCACCGCGTCTAGTGGCGTGCCGTGCCCTGACAGCAGCACATCGAGTTCTTCCGCTTGCCGGAGCGTTCGCGGGAAGCCATCGAACAGGTACCCCTGCTGGCAATCCTTGGCAGAGAGCCGCTCGTCAACGAGTTTGAGGACCAGATCATCGGGAACCAACAGCCCCGCCTCAAAATGCTTGGCCGCTTCGACGCCGATCGCATCGCCGGCATCGCGAGACTCACGCAGGACGTCGCCCGTCGAAAGGTGGATCAAACCGAGCGAATCGGCAACCCGTTCCGATTGCGTTCCTTTGCCCGCGCCGGGAGGTCCGATGAAAATGACACGCATGATGGCGACCCTCCGCCGCTTGATTGGTCGCCGACGTCGGGGTCGGCGATCGGCTGGGACGCTGCGGCCCGCGACCTCTCGGGCATGCTACTCCAACAAGCCCTTGTAGTTACGCATCACTAGGTGACTATCAATCTTCTGAACCAGGTCGAACGCCACGCTGACAGCGATCAGCAGGCTGGTTCCGCCGTAGAACATGGCGATTGACCATTCGACTCCGAGCAGCCCATTGATCAGCGTTGGCACGATGGCGATCAAGGCGAGGAAGCCGGCCCCGACGTAAGTAATGCGGAACATCACCTTCTCGAGGTAGTCGGCGGTCCGCTTGCCGGGACGGTAGCCCGGGATGAACGAACCGAAGTTCTTGAGGTTCTCCGCCATATCCTTCGGATTGAAGGTGATGGCGGTCCAGAAGTAGCAGAAGAAGTAGATCAGCGCCAGGAACGTCAGGTTGTAGACAAAGGTCTCACGCTGGAAGGCCCCGCTCAAGCCGAGCAAGGCCGACTTGAAGAAGCCGTCTTCCCAGCCCTGGGCCATGGTCGCGACCTGCCCCAACAGCAGAGCCGGAAACATCAGCAAGCTGCTGGCGAAGATGATCGGCATGACGCCGGCTTGATTGACCTTCAGCGGCAGGTAACTCTTGCCACCGCCCATCACCCGACGGCCCCGTTGGTGCTTAGCGCTCTGCATCGTGATGCGACGCTGGCCGAGCGTGATATAGACCGTGCCGACGACCACCGCGATAAACATCGCCGCGAGCATCAGGAGCTTCGGAGGGTCCAGCCCGCCGGTGTCACCCAAAGTTAGGGTCGATTGCTCGTAGAGCTGATAACCGGCCAGCGGCATCTGAGCAAGGATGCCGGCCATGATCAGCAGGCTGATGCCGTTGCCGATGCCGTACTCGTCGATCTGCTCGCCGAGCCACATCAGGAAGATCGTGCCGGCGGTCATCGTCAACACCGAGACGATGGTCCAACTTAAATACATATTGCCAGACGCCGGATCGACGAACTCCGCCGCCACCAGTTTCTGGGAGTTGGCGAACGAGGTCACAAAGAACCAGCTCTGGATCAAACAAAGAATAACCGTTGCATAGCGGGTGTATTCGTTGATCTTCTTACGCCCCGCTTCGCCCTCCTTTTGGAGGGCTTCGAGCTGCGGGATCACGCTGCCGAGCAACTGGAAGATGATCGACGCTGAGATATAGGGCATGATGCCCAGGCCGAAGATCGTGATGTTGCTCAAGTTCGCGGCACTGAGCACCGCGACCTGCTTGAGCATATCGCTCAAGCCGCCTTGCGAATCGTTCAGGGCAGCGATCCGCTCGGTATCGACGATCGGCAGGCTGATCTGGAAGCCGACGCGATAGATCGCGAGCATCAAGAGCGTCAGCAGAATCTTCTGCCGCAGCTCGGGGATCTGCCAGACAACGCGGAGTTTCTCAAACATGGCGCCGGACGCAGTCCCTTGTGGCGGGCCGTATAGGCATCAAGCCAATGACAGCGAACCCAGTTGAATGGTTGCACCCCTTGGCGGGGCTCGTTGGTTGGTGCCCGCCGAGGCGGGCGTCTCTTGCGGAAAAGTTAGGCCGCGAGACGTCCCGACCGCAACCCCGACTCAATCCGACAACGCTCAGGCTTTCGCCGCCTGCTTGGCGGCCCGCTTGTCACGCTGCTTCTCCGCGACCGGCGTCTTGCCGGGCACCACGGACATCTCGCCGCCCGCTTTCTCGATCTTCTCGGCGGCTGACTTACTGAATCGGTGAGCCGAGATCTTCAGCTTCTTGGTCAATTCGCCATCGCCGAGGACCTTGAGCTCGTCGAAACGGCCCTTGGCAATGTTTCGCTGCGACAGCAGCTCGACGGTGACTTCGTCGCCATCGTTGAACGCGTCATTCAACTCGCCGACGTTGACCACCACAACGGTCTTCGCCCACTTGTTGTTGAAGCCGCGCTTCGGGATGCGTTGCCACAGGGTCGTGGCACCACCGGCGAACATGCGGTGCGGCCCAGAGCCGGCACGCGAGCCGTTGCCCTTGTGGCCGCGACCGGACGTCTTGCCGTGGCCCGATCCGGGGCCGCGACCGATACGCTTGCGTTTGCGGTTTTTCTGAATCCCGCGGTGTACGTCGTTCAGAATCATGACAAGGTCACTCCCCGGAGCCGCTCGACCTCAGCTTGGGTCCGCAGCTTCTTGAGGGCCTCGATGGTCGCTTTGACCAGCGGGACCGGATTATTCGAGCCGAAGCTCTTTGTAAGAATGTTGTGGATGCCGGCCGATTCGCAGACGGCACGCACAGCGGCACCCGCGATCACACCGGTACCTTCGGACGCCGGCACTAAGATAACCTCGGCACCGCCGAAACGGCCTTTCACCGTGTGCGGGATCGTCGAGCCATCCATCGGCACGGCGATCATGTTCCGCATGGCGGCCTTGCGGGCCTTCTCGACGCTCGGCGGGACCTCGTTGGCCTTGCCGTAGCCATGGCCCACCTTGCCCTTATTATCGCCCACCACCACGAGCGCGGCGAAGCTAAAGCGGCGGCCGCCCTTCACGACGGCGCTGCAGCGCTTGATCTTCACCACGTTCTCGGAGAGCTCGCCTTGCTGGCGGTCTTTCTTTTCGCGTCGGTCGCGAGCCACGGCGTTCGCCTCGATGGTTTGGTGTCGGCGGGAGGGCCGGCAGGGGATGCTTCGTGTTTCTTATCTGCTGTCCGATCCGGGATGCCCGAATCAGAATTCTAACCCACCCTCGCGGGCGGCGTCAGCCAGGGCCGCGACGCGGCCGTGATACTTGTAAGGTCCGCGATCGAAACAGACGTTCTTCAGGCCGGCCGCGGTCGCCTTCTCGGCGATCGCCTTGCCAACCGCCGCGGCCGCCTCGGCGTTTCCGCCGTACTTGACCGAGCCGCCCAACTGCTTGTCGGCGGTTGAGGCCGAAACCAGGGTCTTGCCGGCTTCGTCGTCGATCACCTGCACGGTGATGTTGCGGTGCGTACGGGAAACACACAGACGCGGACGTTCGGCGGTGCCGCGTGTCCGCTTCCGGACACGGAACTTACGCCGCGTTCGCTGCTTCCCGAGTGCTTTGTTCTTGTCCATGACGATCTAACGCTGTCTTGATGTTTCGTTTGAGCTGATCAAATTCGACGCGGTGTGAAGCCGACTGCTTACTTCGCGGCCTTACCAGCCTTGCGACGAACCTGCTCACCCTCGTAGCGGATACCCTTGCCCTTGTAAGGCTCCGGCTTGCGGACCGCACGGACTTCGGCGGCGAACTGGCCAACCTGCTGCTTGTCGATGCCTTTGACGACGATATGCGTCTGGTCGGGGCAACTCACGTCGAGGCCGGCCGGGATCTTCTTTTGGATCTCGTTGGCAAAGCCGACTCGCAACTGGAGCGTATCGCCCGAAATCGCCCCGAGATAACCGACGCCCTGGATCTCGAGCTTCTTCTCGTAGCCCTCGGACACACCAACCACCATGTTGGCCATCAGGGCACGGGTCAGGCCGTGGTAAGCACGATCGGCACGGTCATCGCCATTGCGACCGCAGACAATCTGCTTCGCCTCCTCGTCCACTTCGATCGTGACTTCGGGACGGTGCTCGTATTCGAGCTTGCCAAGCTTACCTTCGATCGCGACAACACCGTCCGCAACAGCGACTTTAACGCCGCTTGGGATGGCGACAGGCTTTTTTCCGAGTCGTGACATGGCTTGGGTGCTTAAGGCTCACCAAGAGGGTCGGTGGCGGTCAGCAATGGCTTTTTGGATTTGGATTCGTGTCGGTACGTCGCAATCGCTTCGCTACCACAGTTCGCAGAGCACTTCGCCGCCGAGATTCTTCTGCCGTGCCTCGCGGTCGCTCAGCACACCGCGGCTGGTGCTTACGATCGAGATACCCAGACCATTGAGCACCGGGCGGAGCTTCTTGGCCTCGGCGTACACCCGGCGACCCGGCGAGCTGACGCGGCGGATCTTTTGGATCACCTGCTCACCATTCGGGCCATACTTGAGGTCGATACGCAGCTGCTTAACAGGCACACCATCGACGTCTTCTTCCTGCCAATCCCAGATGTAGCCCTCTCGTTTGAGGACTTCGGCGACGCCACGCTTCACTTTCGAGAGGGGCATCTGAACATCCGCACGTTCCACGCGAACCGCATTGCGGATCCGTGTAAGCATGTCGGCGATCGGGTCGGTCATCATCGCGGGAGGGACTCCTCAGGGGGCCGGCGGACGGCGCCGCGAAGAACAGCTAGAGGTTTGTAAATGAAACAGCGTCGTACTTCTCTCGTGCTTCGACTCGCGGGCGAGTGAAGTGGTCGATCACCAGCTCGCCATGCGAACGCCGGGGATGACCCCCTTATTCGCCAGGTTGCGGAAACAGATCCGGCAGATGCCGAACTTGCGGAACACGGCACGAGGCCGACCGCACATCTGACACCGGCACTCGCGGCGAGAGCTGTACTTCGGCTTCTTTTCCGCTTTGGCGATCTTGGACTTGCTTGCCATGCTGAACTTGTTTGTAGCTGGGCTTCTCGGGGCTCGGCGGACCGAGCCAAGATTGACTTACTTCTGGTCTTCACGCTCGAACGGGAAGCCGAACATCGTCAGCATCTCGAGCGATTCTTCGTTGGTCGCACCCGCCGTGCAGATAGCAATGTTCATGCCCTGCGGACGGGTGTACTTGTCTGGGTTCAGCTCCGGGAAAACCGTTTGTTCTGTCAGCCCGAGGCTGTAGTTGCCACGACCGTCAAAGGCCGTCTTCTTCACGCCGCGGAAGTCACGAACACGAGGCAGGGCGATCGAGATCAATCGGTCCAGGAACTCGTACATCCGAACGCCACGCAGGGTGACCTTCGCACCGATCGGCATGCCTTCGCGGAGGCGGAAGTTGGCGATCGACTTGCGTGCCCGGCAGACCATGGCCTTCTGGCCAGTGATCTCCGCCAGAGCGGTGGTCGCTTCTTCGATATGCTTCTTGTCGCTGATCGCACTGCCGACGCCCATGCTGACGACGATCTTCTCAAGACGCGGCAACGCCAAACGATTCTTCCGGCCCAGCTTCTCGGCGAGCTGGGGGAGGATTTCGCTTTCGTAGCGGTCTTTGAGGCGGGCGGTTGCAATCATCGTTCTTACTCTGGTGAGCCGGTGCGGACGCGCTTCGTTGACGCCGGTTCGGCTGCTGGCTTGGTTGATCTGCCTTCGGGTGGCGGATCGTTATGACTTCTTCGCGTAGGTGGCCTTGGGCGGGGCCAACTCGCCAACGCTCGCACTGCACTTCTTGCAGAAACGCTCCTTGGCTCCATCGTCGTTGAATCGTGCGCCGAGACGCGACCGGCTGCCGCAGCTCTCGCAGTAATACTGGAGATTGGCTAGCTGGACCGGCATCTCTTTGCTCAAGCGTCCGCCCTGCGGGTGCTTCTGGCTCCGCTTGACGTGCTTGAAGACCTTGTTGACGCCCTCGACGAGTGCCTTGTTGGCTTCGCGATCAATCTTGATCACGCGGCTGCGGACGCCCTTATCGGCGCCGGCAATCACTTCGACGGTGTCACCTGTTTTAATCAGCATGGCTGGTTGCCGTTGTGTCTTGAACGATCCGTAACGAATAACCTAGTGACGGGTCGTTTCCCTAAACCACTTCGCTCGCGAGGCTGACGATCTTCATGAAGCGTCGGTCGCGTAATTCGCGAGCCACCGCTCCGAAGATCCGCGTGCCACGCGGGTTGTTGTCTTTGTCGATGAGCACGATGGCGTTCGAGTCGAAGCGGACGTAGCTGCCGTCCGGGCGTCGCGACGGGGCCTTCGCCCGCACTATCACGCCACGCACGACCGACTTCTTCTTGACTTCGCTGCCGGGGATCACGCTCTTCACGCTGCAGACGATCACGTCACCGAGCGTAGCAAAGCGACGACGGCTACCGCCGAGCACCTTGATACACATCACCTCTTTGGCGCCGGTGTTGTCCGCGACGTTCAGCCGCGATTGCATTTGGATCATCTTCTACTCGTTTTCCGCTGTGTCTTTTTACTGCCGCGATTCCCGTGTCAGCCGACTCGATCGGCGTCACTCTTGCGACTTCGCCCCGTCGGCCCCGGTTGAGGCCTCGGCTTCGAGCTGTGCCTTTTGGGCGGCACGCAGGGCCCCGAGGTCGACCGCTTGGCTCTTGGCAACGACTCGCACCAACTCCCAACGCTTGAGCTTCGACTTCGGCGGGCACTCGATGATCTCGACCGTGTCCCCCTCGCCAGACTCGTTCTGCTCGTCATGGACGTGGCAGACGGTCTTGCTGCGGATGAACTTGCCGTACTTCGGGTGTTTCACCAAGCGGGCGATCTCTACGCGGCGGGTCTTGCTCGCGCGGTCGCTCTTGACGATGCCGATGACTTGCTTTTTTGGCATAACGTTTGGTTGGCCGAAGCCGGTCGCGGTTGACTATCGCGTGGGTGGAAGTGGGGAGGGCTTAGGAGGCCGAGGCGGCAACCTTTGCCCGCTCACTCTGTAGGGTCTTGCAGCGTGCAATGAGCCGGCGGTTCCGACGGATCTCGGTGGGGCTGTCCAACTTCTCGGTCTGAGCCTGCACCTTCAGCCGAAACAGAGCCTCGGCCGCTTCGGCTATGGTTAGCCCAAGCTGCTCGTCGCTCATCTCACGGAGTTCGGTTGCTTTGCTCATGTCTTTATCGAGGGTCGTGACTACCGCTTCGGACGACCGGCGGCCGAACAATGGCCACCGTCAGTCGTCAAATTGCTTCTCGTTTAACCAGCCGCACTCGGACGGGCATCTTGTGAGCAAGTCGGGCGAAGCAAATCTTCGCCGCCTGCTCGGTGATGCCGGCTACCTCGTACAACACCGTTCCGGGTTTCACCACAGCCGCCCAGTAATCCGGTTCGCCCTTACCCTTACCCATGCGGGTTTCGAGCGGGATCGACGTGATTGACTTGTCTGGGAAGATGCGTATGTAAAGCTTGCCTTCGCCGCGAACATACTGTTGCGCTGCGATACGGCCGGCCTCGATCGTCTGGGCGCTGATCCAGCCACCCTCAACGGTCTGCAAACCGAACTCGCCGTAGATCACGCGATTGCCGCGTGTGGCGTTACCTTTTATACGCCCTCTTTGGCTTTTTCGGTGCTTGACCCTCTTGGGCATCAGCGCCATCGTTCTGGTCCTCGTACTCGCCTTGGTTGATCCACACCTGAATACCGATGTGGCCTTGTGGGGTCTTCGCTTCGACGAAGCCGTAATCGATCTTCGCTCGCAAGGTGCTGAGCGGCATCGATCCGGCAATCTGCTTCTCGCGGCGGGCCATCTCTGCCCCGCCTAGCCGGCCCGCCATCTGGATCTTAATCCCTTTGGCACCGGCTTCCATCGTTTGTTCGAGAGCCCGCTTGATCGTGCGACGGAATGCGGCACGCTTGGCGAGCTGCTCGGCGATATCCTCCGCCACGAGGTGCGCCTGCAACTCGGGGCGGGAGATCTCTTCGATTTTGATATTGATCCGACGACCGACCAAGGCTTGCAACTCATCTTGGAGTTGCTCGACTTGCGTCCCCTTACGACCAATGATGACGCCCGGGCGGGCGGCGTGCAGGACAACCTTCACCTCGTCGCGGGTCCGCTCGATGTGGACCTGCGGGATGCCGGCTGCCTTGTACTTCTTCCCGATGTACTGCCGAATTTTGTGGTCCTCGAGCAAGAGCTCGCCGAACTCTTTCTTCGACGCGTACCAACGGCTCTTCCAATCCAGCATGACGCCGGTGCGGAAGCCGATCGGGTTTACTTTTTGGCCCATAGTTGCAGGCTGTCGTGTGCGTTTTGGAAGCCGAGGCTTCGTGTTGATTTGATCCGCCGAAAGTCGCGTTACTCGACCGCTACGGTGATATGCGAAAACCGCTTCTTGATGACGTGAGCCATTCCGCGTGCCCGCGGGCGGACTCGCTTGAACATCGGGCCGCCGTCGATCTTCACCTCAGTCACCTTAAGCCCCGCCCGGTTCGGAGCGCCCCGATCCTCGGCGTTGGCGAACGCACTCTGGATAACCTTCTCGAGCATCCTCGCCCCACGCTGAGGCTGGAACTTCAAGATGGCTAGAGCATCATCAACTCGCTTACCGCGAACTAAATCGGCGAGCAATCGCACCTTTTGGGCGCTGATGCGGGCGTGACGGTGAACTGCTGTGTAAGCCATGATTCTGATTCAGGGGCCAGGGGTCAGGAGCCGGTTCGCGGCTGCCGATTACTGACGACTGGTTACTTTTTCCCTTTGCCACCGTGACCGCGGAAGCTACGAGTCGGCGAAAACTCGCCGAGCTTGTGGCCCACCATGTCTTCGGTGATGAACACCTTCAAATGCTGCTTTCCGTTGTGAACCATGAACGTGTGGCCAACGAACTCCGGGACGATCGTGCAGGCACGCGCCCAGGTCGTGATCGGCTCTTTCAACCCAGCGTCGTTTTGCTTCTCTACTTTGACGTAGAGCTTCGGATCGACGTAAGGGCCTTTTTTGAGTGAACGGCTCATTCTTCGCGATTCGTTTGGTTCGTATGCCAGAGGCGAAGGGCCTCAGGCGACTCTCAAGCTGATTTACTTCTTGACCAACTTCTGGACGCCATACCGGCGACTCTTGCGTCGCCGCACGATCGCCGAGTTCGACGGCTTGCGACGCTGGCGGGTCATGCCACCCTTGGCACTCACACCCGACGGGCTGACCGGGTGACGGCCACCCTTCGTGCGACCCTCACCACCACCGTGCGGGTGATCGATCGGGTTCATCGCGGTGCCGCGGACGTGCGGGCGACGGCCGAGCCAACGCTTGCGGCCAGCCTTGCCAAGCACGACGGCACTGTGATCGGGGTTGCTGGTCGAACCGATGACGGCACGACAAGCGGCCGGGATACGACGGATCTCACCGCTCGGCAGCGAGATCTGAGCCCATCCGGCCTCACGGGCCATCAGGGTCGCACTCGTCCCAGCGGCACGGCAGAGGACGCCGCCGCGGCCGGCACGGAGTTCAACGTTGTGCACCACGGTAGCGAGCGGGATCTTCGACAGAGGGAGGCAGTTGCCAACCTTCGGAGCCGCGTCTTCGCCGGACTGCACCTTGTCGCCTGCGGTCAATCCGACCGGAGCGATGATGTAACGCTTCTCGCCGTCTTCGTAATTCAGCAGGGCGATGCGGGCCGAGCGGTTCGGATCGTATTGGATCGAATCGACCTCAGCGACCATGCCGTCCTTGTTGCGACGGAAGTCGATCAAGCGATAACGACGCTTGTGACCGCCACCACGGTGACGAACGGTGATCTTACCCTGGTTATTACGCCCACCCTTCTTGTGGATCGGGCGGAGCAGCGACTTCTCGGGCTTCGCACCCTTTGTCAGTTCAGCGAAATCGCTGACCGACGCGTTGCGGCGTCCGGCGCTGGTCGGCTTGTATTTGCGAATGCCCATGGCGAGCTACTGACGTTAACTGTTAGCGATGTATTGCGAGCGGCGTGGCTACGATCGGCTTAAAAGAAATCAATGCGGTGATCGTCGTGCAACGTGACAACCGCCTTCTTCCAATCGGCCGTACGACCAAGCCGGAACTTGGTCCGCCGAGCCTTACCCTTGCGATTCTGCGTGGCGACCTTGACGACCTTCACGTCGAACAACTTCTCGATCGCGTTGCGGACGTCTTCCTTCGTTGCGAGCTTGTTGATCTCGAACGAGTAGGCGTTGTGACGCGACGAACGGTGTACGCCCTTCTCCGTGACCAACGGCTTGATAATCACCTGGTGAGGCTCAAGCGTCAGCGACGTCGTTTGCGGGATATGTCTTGGCATGGCGGGAAGCCGTTAGCTGTGTTCGTTTGCTTCTAATCGGAGCCGGCGGGAGTCAGCTTGCCTTCTTCTTGGCGGCGGCTGATTCCTTCAACTGGTCGAGTGCATCCTTCGTGATCAACACTCGCTTCGCCGAGAGCAGGCTCAGGGCGTTGAGCTCCGCCGCCGGGGCGACATCGACTCGCTGGATATTGCGGGCACTCTTGTAGACGTTCACGTCCTGCCCGGCGGTCGCCAGCAAGAGCGAATTGTCGTCGCAGCCGAGAGCCTTGATCAACGCCGTCATATCGCGGGTCTTGGGAGCGTCGAAGCCGAAGTCATCGATGACCACCAACTCGTCGTCCGCCACCTTCGAAGCGAGGGCCATGCGGGTGGCCAGCTGCAACGCCTTACGAGGCAAGCGATAGCTGTAATCACGCGGCTTGATCGCGAAGATGTGACCACCGCCACGGCGAATACCGCTGCGGCGATGACCGGCCCGGGCGTTGCCCGTGCCCTTCTGGCGGTACATCTTCTTGGTCGAGCTAGCGACCTCGGCACGCGTCTTGGTCTTGTGGGTGCCCTGCCGCAGATTCGCCTGGTACATCACCACGGCGTCGTGCAGCAACTGCTTGTTGATCGACGGCGCGAAATCTTCGGGCTCGACATTGTAAGTGCCGACCTTAGCGCCTTTGCGATCGTGGATGGTGAGTTTGGGCATGGTTCGTTTAGCGATCAAATGGCGGCTGGCTGCGATTCCGTTGGCTGACTGGAAGAGCCAACACCAGCTCGCTCACTTCAGCATGTTGGTGGTACGCACGACGACAAAAGCACCCTTGTGACCCGGGACAGCCCCGCGGACCAAGAGCAGATTATTCTCGGCATCGACGCGAACTAGCTTCTGATTCCTGACGGTGCAACGCTTGGCTCCGTACTGACCCGGCATCCGCACACCCTTGAAAAGGCGGCTCGGACTGGCACAGGCACCGGTGCCGCCCATGTGGCGGTGACACTTCTTAACACCGTGCGTGGCACGCTGGCCGGCGAAGTTGTGCCGCTTCATGGCGCCACTGAAACCGCGGCCCTTGCTGGTGGCGGTCACATCGATGCGGTCAACGCCTTCCAGAGAAGCGACGGTCACTTCGCCGCCGAGTTCGACGCCGCCGGCGAAACCGGCCGCCTCGGTGCGGAACTCGCGGACCAGACGCTTGGGCTCACAATCGGCCTTCGCCAGGAGCTCGACTCCGCCCTCAACACGACGCTTCGATCGTTTGCTCTCGAGCTTGGCAACATGGCCACGCTCGCTTCGACTGGCGAGCCGACGCGGCTTATCGAGGTAGCCAAGCTGGATCGCCTCGTAACCGTCACGGTCGGGCGTCTTGACCTGCAACACATGACACGGACCGGCTTCAAGCACAGTCACCGGAACCACATCGCCCGACTCATTGTACACCTGAGTCATGCCGATCTTTCGGCCCAGGATCCCGGCGGAGGGAGAGCTGGTTGATGTTGACTTGGTTGACATAGCTATCAGGTCGGTACGACTAGCCTCCGGTCAAAAAGCCGGACGCCAGTGGTTCGTGTTGCGGTCGCTTGCAGGCTGGGAGACTCACCCACCACTCGGCAGAGCGATGAATGGCTTACCCAAGCCAGCTTCCGGGCATTATTTAACTGCTCTTCAGACTCCGGCACGCTGGAACCCGCTTTATCGGCCAGCCAGACGAGTCTCTTGACACGCCGGCAACCGAGCAGGCAAGGCTAGCCTCAGCCGGTCGATGCTTTAATCTTGATATCGACACCCGCTGGCAAGCTTAGCTTGTTGAGGGCTTCGATCGTCTTGGCGGTGGCTTCCACGATATCGATCAGACGCTTGTGCGTCCGGATCTCGTATTGGCTACGCGACTTCTTATCAACGTGCGGTCCACGGATCACCGTGTAACGCTCGATCCGCGTCGGCAGCGGGATCGGGCCGTGCACGACCGAGTTGGTACGCTTTGCGGTATCGACGATATCGGCAGCACTCTGGTCCAAGACCGAGTGGTCGTACGCCTCCATCCGAATGCGAATCACCTCTTTCGACACGACGCCTGTTCTCCGTGACCCCAAGGAGGCTAAAACGCCACCGTGAGGAGATTTGCTGCTGGCAGACCCACCTCAGAAGCGAGGCGAGCCGTTTGAACGCAGAGACTCACTCCGACAGAAAAGGCGGCCATCGGGCCGCTCGCACCTGTCGCCCCCACCACGTTGGGCGGAGAATCGCAAAAGTTACGGGCCAGCCGCCCAACTGTCAACGGGGGCGGTGGGGATTTAGGAAGTTCTTTGGCGACCTGACCGCCTTCCGACAGGTTCTCCAGATCAGGCAAAGCCTGACGAGCCGGCCTTTACGGCGAGAAGCATTCGGCCAGGAACTCGATAACCCGCTTTTCCCAGCGTTCGGCGTCCCAAGCGTGCAGATCCGCGTGCCCAGCGCCCTGAAACCCGACGAGGCCCCCGGGATCCGGGGCGGCTCCGAGCAGGTCCCGGCTTTCTTGCCAAGTTGTCCGCCGATCGTGGGTCCCTCCCATCACCAAGATCGGGCAGCCAACGGCTGCGATCCGGTCGATCGGCTGCAATTCCGCCGCCGAGACCCCCAACCGACCGAGCAGCTGGCTCACCAGCAGCGGAGAGAGCAGGTCCGCGGCGGACTCCCCGAGCCGCAGGCTCACCCGATTGCGAATTGCCCCGTCGATCGTCGGATAGACCGATTCCAGAACCAGAGCGTCGATCCCCAGCGGCGATGCTAGCACCGCCGAGGCACCACCCAACGACCAGCCGATGACGCCAATCCTATGGCCGGGCCTCTCTTCACGAACGAATCCGACGGCATCGGCCACGGCCAGACGACCTCGCCAGCCGAGGGTCAGGCAGTCGGACTCGGTTTCGCCATGCCCCGGCAGGTCGATCAGGAGGGTGTCTTAACCCGCCGCCCACAACGCCCGCGCCCGGGAAAGCATCGTTCGACGGTCGCCATGCAGCGGGTGGAGCAAGATCACCGTGGCCTGGTTCGTGCCGGAACCGAGATGCCACCCCGCAACCGGCGAAGGCGACTCCCCCGTGATCTGGACCACCGCAAATGGAAGGTCCTTAGGAGGCGGCCCGACCGAGCGATTCGCCGGAGCGATGAGCCGCCCGGCCACGAGCCAAAGCATCACCGCTACGACGAACGATAGGCCAACCAGGCCAATGCTGAACCGAGTCAGTCGCTTGCGGAGTGACGGCTTTTGCAAACGCGACATGCCCTGTCAGACGCCACGACTCGCCAGCCGGTTCCGGCGACTACCGAGCCTCTTCCTCGTCGAGCGGGCCGGCTGGCTCCCAGATAAGACGCTGCGCCACGGCCGCAACCAACCAGCCGACCATCGCGCTGATGGGGGCCGAGATCGGCATTCCCATCATCAGCATCCCGTAGCCGATGTTCGCGGTGTGGTCACCCACCACGCTCCAGACGTACCAAGCCTGAGCAGCAGGGAAAGCCATCGCCGCCACGGCAGCCAGCACGGCACACACAGCGGCCAAGCGGTGGCGTCTTGACCGCAAGGCCAAGCCAACGAAGAACACGACGGCTAAGGCACCGCCCGCGTAGAGCCAGAGTTCGTATTCGAAGTCGCCCGTCAGAGAATTGACGAGCAGTGCCGGGTAGAGCATCCACACGGATGACGAGCCGATCGCAAAGAGAATGCCCAAGAGCACGCCGATCGCCGTCATCGCCCCGAGGGCCTGTCGCAGCGAATAGCGGCGGCGGAATGGCATCGAGGTTACTCGCCGAGGAAGACCTTCACCACGTCGTCGGGTGCCGGGGCGTAGTCGCTGGGGGTCATGCTCGCCCCCGCGCGGCCCTGGCTGAGGCTCCGCATCGCGGAGGAGTAGCCGAAGAGGTTCGCCAGCGGCGCTTGGGCGTAGATCACGGTGTCGTTGCCGCGTTGCTCGGTCCGCTCGATCATCGCCCGCCGCTGCTGCAGGTCGCCCACGAGGTCGCCCATATGCTCCTCGGGTGTGGTGAGCTCGACCGCCATGATTGGCTCAAGCAGAACCACGCCGGACTCGCGCAGGCCCTTATCGAACGCCAACGAGGCCGCCGTGCGGAAGGCGATCTCGGTCGAATCGGTCTCGTGGACCTCGCCGCCCAGGACGGTGACCTTCACGCGCATCAAAGGGAAGCCGAGCGTGCCGCCCCCCTCGGTGGCTGATTGGAGCTCCTCGGCGACCAGGTTGACCCACTCGTCGTTGAGGCCGCCGCCGCCCTCCTCTTTCGAGCGACCCGCCTGCGGATCGACCGACACCATCACCGGCGGGGCCACATGAGCCAACGGCCCGGTCGGCATGAACGGCTCGACCCGCAACCGCACCGCCGCGGTGTGCTGCGAACCGTTGATATGGCGGTTGCATTCGCCGGTGACCTCGACCTTCGAGGCGACCGACTCTCGGTAGCTCACCCGCGGTTGGTGGACCTTGAACCGGAGGCCGAAGTCCCGCTCCAGGCGGTGCTGGATCACCTCCAGATGGAGCTCGCCCATGCCGGAGATCAGCGTCTGGCCGGTCTCCTCGTTCTCGCTTGCGCTAAACGTCGGGTCCTGCTTGCGCAGCATATCGAGCACGCCCGAGAGCTTCTTCTTCTCCTCGGAGTTCTCGGCCTCGATCGCCATCGAGATGACGGTCTCCGGGAACTCGATCGATTCCAGCACGATCGGCGAGCGCGTATCGCACAGCGTGTCGCCGGTGATCGAGTCGCGCAGGCCGAGCAGCGCGACGATGTCGCCCGCCTCGGCGTGGTCGAGCTGCTCGTCCTTCTTCGACGCATGGATGCGCCAGATCTGGGCGACATTCTCCTTGGTGTCGCGGCCCGGGTTGAGCACGCGGCTATTCGGCTTCAGCTCGCCCGAGTAGATCCGAACCCAATACAGGTCGCCGGTCTTGTAGGGCAGGATCTTGAAGACCAGGCCGCAGAACGGCTCCTTGATGCTCGGCTTGCGGGCGACCTTCTTCGCGTTGTCGGCGGCGGACTCGCCCTCCTCGACAACCACCTTCTTCGACTTCCCTTTGGCACCCTTGCCGCTCGGATCGGTCCCCTCGACGGGCGGCATCTCCAACGGGTGCGGCAGGTACGCGGCGACCGCGTCGAGCAGCGGTTCGACGCCCATACCATGCAGGGCCGAGCCGCACAGGACCGGCTGGATCTGCTCGTGGACGGTCGCCGATCGGACGACCTTGTGGATCAAGGCGTCGGGGATCTCCTCGCCACCGAGGGCGAGCTCCATGAGCTCGTCGGAGTAGTTGCAGAGCTGCTCGATCATCTGCTCGCGGTAAAGCGTCGCGTCGTCGGCCAGCTCGTCGGGGATCGGCACCTCGACGACCCCCTGCTTGTGGTCGCGGTCGCCGCCGGCCTTGCCGTCGGGGAACGTCAGCAGCTTCATCCGCACCAGGTCGATCACGCCCCGGAACGGGTCGGCCATGTGCGGGGGCCCTTCGCCCGCCGGGATCTGTAGCGCGACCGGCGTCGCGCCGAGGCGGTTCTCGATCTCGGTGAGCACCGCCTCCCAGTTCGCGCCTTCGCGATCGAGCTTGTTGATGAACGCGATCCGCGGCACGTGGTATCGATTCGCCTGCCGCCAGACGGTCTCGCTCTGAGCCTCGACGCCCTCCCGAGCGCTGAAGACCACGACCGCCCCATCGAGCACGCGGAGGCTGCGCTCGACCTCGGCCGTGAAGTCGACGTGCCCCGGCGTGTCGATCAGGTTGATCTGCACGTCCTTCCACGGGAACCGCACGCTGGCCGAGTAGATCGTGATGCCACGCTCGGCTTCTTCGGCGTCGTCGTCGGTGGTGGTCGTGCCCTTATCGACCTCGCCGACGCGGTGCTTCCCGCCGGAGACATACAGCATCCGCTCGGTGACGGTCGTCTTGCCCGCGTCGATGTGGGCGATCACGCCGAGGTTGCGGAGCTTGGTTAAGTCGGCAGACACGGGTCGGGGGGCGGGCTGCTAGGCATGCGGGCGGCCGGGGCAAACGCCCCAAAACGAAGGGTACAGCCTAATACACCGGGGCGGCCGCGGTAAGCATCATCGGCCGTCAATCCGCGTCGCCCGCAGCCCGCGGACGCGGCTGGTAGGCGATCGTGCAACCTGGCAGCCTGCCGCGCAGCCGCTGGACGCCCTCTGGGCTGAGTCGCGTCCACCGGACCATCAGCAGTTCCAACGATAGGCAGCCCGCCAGCACGTCGATCGATTCATCCGAGACATCGCAGCCGGTCAGGTGCAACTGTTCGAGCTCCGGCTTGCTGCTCATCAGAGCGATCCCAACATCGGAAACGCGGCAGTACCGCAGGCCCAGGGTTTCCAGCTCGGGCATCGTCGCCAGGGCCTTGAAGTCTGCGTCGGCGATCGAGCTGCGGTCGAGCACCAGGTGTCTCAAACGCCGTAGACCGCCGAGTTTGCGGGCCTCGCTGGGGGCGAACTCGGCGTCGTGCAGATCGACCTCCACCACCGAAACAAACGCTCCCTCGCCGACGGTCGACTCGACCATCCACCGCCACCACGGCGAACCGGTGCATGGCTCGCTGCGAACCGTTCCATTGAGCCGATCCACGACGGCGAGCCCGGCCTGTTGGTCCTGGAAGGGCCGGACCGCATTGATCCACAACGACAGCAACAAGCAGCAGACGGTCGTCAGGGCCAGCAGGGCCCCGAGGCTGAACCGCTTCGGCAAAAGCCCCCGCCGCCGTGAAGGTGGCTCGCTCTGACTAGGCGACCCGTGGCTCACTCCAAGCCGTCCTCCCAACCCTCGATCTCGCCCCCTTCGGTCGCACCGGGATCGACATACCGACGGAAGACCAAGGACTCCCCATCGGGCGACCAATCGGGCTGGAGGTTCGATCGATCGCGTCCCTGCCCCGGCACCCGCTTCGGCTCGTCGTTGCCGTCGGCGGTGAGCGTGTAGAGCTGGAAACGACTCGCCCCGGGCTCCTTCCAAGAGATCACGAGCCGCTCGCCGTCCGGCGACCAACTGGAGTATTCAACCTCGCCCTCGGTCACCCGATCGATCGGCTCAACCGCCTGATCGAACGAGGCTACGACCAACTTGACCATCGAAGGATCGGTAAACACCTCCTCCCGTCCGTTGCCAAGCGGGACGGATTCGTAACGCTGGGTTCTGAACGAGGTGCGGTCGCTCCGCGGCGAAACGCTGTAGCCGTACTGGACGTAGGACGGCGTCGCCAAGATGGTTTCCTCGCTCCCCGAAACGAAGTCGTAACGGCTCAGCCCACCACGGTCGATCGTCACGATCCCGCTGCCATCGCGTAGCCAGACCGGGTTGCCCCAATGATCAATCACCGTCTCGACGGCCGTGCCATCCAACCGGCCGACTTGCACGGGACCCGACCCAACATACGTGTGCCAAGCGAGCTGGGTCCCGTCCGGCGACCACGTCGGCATGCCGCCTGGGGCGATCTCACGGCGTTCGGTGCCGTCTGCACGGACAACCTTCACACGGCACATGTCACGCCGCACACGGTCGTCGTAGGGGGCCGTGTCGTAGGCGATCCACTCCCCGTCGGGCGACCAGCGGGGTGATCCGCAACGCCTTTCGGGCTCGGCAACCAACTGTGTCGGCTGACCCCCTTCGACCGGCATGACCATCAAGACATCGCCATGCCCAGCGGCCCGGCTCGGGCCGGCAAGCATCAGGCCGGCCAAGAGAAGCAACCAACGCCCAACGGGCCAGCGGGATCGCGGAAGAGTCATCGAACGGCCTCGGCTGGTCGGAACGGCTTGGTGCCGAGCAACCTAACCGATCGACCCGCGGCGCACAAAAAACCGAGGCCGTGTAAGCAACACGGCCTCGGTCCTTGTTTTGATATTCGCTTCGGGCAGGGTGACAGATCACCAAGCGAAGTGGGCGAACGCTTTGTTCGCGTCCGCCATGCGGTGGACGTTCTCGCGGCGGGTCATCGCGGCCCCTTCGCGGTTGAACGCGGCGGCGAGCTCGTCGGACAGCTTGAGGTGCGTCGGACGCCCCTTCTTGTCGCGGACGGCCATCAGCAGCCAGCGGATCGCCAACGACTGTTGGCGGGCGCGGTTGACCTGCATCGGCACCTGGTAGGCGGCACCACCGACACGCTTCGAGCGGACCTCGATGGCCGGCTTGATATTCTCAAGCGCCTGAGTGAAGACGTCGATCGGCTCCTCCTCGGGCATCTTTTCCTTGATGACATCCAGCGCGTCGTAGAACACCTGCTGAGCGGTGCTCTTCTTGCCGTCCACCATCAGGCAATTGATGAACTTGCTCGCCAAGAGCGAACCGTAAACGGGGTCCGGCTTGAGTGTCTTGCGGCTGGCGGTGATACGGCCCATAGGAACTCGCTTCCAGCGGTTAGCTGTCAGCTCTCAGCTTTGTGTAGTGGATTGGTTTCTTATCGATTGCCAACAGCCGGGAGCCGGCGGCGGAGTGTTCTGCTCTAACCCTTCTTCGCGCCGTAACGGCTACGAGACTGCTTGCGGCCATCAACGCCGAGCGTGTCGAGGGCACCACGCACCACCTGGTAACGCACACCCGGCAGGTCGCGGACACGACCGCCGCGGACCAGCACGATGCTGTGCTCCTGCAGCGTGTGGCCTTCGCCCGGGATGTAGACCGTCACTTCCTTGCCATTCGACAACCGGACACGCGTGATCTTCCGGAGGGCCGAGTTCGGCTTCTTCGGCGTCATGGTCCGCACGTTGAGGCAGACACCCCGCTTGAACGGGCACCGCTCAAGAACAGGAGCCTTGCTCTGCTTCCGCTTGCTCTTGCGGTTTTTGCGGATGAGCTGGTTGATCGTTGGCATACGAAAGGGCGCTAGTTAGTAGTCGCTGGCATACGAGTCGCCGCGGTTTTCAAGCCGCGAGCCCCGCATGATAGGGGATTCAGGTTATCTGTCAATCGGCTGCCGGGACCCAAAGCGTGCCCCAGCGGCCGGTTGGACGGGATTATGGGTCTTATTCGGGGGCGCCGCCGCCGCCCAGCAGGGCGTCGAGGCTGCTCGGACCCGACGGATCGGCCGGTGCGGGAGCCTGCTGCTGCGGTGCCGGGCCATCGCCATCCAGGAGCGGGAACGACCGATCGAGCACCCCGGCGGTCTCCACGGCCAGGGCCTCCAGGGCCTCGGGGCGGATGCGGACCTCGGACTCGTTGGTCGTCCGGAAGCCGGTGCCGGCCGGGATCAGGTGACCCAGGATGACATTCTCCTTGAGGCCAACCAAGTTGTCCGTCCGACCGGCCAGGGCGGCCTCGGTGAGGACCTTGGTGGTCTCTTGGAAACTGGCCGCCGAGATGAACGACGAGCTCTGAACCGAAGCCTTGGTGATGCCGAGCAACTGCGTGCTGGCGGTCGATTTCTTCGGCTTGGCTCCCTTCGCGAGCTCGCCGCCGAGGGCCTCGATCTGGGCGTTAGCCTGCTCGAGCACCGCCTTCGGCACGATCGCGTCGACCTCGAATTCGCTGTCGCCCTTGTCGCTGATCTTCAAGCACTCATCCACACGGGCGTTCGCCTTGCGGAAGTCATACTTGTCGAGGACCGAACCGGGCAGCAAATCGGTGTCGCCCGGCGAGTCGATCTTCACCTTCCGCAACATCTGCGAAACGATGATCTCGATGTGCTTGTCGTTGATCTCGACCCGTTGCGAGCGGTAGACGTTCTGGATCTCGCGGGTCAGGTACTGCTGCACGGCCTCCTCGCCAGACACCATCAAGATGTCGTGCGGCACGAGCGGGCCATCGACCAGCGAGTCGCCCGCCTTGACGATGTCGCCCGAGTGGACGCGTAGGTGTTTGTTGTGCGTGACCAAGTGCTCACGCTCGATGCCGGTCTCGCTGCGGACGATGATCGCCCGCTTGCCACGCTTCTTCTCGGCCATGATCTCGACCGTGCCGTCGATCTCGGCGATGACCGCCGGGTCCTTCGGCTTGCGTGCCTCGAAGATCTCCGTGACCCGCGGCAGGCCACCGGTGATGTCTTGCGTGCCGCCCGCTTCGCGAGGCGTCTTGGCGATAATAGCACCGGCCTTGATCGTCTCGCCTTCCTTGATAACGAGGTGAGCCTTCTCCGGCATGTAGTAGAAGTCGAGGACCTTGCCGTCCTTCGGGTCTTCCACGACGAGCTGCGGGTGCAGGTCGCCCTTGTGCTCCATGACGATGTAACGCATCTGACCCGACGGGTCCTTCTCGCCACGGATCGTCTCGCCATCGACGAGGTCCTCGTAGCGGATCTTGCCGCCGACTTCCGCGAGGATCGGGATGGAGTGGGGGTCCCACGTGCAGATGACGTCGCCCGACTTGACCTCGTCGCCTTCGGCCCACGTGATCGCGGCACCGGTCGGGATCTCGTACTTCTCGATCTCGCGGCCACGGTCGTCGACCAAGGCGAGTTCGCCGTTCCGGCCGAGCACCACGAGGTTGCCGTCTTCGCTCTTCACGGCGTTGAGCTTCGCGAAGCGGACCTTACCACCCTTCACGGCCTTGATGTCAGACTGCTCGAGGTCGCGGTTGCCGACGCCACCGATGTGGAACGTCCGCATGGTTAGCTGCGTGCCCGGCTCGCCGATGCTCTGGGCGGCGATGATGCCGACCGCCATGCCTTCCTCGACCAGCGAACCGGTCGACATGTCCATGCCGTAGCAAGTGCGGCAGACACCGAGCGGCGCCTGGCAGGTCATCGGGCTGCGGACCTGGATCTTTTCGAGGCCGAGGTTCTCGATCTTGCGAGCGACCTCCGCGGTGATCAGGCCGTTCTCGGCAACGATCACCTCGTCGGTGATCGGGTTGACGATGTTCTGGCGGCTGACGCGGCCCTTGATCGTATCGGCGAGGCCGACCTCGACCTTCTCGCCACGGTACAGGACGCCCTTGGTGATCGCCTGAGTGGTCTTGCAATCGTGCATCGTGACCACGACGTTCTGCGCGACGTCGGCCAATTTACGCGTCAGGTAACCTGAGTCGGCCGTCTTCAGCGCGGTATCGGCCAGACCCTTGCGGGCACCGTGCGTGCTGGAGAAGTACTCGAGCACCGTCAGGCCTTCGCGGAAGTTCGCCTTGATCGGCGTCTCGATGATCTTGCCGGACGGCTTCGCCATCAGGCCACGCATGCCGCCGAGCTGACGCATCTGCTCGACGCCACCACGAGCACCCGAGTGCGCCATCAGGTACACCGGGTTCACGTACTGGTTGCCGCGATAGTCGTTCATCAAGCCGTCCATCATCGCCGCGGTGATCTCTTCGCGGGCGTGGGTCCAGGCGTCGAGCACCTGGTTGTACCGCTCGCCCTCGGTGATGATCCCGCGGTGGTACAGCTTGTTCTTCTTCAAGACTTCCTTGTCGGCGGTGGCAAGGATCTTGAATTTGCTGTCCGGCGTGATCAGGTCGTCGGTCGCGAACGACAAGCCGCTCTTCGTCGAGGTGCGGAAGCCTAGCTGGTTCATGTCGTCCAGCAGCGTGATCGTCTGGCGACGGCCGAGGAACTCGTAGCTGTCGCTGATCACCTTCGACAAGTTGCCCGACCGCATCGGCACGTTGTAGAAGGGCATCCCCTGCGGGAGCATCTGATTGAAGAAGACGCGGCCGACGGTCGTCTCGATGACGCGGCCCTTCTTCGACTCGTCGTCCATCTCTTCGCGGAGGCAACGCCCCTTGGGAAGGCGGACCTTGATCTTCGCGTGCGTATGGACCTTGTTGAGGGCGTAGGCCATCTCAACCTCGGCGAAGGTGCCGAAAGCCATCCCATCGCCGGGGGCCGAGGGGGCCTCCATCGTCACGTAGTAGCAACCCATCACCACGTCTTGCGACGGGCTGATGATCGGCTGACCGTTGGCGGGGCTGAAGATGTTGTGCGTCGACATCATCAGCGTGTGCGCTTCGACCTGGGCCTCGATCGAGAGCGGCAAGTGGACGGCCATCTGGTCGCCGTCGAAGTCGGCGTTGAAGCCCTTACAAACCAGCGGGTGCAGGCGGATGGCGTTGCCTTCCACCAGGATCGGCTCGAACGCCTGGATGCCCATGCGGTGGAGCGTCGGCGCCCGGTTCAGCAGGACCGGGTGGTTGGTGATGACCTCTTCGAGGATATCCCAGACCTCTTCGTCCTTCCGCTCGAGCATCTTCTTCGCCGACTTGATCGTGTCGGCGTGGCCCAGCTCCTTGAGCCGGCGGATGATGAACGGCTGGTAGAGCTCGAGCGCGATCTTCTTGGGCAGGCCGCACTGGTGCAGGCGGAGCGTCGGGCCGACGACGATCACCGAGCGCGCCGAGTAATCGACCCGCTTGCCGAGCAGGTTCTCGCGGAACCGGCCCTGCTTACCCTTGATCATGTCCGTGAGTGACTTGAGCGGGCGGTTCGAGCTGCCAAGCACCGGCCGCTTGCAGCGGTTGTTGTCGAACAACGCATCGACCGATTGCTGGAGCATCCGCTTCTCGTTGCGGATGATCACCTCCGGCGCGTTGAGGTCGACCAGCTTCTTGAGGCGGTTGTTCCGGTTGATGATCCGGCGGTACAGGTCGTTCAGGTCGCTCGTGGCGAAGTTGCCCGAGTCGAGCAGCACGAGCGGGCGCAGGTCGGGCGGGATCACCGGGATCACGTCCATCACGATCCACTCGGGCTTGTTGTCCGAGTCGCGGATGCTCTCAACCGTCTTCAACCGGTTGATGAGGTCCTTCGCCTTCTGCTTGCTGCCGGTGGTTTTGAGCTCTTCGCGGAGCTCTTCCGAGAGCTTCACTAGGTCGAGCTGGCCGAGCAGCTTGCGGACCGCGTCGGCGCCCATGTCGGCGTCGAAGGTGCCTTCGCCGTACTGCTCGCGGGCCGTGCGGTACTCCTCTTCCGTCAGCATCTGCTGCGGCTTCAGCGGCGTGTCGCCCGGATCGACGACCACGTAATCTTGGAAGTAGATGACCTTCTCAAGGCTCGTGGTCTTCATCGCGAGCAGCGAGCCCAAACGGCTCGGCATCGCCTTAAAGAACCAGATGTGGACGATCGGCGCGGCGAGCTCGATGTGACCCATCCGCTTGCGACGCACGCGGCTATGCGTGACCTTCACGCCGCAACGGTCGCAGATCATCCCCTTGTACTTCATGCCGCGGTACTTGCCGCAGGCACATTCCCAGTCCTTCTCCGGCCCGAAGATCCGCTCGCAGAACAGGCCGTCCTTCTCGGGGCGGTAGGTCCGGTAGTTGATCGTCTCGGGCTTCTTGACTTCGCCGAATGACCAGCTGCGGATGTCGTGCGGCCGCGCGAGGCTGATCTTCACCGACGCGTAGTCGTTGATGCGGTCGTAGTTAGAAGATTCAAGAAGGCTCATGCCAGACGATCCTCGCTAGGAAACGTTTAGAAGTGGGGATGGGGAGATAAATGGGGAGATAGGGGGATGATCACTCGACGGGTCGCAGTTCAACTCGCCTGAAATCAGCTTTCTCTTTGGCGAAGTTGATCAGCAACCCGGTCTGTAGTTCGCTTGCTCTCAGGTAAGACCTCAACTGGGCGTAGTGTGCCTGGCTCAGGTCCTCAACAGCCTTCAACTCAACAACGATTCGCTTCTCAACAACGAGATCGAGCCGATGGTTACCCACGGGCCGCCCCTCGTAAGTCACGACGATACTCTTCTCTGACTCAACACTTAACCTTTGCGACTCGAGCTCCAACAAAAGGGAGTTTTGATAAATCGATTCGAGGAAACCGGGACCCAAAGCACGGTGCACTTTGATAACGGCTCGGATGATTCGTTCGGTGATCTCTGCATCGCCCGTCACGGCTTGCCCCGCCGAGGAACCATCCCCTTATCCCCCTTCATCTCCTCATCTCCCTTCCCAAGACCCGTCGTTACAAACCACGCTTCTCGAGCTGCATGTTGAGGCCGAGGCCGCGGATTTCGTTCGTGAGCACGTCGAAGCTCGCCGGCGTGCCGGCCTCCAGCGTGTTCTCGCCCTTGACCATCGACTCGTAGATCTTGGTGCGGCCCTCGACGTCATCGGACTTGACCGTCAGCAGCTCCTGCAGGATGTAAGCGGCGCCGTAAGCCTCCAACGCCCAAACTTCCATCTCGCCGAACCGCTGACCGCCGAACCGAGCCTTACCACCCAGCGGCTGCTGCGTGATAAGCGAGTACGGGCCGGTGCTGCGGGCGTGCACCTTGTCGTCGACAAGGTGGTGCAGCTTCAGCATGTAGATGTAGCCGACCGTTGTCTCTTGCTCGAGCGGCTCGCCCGAACGGCCGTCGATCAGCCGCGCCTTGCCGTGGCGGGGCAAACCGGCCTCTTCTAGCAAGTCGTTGATCTCTTCCTCGGTCGCCCCGTCGAACACGGGCGTGATCGAGCGGAAGCCGAGCTTCGAGCCGGCCCAACCGAGGTGCGTCTCGAGGATCTGACCGACGTTCATGCGGCTCGGAACCCCCAGCGGGTTCAGCATGATCTGCACCGGCGTGCCATCATCGAGGAACGGCATGTCTTCCACCGGCATGATCTTAGAGATCACACCCTTGTTACCGTGGCGTCCGGCCATCTTGTCGCCGACCGAAATCACCCGCTTCGTGGCGATGTAGACCTTCACCATCTGCAGCACGCCGCTGCGGAGCTCGTCGCCCCGCTTCATGCTGTTGAGGGTGCGGTCGCGGGCGTCGATCGCCTCTTCGACCGCCGGCCACATCTGCTTGTGCAGCTTCTCGACATCCTTGGTCCGCTCGGGGCTGCGGATATCGAGACGCTCCAAGCGGAACGTGGCGGCCTGCTCGGCGACGAACTTCGGGTCCTGTTCGTGGACCAGCGAGTTGCCGTCGTCGTCGGTGAGCTTCTTCTTAAGGACGCCCTCGATCTCGGTCACCAAGGCGGTGAAAGCCTCGGCGATCTTCGTGGCGCCGTCGGCCTCGGCCGTCTTGAGCGAACGCTCGAACTCCTTCCGCTCTTCCTCGGACAGGCTCATCCGACGGGAGAACTTCTGCGTGTCGATGACAATGCCCTCGACGCCCGACGGCACCTCCAGCGAGTCGTTCTTCACGTCCTCGCCGGCACGGCCGAAGATCGCGTGCAGCAGCTTCTCTTCCGGCGTCAGCTCGGTCTTGCTCTTCGGCGAGACCTTACCGACGAGCACGTCGCCCGGCCGGACGAACGTGCCGACGTTCACCACGCCGCCCTCGTCAAGGTTGCGGAGCATCTTCTCGCTGACATTCGGGATGTCGCGGGTGAACTCTTCGCGGCCGAGCTTCGTCTCGCGGATCTCGACATCGAACTCCTCGATATGGATCGAGGTGTAAGTGTCCTTCTGCACGAGCTCCTCGGAGAGGATGATCGCGTCCTCGTAGTTGTATCCCTCGAACGACATGAACGCGACGAGCACGTTGCGGCCCAAGGCCAGGTCGCCCTGCCAGGTGGCCGCACCGTCGGCGATGACCTGGCCCTTCTCGACCTTGTCGCCCGGCTTGACGATCGGCTTCTGGTTCTGGCAGGTCCGCTCGTTGAGGCCAACGAACTTCCGCAGGTGGTGGACCTCAGGACCGATCTCGATCCGGTTGGCGTCGGCGTAGGTGATCGTGCCCTTGTGGCCCGCACGAACCAGCATGCCGGAGTGCTTGGCGACCTCTTGTTCGAGGCCCGTGCCAACCACCGGCGGCTCAGCCACCAGCAACGGCACCGCTTGCCGCTGCATGTTGGAACCCATCAACGCCCGGTTGGCGTCGTCGTGCTCGAGGAACGGGATCAAGCCGGCCGAGACACCGATCATCTGGCTCGGGGCGACATCGACGTACTCGATGTTGTCGACCGGGGCCGTGACGAAGTCAGCCATGTGCCGCGCCACGATCTGGCCGACCGAGTCGCCCTGGATCACGCCGTCCTTAACGGCCACGTCCGCCGAGGCGACCGTCGCTTCGTGCTCTTCGTCGGCACGCAGCCAGACAACCTCTTCCTGCAACTTGCCCTTCTTCACCTTGCGGTAAGGGGTCACGAGGAAGCCGTACTCGTCGACCGACGCGTACATCGCCAACGAGCTGATCAAGCCGATGTTCGTGCCTTCCGGCGTTTCGATCGGGCAGATGCGGCCGTAGTGACTGATGTGGACGTCACGCACCTCGAAGCCGGCACGCTTCCGGTTGAGACCGCCCGGGCCGAGGGCCGACAGCCGACGCTCGTGCGTCAGCATCGACAGCGGGTTGGTCTGGTCAACGACCTGCGACAACTCGCCACGCCCGAAGAAGTATTCGATCGCCGCCGAGATGCTCTTCGGGTTGATCAGGCTGCGCGGCGTCATGTCCTCCGCGTCCTTGAGGCTCATCCGCTCCTGCACGGTGCGGCGGAGTTTCAGGAAGCCCTTGCGCATCTCGTCGCAGGCGAGCTCGTCGATCGTTCGCAGACGCCGGTTGCCGAGGTGGTCGATATCATCGACGTACATCGCTGAATCATTGCCGGCCAAGCCGAGGACGTAGTTGACAGCATTCACCAAGTCCTCGGGACGCAGCACCATCTCGTCTTCGGGCACGTTGATGTCGAGCTTCCGGTTCATCCGGAAACGACCCACGCGGCCCAAGCGGTAGCGGTTTGTATCGAAGAACTTCTCGGCGAAGAGCGTCCGGGCCTTTTCGAGCTGCGGCGGGTTGCCGGGGCGGAGCCGCTGGTAGATCCGCAGCAGGGCCTCTTCGTGGCTCGCGGTGACGTCGTCCGCCATCGCGTTGAGCAGGTGCGGCGACGCCGGCGGATCCATCACCTCGATCGACTTCACGCCCGACGTGCAGATCACTTCGGCGGTGTTCTTGGTGATCCGCTGGGCCGCTTCGAGAATGATCTCGCCCGCCCGATCGCTGCCGACCGGATAGACAATGTCCTCAACCGCGACCTTACCTTCGATCTTCGCGACGCTGCGACCGTCGACGATCTTCTGCTTGCTGACGTCGTAGAACGACTTGAGGATCTCCGAGTCGAGGCCCATCTTCGGATCCATCGCCCGCAGCAGGGTCACGACCGAGAACTTGCCGCTTTGGTCGATGCGGACCGTGATGCTGTCCTTCTTGGTCGTGTTGATCTCGATCCAACTGCCACGCTCCGGGATCACGCGGCACGAGTAGACCTTCCGGTCGCCGGCCTCGATCTCCGACACAAAGTCGATACCAGGCGAGCGGTGCAACTGGCTCACCACGACGCGCTCCGCGCCGTTGATGATGAACTCGCCGCCGCCCATCATCACCGGCAGGTCGCCGAGGTAGACCTCTTCTTCGATCGGCTGCTCCCGGTTCAGGCGGAGCCAAACCCGCAACGGGCGGCCGTACGTCAGCCGGAGCTGGCGGCACTCGTCCTGCGTATAGCGAGGTTTGCCGAGTTCGTAGCGGACGTAATCGAGGCTGACCGACTTGTCGTAGCTCTCGATCGGGAAGATCTCCCGGAGCACCGACTCGAGGCCATCGTCCTTCCGCTTCTCGGGATTCGTCCCGTCGTATTGCAGGAACCGGTCGTAGCTGACGGTCTGGATCGCCGTCAGATCGGGCACCTCGTACGTGCCACGATCGCTGCCGAACTTGCGGATCTCGGGGACATCAAGACGACGTTGAGCAGTCACAGCCATAGCGGCAAAGCTCCTAGCGAAAACAGCCTGTGGCGTCCCGTGTCGTGGCATCGCCCCAGACCGAAGCAATCGGACCAGGGCAACCAGCCAACGGGGCGGCGTTCACGCGATGAACGGGAGGGATAGACAGCGGGTAGCAGGCACCGCCGGCAAGACGCCGACCGCACCACCGCGGGAAGAATCACAACCACCAACGAGCGCACCCCGAGCGTTGACCGGCTTGGCTCGGGAATCGCAACGGGGCGATCCCGGCAGGCAGTCGACGATGCGGGGCGATAGCTCGTGGATAGTCAGAACGAAACTCATCCCGGACGACACGAAGAAAACAGGGCACAACCAACCTGATGCACGACGCCCCTGCTGGCAATACCAGCTAGGCGGCACAACAGGCCCGGCCCCGGCGACGATCCGCAACGCAGAACGCCACCCGGCGGGGCCGATCGACCGCGATCACTTGATCGCGACCTTGGCACCCGCTTCTTCGAGGTCCGACTTGAGCTTCTCGGCGTCTTCCTTCGAAACGCCTTCCTTGAGCGTGGTCGGGGCGCCTTCGACGGCTTCCTTGGCTTCCTTGAGTCCAAGACCGGTCGCGGTGCGGACCACCTTGATCACGGCAATCTTGTTGTCGCCGAACGACTCGAGCGAGACATCGAATTCGGTCTTCTCTTCGGCGGCACCGGCGTCGCCACCGTCGGCCGGACCGGCCATGACGACCGCACCACCGCCCGAAGCGGGCTCGATGCCGTGGACTTCCTTGAGGTAGTCGCTCAGTTCCTTGGCTTCCTTGAGGGTCAAGCCGACAATCTTGTCGCCCATTTCCTTGGTGGCGGCCGAGAACTCAGTTGCTTCTGCTACGGCTTCTTCGCTCATCTTTGCTTCTCTCTTGAAAACGTTGCTACGGGCCGGCCGGCCCCAAGGGTTGTTTTATCGCGTTCGAACCACCGGCCGGGCAATCGCTACTGAGGCTGCGCCACAACCGAATCGCTAAATTGTCTCTCGCCACCCACAACCGCCGGCGGGGCCGACGGGCGGGCGCGTCACTCGTCGCCACCTTCGCCTTCGCTGTGCTGCTTGACTTGGCTGGCCAACATCTTGGCCGGGCCGAGCAACTGAGCCGAAAGCGTCGCACCGGAGCCGAGCAACTGGCCGGAGATGATGCTGAGCATCTCCTCACGGCTCGGCCACTTGCTGACGGCCTTCACATCGGCGGCCGACAGCTTGGCTCCATCGAGCACACCGCCGGTCGCCTCGAACTTCTCGAACTCGGGGGCGTCGGCGGCCGCCATGATCTCTTTGGCGAGCGTGACGACGTCTTCGCCACCCCAGACCACGGCTTGGTTGCCCTTAGCGCCCTCGAACGCCGGCGCGAGGCCGGTGCCGGCGGTCGCCCGCCGAGCGAGGCTGTTCTTCACGACCATCAGGCTGATGTCCTTCTCACGCAGCCGCTTCCGGAGGGCGACCGTATCGTTCGCCTCCATGCCGACCACGTTCACGAGCATCAATTCCTCGACCCCATCCCACTTCGCGAGGAGGTCCTTAGTCATCAGGTCTTTGACAAACTTACTCATAACCGAGCCGTGACGGTGAAGACGTTTTGTGTTGGGGCAGCGAGATCAACTACAGCGAAAGCCTTTTCGCTTCGCGGCAGAGCGGCTGACGCCACCCCGCCGATCAATCAGATCGCCAATCGGACGCTGGGGCTCATCGTGGCGGAAAGATGGGCGCTCTTGATGTAGGCCCCCTTAACGGCACTCGGCTTCATACCGACCACCCGGTCGATGAACGCCTGGACGTTGTCGGCCAGCTTGTCGGCGTCGAAGCTCAGCTTGCCGACGATCGCCTGGACGTTGCCGCCCTTGTCGTTGCGGAACTCGACCTTACCGGCCTTGTACTCATCCACCACCGTGGCCACATCCGGGGTCACCGTGCCGGCACGCGGCGAGGGCATCAGGCCTCGCGGGCCAAGCACTCGACCGAGCGGGCCGACGACCTTCATCATGTCGGGCGTGGCGATACAGACATCGAAGTCGGTCCAGCCGCCGAGGATCTTCTTGGCCAGGTCTTCGTCGCCGACATGGTCGGCACCGGCCTCTTCGGCCGCCTTGGCTTGCGGGCCCTTGGCGAAGACCACGATCCGCTGCACCTTGCCGATGCCGTTGGGCAGCACGATGGAGCCGCGGACGATCTGGTCGGCCTGCGTGTGGTCGATGCCCAAACGCATGACGATCTCGACCGATTGGTCGAACTTGGTTCCGTCAAAGCCCTTGAGGGCCTTCACCGCGTCGGAGAGCGGGAGCGGATCCGCGGGCCGCTTGGCGGTCGCCGCCTTCAGTCGTTTCGTAACCCTGGCCATAGCCTGCTTCACCCGTTCTCGTATCTAGGAAGGGAGAAGTGTGGTCCAAACCGCCGGCAAACGCTGCCCGACGTCCCACCTTCTATCCGCTATTTGACTCGAAGCTCCGCATTGGAGCGTGATTGCCAGCGATTGACAACCGCCCGACACCCACATCGGCCGCATTTGGCACGTTTTTTGACCAGCTTGCCAAAAAAACGTTGCTAGCAACGCGATCCTTCGGAGAAAACGCCCCCGAAATCAGCCCTCGACCACCAAACCCATACTGCGGGCGGTGCCGGCGATCATCCGCTTGGCGTGCTCGACATCGCGGGCGTTGAGGTCGGCCATCTTCATCGTGGCGATCTCTTCCAACTGGGCGTCGGTCACCTTGCCGACCTTGTCCTTGTTCGGAACGCCCGAGCCCTTCGCGACACCGGCCAGCTTCTTCAAGAGCACGGCCGCCGGGGGGCTCTTGGTGACAAACTCGAACGAGCGGTCGTTGTAGACGCTCACAACAACCGGGATCATCATCCCGTTGGCGTCCTTCGTGGCGTCGTTGAACGCCTGGACGAACTGCCCCAGGTTGATGCCGTGCTTACCCAGCGCGGTACCGACCGGCGGGGCCGGCGTGGCCTGGCCACCGGGGATCTGGAACTTCGCTTCGCCTACCAATTGCTTCGCCATCGCCGTGTTTTCCTTCGCCTCGATCGGCGGGGCTCATGGAGTGAGAGCCGGCCGCCTCTGTGATTGATTTGGTGGGGGTCGCGGACGCTGCGACTTACAGCTTCTCGATCTGCCAGTACTCGAGCTCGACCGGGGTGCTCCGACCGAAGATGCTGATCATCACCGACACCTTGCCGCTCTGGTGATCGATCGAATCGACATCCCCCTCGAAGTTCTCGAAGTTGCCGTCCGTGACCTTCACCTTGTCTCCCTCGGTGAACTTGATGTTCAGCTTCGGGATATCCTCTTCGCTGCCCTCCTCGGCCTCTTCCTTCGGGAGGATCTTCGCGACATCCTCGGGGCTCATCGGGATCGGCTTGCCCGACGCGCCGGTGAAGTCACCGATGCCGGCGGTCTCGCGGATCGCGAACCAGGTGTCGTCGTTGACGTGCATCCGCACGGCGATGTAGCCGGGCCAGATCTTACGCTCAACGGTCTTCTTCTTGCCGTTCTTGAACTCGGTGACCTTCTCGGTCGGCACGATGATGTCGCCGAACAAGTGATCGATCCCCTCGATCGCCACCTTCCGCTTCAAGGCCTCCGAAGAGGTCCGTTCGCGATTGCTCTGCACCTTGAGGATGTACCAATCGAGATTGATATCCTCGGCCATCTCCTCGTCGGAGAGCTCTTCGATCGGTCCGGCGGGGGCGACCACGGCCGGCTCTGGCTCGTCGTCCATCGCGGCTTCGGCCGCTTCGAGGCCGTCATCGACTTCGTCGCTCGGGGCCGTATCGCTCGAAGCCTCGGGAGCCGATTCGCTCTCGCTGTCCGGCAGGCCGACCTCGTCTTCCGGTTGAGCCGCGATGACTTCGGCGTCGCTCGGGGCGGCTTCGACCGGGCTCGGGTTGTCCGGTTCTGGCTGGGCGCCCGACACGCTACCGCTAGCTTCCGGCGATTGCTCGTCGGTTGCCTCCGAATCGGTTTTTAGCGTTTCGTCGCTCACAATAGCCCTCGCCGCTTGGGCGGCTGTAACTCTCGGTTGATCACTAATCTAACAGCCGACCGACGCCGACGACTCACCCAATCGCTCAGCCGAACAAGCCGCCGAGGTCCTCGAACGCCCTACCGGATAGCAGGTACTTCAAGACCCAGTCGTACAAGAACAGCAACGCAGCCAAGCCAAAGATCACGAAGATCACCACGCTCGACGCCTTGAACAGCTCGGACTGGGTCGGCCACGAGACCTTGCCCATCTCCGCCTCGACGGCGATCAGGAACTCGGCGAACTTCGGCAGGTGGATCAGACGGAACGCCGCCCAACCCGTGGCCGCCAAAACCGCCACCGGCACGCCGAGGGCGGTGCCGCTCGCGTAGCCCTCCGACTCGAGCCAACCCTTCAAGGCCCAACAGCCGACGGCCAGCACCACGCCGATCGCGATCAGCGTTGCCTGACGGGCGTGGCGCCCTTGCTTGGGCTTGAACAGCCGAAGCTGGAACAATTCTTGGAGGTAAGCTGTCACCGATCAATCGCCTCGTCCGCGACACACCGGGCGTCGCACGGCCTTGTTTCATTACCAACCAGCCATCCACTGGCCGGCCGCTTCGCATCTGCTTCGCTGCCTCAACTTCTTCGCTGCATCCACTTCAATGACGGCCAATGGCTCGGCCGCCGACTAGCAGGGGCGGTGGGACTCGAACTCACAACCCCCGGTTTTGGAGACCGGTGCTCTGCCAATTGAGCTACGCCCCTGTGCGAAGGGGGAAGGCGGAAGGGGGAAGGGGGAAGCTTTTCAGCAACCCCCTTCCGTCCTGCGTACCCGATTGCCCTTCTTATCTCATTGTGGATTCATAACACGAACCCACCGCTGGGAGCTAGCCGAAGCAAAGGCGGGCAGAATCCAAAACATTCCGCCTTCCCCCTTCCGCCTTCCCCCCTCTCACTATTCGATGATCTTCGACACGACGCCCGAACCGACCGTCTTGCCACCCTCGCGGATGGCGAAACGGGCACCGTCGTCCATGGCGATCGGCTTCGACAGCTCGACGACGAGCTTCGCGTTGTCGCCGGGCATGCACATCTCGGCGTCGCCGGCCAGGTTGGCCGCACCGGTCACGTCCGTCGTGCGGAAGTAGAACTGCGGGCGGTAACCGCTGAAGAACGGCGTGTGGCGGCCGCCCTCTTCCTTGCTTAGGATGTAGGCCTCGGCCTCGAACTTCGTGTGCGGGGTGATCGAGCCCGGCTTGGCCAAGCACTGGCCACGCTGGATCTCTTCACGCTTCACACCACGGAGCAGGCAACCGACGTTCTCACCGGCGAAGCCTTCGTCCATCGTCTTGTTGAAGGCCTCAACACCGGTGCAGGTGGTCTTCATCGGGGCTTCGGTCAAGCCAACGATTTCGACTTCCTCGCCGACCTTGATCGTGCCACGCTCGATACGACCGGTGGCCACGGTTCCACGACCTTCGATCGAGAAAACATCCTCGATGGCCATCAGGAACGGCTTGTCGTTCTCGCGAACGGGCTCCGGGATGTAGGAGTCGATCGCGTCCATCAGCTCGCTGATGCACTTCTGAGCTTCCGGGTCTTCCGGGTTCTCGTAAGCGGCCTTCGAGTTGCCACGGACGAGCGGCACGTCGTCGCCGGGGAAGCCCTGCTTGCTGAGCTCTTCGCGGATCTCCATCTCGACGAGCTCCAGGAGCTCCTCGTCGTCAACCAGGTCAACCTTGTTGAGGTAGACAACGATCTTCGGCACACCAACCTGACGGGCGAGCAGGATGTGCTCGCGGGTCTGCGGCATCGGGCCGTCCGGGGCCGACACGACGAGGATCGCCCCGTCCATTTGGGCGGCACCCGTGATCATGTTCTTGACGAAGTCGGCGTGGCCCGGGCAGTCGATGTGGGCGTAGTGCCGTGTGTCGGTTTGGTACTCAACGTGGGCGGCGGCGATCGTCACGGTCTTGGTCGCATCACGCACCGTACCGCCCTTGGCGATGTCGGCATACGACTTAAACTGGGCGAGGCCCTTGGCCGCCTGAACGGCGACGATGGCGCCGGTGGTTGTGGTCTTGCCGTGGTCAATGTGACCGATCGTGCCGACGTTGACGTGCGGCTTCGTCCGCTCGAAGGTGTCCTTGGCCATCTTTCTTTCTGACTCGTTGGAAGTTGCTAGTGGGTGCCAGTGAGGTTGCCGGCGGGAATCCCGCTGCCGACCGCATTGAACGCCGCGAAATCGTTGTTACCAAACCGTTTAGGATGCGGCCGAAACCGCAGAGCTGCTGACGAGACTTGAACTCGTGACCTCATCCTTACCAAGGATGTGCTCTACCAACTGAGCTACAGCAGCAAGTATTGGGAAGCCCCCTAAGGCCGTCAGCTCCTCGATCGAACGCCACAAATTGAAGCGGGTGAAGGGAATCGAACCCTCGTCTTCAGCTTGGAAGGCTGTGGCTCTACCATTGAGCTACACCCGCAGCATGAAGTGGGAATGGGGAAGTGGGAATGGGGAAGACTCATGCTCCCGACCACAACCACAGGCAAACCCAAGCCGCACCTCCCTCGAAACCTTCGGTGGGCGACACCCTTCAGCAACCGCCAAGCGGAGCCGCCCGAATCTATCTGCAATAACCTTTATCTAGGCGAGCGACGTCTTGGCGCTAGCCAAGCGGAGCCGCCCAAAAAACAGTGGTGGGTGCAGGATTCGAACCTGCGAAGGCAGAGCCATCTGATTTACAGTCAGACCCGTTTGACCGCTTCGGTAACCCACCTTTCTCAGACGCCCCGGCTCTCGCCAAAGCCTCCGAACAAGGCCGATCCGCCAAGGCGGACGCCCTCGCTGCTGCCTCCCGGCAGCCATCCCGAGCGGCCCTGGCAAAACCAGAACCGAACCCGAAGAGCTAGCGGAGGGACTTGAACCCACAACCTGCTGATTACAAATCAGCTGCTCTGCCAATTGAGCTACGCTAGCGTGCTGAGCCGCAGCCGGCCTTTCAGCCGATTGAGTCTCCGTCAACTAACTCAGCCCCGACGGAGCCCCCGACCACCGTTCAGAGCACTCGCACACGCGGCGGGTTCGCCTCGTTGAGTGACTCCGTACCGGAAGCCGGAAAGTCGCGGGAATCGGCCAATATAGCGAGGGACTCGGCCCTCGCAAGCCCACTCTTCCAGGCAAACCGCCCGGAATCACCAAGATAGCCGGGATTGCCCCGCCAAAGGGGGCGGGGCGACTCGATCAAACGTCGCCGCGCGGGCTCGCGGCATATCAGAGTTCGAGCACGACCCGTTCTTCGGCAGCCGCCGCGCGGAGCTTGGAGAGCGCCCGGGCTTCGATCTGGCGGACGCGTTCCTTCGTGACACCCATCTCGGCACCAACCTCCTTGAGCGTCAGCGGCTCGCGGCTGTGGTCGAGGCCAAAGCGAGAGATCACGATCTGCTGCTCCCGGTCGTCCAGCTTCCGGAGGATTTTACCGATCTTCTCCAGCCGGTCTTTCTGGGCCGCTTCGTGGAGGGTCGGGTTCGCCCGGTGCTCTTCGGTGCTATCGAACAGCTCCTCGTAGCTCGTCCGGAAGCGGTCTTGGTGCTTGTACTCGCCCGGGATCGTGCGGGCGTAGTTCTTCACGATCGCCCAGGTGGCGTAGGTGCTGAACTTGTTGCCGCGGGCGAAATCGAACTTCTCGATCGCCTTCATCAGCGAGACGTTGCCATCGCTGACCAGCTCGAAGAAGCTCTGGTTGGGCGTCATCCGCTTCTTCGCCAGCGAGACCACCAGCCGCAGATTCGCCCGCGAGAGGTGGTTCTTGACCTCCACCGCTTGGCCATAGAGTTCCTCGATTTGGTCCATCAAGGCCGCGGTCGGCCGCTTGGGATCGAGCTGATCCCGCAGCTTGGCCGTCTTGTATTTCAGGTAGTTGTACTTGCGGAACTGATGAGCCTCCTGCTCGCGCGTCAGCAGCGGGACCTCGTAGAGGCTCGCTAGGTAGGCCGGCAGATCGGCCGGTCGGCGGGCCTTCCGGGGCTTGGTCTCGGCCTCGGGCATCTCGCCCAGGCACGCCGCATCGGCGCCGCGTCGCTTGAAGCGGTCGTTGGGCATGAAATCGAGCGGCAGTTCGAGGATCCGCTCGACACGCACCTCGGTTATTAGGCGGTAGATCGTGGTCTTCGACCGGCCATACCGCTTCATCAGCTTCTCGACCGACGCCCCCTCGAGGTGCTCCTCGTAGATCTGTTCCTTCTGCCGATCGGTCAGCACGCCGGCGGTTTCGGCGAAGATCGGGTCGTTTTCTTCGTGCTGGGTCAGGGTCGATCGGACCGTGTCCGCCGTGCGGCCGGTCCGCTCGGTGAGCATACGGATCGCCTCGGAGCGGCTGTGGCCCTCGGTGGCGAGCCGGCGGGCTTCGACGATCAGTTCCTGGCGTTCGGCCTCGGTGAGCTGGCGGAAGCGGGCCCCGCGATCGACGCGTTGCTGGTTCTTGCGGACGAAGCGGTCCACGCTGCTCCGCAGGAAACCGACCCGCTTGCGGCCATCGAACACGAGCTTGCGACTGACCAGCCCCGCCTCGCGCCAGCGGGCGATGGTCTTGGTCGAGACGTTGAACTGCTTGGCAAGGTCATCGACGGTCAGCACCTGCTCGCCGACCGCGTCGGCCGGTAGATCGACCGAATCGCTCAGGTCTTCCACGAGCAACCGCAGGTCGTGGATCAGGTCGAGACCCGGGGCTTTGTCACGGTCGGGCCGAACCCAGCCGCGGCAGCCGATCTTGGTGACCACGCGATCCACCGCGTAGTCACGCCGCGGATCGAGCTCGGCGACCGCGCGCTCGACCTCTTCGAGTCGGCGCAGACGCTCGTCCGGGCTCGCACGACGGATTTGCTGCCGTCGGAGCTCGTCGATTGCCTGGATGCGGTAGGAGCGTTGCATAGGGTTCAAGTGCCAGCAGCGTGAGAAAGGGGCCAGTAACGATCCTCGAATCGCCTTGGGGCGAGTCTGCGGAATCGACGCTAGCCGTTCTGCCGCTTACGGTTACGCGCCGGAATCACCGGTGCCAGCGGCTGTCTGTTGTACGCGGGTCGCGAGCGTTTGGTCGAGAGAAACTTGGGCAGATGCCGGACACTTCGCCGGAAAGGCTGCCCGGTTTACCTAAACCCCGCCCTAGCCATGAGTTCGCCCGCCAGCGGGGATTCTTGCCAGCGGCACGGGCTCTTGTTGCTCAACGTCATGCCCGAGCCCTCTCGGGACGATCTAAAGACCTAGACGATCCGAGTGACCGGTAGGTTCAGCCCGCCGATCGAGAAGCCAGGGAAGGAACCCAAGCCATGTTGATCTGCGCCCGCCCCGCCCGCCTGCTGATGGCCCTGGGCCTCGCCCTCCTGGCTGCCGAGAGCCGTGCGGAGTCGATCGACCTGCGGTCCGATGCCGGCGTCTGGGAGCGGCCGATCGTTGTCGATGCCCAACTCAGAATCACCGGCCGAGTCACGCCCGAAAAAGCGGGCGATCAGGCGCCCGAGCCGACGCCCGTCGCCGTGACGCTCGACCTGGGCTACCTCCAGGAGTCGCTCGCCACGATCGGCGACGAGCCGCCCCGGGTCGCTCGGCGTCTGACCGGCGACTCGCCCAACAGGCGGCTGCTGGTCGCGCGTGGCGAGGCGGCCGGCGCCCATGTCGCCGCCGCCGATGGACCGCTCACCCGCGCGGAGCTCGACGCCGTTCAGTTCCCGGCCGACCCGCTCGATATCGATGCGTTGCTGCCCGAGGCCGAGGTCCAGACCACCGACACCTGGAAGCTCAGCCCCGAGGCCGCCGGCCGGGTCATGCGGATCGATTCGGTCACCCTCTGCGAGGTGATCGGGGTCGTCGAGGCTTCGACCGCTTCGCATGCGAAGCTCCGGCTCGCCGGCCCCGTGCATGGCATCGCGGATGGGGCCGAGATCGAGATCGACCTGCGAGGCGTCGCCCTATTCGATCGCCGCAGCCGCCGGCTCACCCGACTCAACCTGGCCTGGAGCGAGTCCCGTGCCGTCGGCCCCGCCACCCCGGCCCTCACGGCGACCGCCAAGCTCAACCTGACGCTCCGCGCCGCCTCGGGCGACCAGCGGCTCGATGCGGTCGATCAATTGCTCGCCGAGACCACGCGGCCCGATGACCGGCTCGTGGTCACCACGGGCGATGGCTCTTGGCGGCTGCTCGCCGAGCGCGATTGGTTTGTCGTCGCGGGCGATCGCCACGCCACGACGCTCCGCCGGGTCGAGGGCGATCGGGCCGCGGCGGTCATGACCCTGGCGAACTCGCCTCGGCGTCTGCAATCGTTGGGCGAACTCGAAGCCGAGGTGCGAGACACACTCGGCAAGGGGCTGCACTCGCTGCTCTCGACCGAGCAGGGGCAGATCGCCCAAGCGGGCCCGGTGCTCGCGATAGCCTCGGCGGGGCAGCTAGGCGGCCAGCCGGTCGAGTGGCGTCACCACCACGTGGCGCCCCAGAGCGGCCCGGCCCTGACCGCGACCACCACGCTCCCCACGCCCGAAGGCCCGGCCGACGACGCCGCGGTTCGGCGGCTGATCGAGTCGCTCGAACCGACCACCAAAACGACCGAGACCGCGGCCGCCCAAGCGACCGCGGTCCGGCGGTAGTCTCTCGAACCTGCTGCGAAGCCGGCGGACTAGCGACGCCGACGGGCGAAGCCAACGGCCCCGGCGAACAGCATCAGCACGCCCGAAGTCGGCTCCGGCACGGCGAAGGCCGGTTGGTTCGCGATCAGGACGCTATCGACGCGGCCGAAGATCGTTTCGAGGGTCGTGAAGACCGACGACGGGAGGATGTCTTCCGGCAGGTTGTTCAGGACATCGTTCAGCGGATCGCGATCGAGCACGCCATCGAGCACCTGCTCAACCACGCCCGTCGCTTCCTGAATGACTTCCTCAGCGGTGCCGAGGGCGTCTTCGACGATCTGTTCGACATCGGTCCCGTTCACATCATCAAGGATGCCGTCCAGGATCCCGTCCGCTCGGCCCAAGGCGTCATCGACGATCGAGCCGACCTCTGGCACGTTGACATCGATATCATCGAGGATGCCACGAGCGTCTTCCAAGACATCCTCCACGACCCCGCTCACATCGGGGAGGCTAACGGTCGGGAGACTGATGATCGGGATATCCAGATTAGGTATCTCTATGTTCGGAGGGTTGATAATCAACTGGTCTACCAACTGGTCAACCTGAAGCAGGTCTTGGTCGCCAAGGAAATTGCGAGCACGACCGAGTGCCGCATCAATCTCCGACTGCGCCCGCGCCCGAGCCTCGGCGGCGGCCGAGTTGGCACGCCCCAGAGCATCCTGAACGATCTGATCAACGTCCGGGATGTTCACATCGGGGATATCGATCTCGGGCAGGTCGATGTTTGGCAGATCAACGCTGGGCAGATTGATATCGTCGAGGATGCCATCGAGGGCCGACTCGGCGCGACCCAGGGCGCTGCTGATCGCTTCTTCCGCTCGGGGCGGGAGATCGATATCGACCTCGGGCAGATCGACGCTGACCCCGATATCGCTGAGCAGGTCTTCGACGAACGAAAGGCTGAACGCCGACGACGAGGGCGAAGCCGTGGCGACGAGCAGGACGGCTGTGATCGGTAGAGCGAGGCAGGTCTTCATCGGGAAACCCCTCCGAGGTGGGAAACAAAGCGACGCCGCCACACTATCGCGTGACGGCCGGGTGCTTCCCGCAAATCTACGCCAGTCTGCCCAATCCCTCAACGACCGGATGCCAACACCCGCAGCAAAAACGGGGCTAGCACCAGCCGCCTGCAAGCGGACGGGCCGGGAGCACCAAGGGGAACGGGGTCGGCAGGCGGCGTTGCCTAGCTGACGGGCAGGGCCCCGTCGTTCTTGGCGATGACCACCACGCCCCCCTCGGAGACCGTGAAACCTCGGGCGCGGTCGGCGTCGTGGTCGTAGCCGATCTCGGTCCCCTCCGGCACATGGACGCCCTTGTCGATGATGGCGCGGCGGATGCGACACCGGCGGCCGATGTTCACGTCGGCGAAGAGGATCGACTCTTCTACGAGCGAGTAGCTATTGATCCGCGCACTCGGGCCGATCACACACTTCCGCGCGACGCCGCCCGAAAGGATCGCGCCGGGCGAAACGATGCTGTCGAGGGCCTCGCCCCGCCGGGGGCCGCCGTCGCCGCCGGTGTGGTTCGACTCGTCCTCGGCGAAGACGGTCTTGGCGGGCGGCAGGTTGGGTTGATGCGTGCGGATCGGCCAGGCGCCGTCGTACAAGTTCAACTGCGGGGCAACGTTCGTCAGCTCCAGGTTGGCCTCGTAGTAGGCATCGATCGTGCCGACGTCGCGCCAGTAAGACTGCGCACCGGGGCTGCCGTCGGGCGAGTTCTCGTCGCGGAACGGGAAGGAGAAGACCCGGCGCGAATCGATGATCGAGGGGATGATGTTCTTGCCGAAGTCGTGCGCACTCTCCGGCAGCGTGGCGTCGCGGCAGAGCTCGTCGAAGAGGAACGCCGAGTTGAAGACATAGATGCCCATCGACGCCAGGCAGTTGTCCGGATCGCCGGGGATGGTCTTCGGATCGGACGGCTTCTCCTCGAAGCCAATGACCTGCCCCTCGCCATCGACCTGCATCACGCCGAAGGCCGTGGCCTCTTCTTTCGAGACCGTTAGGGCGGCGATCGTGAGGTCGGCGTTCTGTTCGATGTGTTGGTCGACGAGCTTGGCGTAATCCATCTTGTAGATGTGGTCGCCGGCCAAGATCACCACATGCTTAGGCCGCTCTTTTTCGAGCGTGTAGATGTTCTGGTAGACCGCGTCGGCGGTGCCTTGGTACCACTGCTCGTCGATCCGCTGCTGCGGCGGGACGACATCGACAAACTCGCCGAGCTCGCGGCAGAAGTAATCGCGCCAGCCAAGCGTGACATGGCGGTCGAGGCTCATCGCTTTGTACTGCGTGAGGACCAAGATCCGCCGCATGCCGCTATTGAGGCAATTGGAGAGCGTGAAATCGACAATGCGGTACGTCCCGCCGAACGGGACGGCGGGCTTCGCGCGGTCGCGCGTCAGGGGCTCGAGACGCGAGCCCTTTCCGCCCGCCAGCACCACTGCAAGTACGTCCTTCATCGCTTGCGCCCCGTTCCGTGGGAGGAATCGATTATCAGAAGAGTCTGTCGCCAACCGGTCGGACACGCCGTCATCTCAACGTAAACGGCTGCCACTACTTAGCTTATCGCGAATAACTCGTGCGAGCCTAGAGCCGCTCTCGACAAGATCGCTTGCTTTTTAGGCAGTGACAGACAAGTGGCACCGCTTGCTCCGCTTCTGGTTCTTATTCGAGAAGCTTCTTTCTTTCGCGGGCGTTCTTTCGTGATTTTCCTCTCCGATCTACATACGATCCACATATAGCGGAGGCATTCTCATTCGATAATCGAGTTCGCGATGGTGACAGACATGTCGCCGAATCGGCCTCGACAATCGATGACTTTTCAAGCGTCTAAGATCGGAACGAGGAGGTTAGCTGTGCGAGCTGCTTCGAGACACTTCGATGATGGACCCGGATCCGACGACATCCGTCGGATCGATTACCTGCCCAGCCCGAACGATATCGCCGAAGCGTGTGCTTCGATCCGATCGGCCTGGACCCTGAGCGAAAAACGACGCCGCTTCGTCGGCGAGCAGATGCCGGACGAGCCAGACACCGTCTGGCGACCGCCGGTGATCGATACGTCCCAATTCCGGATGGCGACCGCCGGTCGTATCGACGTGAGCATCTAAAGAGGTCGCTTACAAACGCCGCCCCGGATGCTTGATCCGGGGCGGCGTTTTTTAGGGCAACACGGCTCGCACCGCCTCGGCGTAGGCGGCCGACATCGCCTCGACGGTGTGGCTCTGCCGAACCCGCTTATGCCCCTCGCGCCCGATGCGAGCGGCGAGCTCCGGGTCCTCGAAGAGCTTTTTCGTCGACCGCGCCCAACCGGCCCGATCGTCCCACCGAGGACGCAAGCCTACGGAGCCGACTTCGGGAGCCTCGGGCACCAGCAGCTCACGCCCCGAGGCATCGGCCAGCACGACCGGCTTGCCAGCGGCCAGGGCTTCGATGGCAGGTGTCGGGGCCGCGCCACCGCCGGCACCGACCCATACGACATCCGCCGCGGCGTAGATCGCCGACAGGTCGCCCTGGGCTCCGAGCCAAACCACGAGCCCCGGTTCCACGGCGCGGTCGGCAAATCGCTGGCACGCCATCAACGCCGCCCCTTCGCCCACGATCAAGAGGCGCAAACCGGGACGGACGACGCGGACCAAATCGGCCGCCCAGACGAGCTCGTTCGTCGCCTCGGCTCGATCGAGCCGCGCCACCGTTGCGATGACCGGTGCCTCGTTCGATACATCCAACCCGACATCCCGCAACCGCTGCCGCGTGGCTCGCTTCATCGATGAGTCGGCCAGCGTGATGGCCGGGTCGATGCCGTTCGGCACATAGAACGCTCCGCCTCCCTCCTGCGACGCGGCGATCGGGTCCATCGCGATTAGGCCATCGGCGTTCGGCAACGCCGGCGCACGCTCCCGAGTCACCTGCAGCCAAGGCGTCTTCGCCACCCGCCGGGCCGTTTGGCAGAAGACGCCGGAGGCGGCGTCCCAACTCTGGATCACTTCGGGACGCCATCGACGCATCAGCTTCAAAAATTGCACCATCGCCAGCGGATCGATCCGGAACCGCCGCGGCACCCAAGCCACTTCGACGCCCGCCCGCCGCAGCCGCTCGGCGGCCGAGCCCGCACGCTTAAGCGACGCCACCATCAGTGTCTCCCCGCGCGCAGCGGCCGACTCGGCGAGCAAGCCGAGTTGGGCCTGCGCACCGCCATGATCGAGGTCGGCGATGACATGCAGCACGCGCAGCGTTAAGCCCTCCGCAACAAAAACGGCGGCCCGATCGGTGCGATCGGGCCGCCGTGAGTCTAGTCACTTAGTGCGACGGGGCTCAGTGGGGATCGTGGGCCGGCTGGTACGGCTTGCCCTTGTACGCGACGTACAAGTCCTTGATCGACTTCTCTAGCGCCACGGCGGTCGCCGGGTCGGCGGCCTGCTTCGCCTTCATCGCGGCGATGATCACGGCGTGGGCCGTCTTGAGTTGTTGCGTGTAGTTCTGCGCGTCCGGCTTGATCCGCTGGGCCAAAAAGTAGCTGGCGATGGTCTCTTGGACGTTCGCGGCGTGCTTCTCTTTGTTGGCAACCCAACGAGCCAACTGGTTATGCCCGGTAGCGTCGTGCGTGCCAGAGAGCTTGCCGATCTCGCTGATCGCTTTGGCGATTGTGGCGGTGTCTTCCATCATCTCATCGAACTGCCGCTGGTCCCCGTAGATGCCGCACGGCACTTGGCAGTGGGCCAGGGCCTTCGAGGCGGACAGCGACAGCAACACAGCGGCACACAGAGCAAGGCGGTTCATCGGATTGGCTTTCCTAAAGGAAGTCGGCGAGGCTTCGGGTGATTGGGGAGGGAGACGCCTGTCGCGCCCCAATCTAGGCCCGCCGGCCCACGCCGGCAAACGCACGCCCGTTCGCTTTTGCGAAATCTTTTGGCGTCCCGAGCTCGCTTCGGGTACGCTCCGCAGCGGTCAGCCGCAAGCCGCTTCTCAAGGACGTATTCATCGATGACGCAAGTCTCTCTGCTCGATCTCTGGCTCCCGATCGTCGCCGCCTGGCTCGCCGTCCACGTGCTCAGCACACTCGCCTGGACGGTGTTGCCCCACCACAAACCCGAGTGGAAGCACCTCCCGCTAGCAGGCGAGATCAACGGCGCGCTCAAGGCACGCCATACGGAAGCCGGCCAGCAGTACCTGCTAACGCGTGGCGAAGCCCACGACACGGACCCGGGCAAATGCAACGGCATGCTGATCCTCTGGGACCACAAGCCGAACATGGGCAAGAACGTCCTGATGACGCTCGGCTTCTTCCTGCTCGCCTCAGTCACGATCGGCTACCTCGCCACGATCGGCCTCAGCCGCGAGAGCTCGACCGTCGATGTCTTCCGCTTCACCGCCACCGCGGGCGTGCTCGCGCATGTCTTTGCCGGCATCCCGACGCTGATCTGGTTCCGCCGCAAGTGCGTGATGGACCTGCTCGACGGCTTGGCGTACTCGCTAACGACCGGAGCCGCCTTCGCGCTGCTCTGGCCATCCGCTTAGTCAACCCCGAGAGGGCGAAGCTCCTGCTGAGCCGGCGCCGGGTACCCGCTGCCCTCCCGCATGGTTTCTCGGAGGCTTCAACCGTCTCGCCGCGAACGCCGCTTGCGGCCCGACGGCTTGAACCGTTCCCGCACGCCTGCCAACGCCTCGACAAACACATCGACCTCCGCCGGCGTGTTGTAGAGGTAGAAGCTGGCGCGCGTGCTCGCCGAGATGCCGAGGCGGTCGTGCAGCGGCTGCGTGCAGTGATGCCCCGCGCGGACCGCGACGCCCTCACGATCCAACAACTGCGCAATATCGTGCGAGTGCGGCCGGTCGAGCACAAACGCGATCAACCCGGCGCGGATATCGGCCCCATAAGCCAGCGGATCGGGGCCAAGCAGCCGCACGCCCTCCAGCGTGGAAAGCTTCTCCCATGCCCGCAGCATGAGCGCCTGTTCGTGAGCATGAATCCGCTCCAGGCCGATCGCTTGCAGGTAATCGATCGCGGCCCCGAGTCCGATCGCCTGGGCGATCGGTGGCGTGCCGGCCTCGAACTTTGCCGGCAGCTCCGCCGGGGTGAAGCGGTCCTCGTAGACCCGATTGATCATGCTCCCGCCGCCCAGGAACGGCGGCATCGCTTCGAGCAACTCCTCGCGCCCATACAGCAAACCAATGCCTGATGGGCCGCACAGCTTGTGGCCGCTCACCACCAAGAAGTCACACCCCAACGCCTTCACGTCGGTCACCATGTGCGGGGCGCTCTGGGCCGCATCGACCAGGGTCACCGCCCCAACCGCCCGAGCGGCGGCACAGATCTCGGCGACCGGGTTCACCGTGCCCAGCGTGTTGCTCACGGCGGTGAACGCCACCAGCTTCGTCCGCTCGGTCAGCACCTCGCCGAGCCGATCGACCTCCAGCAGCCCGTCGTCGGTCATCGGCATGTGCTTGATGACCGCCCCGGTCCGCTCGGCGAGTTGAAACCACGGCACCAGGTTCGAGTGGTGCTCCATCGGCGTGAGCAGCAGCTCGTCCCCTTCGCGGACGTTCGCGCTGCCCCAACTGTGGGCGACCGTGTTGATCGCCGCGGTGGTGCCGGCGGTGAAGATCACCTCCTTGGCATGCTCCGCCCCGAGGAACTCCTGAGCCTTCCGCCGAGCCAGCTCATACGCATCGGTCGCCCGCTCGCTGAGCACATGGATGCCGCGGTGGACGTTCGCGTAATCGTGCTCGTAGCAATGCGTGACCGCCTCGATCACCTGCCGCGGCCGCTGGCTGCTGGCGGCGTTGTCCAAGAAGACCAGAGGCCGGCCACCATCAGCGCTGTCGCCATGCACCGTCTGGTGCAGAATCGGGAAGTCGTCCCGCAGGCTCTCGGGAAGAAGGGCGGCGTCTTTCGCTTCGGCGACGGTCAAGGATTCACCACAGAGGGCACAGAGAACACGGGAACGGTTTAAGACAGGATCAACAAGATGGACTGGATGGGAGATAGTTCGCCGGAGCTTCGACCTGGCACACAGTCATCAACATCCCGTCGATCCTGTGAATCCCGTCAGAAGCCCTTTCTCTTTCCCGTGTCCTCCGCGAGCTCCGCGGTGATTCCTTCCTTCGATTCAAACCGGCGAGAACACCGCCTGTTGGATCACCCGCCAGCTTAGCAGGCAGCACTTCTGGCGGTTGGGCGTCAGCCGCGGGCCGTAGAGCTTCAGCATATCCTCGGCGGTGAACGCCTTGACCTCGTCGACGGTCTTGCCGTGGAGGGCCTCCAGCAGCATCGACGCGCTCGCCTGGCTGATGACGCAGCCGTCCCCCTCGTAGGCACAGTCCTCGACCCGGCCGTCCGCCCCGAGCTTCAACGCCACGCGGATCACATCGCCGCACAGCGGGTTCTTGTCCTCGTGGGCATGGGTCTCCCCGTCGAGCGGCCCGTTGTGGAACGGGTCCTCGTAGTGGTCGAGGATATGCTCCTGATAAATCTCTTCTTCAGACGGCATCGCGGCGGGGAAGGTTCGGTTGAGCTCGTGGATAGGGTCAAAACTCACAGGCAAGACGCCCTAGTCTAACCGTAGGCCTCTCGGTTGTCCGGACAACTTGCTGCAGCCAACGGCAAGCGGTATGGAACGACCGAGGCCAACCTCCACAGCTGGCTCAAGAAGCGGGGGATTAAGCGGGTTCGGGCGGCCGGTTAGCGGCGAAGCTTGCACGGATGCGGGTCGCAGCAGAGAATGAGACAAGCTGTTCAGGGTCCGATGCCTCCAACGTCTCCAAGCGACGATGAAGACCAAACTTCTAATGCAACTCGCCATCGGCTGCCTCGGGGCTGCCCAAGGCTATGCGGGCCAGATTTACCAGCTTGTCGATTACCCCGATTTGCAAAACGGTTACTCACTTTCCGGGACGATCGAGGTCTCGGAGCATGCTGCGACAGACGGCATGTTGCTCGCCGAGGAGATTACGGACTGGTTTTGGTTGGCTGATGGACCTGCGACTTACAGCGGTCGTCTTCAAGCAACGGATCAACCCACTAGGGCAGTTGGAATCGAGATCGACTCGCGTGGCATTTACCTATCGAATGCGAACGATGTTCGGTTCGTTCTCGAAGACGCTTTTGAGCCTCGCGAGCTTCGTACTCTTGTGTGGTTGGGGACGAACAACGGTACCACGGACTACTTTCTCACCGGATTTCGAGAAGGCGACATTGGCTTCGACGCCTGGGACAGTCGGTTTACTCGTGATCCACCCGAACGTCGTTGGCTGATCGCTCGAGCGATACCTGAGCCGTCCTCCATGCTGGCTGCGGCTCTGGCAGCTTACTCTTGGTTGGCTGGAAATATTCTGCGACATCAATGAGCAACATTATATCATCCAAGGTCGGGTACATGCGTCGCTTCAACCGTCACCGAAAAACATCCCAGAAGCAACTAGCTGTGGAGCGCTGTGAGCAACGCCTCTTGCTGACGTCCCTTCCGCTATTGGAGAGCAATCCAGGGTCAAGCAACGCAATCCACCTGGACTTCGATGGGCATACGTTTCTTGCATCTAAATTCGAGTTGCCGAGCTTCGCTAGAACAAAAATTGGGCAGTTCGCGAACTTGTACTCACCGGCGTATGACATCGATGGGGTGGATTACAATGCTAGCGGCGAACTACTGCCGAACGCATTTAACTCCACCGAACGTTATTACATTGAGCTAGCTTGGCGACAGATGGCCGAAGATTTCGCCCCATTTGATGTTAATGTCACCACTGTCGAGCCAGACCCGAGCTGGTTTACGTCAGCTGGCGGACCAAATGGCGAACGAGCACTCCGAGTTATGTACAGCACGGACTTGGATGACCCTCGGCTAAGTGACGGCCAGGGGAATTTTGGGACTGGGATTAGGTGGTTTCCAGCAACCAAGATCGATGTGGCTGCCGCAACGGGTAGTTGGGGCACAAACAAGTCCCACGTTTTTATTTTACCCGACCGATTCGACGGCGTTACAGAACGACCCAACTGGGAGATTCCAGAGACGGGAGCGGAGGATGGAGCCATACCAGAATACTTCGGATCAGTTGGTTCGCACGAAGCCGGGCACGCCATAGGAAGCCTTACCCACTGGAAAGTTGAAACCAACGAAGATGGAACAGACAACGCTATTCCAGGATACATGGGAAGTAGAGCACTGTACGCCGGATTCGCGACCGGGGATCCCGATGCTCCAACTACCTGGGGGCCAATCATGGGAGGAGCTGAACGTCGCGCGCTATCACAATGGAGTAAGGGTGAGTATACCGGTGCCGACGATGATACAGATCCGACGAATGCGATCGTACAGGATGATCTCGCTGCCATAAGTGCCGTGCTTGGATACCGAGCTGATGATCACGGTGATCTGCTATCAGTTGCCACTGCGACGGGTCTGAACTTCAACGGCAACGTCGCCACCGCGTCAGGGATCATCGAGCGGAGTTCTTCGACGACCAACGATGTCGATGTCTTCCGCATCGACATCACGCCCGACCAGGTCGGGACGATCGTCCGCGTCGATCCGCCGGAAGGGGTGATCGATACCTTCTACGGCAACTTCGTCGGCGTCGGGAACCTCGATGTCGAGCTCCGGGTCTTCGACGCGAATAACTTGGCTGCCCCACCTGTAGTCGTTAACCCAATCGACAAGACGAACGCTTCCCACACGTTCACCGCAGCAGGCTCTTACTACGAATGGCACTTAGTTTTTCCTCGCGCCTTTGGTCATGGCGAGTTTCGCTTG
>CAYGUP010000007.1:0-101844 GCA_964353155.1 uncultured Planctomycetaceae bacterium | reverse complement strand
TCAGCTTGCGACGCACCCCTGCCTTAACGCAAGATCAGTTCTCAGACAGTGCCTAAGCGAGTCTCAGCACACGTCGGTCATCACCCTGCTCGCCGATGACGCATCTGCCCCACCTGCTCGTCGTTGAGTTGCGGACGCACTCTTCTCGATTCGCACCTCCATCCTGGACCCCGCTGATCGCTCATCGTAAGGCCCCTCCTAGAGCAACCCTACGAACCAACTAACCCTACCGTCCAGCTAACAAGAAGAGGTTCTGAAACTGCCTCTAGAGCGGGTACGAGGTAGGCGTGAGCGCGTAGCCGGCTTTGTTTAAGTAGTTGCGAGCTTCGAAGCGGTCGATGTTGGCGAGGGCTCGGCCGATGGCCCCAACGAGCCGGCTGAAGGTGGGCGGCGATTCCTTGCGGAGCCAACTCTTCACCTTGGACCACGCCTGCTCGATGGGATTAAAGTCGGGCGAGTACGGCGGCAGGAACCAGGCCTCGGCTCCGACGGCGTGGAGGGCTTCTTCCACGCCCTTCACCTTGTGGACCGACAGGTTGTCCATCACCACGATCTGCCCCGGCTTCAGCTTCGGGCAGAGGAACTCCTCGATAAACCCCAAGAACGTGATCGAGTTGATCGCCTTTTTGGTCACCATCGCGGCGACCACGCCACGCCAGCCGATCGCGGCGGTCATCGTGTGGGTCCGCCAATGGCCACCCGGCATGTGGTCGACAAGACGCCAGCCCCTCGCGCTGCGGCCGTAGAGCCGCTTCATGCTCACCCGGACACCGCTCTCGTCGAGGAACACCAGCCGCCAGGGATCAACCCGCTTGGTTCGTCGACACCAACGGACCCGCTCACGCTGCACGTCTTCGCGGTGTTGCTCGCTAGCTTGGAAAGACTTCTTTTGAAAGAGAACCCGGCCCGCTTCAACTCCTCGTGCACGGTCGAGAGGCAGACCGGCAGGCGGAGCCGGCGACGCAGCTGCTCAAGCGTCAGGTCGCCACGCCCACCCGCCAACTCGATCAGGCGGTCGCGTTGGGTTGAAGACAGCTTGCGTTTCGGCCCCGGCCGGTACTCTGCCGGCTCGATCGAGCCGGTCTCGCGTCGCCGCCTCAACAGGTTGCAGACAAACGCCCGACTCACATCGAAACGCCTTGCTAGCAGCACGCTGCCGGCCTCGCCGCGATCGTGGGCCGCCACGATCCGCTCACGCAACTCCTTCGGATACGCCTTCGCCATCGGTTCGTCCTCCTGGACAACATCCAAAGCGATCTCACCAACCCGCGCCTAGATCAATCTCGAATCTGCTCTAGAAGCCCAGTATCTCTGCGTTGAACACACGTTCATAGAACCAGATCGCCGCGATCAGCGCGATGATTACCGAGCCGGCCTGGAGCACCGCTACCCGATAAAGGCTGGTGTTGCGGAGCATGAAGGCGAGCGGCATGAAGGCCAGTACGATGGCGATCTGACCGAGTTCGACGCCGACGTTGAAGCCGAGCAGTGCAACGGCGAGAGAACCGCTGCTGAGGCCGAGATCGATCAGCACGTTCGCAAATCCGAACCCGTGGATCAGGCCGAACGCGAAGGCCACCTTCCAGCCCGAGAGCGGAAGACGCGGAAATAGATTGCTCATCGCCGTGATGATGATCGACAGGGCAATCGTCGCCTCGACCCACTGGCTCGGCAGCTGGACGTACTCCATCACCGAAAGCCATAGGGTGATCGAATGGGCCAGAGTGAACATCGTAACGATGCGGAGCACACTGACGCATGCCGGACGCAATGATTCGACACCGCTCCAGGCCCGATCTTTCCAAACAAGCACCGCGGGCAGGAGCAGGCTGATCAAGAAGAGGATGTGATCGAAGCCGATCCAGATGTGCCAGACTCCCTCGCCGACATACTCGGCAAAGGCCCGCAGGAGGCTGCCTTCCTCGATGCTCAGCCGAACGCGGGGCGAGTCGGGGCCGATGATGTTGGTGCTGGTTGCGCCGCGTTGCTGTAGCAGCACCAGGCCGCGGTGGGTCGGGTCGATATCGAAAAGCAGATCGTACTCGAGATCCAGTGGTGTGGAGGCGACCGATCGGTCGCCCTCAAGTAACAGCACGGCATAGGCACCATCGCTATGGCGAGTGACCTTCATCTCGGTGACACGCAGCGGGACCTTGGCGTTGACGGAACGGACCGTCAGGTGGTTGAGGGCATGAGCGGCGACCGCCCGTTGCTTGCGCCTCAGCTCACCCCACGTGATCTGTCCGTCTTGATCGTCGTCGAGGCCGACAAGCAGTTCGAGGTCGCGGACCGCGATGTCCCACTCGGCCTGGAAGCGATCGGCGTCGCCATCGATCCGCAAGTAGCTATCACTCGGCTTGTGTGCGTAGGCCGTTGTTGTGGAGAGCCCGATGATGAGCCCAATCCAGAGGCTTCGACGGATCACGGCATGTCCTCCAGGCGTTGAGCAAGTCGATCTAAGGTGACGTCTTGCGTTCCGTGTTGTTTGAGGAAGGCCAGTACGGGCGCCGCCGCCGCGGGGTCATCGGCGGCGATTGCGGCCTCAAGGACGTTGCGGGTGTCCCGGATTTCCTTTTGTCGCTCCCAGTTTGCAACGGCAAGCTGCAGAGCCCGTCGCGGATCGTCGCCAAACTCAAGCTCGAAGCGTGCTTCGAAGCGACCGTGCGGGAGGTCACCACGGAGTCGGGTCTCGGAGAACCGGTCATGCAGTTGGCCGCTCTGCTCGGCCGCGAGTGCCGATTGGCCGGTCATCCGCGCAGCGATTGCCGATCGGAGCAAGGCACCGTTGTCGTTGAGATCGTCGCCGAGCATCTCCAGAACCTCCTCCGGCAGCCCTTGGTCAAGCAGGAAATCAGCGTAGGATCGCTTCAAGTAGGCGTTGCTCGGATCTGCTCTTAGCCCGTCTTGATAATGCGAGTCTGCTGCCGCGTCACGACCCAGGACACGGGCGATCTCGGCCAGAATCGTCTGCAACCAAGCCGACACGCCCGGCAGTTCCCGCTCGACACGATCACGGTTGTCCCGGAGCAGATCATAGGCGGACTCGGCTTCTCCGGTGATTGCTAAGAGCGGGGCACGAGCGACCATCGCCGGGAGCGACGCGGCTGGTTCGCCAAGGCGGTCGCACGCCTTGCTCGCGGCGGCGTAATCGCCAAGGACACGATTGATATTGGCGACTTCGACCCACGCCTGATCATCGTCCGGATTGTCTTCGAGCAGGGCTTCTAGATCGGCCAAGGCGTCTCGGTAGCGATGGTCGGTTTCCTTGAGTTTCGCCCTGACTTTAAGCACAGACCGTGGTGCGTTGGGATCTTCCCACCATGTGAGGATGGCGGCCCGTGCGTATCCAAAGAAGCGTGGGTCGCCCTCTGACTTCCCGAGCCCGATGTAGTGATCGGCAACGGTTGCGGCTAGCTCGGCGTTGCCGGGCTCATCCTGGAGGCGTCGGCGGAGTTTCTTGATCCCATCACGCCGGGCAAAGACTTGAGTCGGCAGGGTGTCGAGCACTTCCGATTCGTCGGTCGGAACGTAAGCCTCCCGTGCCGCGGCGATCGAGGAGAGCAGGGGGGCCGTAACGGATAGCAGTAGTAGCAGGCTTTTCATCTCTTTTTGTGCGGCGGAGCTTACGGTCGGGTGTTGAGAGACCACAACAAGAAAAGGAGCCTGGTCGAATTCGACCAGGCTCCGAGATCAAGTTGCTCGTCCAAGGAGTGGGTGGTTGCTTAGCTCCGACGGCGGAGGCCAGCCAGACCGGCAAGCGTGATCATCACCAAGCCCGCCGAGGCCGGCTCGGGCACATTCGCCGGCGAGAGGTAGGGGAAGGTTCCGGGGAAGGCAACGTTGTTTGCGTCGACCCCGTCACCGGTAACGGCACCTTCTGTCAGGAGGCCCAATTCGGCATCGATCACATCGTCGGCTAGCTGGCGGCCATTCAAGAATCCACTGCTGTTGCTCGTGTCGATCGTCAACACATCCGGCAGCAGGATGCCGGTCAAGGCGTCGGCATTCGCTTGATTGCTGAGGCCCGCGATCGAAGCGTTGATAATCGGGCCAAAGTCATCGAAATCATCCGCGGGATTGCTCAGGTTGAAGGCGGTCTTGTCGGCGCCGTTGGGGATCAGTGCCGTCGTGATGGCGGGGCGCCCCATGCGATCGACTTGTACCCCACCGCGTGACGTGGTGGCCCAGACGCCCAGGTCGGACGCTCCAAGCGTGTTGCTCGGGACTTCGAGAACAATCGCGGACACGTCGAGCCCGGCGAAGAAGTCATCCCCGGTGAAGTTGAAGCCGTCGTTGAAACCGTTGAGGTCGAAGAAGAACGGGTCGTCGAAATTGCCGGCCGTCGCGGCCACAACCCCCACTCCTGTCGAAGTGGCACCGGTCGTCCCGGCAACCGCACCACTAGGACCGGTGAGCGTAAACGCTTGCGACCCGCCCGCAGCCGGTGCGAAGGTGGTCTCGTAGCTGAGGTCCGCAACGGCGTCGCCGTTGTTGTCGATCTGGAACGTGTACGAGACGTCCGTGCCAAACGTGTCGGGGCTGAAGACGCCCACCGCCGGGTTGACCGTCATGATCAGAACGGTGTTCTGCGGATTCGTCGGCGACTGGAAGGCGAAGAGGTCGTTGATGTCCGCTTGACCATCCCCCATGACATTGGGGGCGTCCAGGTGATCGGCAGCTAGGCAGGAAGAAACCTGCGTGCCCAGCATCGGTGCCACAGCAAGCAGGATCAGCAGTCGGAATCGCATGGTTTGTAGCCTTGAGGAGAGGTGGTTTGGAGGTCGGGACACTGCCGTGTCTCGGCGGCCTGCTTGATCGGTCCTGTCGCTTCAGCGATTGGCTTTCCTTCGCAGAGCGGTCCCGATGAGGGCGGCGCCCACGATGACGATGGCGGTCGGCTCGGGAACCGGGTTCACCGCCAAGGCGGTGATGATGCTTCCACCCCCGACTTCGCCTAGGGCTGTTCCAAGACCTGTGCCCAGATCGATTGTCCAGAACGTTGTCCGTGACGTATCAGCGTCTTCGATGGCCATGTACGCGATACCGGTCAAACCCGAGATGTCGAAGCCTCCGGTCGTCGTGATGTCGGCCCCGATCGAACCGACCGTACCCAGCGTGCCGGCGGAGTTGGCCTGGGTGACGAGGATGTCGAGGCCCGAATCAACGCCGTACAGTTGGGTGGACGCCGACCCGCCGAGGGCACTGTTCGTGTAGGCGGCATGAACCACGTTCGGGTTCGCCCCCTGGTTGGGATCGCCGGGTCCATAGAAGAGGTCGGTGACCTCGGTTGCCGACCCGTCGTTCGGGTTGAGCACGTAGTTCTTGTCGACATCCGAGTCGAGCCGGATGCGGTCGATCACGGGGTTGAAATCGAACCCGAAGGCAGTGCCGTTGATCGGCGGAGAGAACGGACCCGTGCCCACCATCGAGACAGTCGCCGACGCTGTGCTGAGCGTGTACAGCCGGCTCGTGCTGCCAAGAGCGAACAGCTCACCAGTTGCTGGCCGGAAATCGATTCCAACCACGGTCTCGTTGTTTTGCAAGCCGCTTACCGGCATCCCTGACAACAACGTCCCGGGGGCTGACGACTCCCAGCTGACAAGGAATTGATTCTCGGTGATCCCGTAGATGACCTCTGCCTGAAGTGCCGCGGGCAAGAGAAGCAAGGCGACGAGGGTGATTTGGCAGATTGCCTTCATGGGTTCATCCGTGGCTGTGCGAGGTGAGTGAAGCCCACGGTGGGCAGGACGGTAGAAGTACGACCCTCGCTGACAGCCGGATTGGATTAAGGTGAAAAGAACTCAAGTGGGCGAGAACCGCGTTCTCATTGACTCCACCCCGACCGGGGCGTAACGTCCAAGGACTGCTACAGGTGCCACTCCGGCGTACTCGATATGCTCTACCAACCAAGCTCTGATTCAAGGCGAGTACGGCTAGCCGCGGCCTGCGTTGTTGCTTTGACATGCCTCGGGGCGACTTCTCCGTCTGGCAACGGGGAGCAGTCGAAGGCATCGGCCGAGGGCACAGAAGTAGTCCCTGATCCGACGCTAAGCCCGGCAGGCGTCGTCGCTGCTCAGATGGAAGCGCTCACCGAATGGTCCGACGATCCGACAGCTGCCGAGCGTGTCTTCGAATACGCCTCGCCGGCGAATCGTGCTGTCACCGGCCCCTTGGATCGGTTCCGTGGGATGGTCAAACGAAAACCCTATGATGCCCTCATCGGCAATTGCGGCTGGATCGCCGGCACCCCGATGATTGCCGGCGATGCGGCCATCGTCTTAGTAACGCTGATCGATTCGCAAAATGACCTCCGGGCCTATCGCTTTTACCTGAGTCGGCAGCCATCCGCGGATGGCGTTGCTTGGATGACCGACGGCGTGATCGCGTTACCACTCCTTCGGCCGTCCGGCGGATCGCAAGATGTCCGCCCCAATTCAGATACTATCTGACCTGCTCTCCGAATCGTTCCATGCCAACCCCATCCCCCAAGCCGAAAGGTTGCGTCGCAGCCCCACCGGAAGCAGGTGGGGAGAGTGATGTTGGATTAGTCGCCGGTCTCAATCGTGGCGATCGCAGCGCCTTAGCGACCCTCTACGATTTGCATTCAGCGGGGGTTTACACGCTGGCCCGCCGCATCCTTCGCTGCGACGCGGAAGCCGAAGCCGTGGTTTCGGACGTTTTCTTCGAGGTCTGGCGCAGACCAGATTGCTTTGATACATCCCGGGGAAGCTGCCGAACGTATCTAATGGTGCTAGCCTGCAGCCGAGCCCTGGATCGGTGTCGGGGCCGTTCCCGTCGAGAGGAACTAATAGCAGATGGCGGCGAACTGGCGGTCGCCCGTCAAGTTCAGCTTGTCGCAGACCACCAACCCGTCGTCCGAGCCATCCAGTCGGAGAAGCAAGAGCAGGTGAACCACGCCCTTGGGCGACTCGACACAAAGCACTGCCAACCGCTCCGACTCGCCTACTTTGAGGGCCTGACCCACCGAGAGATCGCCGATCGGCTGGGTGAGCCCCTCGGCACGATCAAGACGCGCATCCGTGCAGCGTTACTCTCACTCCGATCGACGTTGCGAACGCATGGGAGGGATGACGATGAACTGCCATGACGCCCAATCACAGGCCGGCGACTTCGCGCTCGGTCTGCTTAGCGACGATGAGCATTCAGCGGTGCAGCGGCACCTAGATTCAGGATGCGAATCTTGCCTCCGAGCGCTCGCAGAAACCAACCGTGCACTCATGGCCTTGGTCGATGAGACACCACCAGTCGCCCCTCCCGCACGAGTCAAGCAAGAACTCTTTGACCGTATCGATTCAGCCCAGGTGTCGCCACGGGAGAGTTCCCCGGCAAGCCTAGAGCCAGCGCTGAATCGCCGTCGGCGTTGGAGTGTCTCGGCGGTGGCTGTTGCAGCTGCAACAGTCATTCTCGGCACTTGCCGGTTCGCTGGCGTTTTCGATCCGCCGAGCAACGCGACGGCAGTCCGTGTTTGGCAACAGCAAATCGCCGGTGCCGACCGCGTGTTCGGTCTGGATGGAACCAGCCTCGTAAGCCTCGAACTACAAGCGGTCAGTCGCTTGTTGCTGTCGCATGCCTTGTCCGACCAAGCTTCTGGCCAACTGCACATCTGGACTCGGCCGTTAGAAGCTGATGAAGGGGTGATCCCGAACCGTGTTTGGATGCTTAACCCCGAGGGCGATGTCGTCGGGCACAGCCCACTGAAAGCCAGAGGCTCTCGTCTCGGCGCGGTGCTCTCGCCAGGAAAGCTCAAGCGAGCTACATCGTACTGGCTTCTTCTGACGCACGAGACCAACCCGCTCAGTAATAGCCCAGGCCCAACGAGGCTGGACACCGCGACCATCGTCATCAAGTAGCCCCGATGATGGCTGTCGGAGCGGTCGACGCGACAAGGCCCCCTCCGCTCAGCAGCAGCCCAGCGGACTAGCCCCAGACATCCTGATTCTCTCACAGCGCCGGTACTAGATTGGGGTGAGGGTCAGCGTAACACGGAAAAGACGATTTGCGTGGCCTACAGCACGCATCATCGGCTCACGCGACGCACCGGGCCGACGGCGTAGCCCGGGTTCTTGGCGAGGGCTGTGGCGGTCGCTTGGCGGCTGTCGCGGCCCGGGACCACCACCCAGAGGGAAGAGCCTTGTGTGCCTCGAGCGGGGTAAAGCGTTACTTCCCATAGCGACGTGACACCCGCATCCACCGCTTGCATCGCGAGCTGCAGCTTCGCCACCTGTTGAGTGACCTGCTGGTCCTGATGGCGTGCTGCCGCCAAAGCGCGGAGCTCGCCGCTGAGGTTCGTCTGCGATTGGTGGTCGTCCTGGGCGGCGACCCAAGCGTCCCAGCCCGGCCGCAAGACTTCTAGGTCCTTGTCGGAAAGCAAAAAGAAAGGAATGGCGTACTCATCGCCCGACGCGAGTTCGACAACGACGCCTTCGCATTGGTAGGTAGCGGGTCGCCCTTTGCGGTGCACCAGCCAGGATCTGAGCGATGCCTCGTCGTCGATCGGCTTGTCTTCAAAGTGTGACACGACCTTCGGCACAATCTTCTTATAGACTTCCGGTAGGTTCTCGAACGACCGATCGTTGACGTAGATCTTGCCTCGACGACGCTGCACGGTGACGTCCTTTGCGACGTAGTCGACGATGTTGCCAAGGATCTCCAGCCCGCCGCGGGTTGTCCAAGTCTGCTGACGCCCCATCTTCTGCTCAGACGCGAGCCGCGTCTCTTCAGCAGCCAAAAACTCTTGATCCTTCTCTGAGAGTTGCTCGATACGGATCGAGACCAAGTGGTGATCGCCACGCTGCAGCACGGCTGCCCCGTCGCCAATCGCCACAAGATCAGCGTCGACCGTGTAGCGGCCGGTTGAGTCGCTCCAAGTGCGAGCCTCGGTTTCCGTTGCGAGGAAAGCTGTGACGAACGCTCCGAGCAGAGCGGTTGCTAGTCGATTAGGCATAGCTGGCTGGTGGTCGAGTCGGTTTGGCGCGGACAGGTGAGGCGTCACGACGGAACGGCAAGCGTGTCCCGCCATTCTAACTCGTCTCGCTGCCGCGCTCGACGCATTCCGCCACCAAATCGCGGATCAGCCGCTACCGGTCCACAAGCCATCCGATCAAAGTCGCATCACCGCCCGGACGCCCAATGCCAAAGCCGTCTCGACATCTTCTCGACCGGGGACGATCACTTGCAGGTCGGGCGTGATGTTCAGCCAGGGGGTCGCTTGCCAGTTGTAGAAGAGCTCAACGCCGTGGCCATCGCCGATTGGTCCGAGGACCGTCTCGAGGATCGGGCCGATCTCGTCGCTTGAGCCGGCGACGAACCAACCGGCGCCGAAGGTGTCGGCCTCGTGGCCGCGCATCGGGTTGTGCCCGCCGACGCCGAGACTCAGGAACCACGAGAGCGGGTTGGCGTTGTCGTCGGCGATACCGGCACGCCCGAAAAGGCCCCACCCTCGTTTCGGATCGCATGGATCAACGAACAGGTACTGATCGAAGTTGTAGTAGGCCGACCACGAGCCCTCGGTCTCGTTGATGGGGACGTTGGGCAAGACGATCCGCGGGTCCTGTCCCAAGGCAACATAGTCGCGGCTGCTCCACGTGCCCGCGAAGAGCTGATGGCCGGGCAGGCCGCCAAAGGTGGTTGGCAGCCGCAACTCGGCCGACATCGAGACCCCCTCCGCGAAGAGCTCGTCAAAGCCGGCGGTCTCCGCGGTGTCCGTTGGATTGAGCAGCGTGTAGGCGAATACCGGCGTGCCTTCATCGCCTAGGACCACGAAGCCGCAGCCAAGTGTCGAATACGGAACCGTCCGCAAGGCGATCGGGTTGGCGACGAAGCCGACATTGGAAAACTGGGTCTTCCCACGGCCGTGGGCGAAGGCATTCAGGTCGCCGTCGAGCGTGTCGAGCTTGCCGAAGAAGACCGCAAAGCGTTCCGACAACGCTTGGGTAAAGAGGACATTCGTGAGCAGCAACTCCTCATCATCAGCGACGGGCAGATCGGCAAGCACCGAGGCTGGTAGCAGTGCCCCGGTATCGCGATTGATATTCCCTCCAAACCGATGCTCGGCACGCACCTTGAGGAAAAGACCTTCCTGAACACCGAGTTTGCCGAAGTCGAGGTTGGCCACGTAGTCGCCATGACCGCCGTAGCGATCGGTTCGTCGGACTCCGCCGCTGGTGACACCCTGATAGAACTGGGCCACGTCCAACTCGAACGACACGCCATGCTGGGCTAGATAGGTCCGGTTGCCATGCCAATCACCCGTTAGGGCACCTTGAGCGTTTGCGTTGCCGACACCGATTGCCAGCGCGGCGGCGAAAGAAACTGTTAACAAGAGACGCATCGTTACACCTGCCTAGACCGCGCCGACTTGATCATCCTCCCTGTCGAATCGACCTCGGGACCTGTAGCAAGCGAAGTTTAGAGCCGTAGCCGGCATAGTCACCGTGAAGCGGGCAAGCCGAACGGGAGCGGCCGATCCTTCTATCGAGCCGCTGCCGCGCGGATGAGCTGGCGACAAATCGCAGCAAAAGTCTTTGACACTCGGTGGACTTGCAGAGAGGATGTTACGTCGCAGCAGGGAAGTCTTCGTTTGATCACGACCGACCTGCTTTAGATCGATTCGCCTTTGGGGAGGCATGATCGGTTCGACGCGTCCTCGCTGGGTCAATGGCGAGACGACGCACGTCTTACTAGTCCTTCTTTCCAACTGGCGAACCTATGGCAGGGGCAACCAACTTGACGGGTTGGCTTGATCCGACTGTTGATGACTCAACGCGGCCTGATGCTATCAACTCGATAAGACGTATCGAGTTCGCCAGCCTTAGCAAGGCGATCTGCCGGAATCGCCCCTCATGCTCTGAGGGCACGTCTGCGTCGGCCGAGGCGCCCGTCCCGCGTTACCGCGTCAGACGGCTTAGGGATCTGCTCTCGATACTCTCGTCGTATCGACCGACGGAGTCGATCGCGATCCCATTTGTAGAACGCGAGGAGGTCATACCAAGGCCCGGCCTGTATCGTTTTGCGCAGGCTGATGCCGTATGCCAAAACCGTGCCCAGCTCGCTGCTCTTTTAGAAAACCTCCCCCCGAGAACCACCCCATGATCTCGCTCTTCACAACGACGCGACTCGCGATCGTGCTTAGCTTGGCATCGCTTACTTTTCTGGTTTCAATCGTTCCAGCAGCCGAGAAGCCAAACGTCCTCGTCATCTGGGGCGACGACATCGGCACCTGGAACATCAGCCACAACAACCGTGGCATGATGGGCTACCAGACGCCCAACATCGACCGGATCGCGAAGCAAGGGATTTCGTTCACCGACTACTACGGCCAGCAAAGCTGCACGGCGGGCCGGGCGGCTTTCATCGCCGGCAACGTGCCGGTCCGCACCGGCATGACCAAGGTCGGCTTGCCGAATGCCGAGGAAGGCTGGCAAGAGACCGACGCCACGATGGCCGCCGTCATGAAGGAGCAGGGGTACGTTACCGGCCAATTCGGCAAGAACCATCAAGGGGATCGCGATGAGCACCTTCCCACGAACCACGGTTTCGACGAGTTCTTTGGCAACCTCTACCACCTGAACGCCGAAGAAGAGCCCGAGAACGAGGATTACCCCAACGATTACAAATTGCCCAACGGCAAGACTTTTCGAGAGCAGTATGGCCCTCGCGGCGTGATCCGGTCTTGGGCGCTGGCCGACGGAACTCAGAAAATTGAAGACACCGGCCCGCTCACCAAGAAGCGGATGGAAACCGTTGATGACGAGACCATCGCGGCAGCCAAAGACTTTATCACACGTCAACACGAAGCTGGGAAGCCGTTCTTCTGCTGGTGGAACGGCACGCGGATGCACTTCCGAACGCACGTGAAGGAAGAGCACCGGGGCCTCTCGGGCAAATCGGGCAACGAATACCATGATGGCATGGTCGAGCACGACTTGCACGTCGGCGAGTTGCTCGACCTGCTCGACGAACTCGGCATCGCGGATAACACGATCGTCCAGTACTCGACCGACAATGGCCCACACTACAACACGTGGCCTGATGCCGGCACCACCCCGTTCCGCGGCGAGAAGAACTCGAACTGGGAGGGCGCCTATCGCGTGCCGGCCTTCGTCCGCTGGACCGGCACGTTCCCCGAAGGCGTAACGCTCAACGGTATCGTTGCTCACGAAGACTGGTTGCCCACGTTTGCAGCCGTCGGTGGCGAGCCCAACATCAAGCAGAAGCTCGCCGAAGGCACAGAACTTATCGGCCGCAACTACCGCAACATGGTCGATGGCTACAACATGCTGCCCTATCTGAAAGGCGAGACCAAGGAGTCACCCCGCAAGGAGTTCATGTACGTAACCGACACCGGCGAGATCGCTGCGATCCGGTACGACGATTGGAAAGCGGTCTTCCTTGAAAACCGTGGGCGTCAGTTGGGCGTCTGGCAAGAGCCACTCGCAGAACTACGGATCCCGCTGTTGTTCAACCTGCGACGTGACCCTTTTGAGAAGTCTCAAAACAACTCGAATACCTATTGGGATTGGTACCTCGACCGCGCCTACGTGTTGCTTCCGATGCAAGACATCGCAGGCAGCTTCCTCAAGTCGATGGTCGAGTACCCACCAAGCCAAACGCCGGGCGCTTTCAACCTCGACAAGGTGATCGAGAAGATTAAGTCAGGCGTGGGTTCCAAGTGACGCAGGAAAGCCAACCTGAGCCGTCGGTCCGCGGAGGGCCGGCGGCTTATCTTTTAATACAAGAGAGTCCGCGACTAACCCGAGATTACCACGATGCGTTCCTTGCTTGCGGCAGCTTTGGCTTTGTTACTCGGCAACGCTGCGGCGGCCGCCGATCCGTTGCCATCCTGGAACGAAGGTTCAACGAAGGCGAAGATCGTTGACTTCGTCCAACGCGTAACGACCGAGGGATCGGCCGACTACGTCCCTGCTGCCGAACGGATTGCGACCTTCGACAACGACGGCGCGTTGTGGGCCGAGCAGCCGATGTACTTCCAGGCGTTCTTCGCGTTCGACCGCGTGAAACAGCTCGCTCCGGACCATCCCGAATGGCGAGACCTAGAGCCGTTCGCTTCGATACTCAAAGGGGACGCGGAAGCAGCTCTCGCGGGCGGTGAGAAGGCCTTGCTAGAGATCATCACCGCGACCCATACGGGGATGACGAGCGAGGAGTTCACCGCCGCTGTCAACGAATGGCTCACCACCGCACGCCATCCGGCGACCGGGCGGCCGTACACCGAGATGGTTTATCAACCGATGCTCGAGTTCCTGACCTACCTCCGAGCGAATGGCTTCAAGACGTTTATCGTGTCCGGTGGCGGCATCGAGTTCCTGCGGCCGTGGACCGAGCGGGTGTACGGCATTCCGCCCGAACAGGTTGTGGGGTCGAGCGTGAAGACCAAGTACGAGGTCCGCGATGGCAAGCCGGTGATCGTCAGGCTACCGGAGATCGATTTCATCGACGACAAAGCGGGCAAACCCATCGGCATCCACGAGCACCTGGGCCGTCGACCGATCCTGGCGTATGGGAACTCCGACGGCGACTTTCAGATGCTGGAGTGGACGACCTCAGGCGACGGCGCGAGGCTCGGCCTGCTGTTGCATCACACCGACGCGAACCGAGAGTGGGCATACGACCGTGATTCGCACGTCGGCCGACTCGACCGAGGCCTAGACGAGGCGTCTCAGAACGGCTGGATTGTGATCGACATGCAGAAAGATTGGCGTCAAGTCTTTGCCCGAGAGCAAGGCCGTTCTAGGTGATCTGTTTCGAGAGAGAGTTCCCGCGATGGATCCAGAACTTGTGGTCCCGTGGTGTCTTTGGCGTACCCGCTGGTCGCAATCGGCTCTGTACGACAAATGAAAACACGTCGTACAGATGCGTTATAGAAGGCCGAAGGCCTCTTCTCTGGCTTGGCCACCCTTGTCGGGTCGCGACTCTTCGTCCTCAACGACCGCCTCGTTTGTCTCGTCTGCTTCGGGCAGGTCCGCGAAGCCCGCAAGAGCTAAGAGGAGAGCATCATCGTTGGCTGGTGCTTCGATAGCGACAAGCCTTCCTGCCACTGCTAACCCGCCTGGGCGAGGGGCGGGGCTGTACGCGAATTGGATCCCCGGCAAAGCCGAGGCGGCTGGCTCCAGGGCACCCGCCGCTGGCGAGGCGAAGAACGCCTGTGTTGCGGTCGCCGGCAGGCTAGCACCAAGGTTGTCACGCCAGATGGTGTAATCCGCCGCGTCGACAACGCCATCGTTGTTGCCGTCGGCACTCGAGGCGACCGAGCTGCCGTAGCTTGATGCCCACACCGCCCGATCGTTCAGTTCCACGACGCCGTTGCGGTCGTAGTCGCCCAAGAGGGCTGGCGAGAACTCGACAACGCCAGGTGTTGGCAAGGACGCGAGCCAACTGCTAGCGGCATTGCCATCGAGTGTTGGACCGACGCGTTCGAGTGCTGCCCCGCTGCCATCGGCGGAGTTCGGCCAGGGCGCCAAGTCGTCGTAGAGGACCTCGTCGGAGATGACGAAGGCGATCTCACTCGGATTGAGCATTCCTGCATCGGGCTGTTGCAATGTGACCCGCGCTTCGCCATTGCTTAGGTTCTGGTCGAACCCGCCGACGACTTTGATACCGGTGCCGATACCGTAGTGGGTGCGGAACCCGGCCAGCCTCGCGGCGTCCGTGGTCGGGTCAAACGAAACAACGACCAGCGTCTCGCCTGCGTCGAGGCTGGTCGATGCGGCGAAGTTGAAGTCGCTTTCACCACGCAGCCGCCAGTTGTCGAGGCTGATGGGGGCGTTGGTCGGGTTGTGGACCTCGACAAACTCAAGGTCGTTGTCGGTCAGCATCACACCGCTGCTATCGAGTGCGGCGAAGGCAGCTTGGGCGAAGGCGGTTGGATCGCTCGGGTGGTAATTCACTTCGCTGATCACGAGCGGGCCGACCCGCACCAGCGAGTTCGCTGCGCCGAGCGTGGTAGACCTCATCGGAGCCAGCCGACCGGCCCCGTCAGAAGTGCGGCCGAGCGACTCGCCGTTGAGAGTCCCACCAAAGTCAACAACATCCGCAAATCGCAGGGTCCCACCGGTCGGATCGACAACGTATACCTGGTCCCCGCCCGCATCGAGGCGGAAGGCTCCTTCACCGACGGCGAAGTCGTCCTCGTCGAATACAAGATACTGGCGGGGGCCGAGGATTGTGTCGGCTGGGATCTCATACTTCAGCGGCGTCACGCCATCGTCGCTAAGGAACCAGCCGCCAAGGTCGATTGCCTGGTCGGTCGGATTGTAGAGTTCGACCGCGTCGGTCTGAGGCAAGTCGGTGTGTGCCAGCACTTCATTAACCACGACTCCCGCAAGCGGCGTGCCCGCCTGCCCGGGGGAGCCCCCGAACTCCGCGCTGTGACGCCAAGAGTACGCCTTGCCGAGCCGCTCGGCAGGCGTGTTAGCTGGGTCATCAAGTACGAGAGTGGCTCCGTTGCCATCGGCGGCAACGCTCCACGGGTCGCCGTCGTTGTAAGCAACCGATTGGATCTCGTTGTCGAGGCTATCGAGCAGACGAAGCGTCTCGCCGCCGTTGCTCAGGCCGCCACTCCATTGGCCAAGGACTTCGATGCCCGTGCCATAGCGTTCCTCGAAGGCGCCTTGATCTTCGACGACGATCACCCGCTGGCCCGATGCGAGCACTGTATTGCCGAACGTGAAGTCAACCGCGCCGGCGAGGCTGATGCCGCCGAGGTTGATCGGGTCGTTCGAGGTGTTAACGATCTCGACGAATTCGAAGTCGTCGTTGTCGTCAAATCCTGCGATCAACTCCGAGGCGGTCGGATCGGACGGGTTGTAGTTGATCTCGCTGATCACCAACGAGCCATTGGCGAGGGAGAAAGTCGCCTCGGAGAGCGGGCTCCATTCACCCCCGCTGAAAGAACGAGCGCTCACGACGGTGGTCGTGTCGAGCGTCACCGGGCCGGTGTAGGCATCGCCCGCCACGACGCCGCCGGGCAGGCGTGGGTCGGTCCCGTCGAGGGTGAAGTAGATCGTCCCGCTGCCGGCGAGGCTCACCGAGTCGCCGGCGCTGGCGGCGCCGCCGTGTTGGGGCGTGCCGTTGAGGCTCAGCGTAGGGGCCGCTACCGAGTCGAACCACAGGCCATCGTCCGCCATCCGATCGAAGAAGACACCACGGCCGAACGGCAACACCTCGTCGTGGACAAAGTCGATGTTGGTGCGCCAGTTGTCGATCGTTAGCGTCGGCACGGTGGTCGCGAAGCCGGGCGGGTAAAGCGGGTGTAGCGGTGCGCCGCTCGGTGGGTTTGAGGTGCCAAACGCGTTTGAGAACTCTCCTTCGCGAGAGTCTCCCCAACGGGCCGACTCGGCGATGATCGCCGCTTCCGTCTGATCCGCCAGAGCGGTCCAGGTTTGCTGCTTCGCGGAGAGCGTCAAGGCACCATCGTTAAAGAAGTGCTCTTGAATCCGATCAGCAAACCTCAGGCGATACTCCGGGCTATTGCGTAGCTGCCGGTGCAATGTCCCCAGGCCGCCTTGGCGCTCGGTGCGGTCGATGAAGTCTTGCGCCAACGACTGCCCCTGGTCCCATGCGAAGAACTTGAAGCCCTTGCCCGGATCGACTCGATTGCGAGCAACATACCAGTTGCGGTGTGGCCAGTCGTTGGTATTGCTAGACATGTGGATAGCCATGTAGTCGATAAAGTTATCGACATCCATCAAAGCCTCAACGCTGGGGTTGTTCGTCCCGTCGCTGTTCTTCCCCTGCAACTGCTGAAAGAGGTCGTCGGCCTGCCCCGAAGAAGCCGACCCGATCGTTGAGATCAGTCCCCGCATCTGGTTCCATGCGGTGCTGTTGCCCGAGATGAATTCATCGTTGTCACGGTAGACGTCCCAGTCCTCTCGCTCGCCACCAAAGCGAGATGAGAAGAAAGCATCGTCGGGTCGCTCGATCGGGATATAGAGGCCCCAGTACAAGCCGTTGATATAAACATGCGCGAAGGTGCTATCGGCGGCCGGGTTGCCGGTATTGAAGTGCAGTTGTCGTATGTAAGCGTCCCGGGTGTACGTAGAGTTCAGCGGGTTGATCGTGCTCCCGTTGGTGCGGGAGTCGTGCGAGAAGCCGTCGGTCGAGGCGACCTTGAGCGTGAACGTGTTGATGTCCGCGAAGTCCGAGTTGTCGAACAGCGGGAAGTTGAGCCGCCCGGGGCCGCCAAGCGTTTCGTTGAAGATCAGCCGGTAGGAGTGCTGTCGTGTCGAACCGCTCGATCGGCTTGAGTTCCCCTGCGCCTGCACGGCGGCGTTCGCCTGGAAGTGTTCACCGGTGGCGGGGTCGAAGTACTCGATCGAGCCGGCGTGGCGGAACCCTTCGCCACGGTTCCGGGCGTTGGTGAGGATCCCAGGGAAGTCGTCCGACAGCGGGCGGAAGGCGTCGCCGTGGTCGAGCGTCAGCGAGAAGCTGGGGATCGAGAGCAGAGACTCCCGGATGCCGATGTCGGTGTTCGCCGGATTGTTGTCGTCCCACTGAGCGACCACATCGGGATCGATCCCGTAGTCGCCGGTGACACCGCTGTCCCAGTCCACCGGGTAAACCAAGCCGTTGTTCGGGCTAACACCATTCCCGTAGTCGTTTCGCGGGTCCTGAACGAGAACGTCTTCGACGAAGACATAGGTCTTCGTGTCAATATACGATGGGGCAAAGTCTGTCGCGTACGCCGCCGCTCGCAGAGTGGTCGTCGTGCTGACGGCGACCGGCGTAGTGTAGGCAGTCGCGGCGGGGTTGTCCGGGCCAGGCAACGAACCATCGGTCGTGAAGTAAACCTGCGCGCCGATGGTCGCCGTCGTTAACGCCACACTGATCGGGTCGTTGTAGAAGCCGCGTTCAACACTGTACGTCACGTTCTCAACAACGCCGGCGACACCTTCGCCGTTGAACCGCCCGGGAGTGGGCTCGGTAAAGAATCGCTGTGAGTCTTGCTCGTAAGCAAAGTCGCCCGTGATGATCTCGTGTGAGAACAGGAAGTCACTGCTGTTCGCCGCCCGGTTGAGCGCCTGAACGGCCAGCACGTTGTTGCCATCGCGCAGCAGGCCCAGATGGGAGGAGAGATCAAACGTGCGTGGCTCGATCGCCAGCGTGTCCGATCGTGTGGCCGAAGCAATCGAGTCCCAACTCAGCCCGTCCGCATCGGGCACAGCGTTAAGGCGGGCTCCCGAGAAGATGACGTGGTCTGCCGCGGTCGTCGTCGCACCACCCGCCCCGATCAGCGTGACGTACGCCGTGTTGCTTGGCAGAGCTAAGTCCAGATCGACCGCGGCATCGCTGGCCGTGAGTTCCGACGGCGGTCCCGCCGGGAAATCGAGCGACCATTCGCCGCCTTGTTGGCTGACCGAGGTCGCTTGGCCGTTGACCCAGGCACCAACCACGTTGCCCGACGCATCGCTCGCGAGCACGATCGCCAACCCCGAGGCAGACTCCGGGGCGTTGTCGTTGATGCCGGCGCGTGCTTTGAAACGGAACTCGAGCTCAGTCGACAATCCGCCCGCCGCTCGCAGTTCTTCGATGTCGAAGGTGACTAGTTCATCGGCGGCCAGGCCTACCCCATCCTCGGCGAGCGAGCCAACCGCTCCAGCGAAGCTGATGTTACGCGTGCTTAGAGGCTGGTCGTTGCCGCTGCTCAGGGTGTCATTGCTCGGTCCGTCACCGTCGCCGCCGGCCGAGTCGCCGACATTCGACAGATCGAACAGGATGCCGGGGGCGATTGTCTTGGGCGTTAGGAAGCCCCCGTCAACGACCGCGGCGATGCCGAGATCGCCTAGATCGCCTCGGGCCTGAAGTGTGTCGCTAGCGAGTGCAGCATCGAGCGCCGTGCCTTTGACGTCATCGAACAGGTTGCCTAGGGCGATGCTTTGAAACTCGAGGCGAGCTTTTGAGAAGACGGCGTGGTCGCTATTGGCCGAGCCGTTGCTCGTGCCGGCGAGTGTTAGGTAAGCCGCCTGAGGGTGGATCGCCACGGCGATCGGCGCGATCCGATTGTCGCCCGATCGCTCTAAGATATCTGGCTGGGCACCCGTGAATGACCAGACGCCACCCGAGTTGGTGACTTCGACCTGTTGTCCGTTCACGTAGCCAGCCAGAACCTGACCGCTGTCGTCGCTGAGCAAGACGATCGTCTTGACGCTACCGGGACTCCCGGCACTATCGTTCACGCCCGAGCGGGCTGTGAAATAGGCGGCGTCGCCTACGAAGCCGCCCGCCGTACGCAGCTCGTTGATATCGAAAGTGATGAGCTCATCAGCATGCATGCCGATGCCGTCTTCGACTTTCTCGTCGGGGACGACCGATAGGCCGAGCGTGCGGATCGCGCCGGTCGATGTCGAGCGAAACGTGTCATTCGAGGGCCGTCCACCGACCGTGTTGTTCCCGCCGCCCGCGCTTGCCAGGTTGAACGTAACACCCGGCGCGATGGCCTGTGGAAGGTTGAGCCCCCCATCAATCACGGTGTGAACACCAAGGTCGCTCGAGTCACCCTCGGCTTGGTAGGCATCCGACGCGATGGCGTCGGCGAGCGGCGTTCCCTTCGGATCGTCGAAGAGGTTGTCGAGTGGGATGCTCCCTAGGTTCACAATGTCGGCTGTTGGGCCGTTCTCACGCAGGATCTCAACACCATTCAGGTACGCCACGAAGCCGTCTTCGTAGCGAGCATTCAGCGCTAGGGTCTCAAACGGGTTGCCGACTTCCTGCACGAACGTCGATCGGAGGTAGAGCGAGGCCGTCTGCAAGAACATCTCGCCCCCGACATCGGTTTCGATGAACGGTTCGTAGCCGCTGAAGTTCTCGTATCCGAACCCGGAAGGACCGCTCTGCCAAACTTCGCCCGAAGACCCCAACGCATAGTCCGGCTGGCGCCAGGCGTCTCCCAAGGCTGGCCCGGTCGTCGCATCTGGGACGTGATACTGCGAGTTGGCGCCAACGGACAGGGCGGTGCTGATCGAAGAGGTCGATCGCAGGCCGTACGAGAGGTCTTCGAACTGCGGCGGGTACTCGGTGCCGCCGGCATCGAACTCGGACTCTAGCCCGCCGGTCGGGTTGTATAAGCCGACGTACTCACCAGCCGAGCTGAGCCCGAAGCCCGTGTAGAGGTCGGCTCCCGTTCCTGGAGCCGTATCCGTGCCAGCAAAAACAACCAGGTGTTGCTTGGGCGCGAGGATCACGGAGGGGAACGCCCATTTATCGACATCGCTCGGATCGTCAGTGAGCGTATAGCCGGCCAAGTCAACCGACGCGTCGCCGGCATTGTAGATTTCAATCCAGTCGGACGAGTTCCCGTTGTCGTCGAGCAGGCCGTCGTCGTTCGACGCAAGGAACTCAGAAATAATCGGTTGAGCTGCCAGCGTGAGTCTCGGCTCAAGCTCCTGGAATTGCCATTTCCTCGTGTTCACGGAGGCTCGCTTGGCAGCCTTCCGATGCAGAGTAATCCATCGTGATTCGCGCACTGCCTGCTTCCTGATCAGATAAAAAACACTGCGAAGAGAAAATGATGAGCCGCGAAAGATCGATCGAAGCACGTTCTTCGGTGGCAAGAGAATCACCGAGTGAAGGGGAGGGCAGGCCGGTCTATGCCCCTAGTCAATATTAACCACCAACCGCAGGGCGTGCCAGCTTACCGAGCGCCGTCGCCTTAACCAGATGGAGCCGTCGAGCAGACCGACGGCCCACAGATTAGCCACGCTATCAGCAGGCTCGCCTGCCTCCTCTTCCGAAGAACACCTCACCGAACGAGCAAAAGGCGATTGACCGCCGTCCGTGAGGGCGCGTGGTGGCCTAAGCCTCACGCGTTGACCGGCTCGCCGTGGAAGGCCATCTCAGCCTGTTGCCTGGCAAAGAGTGCCGTCCGCTCTCTAGGCATTCTGCGCAACAGCTTGCTGCCTAGGGACGGTTGAGCGATCCAACGCAATGAGTCCGAGCATACCGGGCTCTTGCTCGACACTATTCGGCGCGATCTCTCCGCCAACGGCAATCCCGAATCGGTCCATCAACTCGGCTTGAGTCAAACCGACATAAGCTGTTGGCAGACCAGTAATCGCCTCCGGGAAGGGGATGGCACTCGCGTCTTGCTGCTTGAAGTAGAGCCGATGGTTCGAGTAAGGGCCGTACCGAAGCCGGACCTCCATATCGAAGAAGACCTGGTTCGGGTTCCTGGCCGCGTTGCTAGTCTGGAAGACCATCGCGATATCGTCCGCGGTTGATCCAGCCACACTGGCAAACTGCGGTTGGCCAGTGATGAGCACCTGGAGACCACGTGCGTCTGCCGGCTTGATCGCGATGTTGGCGTTCTTGCTCACGTAGCTGCCTCCAACTACGACGTTGATGCCTTTGTGCGGGACGTGCAGTCCCCGTTGGTAGCCTTCGATGCGTAGGCTGTGGAAAACAATACCACTCGTCTGCGCATTGTTATCGACACCATTGACCGTGTTGGTGGTTGGATCGACTAACACCACGAGGTCATGCAGCAAGGTGTTGTGGGCGTAAGGAAGATCGACGCCTACTCGGTTGTTCCAGAAAACCGAGTTGCTGACGACGCTCTTTGTTGAGTGGTCGGCGCCGCGGAGATTGTAACGGACGACAAGGCCAGCATCTGAGCTATACCCAACATTGTTCTTGAACAGCTTGATCGGGGTGTCGATAACCCGGATCGTCTCCTCGCCGTCCGCGATGCCGGGGTTGTCGAGGTTCTCTGCAACAAACCTGACTTCATTGCCACCAACCGTTAGCCCGCGAGTGTAGTACATGAAGGCGGCACCGCTCGCGCCGGCGACCACGTTACCTGTCACGGAGACCCCGGGACCTTGCAGCCAGAAGCCCTCGCCACCGAAGCCAAAGTCTTGCTGGGCGACACGGGAATCGACATCGGTTGCCGAGCCGGTTGTGTTCAGGGCCAAGTTGCTATCGAAGCGACCGATCTCGTCGCCCGCCTCAGCGACATAAGCGGCACCATCGACTCCGTAAGAAACGTTCCCCGTGAAATCGACGTAGCTGCTATGGTTCACGAACCCCCAGCCGGGGCTGCCATTGACAACGCTGCCGTGTACGGTTGCCGGCGCGGAGTCGGCCGTAACCCCGTTGCGGTGGAAGTGGATGGCGTATCGCGCCCGAGGGTTATTGCCCGTGTCGCCGATGAGTTGCCACTGGTCGTTTACTCTTGGGTCGGTGACTAGCTCACTCTTGTCGGTGCGGCCTAGGCCATTGAAGGCCGCATGGCTGATGTGAACATCACGGTTGTGCATGAACATCGTGTGCCCGCGACGACTGTCCTGCGTGGCAACCGACTCCAGTACCACGTTGCGACTCAGGTTGCCGATGTGAACTTCGAGCCCTGATTCGAGTGGCAGGTGGTCGCGGTCAAGCGGGTCGATGGTCACCGTTGAACCGTTGATCCCGCGTATCACTCGGACCTCTTCTTGGCCGCCGCCGACAGAGGTGCCCGCGATCGCGATCTGGTCACCTACGCTCCACCCGATTGGCAAGGTGGCGAGGCGGATGGTGGTGTCGCCGGCGTGCAGGCCGCCGCTGGCGGCTACGAAGGACGTAACCTCCGCCCCGAAGAGGCGCACCTGGCCGTGCGTGATTAATCCACGCCCGAGTCCGAACGGGTCGGCACGACGATCAATCGGCCCGTTGTCGGTGAAGAGGAGCCTAGCGGTGGTGCCGGCCTGAACCGGTTGATCGGCGGTCCCCATATGGAACGCGCCGGTCTCCGTGACCACAAGCGTATCGACTCTGAGTTCGGAATCCCGCGTTGTTGAGAACGAGAGGGTTCCATCGACGCGGATGCTAAAGATGTCTTGCGGCACCTTGGTGTCGATGTTCACGTGAGCACCAATCGGTACAAGCACTCGGGCACCCGCGCTCGGCACTAGGCCGCCTTCCCAGGTTCGCGGGTCATTCCAAGACCCGCTAGAAGTTGCCGTGTGCGTGACGTCGGCGTAGCGAACGAGCTGCAGCAGACCGAGATGCTCGCCTAGTTTCGACCCATGAGAAGCATGAGCCATCCTAGAATGAATCGCCTCGGTTGGGCGAGCGTCACTGACTTCATCGATCGAATCGATTAGGGCGAAACCTTCCAGCACCGGCGGGCGGTCGAGGAGGATTGTGTCGTGGTGTGTGCCTCCGTGATGGCCGGACCCGCCGTGTGGCATCGAAATACCGAGCGGGTTGTAGGTCGCATTGACGGCCGAGAGCACAAACCAGTCGAGGTCGCCGCCACCGACGAGTGTGTCATCGAGGTGGTCGGCGAAAACCGTTTCGTGCGGGACTAGTTTCACCGTCGAATGGTGAGACGACAGGTGGTCAACCCGCTGTTCGTAGGCCAAGTCGCTGTTCCACATAGCCAGGGCTTCACGCAGAGAAACCAGCCGGGCGTCGTAGGCGGTCGAGGCGCCGATGAGGATGTCCTCGCCATCCGATCCCAAGACGGTGTCTTTCCCATTCCCGCCAATCAAGAGGTCTCTTCCAGCCCCAGCCACCAAGCTATCGGCGCCATCTCCCCCCAGCAGCAAGTCGGCACCCTCGTCGCCTTCGAGGCGATCCGCACCGGCATCGCCGACGAGGTTGTCGTCGCCGAACCCACCGACCAAGAGGTCGGCGTCGGCTCCGCCGTGGAGGCTGTCGTTTCCTGCCTCACCACCGAGCCAGTCTTCACCGGCGTCACCGTGCAGCGAGTCGTTGCCGTTGCCTCCGTAGAGGAAGTCGTCGCCGCTGCCGCCGAAGAGCCGATCGTCGTCGTCGTCGCCCTTGAGCACATCGTCATCGGCACCGCCCAGAAGGGTGTCGCGGCCTTCGTCCCCTTCGAGCCGATCAGCCCCCGTTCCACCGCTCAGGTAATCGTCACCGTCGCCGCCTGAGATGACGTCGGAGCCGGCGTCGCCGAAGGCTGAATCGTTACCGAGCCCACCGAGGAGTTGGTCATCGCCTCCTCCCCCAGACATGACGTCCCGGCCTGCGGCACCGAGCAATCGATCGTTCCCACTACCACCGTTGAGCCGGTCGTTTCCGGCGTCTCCGAGCAGGACATCGACACCCGCGCCGCCCACCAACGTGTCGTCTTCGGTTCCACCCTCCAGGCGATCATCGCCAACATCTCCAGTCAGATAGTCATCACCTTCTTGACCGTACGCCGTGTCGTTTCCGCTGCCACCGTTCAGGTAGTCGTTGCCATCCTCGCCTTCAAGTCGGTCGGCTCCGGATCGGCCGTAGAGCAGGTCGTTGCCCTCACCGCCGTAGAGGGTGTCGTCGTCGGTGCCGCCATCGATTCGGTCGGCCCCTTCGTTCCCGAATCCGACGTCATCCCCCGCTCCGCCGAGCAGCGTGTCATTGCCCTGGTGACCGGTCAACCGATCGTCGCCAGCGTCGCCATTCAGGAAATCATCGCCATCGCCCCCGCTAAGCCGATCGTTGCCGCTGCCGCCGTTCAGGTAGTCGTCACCCGTGGATCCTTCTAGGTAGTCGGCTCCCGATTGGCCGTACACCCGGTCGTCGCCTGCACCGCCGTAAAGGTTGTCGTTGTTATCTCCCCCTTCCAACCGGTCATTGCCATCGTTTCCGAAGAGGGTGTCGTTGCCCACGCCGCCAAGAGCCGTATCATTGCCGGTGCCTCCCACCAAGCGATCGTTACCCGCCTCGCCGTTCATGAAGTCATTATCGCTGCCTCCATTCAAGCGATCATCGCCGAGGCCGCCATTCAGATAGTCATCGCCTGCAGCGCCTTCAAGGGTGTCGACTCCCTGTTCTCCGTAAAGTCGGTCGTCGCCGTCGTGGCCGTAGAGCAGGTCATGGTCTTCCCCTCCCTCCAGGCGATCATTCCCTTCGTTCCCGTGAAGTGTGTCGGCACCGGCTCGCCCGAGGAGCCGATCATTGCCAAGACGCCCTTCGAGTCGATCCGTTCCTGCGCCACCGTCTAAGACGTCGGCCCCGGAGCCCCCCACGAGGGTATCGTTCCCTTCCCCACCTTCGGCGTAAGTAGCAATATCGGTGCGGTTGGTGAGCCGGTCGTCTCCGCCGTTGCCGAAGAACTCGATTTTCGAGATCGCTGACCTTGGGAACTCCGTGGTCACCCTCTGGCTGAGTTCGTATTGCTGAACAACGATGGTGGCGTCGTCGGCGGACTGGGAGATGACTACCGTGTCGTCCAAGTCGCCGCCGTTGATGACCAAGGTTGATTGGGCATCGATTAACACGGGGGGAGTGATCGATAGCACGCAGCGGTCTTCAAGACGCTGCAGGCCCGAACGCCTTTGCCGTGTTGGGGACTGCTTGCCGTGGTTCTTGCTTCCCTTGCTGCGATTGGATCGCTCCGACTTGCGCATAGCCTCGTTTCCCTAAGGGCTCTCTGTCCGACAAGCTTGCCGACGGGTGTTCCGGTACCGCGTCGGCATGGTGAGTTCGCGATCGCCTCGCGGCGATCTGATCGCTGGGGCTGTTGTTCGTGCCGCCAAATTGGCTACACGGCAACAGGAGTCGCGTCTCGGATCCGACTACCGCGATGAGTCGCGTCGATGCTCTGACCGGAAGAGTTGACGCCGATCTCTTGTGACCGACTCAACGACTTCCGTACGCTCGCCCCCAACGCGAAGCGTCATATCCCAGCGTCTTAGTTGTTTCCGATTCGAAAAGTCGCAGCACGTTGCTGCGTCAACGATTCAAGCAGAAGTAGCGCAACAAAAAAATGGCGGTTTGTGCTATTTGCGTGGAATACGCTGCAAAATACCTAGGACGGGGGGACTGCTCTTCGGCAACAAGACGCAGCCAACACCAGGCACGCCTCATCTCTACTTCTCTACTTCTGAAGCAGCAGCTTGCCGTTCTTGGTGACGATCAGGCGGTACTGTTCGCCGGCGTGTTGGATGAGGACGGTCTTGGCCCCACCGAAGAACTCAACGGAATCGACGGTGCGTGTCAGGGTCGCTGCCGTGGGGCAGCCGCCGGGTTTCAGTTGCACTAGCTCCGCCGATTCCGCAGCAACTCCGCCGCTTTGGCGGTGGTTTGGCTTGTCAGAGTTCCCTGGCATGGCGGCGGATCGAGGATCCGAATCTTTTTTACAAGCGGTAGTTGCGTTAATTCCTGCGAGCCGATAGGCTACTGCTCATGCGACTCAGTCGCAACATTATTCAGGCGATTTCCTTTGGAATCGCCTGCCCTTAGCCAGCCAAGCCCCTCCGACTCTTGATCGGAGATGGGCTCTCGCCAGCCAACGGGAGTAAGGCCGTCCCGTCGTCATGCTTGCTTGGCGTGACTGACAAATCGGTCCCCGATTCTTCGCTAGCGATACCTGTTGAACGCTCCAAGCCATGAAGGCTTCGGCGTCTTCAACGCCCCCTCGATGGACTGCTGGTCGCCAAAGAGCGCGTCCAGCGGCCTCGCCCTGTTTTCGTTCCACGCGTTCCGTTTGGCTGAGGACAAAGATTCCATGCTCCGTAACTTGCTTCTTTCGTTTGCCACGCTCGCTCTAACCGGACCCGCTGCCGAAGCGAGCACGTTCGATATCACCACCGCCACCGGGCTCTTCACGCCGACGTTTCGTGGAGACGCCAACACCACCTACCTCGGGTGGGATCAGTTCGGCGAGCCGGGTGACGTGGTGATCAACGACACCACGCCCGACATCGGCACCGGGACTGGCTCTTTCGCAACGACGAACGGCGAGGACCACCAATCGGGCTCGCTCAATTACTACAGCGGTAGCGGCTCGGTCAGCGAGGATATCACCTTCGCGACCGATGGAACCGCTGGAAGCGGCTTCACGACGGTCATCGTCCAAGCGAAGACCCTCTTCGGACCGCTGGGATCCGACATCGGCTTCACGCCGATCAACGGCATCGCCCCGACCCAAGTCTTGCAGGGGGTCAACGCGACCGGCTCAGGCCAGTTGTTTGCCAAGTACGAGCTGCCCGGTGTCGATGGAACGCAATCGTTCTCGATCAGCACAGGGCCGTCCAGTCTCATTTCCCTTGGAGAGTTCGTGATCGATACGGCTTGGTCTCCAACCGGTTTCTCACCGGACAACGCGATCGCCACCCCCGAGCCAACCGCCGCGTTGCTGGCCCTCCTTTCCCTCGGCGGTGTCGCGGCCACTCGTCGCCGGTGATGGATTGAACCCGTTTTGGGATCGACTGGACCATTCAAGGAAAAATCATGTTCCGGATCATGCAACAGCCCAAGGGCTTGAGCTGGCTCACGGTCACGACGGTCCTCTGTGCCTGCCTCCTCGCGGTCGATGGCCGCGGGGAGGTTGCGCAGTGGAGTGAACCCGCACTCGATACCTGGGCTTACACGAACGGCTTCGGTGGCGGCTCTCGGCTCCAAGCCCCAAGCTTCGGCGGTATCTTTGTTGCCGAAGGAGAAAGTGAATTCTCACCGAACGGGGCGGGTGGCCCCGCGCGTTTGGGGTCGATGCTCATCGCCTTCGAGACCACCGAGGCAATCGAGGCAGGTCTCCCGCCGAGTCGCTACGCGATCGAATCGGTTGTTGTCACGGCTCGGATGGCGGATGGCAGCACCGGTTCGCTGCCTTACAGCGAACAGCCGATCTCGCCATCAGGCCTCTTGAGCGAAGCCCTTAGCGGTGGCATCTCATCGCAGAAGCCGATGGAGTTGTTCGGCGTCGGGTTCCGCAGCGGCTACGAAGGCTTCGCTCTCGGGGTCGATCAGACGGGGACCCGCTTTTCGGAAGCGACCCCTGCCTACGGAAACGATGGCTATCGGGTTTTTCCGGTCGTCGGCGACGGAGGCGATGGCTATCGGGATGTCTCGAACAACCTAACCGGCGGCTTCAGTGCGACCGAGCCTCAAGGAGAAACCGCCCCGTTCGATGCCGACCCTTGGTCGGTCGGCACCGCCGGACTCAACGAAGGCGAATCGGTCCCGGCCAACACGACCTACACGTTCGATCTCGACCTCGGCTTGCACGGGGTGACTGACTACCTGCAAGAGTCGCTTGCGAGCGGCGTGCTGGGATTCATGCTCTCGTCGGTTCATCCGGCGGCACAGCCCGGTTCCGCTGGCGGCGGATCATATCCGCAATGGTTTGCCAAAGAGGCGGTGGGGGTCTTCTCCGGAGCCGAGGCGGCAACGCTGACAATTGACTACGCGATCCTGCCGATCGCCGGCGACTACGACGGCAACGGCTTCGTCGAACCCGCCGACTACGACACCTGGTCCGCCAGTTACGGCCTTGAAGTAACGCCCGACACCGGGGCGGATGGAAACGGCGACGGCTTCGTCGATGCAGCGGACTACACCGTGTGGCGCGACGCCATCGCCGGGGCGGTGTCGGAATCACTCCAAGTCCCTGAGCCGACAACGGGCATTGTCTTGCTCATGTCGGTGCTCTCCGTCGGAGTTTGGAGCTCACGCAGGGCAAGCCATGACAAGGAGGGCTTAGCAAATGCTTAGAAAGGAAAGAGAACGAGGTTTCACACTGGTGGAGCTGCTCGTTGTGATTGCCATCATCGGTATCTTGGTTGCTCTGCTCTTGCCGGCGGTTCAGTCGGCTCGCGAAGCGGCCCGGCGTTGCATGTGTCGCAGCAATATCCGGCAGGTCGGCTTGGCAACGATGTTGTATCACGACGCCAACCGGCGATTGCCACCACCCAAAGCCGGCGATGTCAACGCAACCGCCGACCACGGCAGCGCGTTGGTGCTGCTCCTCCCGTATCTCGAGGAGGGCAATCTTTTCGACACCTACGATATCGAAAAGCCGATCAGCGACCCGGCCAATCGTTTGGTAACCACAGGGACGATCGCCCCGTACCTATGCCCTGCGATGAAGCCGCCGAGCGAGGAGGCCTCAGGCGGGGGTCAGCCCTACGGTTATGGGAGCTACTTGATTTCGACCCGTGTTAGCTACACGCCGTTTATCAACGATGGGGCCTTCGCCAATGTTGAACAGGGGAAACCCTACACGCTCTCGTTAGCCAAGATCATCGACGGGACCTCCAAGACCTTGCTAGCGGGCGAGATCAACTACCCGTTCGGCGAGAAAGAACTCCTCCCCAGTGCCGATAACCCGCCCGCTCCGGGGCAAGGCGGCGCGTACGCCTGGGCTCAGGGCTACTGGGTTCTTGCCTGGGGCCATATGGCGGCGAATACTCCCAAGCTATTCAACAACAACGAGCTATGGGCTCCCTCGCAGTCCTACCGCACCTTCCGCAGCGACCACCCCGGCGGAGTGAACTTCGTGATGCTCGATGGCTCGGTCCGCTTCCTGACCGATGATTCGGACCCCAATCTAAGGCGTGCCCTCGTCACCCGAGCGGGCGGCGAGAGCCTCGACGACGCGGGCTGATCTCCAGCGAAACCCCAACAACCAATCCTCTTGCAGAAGAGTCTTCAAGGCATGTCTCGCTCCCTCGCATTCTTGGCGATCCTACTTTCCTCGTCGGTCGCGACTGCCCACTTCCCGTGGCTCTACCTCACCGACGAGGCCTACCCGCGTCTCTTCTTCGGTGAGTCGTTGGGCAATCAGGACTACCACCTCCCGGAGACCGTCGCCAAGGCCAAGGTCTGGCAGACGGGCATCGATGCTCCGCCGAAGCCCCTGCCGATGAAGCCGCACGAGGAAGAGGGCTTCACCGGCCTCGAAGGCGAGGACGTTGTCGAGCCACGCGGCCGCCTGCAGGCTTCGCTCGTTTACGGCTCGTACCACGGCTCGAAGCTGACGTACTACGCCCAGCACTTCCCCGCGGACAACCCGCAAGCCTGGCCAACCGCCGACGCGCCCGACTTGCCCATGCAAGCGACACTGACGCGAGAAGGCGACAGGCTCTTGGCAAAGATCACTTGGCAAGGCAAGCCACTCGACGAGGCGTCGGCGAGCCTGACCAGCGAGCAAGGCGGCGACAGTATCAAAGGCGAAGCCTTGGCGGGGGGCGTCGTCGCTTTCCAAACTTCAGACCTGGTCGAAGGCCTTAACGGGCTGACCGTTATGCACGTCGACAGGGACGATGCGGACGAAGTCAACGGAGAAGCTTATACCTCGGCCTCACATATCCTGACGGCAACCTTCTACTACGATCCCAACGCCTCCGCGAAGGCGTCCGCCTTGCCGCCGCTGCCCGAGGCGGTAGCGAGCTTCGGCGCGGCGGTCAGCGGCGAGTGGCTCTATGTCTACGGCGGCCATATCGGCCAGGCCCACGACCATTCGCGCGACAACCTCTCGACACACTTCCGCCGGATCAAGCTCGACGGCGCCGGCGGGTGGAAGGAGTTGCCCATGGGGCAACCGCTGCAAGGGCTCCCGCTCGTCGCGCACGAAGGCAAGCTCTACCGGCTCGGCGGGCTCGATGCTCGCAACGCGTCGGGCGAGGAAGAGGAACTGCACTCGGTTGCCGATTTTGCGAGGTTCGACCCCGAAACCCGCGAATGGACCGAGATGCCCGCTTTGCCTGAGGGTCGCTCGTCGCACAACGCGGTGGTGATTGGTGACACGCTCTATGCGGTCGGAGGTTGGCGACTACACGGCGACGACGACGGCGAGTGGCAAGCCGGCGCTCTCGCCTTCGATCTCAAGAAGCGTGACGCGGACTGGCGGCAACTCGCCGAGCCCCCCTTCAAACGCCGCGCGTTGGCGATCAGTCACCTCGATGGAAAAGTCGTGGTGCTATGTGGCATGACCGACGAGGCCGACCTCTCCAAAGCGGTCTACTTCTACGACCCGGCGAGCGAGCAATGGTCGGAGGGGCCCGAGTTCCCGGGGCGTGCCTTCCATGGTTTCGGATTGTCGGCGTGGAACCTCGATGGCACCCTCTACGCTGGCGGGATGGAGGGCACGCTGTACCGGCTCAGCAACGATCGCACCGAATGGTTCGCGGCCGGTGAGTTTGCCACCAAACGGTTCTTCCACCAACTCGTCCCAGACGGCAGCGGCTCACTGCTCGCCGTGGCAGGAGCGTCGCCGGAGGAGGGGCACACGAACAGCATCGAACGCCTGCAACTCCGCCCTGAAGCAGCGAATGAACAGGCAGCCAAAGAACCAGCAAAGGCCGACGCCACCGATGCAACCGACCCTAAACCATCGGCGGACGAGGTTTCCCTCGCCGAGCCGGTTGCTTGCCCGGGCGATCGGTGGCCCATGTTCCGTGGTGTCGGCACCAGCGTCTCGGCGGCCAAGGAGCTGCCTAGTCGGTGGTCCGATTCGGAGGGCATCGCGTGGCGATCGGAGCTTCCCGGGTAACGGGCAATCGAGCCCGATCATCTGGGGAGGCAAGGTCTACGTCACCACGATGCAAGGCGATCAGAAGGAGACCCCCACCGTCTTGTGCTTCAGCCTCTCGACCGGCGAGCGGCTCTGGAGCCGCGAATTCAAGAGCTCGCAAACTTACGAGGCAAGCAACTACGTGAGCCGGGCGGCCCCCACCCCCTGCGTTGACCAAGACGGCGTCTACGCCCACTTCGAGAGCGGCGATCTGCTCGCTTTGTCGCACAGCGGCGAGTTGCTCTGGCAACGCTCGCTGGTTGATGAATACGGCGAGATCGAAGGGAACCACGGCCTCGGTGGGTCGCCGGTGTTGGCAGGCAATCACCTGCTCGTACCGATGCTCCACGGCGGACCCTCCTACCTGCTCGCTGCTCTCACCACGACCGGCGAGAGCCAGTGGAAGGCCGACTTCGAACCGCGTGTCGCTTGGTCCTCGCCGACGGTGCAGGGTTCGACGATCGTCGTTAGCGCCGGCGGCAGTGTCGAGGCGTATGACACCGGCACGGGCGAGGAACTTTGGTCCTTCGACGGCCTCGACGGCAACGCGGTCCCTTCGCCGTCGGTCGTCGGCGATTGCCTCGTGATCGGGGCGAAGGAACGGGCCAGCAACCTCGCTCTGCGCGTTGGCAAGGGAGAGCAGGGCGGGCCAGAGGTCTTGTGGCAGGGCACCTCGGCCACGAGCAGCTTCGCCTCGCCGTTGTGCTACCGAGGCCGCGCCTACTTCGTCTCGAAGGCAGGTGTCGCTCACTGCCTGAACGCCACGGATGGGAAACTGCTGTGGAAAGAACGGCTGCCGGAGTCCTGTTGGGCGTCGCCGATCGGGGCGGGCGAGCAAGTCTACATCTTTGGGAAAGAGGGCGAGACGGTGGTCTACGCCGTCGGCGATGAGCCCAAGCAAGTCGCCACGAACCGGCTAACGGTCGCCGACGGATCGCGTGCCTACGGGGTGGCGGTGGTCGATGGACGGATTCTCGTCCGGGATGGAACGAGTCTCACCTGCTTAAGCAATTGAATTGCTCTAGTGGGTCGGCGGTGTCTCCCTTCGAGGAATCAGCAACGGCTTGGTACACTCTCAACCATGGCCACCATCCTCAGTTTCAAAGGCACCCGCCCGCGGCTGCACGCAACGGTCTTCGTTGCGGACGGTGCACGCGTGATCGGTGACGTGCAAGTCGATGCCGAATCGAGCGTCTGGTTCAACGCCGTCGTGCGGGGCGACGTCTGCCCGATCCGTATCGGACGTCAAACCAACGTGCAAGACAACGTCACGCTGCATGTTACGCACGATACCGGGCCGCTCCATATCGGCAATCGGGTGACGATCGGCCACAACGCGGTCCTGCACGCATGCACGGTCGAAGACGGCGCCTTGATCGGGATGAACGCAACGCTCTTGGACGGTTGTGTCGTCGGCGCGAAGGCACTGGTGGCCGCCGGGTCGTTGGTGCGGACCGGCTTCATCATCCCGCCCGGCACGCTGGCCGCGGGGGTGCCGGCCGTCGTCAAGCGGCCGCTGAGTGAGGCCGAGCTGCAGGAGCTCGAAGAATCCCCCGACAACTATTGCCGGTACGTCGCCGCTTATCGCGAGGGCGGATACGACGGTGCCGATCATCCCCTGGCGGGCAACGGGGCCTAGGGCGGCGAGCATCGATCGGTGGCGTCAGCCGTGCTGAGATCGATAAACGCCCGGCGTGACGTCGAAGGTTCGCTTGAATGCGATCACGAGTTGAGCGGCCGATTGGTAGCCGGTCGCTTCGGCAATACGAGCGAGCTTGTAGTCGGTCTCTAGCAGGAGCGTCTGGGCCCGCCGCATCCGCACCCGTTCGATCTGCGCCGCGGGCGAGTGCCCCAACGCCTCTCGGAAACGCCGTTCGAGTGTCGAGCGGCTCACCCCGAGGGCCTTGGTGAGCTCGGTCATCTGGAGCGGCTCGCACGCCCGATCCCGCACGATCTGGATCGCGCGAGACACCGTGGGGTCGTCGATCGCCGAGGTTTCAGAACTCAGGCGGGAGCGAAATCCTCTCGGCGCTAACAGCACCGTATTCTCCGGGGCGGCGTTGCCATCGAGGAGCGAGTCGAGCATCGCGGCGGCCTCGAACCCGAGCCGCTCGGCATCCGGCTCGACGCTTGAGAGGGGAGGGATCGACAGCTCGCAAATCACCTCGTCGTCGTCAACGCCGGCCACCGCAAGGGTGTCGGGGACGCTGATCGCTGCCTCGCGACAAGTCTTCAGGACTTGGCGACCGCGGATATCGTTGCAGGCGAGGATTGCCGTCGGCGCCGGCAGGGACTGGAGCCAAGGCATCAGGCCCTTCGCGCCGTCGAGCTCGCCGAGGGTCTCGCGTCGGATGACTTGCTCGATGTCGAGCTCTTCCTCCGTGGCAAAAACATTGACCTCGAAGCCGTGCTCGCGAGCGATCCGCACGAACGCCTTGCAGCGGAGGTCGGAGAAATCAACGCCGGCGTATCCACAATATGCGTAGCTCCGAAACCCCAAGTCACGGAAGTGCTCAAACGCCACGCGAGCGACCGCCTCGGCGTCGGTATCGAACATCGCCCCCACGGCGGGCCGATGCGCACCGCGCAGGTCGACGGCCGGGGTTTGCAGGGCATTGATCGCGTCGAGCAAACCGGGGCTATCGATCCTTGTTAAGAGCCCATCGGGTGCCCACTCTTTGATCTGTTCAGGCAGCCGGCCATCGAGACCACGCTCCAGGTGGAGGATCTCCCAAGGACCGTGGGTCCGAGCGTACCGGGCCACCCCCAACAAGCACTCTCGGCCGTATGCCCGGGAAGACTCGATGAGCAAGGCGATGCGGCGTGGACCTTGCATGGCAACCATCCTCCTAAGCGCTGGGGCCGGCTAGCTGGGACTCGAGGTCCTCAAGCGACTTGCCGCGGGTCTCTGGCAGTGCCCATGCCTGGAAGACAAAGCCGACCCCACAGATCACCGAGAAGAGGCCGAAGAGCGTCCCGGTTCCCAGCAGCGTGTTCAGCCGTGGGAAGAGGAGGGCGAGCGCGGCGCACGCCGCCCACAGAGCGATCACCGCGACCGAAACCGCGGCACCGCGGACGCGGGTGGGGAAGATCTCGGAGATCAAGACCCAAGTGACCGGCGCGAGCGAGACCGCATAGCAGGCGATGGCGGCGAGCACCAACGCGATCATGTGCGGGCCTTGGCTCCCCTGGGTGTAGAGTATCGCTAACGCCGCGTAGATGATGGTCAGAGCACCCGCCCCGAACAGCATCAGGGGGCGGCGGCCGATGCGATCAACCAGGGGCAACGCGATAATGGTCGCGATCAGATTGACCACGCCCGTGTAGGCGATCGAACGGAAGGTGTCGCTGATGTCTTGGCCAGCCGCTTTGAAGATCTCGGGAGCGTAGTAGAAGATGGCGTTGATGCCGCACCATTGCTGGAAGACGGCCAGGAAGATGCCCAACACAAGCAGCGGCCTCAACTCCGGCGCCAATAAGGCCTTCGCGTTAACGCCCTGCGCCTGATCTTCGTTGTTCATCGCGTGCCGGATCGATTCGATCGAGGCTTGGGCGTAGGCCGGGCTGCCGACGCGGCGGAGCACGCCGGTTGCGTCGTCCCAGCGACCGACCTTCGCCAGCCAGCGTGGGCTCTCGGGTATCAAGAACATCAGCAGGAAGAAGGCCAGCGCCGGAACGGTTTCGGCGGCGAACATCCAGCGCCACGCCGATTGCCCGTACCAGCCTTCGCGGATGATGTCGGCCGTCGCTTCGGGCTCGATCCCGCCACCGATGAGCTGGTTGATGATCTGCGCCGCCAGGACTCCGATAACGATAGTGAGCTGGTTGATCGAGACGTACTGCCCCCGCTTGTTCGCCGGCGAGACCTCGGCGATGTACAACGGCGAAAGGTTCGAGGCGAGGCCGATGCCCATCCCGCCGAGCACCCGCGCCGCGTTGAATGAGACCAAGTCGGTCGCCAGGGCGGTCCAGACGGCACTGGCCGTGAAGAGCACGCCAGAGACCAACAGCGGGAGCTTCCGCCCGTACCGATCGGTGCAAGCACCCGACGCCCAGGCGCCAATCAGGCACCCGTACAGAGCACTCGACGCGGTGAACCCACGCCACCAATCTTGATCCGTGGTCTCGAGGCCGAAGTACGGCTCATAAAACATCCGGGCCCCGCCAACGACGACCCAGTCATAGCCAAACAGCAGCCCGCCCATCGCGGAAACGAGGCAGATCATCCAAATGAACGCCGCGTTGTATTGGCGAGTCGCTTCCATATCAGCTCGATTGTCGTTGTGAGAAGGTTGCCGGGCGGCGATTGCTTAGCCGAACGTAAGGCCGCAGGCCGTTTGTGTGGGGGCTTCTCCCGGAGGGTTCACCCGCTAGTGGCCGAGGCGGCGACAAGGCGTTGGTGGAGCAGGGCACCGAGGTGCTCTGGCGAAGAGGCAAGCACGCGATCAAACAGCTGCCCCGCATCCGTCGGGTCCCCCTTGCCGATCATGGCCAACCCGAGGTGGCCCAAGGCCTTCACGTAGAGGCAGTGCAAACGGTTCCGTTCGTTGAGGTCGTCATCGAACACCAAGAAGTCGGGGAGCGAGACCGCGAAGAAATCGATCACGATCTCGTCGTCGAGGTGTTGGTCGCCGTGAGCGATCATCGCTTTGAAACGCTCCGCGGCTTGCTCGCCGTTGCCGAGGGCGTTCAGCGAGAGACCCTGGTAGAAGACGGTCTCCGGCGGCAAGTCGTTGTAGTAGGTTGGGTCACCCAACTCGGCACGCCCGTCCGCCGCCAGCGTGAACTGTTCGTTGGCTTCGTCGGTCCGTCCGCTCTCGGCTAGCGCGGTGCCGCGAAGGTACGAGATCGCCGGGTCCGCGGTCGGCCAGAGCTTGCCCTCGCCGAGGCAGGGGGGCCACTCGGCAGCCCGCTCGATGAAGTCGAGGGCCTCGACGGTCTTGCCCTCGGAGAGCCTTAGCCTAGCGAGCGCTGTCAGCGCCGCTTCGTACTGGGCCGGAGCCTTGCCCTCGCCCCCTTCCCAGGGACGCCACTCGTAGCTCAGCAGGGCCTCGAGCGCCTCTTCCGAGCGACCAACCGAGTTGAGCAGGGTCACCCACTCGAGCCGCAAATCGTCGCGACCCTCCAACAACTCCCGATGTGCCTCAAGACGCTCCAGGCGTTCTTCGAGCGGATGGCCGAGCCGCTTGGCGAGCTGGTCGAGTTCGTAAATCACCCGCCCATCAGTCTTGTCGAGCTCGAACGCTCGGCTGAGCGAGTCCCAAGCCGCTTCTCGATTGCCCTGCTTATTGAAGTAGGCCAAACCCAGATTGCGCCATACGGTTGCGAACTCCGGTAGGAGCTCCGCCGCGTGCTCCCACTGCGAAATGGCTTCCTCGTACTGCCGGCGGCTGAACCACAGCAGGCCGAGCAGATAAGCCGCCTGCCCGTCACGATCGTCCGATGCGATCGCGTCTTGCAGGATGGCAAACTCTTGGAGCTTGTTCGGGAAGCAGTAGTCGAGCGATGCCGCCTGAGCCTTGATTTGGGATTCTTTCGCCCGCTCGGCATTCGAGGATCGCCGACAGCAGAAAGCGTGGTAGTACCAGAGCATTGGCTCATCGCACCCCGCCCCGGCTGCGTAGTCCAAGACCCGCAGGGCCCTCTCGAACAAGCCGGCAGCCATATAGTCGAGTGACAACTCGAGGAGCGTATTCAACTCGTTGCGGCTGCGCTCGGCGAACAGTTCAAAATCACCGGACTGCAAAGCGAACTCGAAGAGCACGCCGTAGTTGAACGGGTCGCTTTCGAGTTCACGATTGGCCGCCTCGCGAGCCTCGGCGTGACGCTTGGCGTCGTTTAGCAAGGCGACTCGCAGGTGAGTCGCCTGATGGTTGCGTGTGTTGAGTGACAGGGCCTCTTCGAGGTGATCCAGAGCCGCATCGACCTCGCCACGCCGCGCAGCCACCCGTGCCATCTCGAAGGAGGCCGGCCCGCGTTGCTCGGCGTTCCAGGCCGCTTTGCCGAAGGCGTCGAAAGCTTCTTCCCACCGACCTTGGAGCGTCAGGGCTCGACCCAGGTTGAGGTGGGCATCCCCGGCGGGCGGATTGGGGTTGTGGCGAGTGACGCGTTCGATCGCGGTGCGGAAGCAGCCCTCGGCTTGCTCGAACAGGCCACGACGCATCAGCAAGATTCCGTAGGCCTTGTTGGCCAGGGCGCTGGTCGGGTCGCGCCGGATTGCTTCGCGGTAGTAGTCGGCGGGTTCGCGGGTCGCATGGCGATACTGTTCGAGGTGCTGCCCGGCTTGGACCAAGGATTCGACCGAGTCGACCGTCGAGGGCGTGCCGATCGCGGTCGCCGGCTCGGGCACCGGTTCGGATGCGGGTGGCGTGGTCTTGCACCTGACCAAGACCTTGTTGCCCGCTTCGACGCTGATCTGGATCGCATCTCGATCCGCCCCGGCGGGCAGGGTGAATGTCAGCTCCTCGCAGCGTGCCGGCGAGAGGTTGCACGCCTGCGTGGCGATCTCGACGCCGGCGGCCTCTACCGTGATGGTGGCCTCGTCGTGCACGGCCACGGGCCAAACGCGGACGAGCAACTCGTCTCCTTCGAGCTCGTAGCCAATCGCCGCCTCGGCGGTTGCGTTCTTGACGACACCAACCCCCTTGTAAGGCATGAAGCGTTGCAGGAACCGCTTCTCTTCCCCCGGGCTCAGCCACGTGAAATCGGGCTGGTTGTCCGTATAGACGCCACACATCAGCTCGATGTAGGGGCCGTCTTCGTCGGTGAGCTGGCGGTCCCACGCCTTGCCAAACTCGCCGTTCCCCCAGGTCCATTGCTTCTTGCCCGGGGAGACATGGTGGTCGGCAACATGCAGCAATCCCGCTCGGCGGCCGTGGTCGTAGCTCCCCACGAAGTCGTAGTCGGAGTGGTACGCCATGTAAGAAGTCGGTACCGGGATGTTCCTGTAGCGTGAGATGTCCGTTCCGGGAGAGTAATCGACCTTGTAGTACTCGCCCCGGGCGATCGGGAACTCGCTGACGTCCCGCTTGCCGTGGTCCAAGACCGCTTGAACATCGGGTGGGAAGATCGATTGGTGGTTCTCATCGGCGGACACCGCCGGGTTGGCCCACCACAAGAAGGTCTGAGGCAGCGAGGTCCGATTGCTGAGGCGTGCATCGACTTCCAAGGCGGCGCGGCCCGGTCGCAGACGCAATCCGTGCGTGCCGCGGGTGCCGTACATCCGATCGATCTCATGCATCCAGACCGTCACCGAGCCGTCCGCTTCTTCCTCGATCTGGCTATCAACCGGGCTGTAGGTCCCCGGGCGATGGTGCTGTGGCCAGTTGAACTCGATGCCGCCGCTGATCCACGGCCCGGCGAGGCCGACCAGCGCGGGCTTGATCACGCGGTTGTAGTAAACGAAGTGGTAGTCGTTGGTCTTGTCCAACGCCATCTGAACACGCCCGCCCAACTCGGGCATCAGCATCACACGCAAGAACTCGTTCTCTAGAAAAACGACATCCCATTCTTGGGGCTTGGCCTGCTTCTCGATGCGGTCGACAACCGGGATCGGATAGACGGCCCCGCTGCTCCCTTGGTAGACGCGACGTTCGAGGAACATCGGGTTCTTGTTCGGCGTCCCGGTTTGATAAGTCGGGATGACGATCCGCTCTCGCCAACCGCGGACGCCGTTGAGAACTGGTTTTGTCATGTCGAGGACGCCGGCTTGCTCTGGCCTTCGCGCCAGGGAGCAGAGCCCGGGCTGTAGATCGCAGAAAAAGGGGAGGTGATCAGGCAACGTGGATTCGTGGCCAACGTAGTTTTGCCACTAGCCCCTCATCATATCGGCAAGAACACCGAAGGGGACACCACGGTGTTGCGGTATTTTGTCATCGCATCGGGCGGTTCGAGAGAACGATCTCGTTTCTTAGCTGACATGGCAAAAATCAGATGCGTACGCCGACGGGTGGATGGTGCGCGATAGGAAGGCTTTTCGCGGCGATTTGGCCGGTGTAACGACATTAGCCTTCGTAAGCCAGCGGCAAGCCGGGCGTTTGCTTCAGAACGTCCGGCCGCCGCCGCTAAGATAGAGCGATCAACGCAATTGGGTTACGTTCGGTCTCGACAAGGCCGGTTGCTTGGCTGCTTCGGCAATCGATCGGCGGGGCGTGCCCTCGGGCTTGGATGACTTTTCTGCTTCTCATCAAAGCGTGGTTTGAACCGCGTTTCAAAGGTAATGAACAAGAAGACTCTCCGCCGAGGCTTAGTCCAGTCGGGTCGCCTGCACTTCGAGTCGCTCGAATCTCGGCAGATGCTCGCCGGCGACGGGCTGGTTGGTGAGTACTTCGACGAGATCGACCTAACCGCACCCGCCGGCACGCGGATCGACACGACGGTCAACTTCCCGGGCGACGCCCTCGGCGCCGACGCGGGCGGTCAAGCCGCCGCGGACGACAACTACTCCATCCGCTGGACGGGTTGGGTGCGGGTCGATCAGCCCGGCTCGTGGCAGTTCTCCACGTTCAGCAACGATGGCGTTCGGCTTTGGGTCGATAACAACCAACTGATCGACAACTGGACCCAACACGCCAGCGTACGAGACGATGGCAGCCTGTCCCTCGATGCCGGCTGGCATCCGCTGCGACTGGAGTACTTCCAGCAGGACGGGACATCCGACCTGCGTCTGCTGTTCTCGGGTCCCGGCCAGGCCGAGTCCATCATCCCACAAACCAACCTATCGACGACCGATCCAAACGCCGGCGATCCGGTGGTCGATGCCGGGCCGTCACGCGTGGTCTTGCTGCCGAACGATCAGGTCACCCTCGACGGCAGGGCGACCGACAATGTCCAGATCACGGCCTACCAATGGACCCAACTGAGCGGACCGAGCACCGCGGACCTAGCCGGAGCAGACACCGAAGACCTGACCGCTAGCGGCCTCGTCGAGGGGGTCTACACCTTTGAGTTGGCGGCATCGGACAACGAACAGAACGACGGCCGCGATACGGTCGAAGTCCGTGTCGTCCCGCAGGGCGGCGAGGCAACGGTCCATGGCGAACTGCGGCGTTGGCACAAAGTGACGCTCGACTTCGCCGGGCCGAACAGCAACGAGAACGCGGCGACCAACCCGTTCACCAACTATCGGCTCGACGTCACTTTCACGCACGCCGACTCCGGGAAGACCTATGTCGTGCCCGGATACTACGCGGCCGATGGCAACGCCGCCGACACGAGCGCCAGCGGCGGCGACGTTTGGCGAGTCCACTTCGCCCCCGACGAGGTCGGCGCTTGGAGCTACACGGCTTCGTTCCGCTCTGGTAGCAACGTGGCCGTGGCCGCCTCGGCTTCGGCCGGCGTCTCGGCGGGATTCTTCGACGGGGCCGCCGGGGCCTTTGAGATCGCCGAGACCGACAAGTCGGGGCGTGACTTCCGCGGAAAGGGTCGGCTCGAATACGTCGGCCAGCGTTACCTCCGATTCGCCGGCAATGGAGAATACTTCTTGAAGCAGGGGGCGGACTCCCCCGAGAACCTGTTGGCCTACGACGACTTCGACGGCCCCTTCGCAACCGACGGGCAGGGCGACGGCAACATCAAGAGCTGGTCGCTGCACATCGCGGATTGGCAGCCGGGCGATCCAACCTGGGGCGGCGGGAAGGGCAAGGGCCTGATCGGCGCGGTGAACTACCTCGCGTCGGAGGGCATGAACGCCTTCTCGTTCTTGCCGATGAACATCGGCGGTGACGACAAGAATGTCTTCCCGTACCTGGACTACAACGAGCGTCTGCGGATGGATGTCTCGCGGCTCGCCCAATGGGAAGTCGTCTTCGAGCACGCCGGGCAGCAAGGCATGTTCTTGCACTTCAAGACCCAAGAGACCGAGAACGATCAACTGCTCGATGGCGGCGCCCTCGGCACGCAGCGGAAGCTCTACTACCGCGAACTGATCGCTCGCTTCGGCCATCACCTCGCCCTGAATTGGAACCTGGGCGAGGAGATCACGAACACGACGGCTCAGATCAAAGACTTCGCCCAGTATTTCCGCGATAGCGATCCGTACAACCATCACATCGTCGCCCACACGTTCCCGGGCCAGCAGGACCAACGCTACGACCCGCTTCTTGGCAACGCCTCGGAACTCTCCGGAGCGTCGCTACAGACCAGCTTTGCCGATTTTCGTCGCGTCCATGACGATACGGCACGCTGGGTGCGTGACTCAGAGACGGCCGGCAAGCCTTGGGCGGTCGCCGTCGACGAGCCCGGCGACGCCCAGCACGCCCTGCGGCCCGATAACGATGCTGGCAACTCGCACACCGATGGCCGCAAGAACGCGTTGTGGGGCACCCTCATGGCCGGCGGCTGGGGCAACGAGTACTACTTCGGCTACGGGCACAACAACTCCGACCTGACCCTGCAAGACTTCCGCAGCCGGGACGACTGGTGGGACTACGCCCGCTATGCCCTCGACTTCTTCGAGGACAACGAGATCCCGTTCTGGCAGATGCAGAACGACAACGCCATCAGTTCGGCCGCCAATGACTACGGGTTCTACAAGGCGGGCGATACTTACACGGTCTATTTGAAGAACGGCGGCACGACGAGCCTAGACCTCTCCGGCGTTAGTGGCACCTACGACGTGCGTTGGTTCGACCCGAGGAACGGGGGCGACCTTCAAGTCGGCACGGTCGCCGAAGTCGCCGGCGGCGGAGCGGCCAGCCTCGGCCTGGCACCCAATAGCACCGGCCAAGACTGGGCCATCCTGGTGCAACGCCGCGCGAGCACCGGCCCCAACGAGCCGCCGACGGTCTCGATTACGGATGCCGATCCCGCCGCCGCGAGTGCCGGCGATGTGTTCCAGGAAGAGAACGGCCTCGTCGTCATCGAGATGGAGTCGCAGGCCGCCGCCGGAGGTTGGCAGCTACAAGACAGCGTGCCCGGCTTCACGGGCGACGGCTATTACCGCTGGGAAGGCCCCAACCTCTTCGGCAACCCCGGCGCCCAGGGAGTGACCGCCTACAAGATCAACATCACCAACCCCGGCACCTACCAGATGCGATTCCGGAACCATCGCGACGGTGGCATCCCCTTCGACCAAGAGAACGACGTCTGGACCCGCATGGGCAACGGGGCGTGGGCGAAGGTCTTCTCGGGGACCCAGGGGCAATGGAATTGGGTCAGCAATTTCGATTTCGGCGAAGGCAATCGGCCCAGCGCGAGCTACCAACTCGAAGCGGGCGAGCACACCTTCTTTATTTCTGGGCGCTCGACCGGGTTCCGGATCGATCGCGTGGCGTTCTACAACACCTCGCTGACCGGTTCCGGCGTGGCACAGAACGTGAACACGCCGCAGTCGCCGACCAATGGGGTTAGCGATGGGCTGACATTCGATCTAAGCGGCCAGGCCCTCGACGATGGGCAGGTGCTGCTGTCACCCACGCTGCAATGGACTCTCGATGCGGGGCTGGGCACAGCCGACTTCAGTGACCCGACCAGCAACTCGACCCAAGTCACCTTCTCGCAGCCGGGCGTCTATCGGGTGAGGCTCACCGCCGACGATGGTGAGTTCGCCTCGTCGGCGGCACGGGTGATCTTCGCCCCGCCGGTCGACCCACCATCGGACGAAGTCCTCTTCACGCCACTCGACGATGCGACCGTCGAGGGTGCGGCCGGCATCAACGACAACCTGATCAAGGTGCAGACAAGCGGCCCAGCACGCGTGGGCTACTTCAAGTTCAACGTCAGCGGTTTGACCCCCGCCGAGATCGAGGGAGCGAAGCTCCGATTGACCGTCGCCCAGGACCCGGGCAGCGGCCAGCTCAACCTCCGGCGTGGTGGATCGAATGCCTGGACCGAAGAGGCAATCAATGCGTCCAACGCGCCGGAAGCCGGCGTGCTGCTCGATTCGGTCAGCGGCACCCACTCGGTCGGTCAGGTGCTCGAGTTCGATGTCGGCAGCCAGGTCACCGCAAGCGGCGTCTATAGCTTCGTGCTCCAACACGGCGGCGGGAACGATGTCTGGTTCAGCTCCAAGGAAGGCGGCTCGGCCCCGCAACTCGTGATCGAGCGTCCGAACGCCTCGCTGCCTGGCGACTACAACCGCGATGCGACGGTCGATGCCGATGACCTCGCGTTCTGGCGTCTCAGCTACGGGTCGCGAGCGGGCGACGGGTTGCTCGCCGACGGCAACGGCGACGGCGTTGTCGATGCGGCCGACTACACCGTCTGGCGTGACGCGAGCCAGCCGGCCGGTTCCACGGCATCAGCGGCCCGGTTCAAAGAAGGCACGATCGAGACCGACACCAGCCCAAGCCGGCAGAGCACCCCAAGAACAGGCTCGCTCCGCGAGAGGGGTCTCGGCGTCATGGCGCAACGCACCCCGAGCCCACCTGCTTCGACTCCGATCTTCATCCGTCGAACGGCGGCAAACCAGCCCGAAGCGGTCGATCCTAGCTTACTGCTGATCGAGGCATCTCGCTATCAGCCAACGGCTAGCGAATCCCCAATCGAAGACAACGCCTTGCCAAGCGAGCAAGATGAGGCCCTGGCCGAGCTCGCCGCCGAGGACGCCTCGTGGCCGGCCATCGGACGCTGAGAGCGTTCGATCCGCTTTAGGCGAAGAGCTCGTTGACGATGCGTGGCGAGTTCGCCGGCCCGATCAGACGCTGGTTCAAGCCTTGGCTCGCAAAGGTCAGGCGATAAGGATCCAGCCCGAGGGCGTGGAGGATCGTCGCCTGGAAGTCCTTCACATCGACCCCATCCTCGGCGACCTTGAAGCCCAATTCGTCGGTGCTGCCGTGGACATGCCCGCCGCGGAAGCCGCCGCCCGCCACCCACAGGCTGAAGCAATCCGGGTGATGGTCGCGGCCGAGGAACTTCATGTTGCCGTTGCGGTCTTCGATCATCGGCGTGCGACCGAACTCGCCGCCGAAGATCACGATCGTATCCTCTAGCAGGCCTCGCTGCTTGAGGTCGGTAAGCAACGCGGCGATCGGTTTGTCGGCCTCCTTGCACTTGGAAACGAACTGGTTGTGCATGTCGTCGTACGCCGCGGAGCCGTGGATATCCCAACCCCAATCGAAGAGCTGGACGAACCGGACGCCCTGCTCAACGAGTCGCCGAGCCAGCAGGCAGTTGTTGGCCAACGACGCCTCGCCCGGCTTCGCCCCGTAGGCGTCGAGCGTGCTCTTGGATTCGCGGCCCAGGTCCATCACCTCGGGCACGGCCGTTTGCATCCTGAAGGCAAGCTCGTACTGCTCGATCCGGGTCAAGGTTTCTGGGTCCTTGAAGAGCTCGAACTCGCGGCGGTTCAGCTCGTTGAGGGCATCGAGGCTTTGCCGCCGGATATCCCGCGACATCCCGTCGGGGTTGCTGACATACAGGATGGGGTCGCCCTTGCCCCGGCACTGCACCCCTTGGAAGACGCCCGGCAGGAAGCTGCTCCCCCACAGGCTCTTGCCTCCCGAGGGCATCTTGCCCCCGGAGACCATCACCATGAATCCCGGCAAGTTCTCGTTCTCGCTCCCCAGCCCGTAGGTAGCCCAAGAGCCGAACGACGCCCCGCCGAATTGGGCGTTGCCGGTATGCAGGAGCAATTGAGCCGGGGCGTGATTGAATTGGTCCGTGTGCATCGAACGGACGAGGCACAGGTCGTCGGCGTGGGCGCCGACCTGGGGCATCATCGTGCCCAACTGCATGCCGGACTCGCCGTAGCGCTTGAACGGGAAGACGGGTCCGAGCAGCTTGGGCTTGCCCTTGATGAACGCGAAGCTCTTTCCCTCGATCAACTCGTCGGGGCAGGGCTCTAGGTTGTGTTTCTCGAGCGCTGGCTTGTAATCGAACAGCTCGTGCTGGGGCGGCGAGCCGGCCATGTGCAGGTAGATCACCCGCTTCGCGGGATTCGCCCTGCCGACCGGCGAGGCACTGCTGGCAGACGCCGTGCGGCCATCCAGCAGGCCGGCGCCCATCGCGGCGGCACCGAGCGCGAGCGAGCAATCGCCCAAGAAGTGGCGGCGTGTCTGCAGCCTCGCCGACGCGATTCGGCAGGCCTGCTCGGGGTTCTCGGCGTGGGAACGCATTGGGGAGCTCAGTTGTTGAGGAATCCGTCGAGATTCAGGATCACATTCGCCACGACGGCCATCGCCGCCCGTTCGGCGAGCCGGCCTTTGTCTTCGGTCGATGGCTGATCGGCCGGGGCTTCACCAACCAACTCCGCGGCCGCCCCCGGGGCAGTCGCGTAGTGGTCGTAGCTTTGTTGGTACAGCTCGGAAAGCACATCGGCTTGGGCCTCGGTGCCATCGACATACAGGGCGGCCCGCAGCCCGTAGCGGATTCGTTCGCCCAGCGATTCCTTCGGTTGAGCGAGCATCTTATCGGCCAAGGCACGAGCCGCCTCGATGAAGGTGATATCGTTCAGGGTCATGAACGATTGCAGCGGCGTGTTGGTGCGCAGCCGCCGGAAGCTGCAAGTCTCGCGGCTCGCCATATCGAAGGTCTCGAAGAGCGGGTGCGGCGCACTCCGTTTGAGGAAGGTGTAAATCGCCCGGCGATGGCGGTCCTCGCCCTCGCTCTCCTGCCAAGTCATCCCGCCGGTGAAGGCGTTGACGAACCGCTTAATCGGGCTCGGCGGGTAGACGGGCGGGCCGTACGACTTCCCGGAGAGGAGCCCCGAGACCGCCAACGCCTGATCGCGAACGACCTCGGCCGACAACCGCACGCGCGGGCCGCGCGACAGCAAGCGATTGCGTGGGTCGCGATCCAGCGCCGCGGCGGTCAACGCCGAGCCTTGCTGATAGGTGGCCGACATGACGATCTTTCGGAGCAGGTGGCGGACGTCCCAGCCCTGCTCGCGGAAGTCGACGGCGAGATAGTCCAGCAATTCGGGGTGCGAAGGCGGCAGGCCTTGGGTGCCGAAGTCTTCCTCGGTCTCGACCAGCCCCGCGCCCATCAGGCGAGACCAGTACCGATTGACCGCGACACGGGCCGTCAGCGGGTTGGTGTCGCTGAACAGCCATCGCGCCAAACCGAGGCGATCCGTCGGGGCCTCGCCTCCGTCGTCGACAAACGACTCCGGCAACCGAGCATTGACCGGCTCGCCCGGGCTGCGGAAATTGCCACGCAGCATGACGTGGGTCGTGCGTCGGCGGTTGTTCGCGAGTTCCTCGATCACCGGGACCCGCACCGGCGCGTCGCGCTTCGCGACGAGTTCGCGGATGGAACGGCGAGTCGGGTCGAGCTCCCGCTCCTTATACTTGCCGGCCGCTTTCGGCACGTCGCAGGTCGCGATGCGAACGCATCCCATGTTGAGGTTGGGCCAGGGCGGGTCGTGACGGAGCACGAGGGTGAAGGCCGTCGCCTCTTCCGCGACCAGAGGTTCCTTCAACTCGAAGACAACCTCGTGGTGATCCTTGTAGCCACTAACCGGGTGATTAACGGCCCAGCCGTTGTGAGCGCCGCTCTCGACCGTCTCGGCAATCGATGTTCTGGGGTGGCGGTTGACTTGGTGGTAGTCGGCCTCGGCGTCGGCAAACGCCATCCGCACGTCGTCGCCCTGTTGGTGATGGATCAGCCTCACTTGCGAGAGGATGAACGCCCCCTCGTTGCTCCGGCCGACGTTGTTGTCGTGTTCGAGGTGCGGGATCGCTTCGACACGGATTGCCTGGATCGATTCGCCGGCCGCGAGCTCGAACTTGAGGTGGTATTCCTCGATCCGCGGATTCGGTCCGGTTGCCAGGATCGAATCGTCGTCGAGCAACTCGAACCGGGTCCCCCCTAAGCTGCTGGTCTCCGACGGACGCCGGATGGTCCAGACCCGGGGCTGGCCGGCGAGGGCTTGCTCCAGCGAGTCGATCTCCGCATTGAGCTTGGCCGTGACCGACGCGTCGGGCTTGGGGCGAACGGCGAGCTTCGGGCGTTCGTCGGTCCGATCGGAATCGGCGGTCTGATTGAAGAAGTCGAGGAGCTGGTAGTACTCCTCGTGGCTGATCGGGTCGTACTTGTGCGAGTGACACTCGGCGCAGCGGACGGTCAATCCCATCCAGCCGTTGAGTGTCGTGCTGAGCCGATCCTTCACCGCGATGGTGCGGAACTCCTCGTCATCGGTGCCGCCCTCGTTGTTGGAGAGCGTGTTGCGGTGGAAGGCGGTCGCCAGGCGTTGCTCGTCGGTGGCATCCGGCAAGAGATCGCCGGCGAGCATCTCGATCGAGAGCTGCTCGTAGGACTTGCCTGCCGAGATCGATCGGATGAGCCAATCGCGCCAGGGCCAGATGTCTCGCTTCTCATCGCCCGAGTAACCAACCGTGTCGGCGTAGCGAGCGATATCGAGCCAAACGGCGGCCCAATGCTCGGCGTACGCCGTGGTCTGTAGCAGGGCATCGACCACACGCCCGAGGCCCTCTTGGTCCGGTTCGGCCAGGTAACGATCGATTTTTTCTTGGATCGCCGCCTCGTGGGCGATCGGCGGCAGGCCGGTCAACCCAAGCGAGACGCGTCGGATCAACGCCCGCGGCTCGGCCGCCGCGCTCTGCGTGAGGCCCGCTTCGTGGACGCTTCGGACAATGAACGCATCGATCTCGTTGTGCACAACCGGCTGGTCCGCTCCGCCGGTGGCGACTTCGGGTACCTCCGGCCGCACCGGCGGGACGAACGACCAATGCCGCTCGTACTCGGCCCCCTGCGCGACCCACGCTTTGAGCAACTCCGTTTCCTCCTCGCTGAGGGGCTCGGCATGCTCGGGCGGGGGCATCTTGAGGTCTGGGTCCTCAGTGACGATCCGCTCGATGATCTCACTCGACTCTGGGTCGCCCGGCTCGATCGCCGCGTACCCCCCCAGGTCGGCCGTCGCGCCCTCGAAGGTATCGAGGCGCAGGTCGGCTTGGCGATCCTCCTCGTCTGGCCCGTGGCAGGCGATGCAGTGCTTCGACAGGATCGGGCGGATCTGCTCGTTGAACTCGATCTCTGCTCGACATGGAATCGCAAGCAGCAGCCCGAGGACACCTAGGCCTAGCAATCGGAGCGAGTCGTGAAACATGCCTTGGAAGTACTCTGGAGAGAAGTGATCAGCAGCCAGCGAGCGATTAATACGACAAACTTCGAGCCAAGCTATCGGAGTTCTCTATCCCACCAATGTCGCGGCGGACGGCGATCTGCCCGATTGGTATCGTCCTAATGCGAAGACTCCTATCCTAATGAAGACCGCAACCAGAGGAAATCGAGCGAGGAGTTCATGACATCGGCCTATTCTTGTCCTGCAACCTCGATTTGGATCGAGGCCGCTTCCAATCCCTCGGAGCTTGCCAGCAGCTTGAATCCGCCTCGTTCGAGCTTGTTCGGAGCAACGATCGCTAGGCATTGGCCCGAGAACGCCTTGCGCCAGTTCGCCTGGAACGGGTCGGTCGAGGCCGCATCGCCATTGCCCACCGCCGCGAGGCGGCCGCTGCCCTCGACTTCGAAATCGATCCGGTGGTCAGCCCTAGGGCACAGGTTGCCTTCCGAATCAACGACCCGCACCGTGACAAAGGCGAGGTCTTCGGATCCGCTGAGCCGAGTCCGATCGGCCACCAGCTCAATCGCCGCCGGCTCACCCGCCGTAGTGACATGGTCTTCCGCAACCGGCTTTCCATCGCGGTAGGCGACGACTTTGAGCTCTCCGGGCTGGAACGGAACATCCCATCGCAGGCGGTAGGGCGATTCCAGATCGCCGCCCGGCCAGTTGTAGCAATCGACTTTGACAGGCGTCGTGTCTCCGCCCTTCACCTTGCGTCCGAGCGACTCCCCGTTGAGGAAGAGCTCGGCCTCGTCGGCGTTCGTGTAGCAGTAGACGGGGATCGCTTCCTGGTCGGTCTCTTCCCAATTCCAGTGCGGCAGGAGGTGAGCCATCGGCTCCTCGGTCCATTGGCTCTGATAGAGGTAGTAGCGATCCTTCGGGAAGCCGCTCAGATCAACACACCCGAAGTAAGAACTCCGCGACGGCCAATCGCCGTTCCAGTACCCGTTCGTCGAATTGTCGCGACCGCCAAACGGGGTCGGCTCGCCGAGGTAATCGAAACCGGTCCAGACGAACTCGCCGAACAGCCGTGGGTTCTTCTTGAGTTGCTGGAACTCGATATCGGGCGGGTAAGCCCACTTGGGACCGATCAAGTCGTAGCTCGTCACTTGCAGCGAGGGATGCTTCCTGTAGGCCTCGATCGGCAGGTGATAAACGCCGCGGCTGCTGGTGCAGCTCGATGTCTCGGAGCCGTACAGAACAAAGCCCGGCTCGCGCTCGGTCGCCTCGGGGTAGAACATCGGCTTATAGTTGAGCCCGACCACATCGATCTCATGAGCGAGGCGGTTATCGAACGCCGCCGGATAGCCGTTGAAGCCGGCGGTGGTGAGGCGGCTCGGGTCTTCGTCGTGGCAGATGTCGTTCAATCGCCGCGCCAGCTTCCAGCCATCCTTCCGCCATTGTTCCATGATCTCGTTGCCGATGCTCCACAAGACAATCGACGCGTGGTTGCGATCGCGGCGGATCATGTCGCGTAGATCGCGTTCGTGCCACTCGTCGAAGTAGAGGTTGTAGCCGTTCTCGACCTTCGGAAGTCGCCAGCAATCGAAGGCCTCGTCGATCACCAGGAGGCCCATCTCGTCGCAGAGGTCGAGTAACTCGGGCGAGGGCGGGTTGTGCGACGTACGGATCGCGTTCACGCCCATCGCCTGCATGATCTCGAGCTGACGCCGGGTGGCACGGCGATTGACCGCCGCCCCGAGCGGCCCCAAGTCGTGGTGCATGCAAACGCCCTTCATCGCCACGCGTTCGCCATTGAGCTTGAACCCATACTCGGGACCGAACTCGACGGTACGAACACCGAAGCGAGAGTCCGACGAGTCAACCACCTCACCATCGATGACGAGCTCGGTTCGCAACGTGTAAAGATGGGGCGAACCGATGCCCCAACGCTTTGGGTCGGCAACGATGAGTCGCTGGGCAACGGTCACGCTTTCCTGTGAGTCGATTGCCGTGGGGCTCGGTTGGATCGCTTCGGCGACAACTACTCCGGACGCCGCCAGCACGGTCTGCCGGACGGTGACTTCGACCGCGTCCGATCGCGTGTTCTCGACCTTGGTCTCAACCGCTACCGACGCCGCTTGGTCGGTCACGCTCGGCGTGGTGACCGAGACGCCCCACTGCGGCACGTGGGTCGCCGGACGCACGTGCAACCAGACGTGGCGGTACAAGCCCGCCCCGGGGTACCAGCGAGACGAAAGGTCTTTCGGCTGCAATCGCACTGCGATCACGTTGTCTTTGCCATCGACGCGGAGGGCGTCGGTCATATCGAACTCGAAGCCGATATACCCGAACGGCCGATTGCCAAGGAACTCGCCGTTGACCCAAACGTGGGCATCGTACATCGCGCCGTCGAATTCAACCGCCACCCGCTTGCCATCGGACAGGTTCGGAGTCGGAAACTGCTTGCGGTACCAACCTTTGCCGTGGAAGGGCAGGCCACCGCACCGGGCGTTGTACTTCTTGTCGAACGGGCCTTCGATCGCCCAGTCGTGCGGCAGGCGGAGCGAGCGCCAATCGCTATCGTCGTAGGAGGTTGCCTCGGCACCGTCGGCCGCGCCCTTGTGGAATCGCCAATCGGAGTTAAAGGACTCTTTCGCACCTGCCGTGCCCGAGAAGCAAGTCGCCAGGGCGGCAACGATGGCAGAGCGTGCTATAAACGACAAACAAGGGCGCATCGTGGTGCTCAGATTCTGGCGAAGAGAAGGGCTGCAATGAGACTCCCGGCGGGGCCGCCGAAGCCCCTCCAAACTAATAGCAACCCCACCGCCTTGCCAGCAGCCAACGACAACTTGTGGGCAACCAGCCCTAGATCCTGAGCGATTGCACTACGCCATGCTTGGCAAACGCAAGAAACCGTTGCTGCCATCGGGGACGAGAGCCGTCAGGGATCGATTCTCTTGCGAACGGGGGTGACATGCCCGTCGGTTGGCCCCTGAGTCGATGGCCGGTCGGCTGGTAGACTCCGGCTCCCTCCCGACCCGAACGCGCGACACGACCGAGAACCGGATGAGCTGGGCGACCCACGAGGCTTACTTTGACCAGCTCCAGCGTTGGCTCGACATGGAGGGCGCGGCGGAGCGACAACGCGTCGCCGATCGCCGGCGTCGGGAGCGTTCGGGTAACCCGGAGCGATCGGGCGAGACGCTCATCAACCTCCGTGTCGGCGATCACCGCTCGGGCTTGGCCGGTCGCCATCTCTTGGAGCTTTCGAAGCCGGCCGGCGAGCGGCTGCCGATGAATCGGCTCAAGGTCGGCTCTCCGGTCATCCTGTCCAGCGAGAAAGAGACCGACGCCAACGGCCTTTCAGGCGTTGTAAGCCGGCGGACGTCCACGACGATCGAAGTCGCCCTCGACGAGTGGCCCGACGGCAAGCGTTTCCGCCTGGACCTGTCGCCCGACGAGCGGACACGGCTCAAGCAGCAACAAGCGATCGCCCGGGCGCGGCAGGTCAGGGGCTGGCAACGCCGGCTCCGCGAAACGGTGCTCGGCCTGGAGCCGCCTCGCTTCGATACGCGTCCGACGATCGACTTCGTGACCGAGCTCAACCCGCCGCAAGAGAAAGCGGTCCGCTTCGCCTTGGCCGCCCACGATATCGCGATCGTCCATGGGCCGCCCGGCACCGGCAAGACGACCACGCTGGCCGAGGTCATCTATCAAGCCGTCAAGCGGGGCGACAAGGTGCTGGCGTGTGCCCCGAGCAACACGGCGGTCGATAACCTACTGGAGCGGTTGGTCGGGCTGATGCCCTCCGTGATCCGCGTCGGGCACCCGGCCCGCGTGTTCGAGGCCTTGCGCGGCCACACACTCGACGAGCTGGTCGAAGCGGACGAAGGCAACGCGATCGTCCGCGATATGTTTCGCGAAGCGGAGCAGTTGATGCGAGCCGCCTCGAAGACGAGCCGCTCTCGCAACGCCTATCAACGCAAGGGCGACCTCTACGCGGAAGGGAAGCAGCTCCGCAACCACGCGAGGCAGATGGAACGGCATATCGTCCAGCAGGTGCTGAGCTCCGCCGATGTCGTTTGCACGACCCTCACACTCGACGAAGACCTGCTCGGCGATCGCAGCTTCGATCTGGTGGTGATCGATGAGGCTTGCCAGAGCACCGAGCCCGCCATCTGGCAGGCGATGCTCCGCGGCAAACGGCTGGTCCTCGCCGGCGATCACTGTCAGCTCCCGCCGACCGTCCTCTCACGCGAGGCGGCCGAGGAGGGCTTCAAGGTGAGCCCGATGGAACGCCTGGTCGGCCAGTTCGGCGACGACGTCTTCCAACGCCTGATCGTGCAGTACCGCATGAACGAGAAGCTCATGCGTTTCTCAAGCGATCAGTTTTACGACAACGAACTCATCGCCGATGCCTCGGTCAAGTCGCACACGCTCGGCGACCTGCCGGGCGTCTCCTTGGAGGCCGACGCCGATGAGGCCGAGCACCCGATCCTCGAGTTCTGGGACACGGCCGGCGCCGGTTGGGACGAAGAGCTCGAACCCGATGGCGAGAGCAAGCGGAACCCGAAGGAAGCGGGTTGGGTCGTCAACCAAGTCCAGCACTTCTTGGAGCTAGGCGTCGAGGCATCGCAGATCGCCGTGATCGCCCCCTACGCCGCGCAGGTGCGGCTGCTGAGGAACCGGCTCCGCGTCGAAGGCCTAGAGATCGACACCGTCGATGGCTTCCAGGGACGCGAAAAAGAGGTCGTGCTCCTGACGTTCGTCCGCAGCAACCCAGAGGGCGAGATCGGCTTCCTCAGCGATACCCGCCGCACCAACGTGGCGTTGACCCGAGCCAAGCGGGCGATCCGTGCCATTGGCGATAGCGCCACCCTGGGCGGCAACCCGTTCTACCAACAGCTACTGAACTACTTCCAAGCCGAGGGCTCTTATCGCTCGGTTTGGGAACTCGACCCATGAAGGCGAGCTATTCCACGGCCTCGGCCGTGATGCCCTGGCTGACTTGATAGACGCGGTCGGCGTCGTGCACCGCTTTGCTGATCTCGTCCAGCGGGCACGGTTTGATCAGCAAGCGAACCAATCGGCCGTCGCCGAGCTGTTCCTTGATGCCGGGGTCGTTGGGATTGCCGGTGAGCATCACGCAAGCGGTCCTCGGCCAACGCAGCTTGATCTGGTCGACCAACTCGACCCCCGTCAAACCCGGCATCCGCTGGTCCAAGACAACCACCGAGTACGGTCCGAAATGCTCCGCCCTAAAGAGGGCCTCGGCCGCATCGATCGCGGTCATCACATCGCAGGTTGAACCGAGCATCCGGCCCAAGGCGCGGAGCATCGCGGGGTTGTCATCGACCACCAGCACGCGCGGCATCGGCGGGCCGTCGGGGTCAATTAGTCGTTGTGTGATTGGATCAGACATGTCGGGTTCGATCGGGGCAAATCGAGACTTTCGGGGGGGGGGAGATACTAGAGCGTACTACCCGCAAACCAGAAGGCGTGACATGCCTGCGCTTTTCCACAGGGGTTCGAGCGCTACGACCCGCAAGACCGTTTACTCAGCGCTCCGCTCTCTCTTAGGCCAGGGAAACCCCGGCGTGAAAGTCGGGGCCGATGCATGACAAGCTTTGCCCCAAAGGCATTCACCGAACGCTAGTTCTTTTCGCGCCACACCGGGTCGAGGTGCGAATCGGTCGTCTTCGGCCAACGGGTCAGGGTCACCTTCTGACGCGTATAGAACTGGATCCCTTCCTTACCCTGGACATGCAGGTCACCGAAGAAGCTGCGGTTCCAGCCGGTGAACGGGAACCAAGCCATCGGGGCCGGCACACCCACGTTGACGCCGATCATGCCGGCGTTGAAACGCTGCTTGAACTCGCGGGCCGCGTGGCCATCGCGGGTGAAGATCACCGCGCCGTTGCCGTACTCGCATTGGTCGCCCAGGGCCAACGCCTCTTCGAGCGTGCCAACCCGCGAGACACTGAGCACCGGGCCGAAGATCTCTTCTTTAGCGACCCGCATCTCGGGCGCCACCCGATCAACGACGCTGGGGCCGAGCACGAACCCGTCGCCGCTGGCGGCTTGGCGGCCGTCCAGCGCGATCTCGGCACCATCCTGCTTGGCGATATCGAGGTACGACGCCACGCGCTGGCGATGGTCGTCGCGGATGAGCGGGCCCATGCCGAGCGAGTCGGCCTGAGCATTCGCGGCCGGATCACTCGCCCCGACGGTCATCCCTTTGCCCAGATCGACCAAGCCCTCGACGAGCGGGTCGCCCGCGGTCCCGACCGCCACCGCCACGCTGCCCGCCATGCAGCGTTGGCCCGCACAGCCGTAGGCACTGGCCGCCAATTGCTTGACCGTCTGGTCCATGTCCGCATCCGGCATGATGATCAGGTGGTTCTTGGCCCCGCCGGCGGATTGCACCCGCTTGCCATGCGCCGTGCCGGTCTCGTAGACGATCTTCGCCACGGGCGTCGAGCCGACGAACGAGATCGCCGCCACGTCGGGGTGCGTCAGCAGGGCTTCGACACAGTCTTTGCCGCCGTGCACGATATTGAACACGCCGGCCGGCAGGCCCGCCTCGATCAGCAGCTCGCCTAGACGATTCGCCGAGAGCGGCGTCTTCTCCGAAGGCTTCAAGACAAACGTGTTACCGCACGTGATCGCCACGGGGATCATCCACAGCGGCACCATGTTCGGGAAGTTGTAAGGCGTGATGCCGACACACACGCCGACCGGGTGCCGCACGCACTCCGCGTCGACGCCCCGCGCGATATCGGGCAGCAGGTCGCCCATCATCATCGCCGGGATACCGCAAGCGAACTCGACCATCTCGAAGCCGCGGTTCACCTCCGCCCGGGCCTCGGCGAGGGTCTTGCCGTGCTCGCGCGTCACCAGCGTGGCGAGCTCTTCGAAGTGCTCTTCCATCAACGCCCGGAAGCGGAACATCACCCGCGCCCGCTCGACCACGGGCGTATCGGCCCATTCCCGCAAGGCGGCCGCCGCGGTCTTGACCGTCTGATCGACTTCGGTCGCTCCGGCAAGTGGCGTCTGCGCGATCACTTTTCCCGTCGATGGATTGAAAACGTCCTCGTGACTATCGACTGCCGGTTCGATCCACTCGTTTCCGCGCAGGAGAGGAACCATCTGGGGCGTGGAAGACATCTGGCGGTTCCTCAAGAAAGGCGTAGGAGGCTTGTTACGATTCGATTAAGTTAGCCCGGGCAGACCAATCAACCAATATACGGAGCCAAGAATGGCACGACCCGTCCGCGGTGCCTTGATCCAAGCCACCACCTGCGAGCCGACCACCTCACCGGTCGCGAAGATCAAGCAGGCGATGATCGACAAGCACGTCGGCATGATCGAGCAGGCCGCGGGGCAGGGGGCCCAGGTCGTCTGCTTGCAGGAGCTCTTCTACGGCCCGTACTTCTGCGCCGAGCAAGACGCCAAGTGGTACGACCTCACCGAGCGCGTGCCCGACGGCCCGACCATCAAGCTCATGCAAGAGCTCGCCAAGAAGCACCAGATGGTGATGGTCGTCCCGGTCTACGAAGAGGAGATCACCGGGGTCTACTACAACACCGCGGCGGTCATCGATGCGGACGGGAGTTACCTCGGCAAGTTCCGCAAGATCCATATCCCGCAGTGCAACCCGGGCTTCTGGGAGAAGTTCTATTTCCGCCCCGGCAACCTGGGCTACCCGGTCTTCGATACGGCGATCGGCAAGGTGGGCGTCTACATCTGCTACGACCGCCACTTCCCGGACGGCGCGCGGTGCCTCGGGCTGAACGGCGCGGAGATCGTCTTCAACCCATCGGCCACGGTCGCCGGCCTGAGCGAGTACCTCTGGAAGATCGAGCAACCGGCCCACGCCGTGGCGAACCAGTACTTCGTCGGCGCGATCAACCGCCCCGGCTGGGAAGAGCCCTGGCGGATCGGCGAGTTCTACGGGCAGAGCTACTTCGTCGACCCCCGCGGCCAGTTCATCGCGCAAAGCGACAAGCGGACCGAGGACGACATCGTGATCGTCGATATGGACCTCGACCTGATTCGCGAGGTCCGCAACACCTGGCAATTCTTCCGCGACCGCCGGCCCGAGACCTACGGGGCGATCACGGACGCTTGATTCGGATTCACCACGGAGAGCACCGGCGGCCCAGAGCACGCAGAGAGGGAAGATGGGCCTAGACAAGTATCACTTGGTGCATCGTGAAGATGACTTCAATCAGGATGGTCAGGTGATCCATGATCACCACACACCCTCCGTGCTCTCTGTGCCCTCCGTGGTGAACCCTCCCCACTTCAACGCATGAGCGAAACGATAACCACTTATTGGCTGCTCAGCGTTGTGATCCTGGTCATCGCTCTAGCCACAGGGCAGGCCATTGCGGAAGGACCGGGAGTCGGCCAAGGCGTCCTTAGCCAGCAGCAGTGGGACCGCCTCGATCGTTCGGTAGAGCAAGGATTTTCCTGGCTTTCTACTCAACAGAAAGCAGACGGATCGTTCGAAACCATCCCGGTCGGCCAGCCGGGTGTCACGAGCTTGTGTGTGATGGCCTATATGAGCCATGGCCACCTGCCCGGGTCCGACGGGCCCGGCGGCGACCGTTTGCAGCGATCGGTCGATTACGCGGTCGCTTGCCAGAAGCCGAGCGGCCTGCTCGCCTCGGTCGCCCCTCCCGGCCGGCGGTTGGACCGGAACGTCTCGCACCTGGTTGGCAGTTCCGCGGCGTACAACCACGCCATCACCGGGATCATGCTGTGCGAAGCGTACGGCAGCACCGGGGCGATGGTGGGCAGCGACCTCCACCGAGCGATCGACAAGGCCGTGCGGGTCACGCTCACAATGCAGCAATGGCCGAAGGACCGTCGAGCCGACCGCGGCGGGTGGCGTTATTTGGTCGACTTCGATACGGACGACTCGGACGTCTCGATCACCGGCTGGCAACTGATGTTCCTCCGCGCGGCCAAGAACGCGGGTTTCGATATCCCCGACGAACCGATCAAGGAAGCCGTCGCCTACATCCGCCGGTGCCATCGACCGCGCAGCCGCACGTTCGTGTATGCCACATCGCCGCCCTACACGACCTACGCCAGCCGCGGCGTCACGGGTGCCGGCGTGTTGGCGTTGTCACACGCGAGCCAGCACAGCACGCCGGAGGCACTCGCCTCGGCCGATTGGCTGCTCGAGGTGGGTTTCAATCGGTACAACAGGAACCCGGCGTCGCTTGAGCGGTATCACTACGGCTTGCTGACTTGCACCCAAGCGATGTACCAGTTGGGCGGCAGCTACTGGGAGCGGTTCTACCCATCGACCGTCGAGACCCTCTTGAAGAGCCAGCGAGCGAACGGCTCTTGGGACCGTGAAAGCCACAACCGCGACGCGGCCTACGGCAACGCGTACACCACCGCCATCTGCCTCACCGTGCTCGGCACGCCGAACGACCTCCTGCCGATATTCCAAAGGTGACCCTAGGCGAGTTTGATGACGGCGCCAACCTCGCAGCCGACTAGCATTACCCAACGACAAGCCCGATCCAATCGATTCGATGAGCGAAGCCACCCTCCTTTACGGCCTCGACGACAAGCCACCCCTGCTGAGGGCGGTCGTGCTCGCGGTGCAGCACGTGCTGACCATGTTCGGCTCGACGGTCGCCGTGCCGCTGCTCCTGGCCCCGGCGATGGGGATGGACGCCTCGCAGACGGCGCTGTTGATCTCTTCGGTCATGCTCTGCAGCGGCGTCGCAACGCTGTTGCAAGCGACCTTCGGCTCGCGCTTGCCCATCATCCAGGGGGTCAGCTTCTCGTTCCTCGCGGCGTTCAGCGGGGTGATTATCCCGGAGGTCCTCCGGCCGGTCAGCGAGGGCGGCCTCGGCGGCGGGCCGGCCGAGTGCATGCAGTACATCGCCGGCGCGGTGATCGTTGGCGCGATCGCCGAGATGATGCTCGGCTTCAGCGGCTTGGTCGGCGGCATCCGCCAGTTCCTTTCGCCGGTGGTCGTTGGCCCGGTCATCATGCTGATCGGCTTGGCCCTCTACGGCGCCGGCGCGCCGGTTGCGGCCTCGGATTGGCCGATCAGCCTGCTCACCATGGCCTTGATCATCGGCTTCTCGTTGGTGCTATCGAGGAAGCTGCTGGTCTTCCGGCTCTTCCCAATGCTGCTGGCGATCCTGACCGCGGTCGGCGCTTGTCACCTGGGGACCGTGCTCGGCTGGTACGGCGAAGGCCATGCCGCCCGCGTGTCGTTCGAGGCGATGCAGAACGCCGAGCTGTTCCGCACCACGAGCGTCCTCTTCCCATGGGGCTTGCCCAAGTTCAGCACCGCCTTCATCGCCGCGGTGCTCGCCGGCTACTTGGCTTCGATGATCGAATCGTTCGGCGACTACCAAGCGTGCAGCCAGATGGCCGGCGGCGGCGATCCGACCGCCGAACAGATCTCGCGCGGCATCGGCTTCGAGGGCGTCGGCTGTGCCCTGACCGGGGTCTTCGGCGGATTCAGTTCCACCAGCTACTCGGAGAACGTCGGCTTGGTTGGCCTCACAAAGGTCGGCAGCCGCTACGTCGTCCAAATCGCCGGCGGGCTGCTGATCTTGCTCGGGCTGTTCGGCAAGTTCGGCGCGATCGCCGCCGCGATCCCGCAGCCGGTCGTCGGCGGCCTCTACTGCGTGATGTTCGGCCTGATCTCCGCGGTCGGCGTCCGACAATTCGCCAAGGCCGACCTCAACAGCGACCGGAACCTGCTCATCGGCGGCTTCGCCCTCTTCATGGGCCTGAGCGTGCCGGCCTACTTCAACAGCGACGCCGGCGCCGCCCTGATCGCGAACCTCAACCTCTGGCAATCGGGCACCGGCGAGCTGCTCGGCGCGATCGGCAAGACCGGTATGGCGGTCGCCGCGGTGATCGGCATCGTCCTCGACAACCTGATCCCCGGCACCCCGCTCGAGCGAGGCCTCACCGAAGGCCCCGGCGTGCTGGTGACGGAGGCTGCTGATATTGATGAAGCTTTATGAAGGGAGATGTGGGGATGACTGGAGATAAGGGGATTGCGGCCAATCAGGGCGTAATAGCACGGCTTGCGAATGCCACAGTGAGAGAGTGAATACGACGTAATAGGCTAAACACCCATCCTCTTCGTTTGCTCCAAACCGACCCCTTCAGCCCTTCGACAACGCCCCGCCGAGAGCCCATCCCCTTATCCCCCCGCATCCCCTCATCTCCGTACCTAAACGCAGCCCGACCGAGAAGCGAAAACCATGGCGACCGATCTGAAACTCGAACTCCCGATCTGCGACCACACGCCGGCCCTTTACAGCGGCCCCCCGCGCGACGAGGTCATTGCCCTCCGCAAGCAGTACGTCTCGCCCGGCGTGCTGACTTACTACAAGGAGCCCCTCATGGTCGTCGAGGGGAAGATGCAGTACGTCTGGGACGAGACCGGCCGGCGGTACCTCGATGCGTTCGCCGGCATCGTGACGGTGAGCGTCGGGCATTGCCACCCGAAGGTGATCGAGAAGGTCAACCAGCAGAACGGCAAGCTGCAACACACGACCACGATCTACCTGAACCCCGCGATCGGCCGGTTCGCCGAGAAGCTCGCCGGCCACATGCCCGAAGGGCTCGACCGCACCTACTTCACCAACTCGGGCAGCGAGGCGAACGAGGTCGCGATCCTCTCCGCCCGCGAGCACACCGGCAACACGGAGGTCATCGCCCTCCGCAACGCGTACCACGGCGGCACCGCGACCACGATGGGCCTCACCGCCCACGGCAGTTGGAAGTTCAAGAGCAACCAAGCGGCCGGCATCCACCACACGCACGCCGGCTACTGCTACCGCTGCCCGTACGGCCTGGAGTACCCGTCGTGCGATGTGAAGTGCGCACGCGATATCAAGGAAGTCATCGAGTACCAAACGCCCGGCGAGGTCGCGTGCTTCATCGGCGAGCCGATCCAGGGCGTCGGCGGCACGGTCACGCCGCCCAAAGAGTACTTCCAGATCGTCTACGACATCGTCCGCGCCCACGGCGGCATCTGCATCGCCGATGAGGTCCAGGGCGGCTTCGGCCGCACGGGCGAGCACTTCTGGGCCCACCAGAATTGGGGCGTCAAGCCGGACGCGATCACGATGGCCAAGGGCATTGGCAACGGAGCCCCGCTCGGCGCGTTCACCACCACGGCCGAGATCTCCGAGGTGATGACCAACCGCATCCACTTCAACACGTACGGCGGCAACCCGGTCAGCATGACCCAGGGCCTCGCCACGCTTGAAGTGATCGAAGAGGACGGCATCCAGCAGAACGCGAAGGTCGTCGGCGGCCACCTCAAGCAGCGGCTCCTCGAACTGCAAGACAAGCACGCGCTGATCGGCGAGGTCCGCGGCCTGGGCCTGATGCTCGGTATCGAGCTCGTCCGCGACCGCCAGACCAAGGAGCCGGCCAACACCGAAGCGGCCGACATCATGGAACGCATGAAAGACCACGGCGTGCTGGTCGGCAAAGGGGGCCTCTACGGCAACACGCTCCGCATCAAACCCCCGATGTGCCTCACCAAAGACGACGCCGACTACCTCGCCGATTGCCTCGACCTCGTACTAAACCAACTTCCGACGACCTAACCACCGAGGCACCGAGTTTATGGAGAAAAGAAGCGAGACAGGATTCACAGGATCGACGGGATAAAAACGCTCCGCACGCACTCATCCTGTCCATGCTGTTAATCCCGTCCGTCGTTCTTCTTCCTCCGTGCTCTCTGTGTCCTCTGTGGTGAACCCGACTCCGGAGAAACCCATGCCCACGCTAGAAACCACCGTCGATGGCCTCAAGCTGCCCAACCCGTTCGTCATCGCGTCGGGCCCTCCTGGGACGAACGGCAAGGTGATCGGCCGCGCGTTCGACGACGGCTGGGGCGCGGTCATCTGCAAGACCGTCAGCCTCGACGCGTCGAAGGTGATCAACGTCCAGCCGCGGTACGGCCGCCTGCGCTCGCGCGAATCGAACGAGATCTACGGTTGGGAGAATATCGAGCTGATCAGCGATCGCGCGTTCGAGGTCTGGCTCGATGAGTTCAAGGCCCTCAAGGACTCCCACCCGGACGGCGTGCTGATCGCGTCGATCATGGAGGAGTACAACAAGGACGCCTGGCAGGAGATCGTCGGCCGCTGCGAGGAGGCCGGCGTCGACTCCTTCGAGCTCAACTTCAGTTGCCCCCACGGCCTGCCCGAGCGGAAGATGGGCGCCGCGATGGGCCAGGACCCGGACATCCTTGAGGAGGTCTGCGGCTGGGTGATGGAGGCCGCCACCAAGCCGGTCTGGGCCAAGATGACGCCCAACGTCACGCACATCGAGGACCCGACCCGCGCCAGCCTCCGCGCCGGCTGCCACGGCGTGGCCGCGATCAACACGATCCGCTCCGTGATCGGCGTCGACCTCGAAACGCTCCGCCCCGAGCCGTCGGTCGAGGGCTACACCACGCCGGGCGGCTACTCGTGCCAGGCCGTGCGGCCGATCGCCCTGCGGATGTGCATGGAGATCGCGACGATGATCGCCGAGGAGTTCCCCGGCCGCACCCTCAGCGGCATGGGCGGCATCGAGACCGGCGAGGACGCCGCCCAGTTCATCCTCCTCGGCAGCCACACGGTGCAGGTCTGCACGGGCGTCATGAAGATGGGCTACCGCTGCGTGCAGCCAATGAAGGAGCAACTGCTGGCCTTTATGGAGAAGCACGGCTTCGAAACGCTCGACGACTTCCGAGGCCACTCGCTCCCGTACTTCACGACCCACGCCGACCTGGTGAAACGCCAAGCCGAAGCCCGCGCCGCGAAGAAGGCCGAGGCCCAAAAGAAGATGATCAAAGGCGACGAAGAATGGTCCGGCGACGATTTCGTGGACCAGTCGGACGCGCTGGCACGCGGCTAGTCAGTGTCAGAGATAGGGTGCCACTGGCTCCGCCAGTGCGATACGAGCAACAACCGACCTTGGAAAACACTGGCAAAGCCAGTAGCACCCGGCGCCGCGAAGAAGGCCGAAGCCCAAAAGTAGATGATCCGAGCCGACGAAGAATGGTCCGGCGACGATTTTGTGGATCAGTCGGATGCGCTAGCGCGAGGCTAATCTCTAACCGGCAGGAGTCGCGATGAAACGTAGGTATTTTTCTTACGGGCACTGCTAAACCAACGACGCGAGTATTAGTTATGCCACGTATTGATCTCAGCAAAGTATCACCTGCTGGATTCCCGTCAGCTGAAGATGACGCTTGGGAATTCAAGAGCAGCGAAACACCACGCAACGAGCTCAAGAAGAAGTTAGAGAAGGCAACCTCTGGCTTTGCGAATAGCGGCGGCGGATGCTTCGTTTATGGTGTTGGAGATAACGGCAATGCTGACGGCGGAGTAGAGCCTGCTGGACGACAAGATATTTGTGACTGGGTCGATCAAGTTGTTGATAGAGTGATACCCAAACCACCCTACAGCGTGAAAGCCTTCGACGATTGCGAGGGACGCGGGCAGCTTTCGCAAGGCCGATCAATTATCGCAGTCTCTATTCATCCAAGCGAAGGAGGGCCTTACCAAGCCCCAGATAAGCGTTACTACATTCGCGCTGGCGCACATACGTGCCCTGCCACTCATCACATCGTGGAAGCGCTTTGGTCTCGTAGGCATATGCGAAAACCAGCGATTAGACACGTTGTCCGAAGTAAGCCACAGACACATGGCATACTGCAGGTTGGAATCGTCGCTGTGACGGATGCTCCAGCATTGGATGTAGAGTTTTCGCTAACACCTCTTCTTGGCATTCTCACGAATCTGAAGAAACACTTCCCTATTAGGCTGCCGGTAGTTGACCGCAACAATCCTTTTTTTATCGACGTAACCCTAACGCATACGGTAGAGAAAGAGCTAGCAGATGATGTTGTCGTGGATGTATCGTATCGTGACCTGATGGGAAATAAGCACTCGTATGTGAGCGATACTCCGCTCTGTAGAGCATCCGCCCCGCTAACGATAGGGAAAGAGGCTACAGAGAAGATCGCGGAGTCACTTGATAAAATAGAGAAGAAACTGCGGCCTTAGTGAGCAGTGGATCGGCGGGTGGCTGGCTACGCCGTGAACCATCTGAGCGATTTAGCGGCGGCGGGTGGCTTGGGTCGAAGCCGTCAGGCGTAGCCCCCAGCTTTTAGCAGATGCCGCCCCATTGATTCGCTGGGGGCTCCGCTTCGCTGCGACCCCAGGCACACTTACCTCCCGTGGTTGGCGGGTGGCCAAATCGGCTTGGTTGGTAACGGGTTCGGTCGCGATAATGGGGGCTCGCTGGCCAAGAGGGTTTTGTCGCATCGCGGGTTTGTCTGCCAAGCCCATGCGACAAAACGCAAGGCCACGCCTTGCAACGACTTAGGCCGCGATTTCCCTCAGCAGCGCAAACGCTCGCCGTGCGACTTTATCGTGCGACAAAACCCCGGCCCGGCCGGATTGAGTCATCCGAAGTGGGTCGGCTCACGCTTCAAGAAGCGGCCGTGGCCTAGCTCGCCGACGAACCGGCCGTCGCGGACCATGACCTCGCCGCGGACGGTGACCAACTCGCTGCGGCCCTCGACCTGCCAACCCTCGAAGGCATCGTAGTCGGTGTCCATCAGGTGGGTCTCGGCGGAGAGGGTCTCTTTGACCGTCGGGTCGTAGACCACCAGGTCCGCGTCGGCACCGGGTTGGATCGTTCCCTTGCGGGGGAAGAGGCCGAAGAGCTTGGCCGCTTGGGTGCTGGCCGCGTTGACGAACGTGTTGAGGTCGATCCGGCCGGTCGCCACGCCATGCGTGTAGAGCAGCCGCACGCGGTGCTCGACGCTGGGGATGCCGTTGGGGATCAGCGTGAAGTCGTCGCGGCCCATCTCCTTCTGGCCACTCCCGTCACCAGAGCCGAAGTCGAACGGCGCGTGGTCGGTTGCCACGGTGCTGATCGCTCCGGTCTTCAACGCATCCCACAGGAACGGCTGGTGCCGCTTGTCGCGGATCGGCGGTGACATGACATACTTGGCCCCCTCGAAGCCCGGCTGTTGGGCGGCCGTGTCATCGAGCACGAGGTAAGGAATCACGGTCTCGACCCAAGCGTTCACCCCCCGCAGCCGGGCCTCGTTCGCGGCGTAGACGGCCCCTTTGCAGCTCGTGTGGACCACGTAGACGTGGGCGCCGGTGAGCTCGGCGAAGGTCATCAGGTGATGGACCCCTTCCTCTTCGACCTGCACGGGCCGCGACGGCTCGTGCCACTCCGGCCCGGTCTTCCCCTCGGCGAGCAGCTTCGCCTGCAGGCTGGCGACCAGCGATTCGTTCTCGCAATGGGCCGTGACGATCACGCCGAGCTCTTTGGCGAGCTGGAGCGTCTTGAAGAGCTCCTCATCGTCCACGCCGAGGGCTCCCTTGTAAGCGAGGAAGACCTTGAAGCTCGCCGTGCCGTCTTCGACGATCTGCTTGAGCGCCGCCGGCGTTGATTCGTCGAACCGCGTCACGCCCATATGGAACGCGAAGTCACACGCCGACAGGCCCTCGGCCTTCGACTTCCACAGCTTGTAAGCTTCGACCGGGTCTTCGTCTCGCCCCGGGCAGACCATCTCGATCAGCGTGGTGGTGCCGCCCACGAGCGCCGCCCGGCTCGCCGAGTCGTAGGTGTCCTTGGCATGGGTCCCCATGAAGGGGAGGTAGATATGGACGTGCGGGTCGATGAAGCCCGGGAAGACGAGCTTGCCGGTCGCGTCGATCACCTCCGCCCCCGCCGGCGCGTTGAGGTTGCGGCCGACGGCGGTGATCGTTTCTCCTTCGCATAGCACGTCGGCGATCGAGTCATCGGTCGCGGTGACAACGCGGCCGTTCTTGATGAGCAGCGACATGGAGAGAATCCGTCCGTTGAGGGGCTAAGCGAGTCTGGCGTGTCGCCAGGATATCGCATCGGCCCGCCGGTCCACAAACGCGTGGCGGCCGGCTAGCTCCCCCGGTGCATCGAGTAGCCGTAGGGCGAGAGCATCAGCGGGATATCGTATCGCTCGCTCCCCTCGGTCACGTGGAAGGTGATCTCGATCCGCGGGTAGAACGATTCGCGGTGCGTGCGAGCGAAGTAGGCCGTTGTCTCGAAGGTCAGCCGATACACCCCGGGCTCCGCCCGCCCGACGGGCATCAGCTTCGAGACGCGGCCGTCGGCGTCGGTCACGCCGTGGCCGACCGGGCTGGCGGCTTCGTGCTCGTCGAGCAACGCGAGCGTGACGACGACCCCTTCGGCGGGTTCGCCGAGGCTCGTATCGAGGACGCGGGTGGTGATCGGGCTCATGGCAGGCTCCGTGCGGTTGAAGGCCTGCCTCCCATAGTAATTAGACCGTCACCCCAGGAGCGAATCGTTCGCCATCGCGTCGCGTTGGCGAGAGACCATCTCGAAATACGCCCCGCGGCGGGCCATCAACGCGTCGTGCGTGCCTTGCTCGGTGATGCGGCCCTCGTCCATGACGACGATCAGGTCGGCCGATGCGACCGTCGATAGCCGGTGAGCGATGACGAACGTCGTGCGGGTGTGCATCAACGCGTCGAGCGATTCCTGGATCAGCTGCTCGCTCTCGCTGTCGAGGTTGCTGGTCGCCTCATCAAGGATCAGGATCCGCGGGTCGGCGAGGATCGCCCGGGCGATGGATAACCGCTGGGCTTGCCCGCCGGAGAGCTTCACGCCGCGCTCGCCGATGAGGGAATCGTAGCCGTTCTCGAGTTCGATGATGAACTCATGGGCGTTGGCGGCGCGGGCCGCCTCGATGACCAGATCGTCCGACGCATCACGCCGGCCGTACGCGATGTTGTCCCGGATCGTCCCGTCGAACAGGAACGTCTCCTGCTGCACGACGCCGAGCAGCGATCGGAACGAGTCGAGCCGGATGTCGCGCAGGTCAACGCCATTCAGCGTGACCCGGCCGCCGGTAGGGTCTTGGAAGCGTGCGACGAGGTCGGTGATGGTCGTCTTTCCCGCCCCGCTCCGACCGACCAGGGCGACGACTTGGCCTCCCTTGGCGACCAAGTCGAGTTGATGGATCACCGGCGTGCCCTCGTTGTAAGCGAACGAGACCTCCTCGAAGCGGATCTCCTCGACCCGCGAGGGGGCATCGACCGCGTCCGGGCGGTCGGGCTTGTCGGTTGGGCTCTGCAGCACCTCGAAGACCCGCTCCATGCCGGCGAGCGAGCGTTGCATCTCGCTGAACGAGTTCACGATCTGCCAGACCGGATTGAGCAGCATCAGCGTGTAGAGTTGGAACGCCATGATGTCGCCGACCGTCGCGGAGCCCATCAGTGTCAGGTAGCCGCCGTACCAGACGATCACGACATTGACGATCGCGATGATCAATGCCCAACTGCTCCACAGGAAGATCTCACGCCGGTGGGCGAAGAGCTCTTTTCGGGCGATCGTGTGGCGGCCGGTCAGGAACTCGGCCAGCTCGCGGGTCTCCCTCTGGAAAGAGCGGACGACTCGGATGCCGCCGAAGGTCTCGCTGACGCGGGCGTCGATCTCGGAGCTCTCCCGCCGCATCGAGCGATAGATCGGCCGGATGCGGCGCGTCACCCACAGGCTGATCAACATCGCCGGCGGGATGACGGTCAACGCGGTCAAGGCAAGACGCCAGTTGACGGCAAACAGGATCCCGATCGCGAAGAGCAAACGGATCGCCGAGACAGTGGGCGACACGATCGCCAATTGGAGCAGCCCGGTGGTGCGATCGATGTCGCCGCTGAGCCGAGACAGGATGCCGCCGGTCTTCATATCGGTGAGTTGGCCGAGGGGCAAACGAAGCAACCTCGCGAACAAGGTCCTGCGTAGCGAGAGGACAACCCGCAGGTTCAAGAGTCGTTGCTGGCAGTTCTTCCAGATATCGAGCAGCCGACCGACAACGATCACCAAGAGCAACGCCAGACCGGCCTGATGGAGCCGCAAGAGTCGCTCGGATTGACTTAGGCCTTCCTGCAAGAGCACGCCGTCCACGACGTACTTCATGAAGAGCGGCTGGGCCACTTCGAGGGCCGCGACTGCCAAGGCCAGCCCAAGCATCAAGGCGATCGCCCGGCGGTGCGGCCAAAGCCACTCGCGGTACTGCTTCAGATGCTGCCGGCGTTCCTCGCGCTCGGCTCGCTTCGCGTCGTCCTTGCCAGATGGGTCGTGCGTGAATGAACGGACCTCGCCTTTGGCGTAGGCACGGCGGAAGTCGGCGAATCGCTTGCGGGACGGACTCGGGCGGGGCACGGCGGATCGGCAGGGCAGGGGGGGAGTGTGGTGGGCACGCAACTGTACGCACGAAGTCACCTTCGGCACACCGCACGCCGGTGCGAGGCCGTTCTCGCCGCCGAAGCGGACGATGTTGCGGGACCTGCCGATTCTGCGGCTGCTTACGCGACGAACCCGCGACAGACCCGTTGAACGGCTGTCAAGCTCGTAGAGACTGTGTAGGGTGAGTAGCTTCGAGAATGCTCAACCAGCCCACGCCGCCCCCCGGATGAACGCAAAGCCCCTCGCCTTGGCCATCGCCTCGCTAGCCGCCGTTGTTGTGGCTTACGGCCCGTTGCTGCGCGACTTCTCGTTCGGGCTTTGGGCTAAGCCCCACTACCAACATTTCCCGTTCGTCTTGTTGGCAGCCGTCTTGCTCTGTGTGGCACGCCTGCGGTCGCCAGAAGCCAGCGATCTCAAACTGCCCAACTGGTTGACTTACGCCGCCTACGGCTTGGCTTGGAGCCTGCTGGGCGTGGCTTACATCATCCCGTCGCCACTTCTGGCCGCGGCTTCGCTCATTGTGCTAGTCGGAGGGTGGCTGCTCCGCGTGAGCCAACAGCTTGGGCAAGGCATGCCGCTAGGCCCCTGGCTGCTGCTCTGGTTGATCCTGCCGCCGCCGCTAGGGCTCGATCGCTCGCTCATGCAACAGCTCCAGCGGTCTAGCAGCACACTCAGCAGCTACTTCCTCGATCTGGTCGGGATCGATCACCTGATGGACGGCAACGCCTTGGTGCTACCCGACAAACAACTCTTCGTTGATGAAGCCTGCAGCGGCATCATCTCGGTTGTTTCCATCCTCACCTGCGCGGCAATGTACGGCGTCTGGCGCCGGCGTGGGGTCGTCCATACCTTGCTGCTGATCGGCTTGGCGGCCGGCTGGGCAACCCTGCTGAATGTGGTACGGATCTCGAGCATCGCCGTTGCTTGGTCGTGGGGCGGGATCGATTGGTCCGCCGGCAACCCGCACACCCTGCTGGGACTCGCCGTTTTCGCGTTGAGTCTGCTCACGCTGGCGGCGACTGACTGGTTCCTCAAGGCGGCCCTGGCCGAGATCGAACCACGCTGGGATCACCTCTCGGCAGAACCATTGAACTATGGTGCCCAGCTAGTCGGCTGGTGGGATGCCCTAGTGGCCCATGATCCGGATGCCGAAGGAACCATCGCGGGCTGGCAGCCACTTAGTCTAAGCGTTGGGGCGATCTCGCTGGGGATCGCCCCAACGATTGCTTTCGCTGGGCTGGGGGTTGCTCAACTGATGAACGGTTCTTCGGGACCCGTGATCGTTGGTGAGAGGCTCGATCTGGAACGCTTCTCCGCCAAGCTCCAAGACGACGGCACGATGCCAGACTCCCTGGCGGGGCTCGAGCTGCAGGACATTCGATACGAGAACCGCTCAGCGAGCAGCCGTTTCGGCGAGTACTCGGTCCTGTTCGACTATCGGACCCCCGAGGGGAAGCAGTACGTCGTCTCTTGCGACTACCCGTTCAACACGGGCTGGCATGAACTCTCGGTCTGCTACAGCGGCATTGGCTGGCAAGTCGACGAGCGGACGGTCGTCCAAGCCGAGGGGGCCGAGCCATTTAGCTTCGCTCAGCTCGACCTCGCGAAGCCGGACGGCCGCAACGCTTTGGTCTCCTTCACGGCTTGCTACGCCGACGGCACGCCGATCGAAGCCCCCACCAATTCCCTCATGGATCGACTCGGCCGATCCCTGCGAAGGGGGCAGCGGGCCCACGAGTTGAGGCAGTCAGTCCAGATGCAAATCCTCACCGAGACAACGGTCGATATCACCGCCAGCGACCGCGATATCAGCAAGCGACTTCTGGACGAATCGCGTCAGCGTTTTGTTCGTGCGATGCAGGAGTCGCGCAAGACCCCCTGAGCCGGACGGCCTCCCGAGACCATCGCCCCGCTTATCCTTTTCGATAGACGAACCACCTACTCGCACACAGATGCCGCGTCCCCCTCTGCGATACCGGATTGCCAGTTGGTTTACTCGCTTGTCCGAGCGAACCAGCGATGCCTGGTACCGTTTCACGAGCCCGTTCGAGCGTTTCTTCGCAAGAATCGGCGAAGGGGCTTTCGGCGCGCTCGATAGCTTTCAGGGCGTCGAGTCTTTCGTCATTGGGGTGGTGCGAACACTCTTCTGGCCTTTCATCCTGCTCGGCCGACTGGTTTCTCGTTATATCCCTGTCAGCGAAGGCGGCCCCGGACCCGTCGCCCGTTTTCTCTGGTATCCGATCGGGCTTGCTCAGCGATTGATCGATCGACTGAATCTCGATTGGTTGGTCCTACTTCTCGTTCGATTGCTGACGCCGATCTGGTGGCCGATCGTCCAACTGCTGGGATTCACCAAGGCATGGATCGCGACGCGTGAACCACGCGAGCTCGCCCTGGCTGCCCCGGCGGTCGTCCTGGCGATCCCGTTTCTCTTTGTTGGGGTCCGAGGCGCCTTGCTCAGCCAAAGCCAAGTCGCCGAGCGCTACAAAGTCGCCGTACGCGACGCGGTCGAGGCCGGCGACTATGCCCGGGTCGATCTGTTCGAGCGGAAGCTTGCCCAGATGGGCGTCGACACCCGCCGCGCTGACTACCGCACCGCCATCAAGCTCGACGACGCGGGCAACACCGCCGGGGCCTACGCCCGGATGGTCCGGCTTGCGTCGCCCGATCGCCCCGGTTACCCCTCGGCCCACGCTTGGCTAGTCCAGCGGCTTATCGCCGGGAAGATTGGTTCTGAGATCGAGCCAGCCATTGAGGATTCGGAGAAAGCTAACCTGCGATTGGCCGAACGGCACCTCGATCGGCTCGAAGAGCTCAAAATCTCGGGCGTCGAGCTAACACGCATGCGAGCCCTTATTTACGCCGAGACAGATCGGGTGGACCAAGCGGTTGATCTCTTGCAAGCGTACTCGGACACCTCGTTGTCTTGCAGCACGATGCGGATGCAGATCCTTGCTAAAGCGAACCGCTTGGCCGAAGCCAAGCGTCAAGCCGAGGTGGTACTCGGTCTGATCCGCGACCCGCAGATTCGCAGCCGCATGACGCCGGTCGATTACCCTTTTTGGTCCTTCGCCGCGAGCCTCGCCGAGTCGCCCTCCGAGCTCAGATCGGCTCTTAAAGCATGGATCGAGGTCGATCCCGAGAACGAGCAGCCTGGCCGGCTCTTGCGAGCCTACCGCCAGAAAGAGGCGGCAAGGATGCTGGCGAACCCGACCTCGTCGCCAACCGCCGCAGCGAAAGCGTTTATCGAAGCCGTTGAAATGGGCGACGCAACCGAATGGGCCCTCGTCCAAGCGAGGCGATTGGCCGCCGCCAGGAGTCGGGACCGCTATGCCCGGCAGGTATGGAGCACGCTCGAAAAGAATGCCTCGCTTCCGATCGAATTGCTCGCGGCGATGGCAACAACGGTTGCCGGCGAAGGCGATATCGAGATGGCCCGCTCCATGTTCGCCAAGCTCATCGAACAGACCAAGGGCGATGCCGTGGCCCACAACAACTACGCCTGGACACTGAGCCAAGAGCCGAATCCCGACTTGCCCCAAGCCATGGAGCAAGTCGAACTCGCCCTGGAGATCCGCCCCGGCGACTACCGCTTCCGCGAGACCCGTGGCCAAGTGCTCCTGGCGATGAAGAAATGGGAAGCAGCCATCGAAGACCTGGAGTACGCTCTCAACGGCATCCCCGAGTCCTCTGAAATCCACAGCGGTTTGGCGACCGCCTACGAAGCGCTCTCGAAGCCGACACTCGCCAGCATCCATCGGCGTCAGGCGGCCGATTGAACCCATCCCAGAACAACGGGCCGATCCCCGACGCCCTTTGCCTCTTCAACTCGTTAGGCAGGTTTCCTGTGTTGCGATCTCGTTACGCGTTGCTCTTATTGGTTGCCTCGCTGTTCGCCCAGCCCAGCTTGGCCGAACTGAAGCCCTCCGAGATCGCCATGGTGGTCGCTCGGAGCAATAAAGAGTCGATGGGACTCGCACGATACTACTGCCGACAGCGTGGCGTGCCCGTTTCGCAGATCATCGAAATTGATGTGCCTGCCAAAGAAGAGATCGACCGCGAGACCTGGCGTTGGGCCATCCGCCCCGAGATCCGCGAGTGGCTCCAGAAAAACGACCCCGAACGAAAGCTGCGTTGCCTCGTCACGACTTGGGGCGTCCCGCTAAAAATCGCGAAAGCGAAGGCCAAAGACGACAAGCAGCTCCAAGCGTACCGCGATCATATCGCTCGCGAGATGGCCGCCCGCTACAAGCAACTCGATCAGATCGCCAAGCTGCTCGACGGGCTGGCCGGGGGAGCTCCCTTGGGTGACGCCCTTGCGTCGATGCCTGAGACCGACGGCAAACAGAAGCCGGGCGATCGCCTCAAAAAGACAACGCAACGACTCGAAACGGCCCTGAAATCGGCGCAGGCGCGAATCGCTCAGCTCCCCACCGATACGCGTAAGCCCAACGAGGCCCGGCTCCAGCAACTCGCTACCGCGGCAGGCGGAACACGGGTCTTGCTCCAAGGACTCGGCCAGCAGGTGCAAGCCCGCCAAGCGGCCGGTGAGGAAGTGCCGCTCCCATTGCTAGAGCGACTCAACGTCCTACGCGGTCGAGCGAGTGCCTTCACCGAGCTGCGTGTGCTGCTCGAAGCCCGCGCGCCAGGCATCCAGACCGACGACTTGGTGCTCAGGCTCCTCGAACAGATCGGCGGGCAACTCGCCTGCTTGGACTGGCTCAACAAACGCAGCAAGGTCGCTCGGCTTAATGAGTCCGGAGCCTCGTTCGATAGTGAATTGAGCCTGGTCCTCTGGTCCGACGGCTACGAGCTGCTCCGTTGGCAGCCAAACTACCTCCGCGGCAACTATGCCAGCAGCCAACTACGCAAGACCTTCCCAACGCTGATGGTTTCGCGTCTCGACGGCCCCAACTTGCCCACGGCCAAACGCCTGATCGACGACGCCATCGCCACGGAGAAGGCCGGCGGCCTGAAGGGCAAGGTCTACTTGGATGCTCGCGGCCTCGCGAAGCGCGAAGGCCCACCGCTCGAGCCGGGCAGCTACCCCGACTACGACAGGACCCTTCTGATCACCGCCGACGGCCTCAAGAAGCTCGAAAACGCGGAAGGCGAGCCGCGTTTCGAGGTCACCCTTAATGAGCAACCCGAGCTCTTCATGCCGGGTCAATGCCCCGACGCGGGGCTCTATTGCGGGTGGTACAGCCTAGGAAAGTATATCGATGCCTTCGACTGGAACCGCGGAGCCGTCGCTTATCACCTGGCCAGCGGCGAAGCAGCAACGCTCAAGGAGATCGATAGCCAAGTCTGGTGCAAAAAGCTCCTGGAAGACGGCGTTTGTGCCACCATCGGCCCGGTCTACGAGCCCTACCTGCTCGCCTTCCCCCGGCCAAACGAATTCTTCGCGCTGCTGATCCAGAGCGATCTGACGCTGGTCGAGGTCTACTACCAGACCAAGTCGTTCAATAGCTGGGCGATGACACTGATCGGGGATCCGCTTTATCGGCCGTTCGGGCGGCTGAACTAAGTTTCGGCTTTAGAGACGTAGGATAGTGCAGCTTGATTGCCATTCCTTGTAGGAGAGACAGTGTGCGCAAGTACTGTGCTACTGCTTAGAAAACTGGCAGGCAGGCAGCGGGAAAACCCCTCTGCAGAGCCACACCAGGTGGCCGACTATTAAGTTTTAGTGGTTATTCTTGGCAACTCGACAGACAAGGTTGACCACGATTCTGCCTGCCTGCACCATGTTCGCGTGTTGTCAGCCGAGTGCACGACAACGAACCACTGCTCGTCTAGTTCTACCAACGCAACAATCTTTTACCAACACTACAACGAACTACCCGGAGCACTGAACATGACGAGATTTATACTGGCAGCTGCAGCCCTTGCTGCAGCTGCTACGACAGCTGAGGCAGATTTGGTTGTCAGCGAATTGAGCTACAATCCATCGAGTAGCCAAGGTAACGACGATGATTTTGAGTATGTGGCTCTACGGAATGTTTCCGGTGGTGTCCTCGATCTGAACGGGTATAGCATCGACGACGTCACGAGTGGAGGCAGTGGTGCCTACACGATTCCTGTTTCTTTAGTGATTCCGGATACTGGCTATGCAGTGCTCGGTCGAACCACTGAAGCGAGCTTTGTCTCGACCTACGGTTCCCTGCCGGCTGGGTCGATCTACTTCGAGACGAACGTGCTCCCGACTTTCAACAATGGAAGCTCGGGTGACGAGGTCAACGTCTTTGACGACATGGCAGCTCTTGTCACGTCAGTTTCGTACGTTGATGATGACGGTGCCGATGGCGATGGCGACGCACTTGCCTTCGATTTAACGACGGGCGACGTGCTGGGTCCAGTCACACCGCTTTCGACCCTCATTCCTGTTGTAGCAGCTATCCCCGAGCCGACAGCTGCTCTGTTCGGTACCCTGCTCGCCAGTGGCCTTGGCCTGACGGTCGCCCGCCGTCAACGCGACTGAGCTAGGATCCCGTCGTCGAAGCGGCGGTTCTTCCAACCACGATCCGGCCGGTTGCCACGGTGGCAGCCGGCCGGTTTTCGTTGGCGTTGCCACGACGAGCGGGTCCAAGTGCCCTGGTCACTGAAACGCCAAGGGGATTCGCCTGCTAGTTGAACCGGCAGACGAAGCGCGGAATGCGGGCGTCGAGGCGGCCGCAAACCATCCCTCAGAGGGGTAACTGCAGCCGCCCAATGTAAAGGTTTGATTACTTTGCCAATTATCCCTGATCAAATCGTTGACCAGGTGCGGCCGCCCGAATAGTCTCATGCTGAACGATACGGGTAGCTGGAAGGGCCACCGGCCTGCACCTGCACCGATGTCCATCTATTACACCATGACTCTGATCGCATGTGCGATCAGGCCCGCAACAGGAGCAAGCTAGTGAACGCCACCACCTTCCTGAGTTCCCTCCGCGTTTTCGGATCGCTTTGCGTGATCTTGGCAGCCGGATCGGTTTCAGCCGCTAGCTTTACCCTTGTCGATGGCGAGGGCTTCGAGGCACCTGACTACAGCCAAGCGATCCTCGAAGGCCAATTCGCCTCGACGTTCGAAGGCTTCGGATCGGCTGCTTGGGTGCAGAGCCCCGTCGGAGGAACGAGCACGGCGGTCGTGCAGGACTCGGTGGTGGCATCTGGCAGCCAAGCCGTTCAAGTCGATCGCGCAGCGAATTCAGACGATCGTTGGGCTGTGCCCATCACCGGAGCCCCGGCTCTGCCGCTGGTTTGCATCGAGTGGGACATGCTTGTCGAAGAGGCCACGGGGCCCCAAGATTTCGGCCCGTTCTTCGGGATTGAAGCTTACGACGATGACGCAACCTCGATCCTTCGTGTCGGCTCGCTCGGTGTCGATGCCTCGACGGGCGACGTCCTGCTGACCGACCGACCCACGGGACTCGTTGAGACCGGCGCAACCGTTGACTTTGGGGTCTGGAACAGCTTCCGCATGGTCCTCGACTACAGCACCGATACTTACTACAGCTTTGTGAATGACATCCTGATCGCTACCGAAGACTTCGAGAGCCTCGGGGCGGATCAATTCACCGATGCCGACATCGCGGCGATCGCGGCCTCAGGCGACGCGGCATCGCAGGCAGCCACCGGCACCGCCTACTTCGATAACTACCTTGTTTTCGAGACCGACGACTTCAGCAAGATCCCCGAGCCGACGACCCTGGCGATTTCGCTGGCCTCCTTGGCATTTGCCGCTGTGAGCCGTCGCCGAGTGTGATACAGTTCAGCGAAGAGGTCGGTCGCGGTATGGATACCGCGACGATGAATAGAGACTAAAAAAGCAGGCACCACCCTTTAGGGAGATAGTAATGCGTAACACGATTCTCACGCTATCAGTAGCGATGATCGTGTCGTTGTCGATGACCAGCGATGCCGATGCAGCAGGTCGAAGGAGCATTTTCGCTCGTTTGAGCTCGCCGTTCGGGACCCTACAAAGCAGCCGTTTCACGGCGACTCCGTTTGGTCTGCCATCGTACGCGGCAGCGGCCGACAACCCGTTCGCTGCCGAAGCATCCGCGCCAGTCGTTGCACAACCGCTGATCGCAGTCGAAGGCGTCGATCAAACTCCGGCTGCGGTCGAGACGGTTGAAAGCTTCTCGGATGAGTCGTCGGTGTTCACGCCGCTATCATCCACCTCGGGGCGCACGCCTTACCGCCCCCGAGTGCGTAGCCCGTTCCGCCCGCCACCGCGGCCGAGCTTCTGAGCAGGGGCGTTCAAGAGCATTAAATCAAGACCGCGTCGTCATATGACGACGTGGTCTTTTTTTCGTAGGTACGCTCTTAAAGAGTGTTTCAGGCGGTCCAGAATCGGCTGAATGCTCAACGGCCTGCCACAGGGGACGAGTGAGGCAAGCCCAAAGAGTGCGGTCAAAGTCGAGATGATCGCAGCGGCCGGGAGGAGCAAGCTCGTGGCTAGAGCCCACCGCCTGCATCAAGCCCCAAGGGGTCGAAAGATGGAACCGGACGCAGACAAACCGGCCGGTCGCCAGAGAGTGAATGTGTGGGACGAAGCCTGGCAGGTTGGAGAGGCTCCAAGACAAGGCCTGCTCGTGATTACCGGTAGGGAGAAGATGACCTCACTGCCCGCGCCGAGCAGGTGTTCAACGCATGCCCGACCCGTGCGGCAACGAAGCTGCTTTGGACGGCAACTCTTGCTGCCATCGGGGCAGCTATCGCATTGCCAAGAGCCATCGACCGGCTCGATACAACAGGCCGTCTTGTCGACTTAAGAGCCTTGATCACACCTTACGGGACGACGATCGAAGCGGAGCCTTGGGCATCTGCCCGATCAAGCACTCGGAAGAAGAAGTCCATTCGGAAGACGCTGTTGAAGAAGTAGCGTGTAAACGCCTCGTCGCGGCTCTCCTGCAGCAACAAGATATCGTCGGCCTGCACGAGGATATTCTGCCTCGGGTCGCGGAGAGCTTCGTTGAGATTAATTTGGATATTGATCTGCTGGCCCCCCGGCAATTGTCTCAGCACGGAGAGCTGCGATGGGGATGGGTTCCCTGTCCCGGAGCCGACGATATTGCCATTCAGATTGCTGCTATTAATGCCACCGTTGATGATGGGACCTCGAGCGCGGATGACCGCTTCGATCACCGTGAGGTCGTAGTTGGCCGGAAGGCCAACCTCGCTGGTCGGCATCAGTCCGCCGGTGTAGTATCTTTCCCGGAGGCGTGCGCGGAGCGTGACGATGTCGCCATCCTGCAGCGTGATGTCTTCGGGGCGTATGTCGGCTGGTTGCCCACAACGCTGGCGAAGCGGCACCCGAATGACGCTCCGCCCCTCGCCGCCGGCATCGCCTTCGCAGGGCAACTGACACGCTTGGCAGTCCGCAAGATGGCCCCCTTCGGCGTACCCTCGATAGATGATTACTTCAGGCGTAAGGGCGTCGTTTGGAACGCCACCGGTGCTGGTGAGCGCATTCAGCAGGTCGTTCTCGTAGATTGGCAATTCCAAGGCCGACCCGGTCGCGCTTTGACCGCCGCCGATAGTCGTGCTCGAACTGCCGATCCCACGAAGTCCCGTGTTCTGGACGGTGATACCGCGGGAGTCGATTTGCTCACGGGCGATCAAGACACGCACGGTCCGTGGTCGCAACAGGGTGACAATGATCCGAAAGTCTTCCTCAAGGATGATCTCCTTGCCGAGGAAGGCATCCGTGACAGCTTGCTCGGCATCCTCGATCGTCATCCCACGAACCTCGACCGATCCGGCCAAGGGCAGCGAGATCGTACCGTCTTCGCGCACCGGGAACGGGTAGCCGATCGCCGGCGGGAGTTCGGATGAGGAAGGCAAGTTGACCGGCGGCGGAGTGCCCGCGTCGCCGATCACGCCTTCGACGTAGATGCCCAGCGTATCGCCCGTATCGAGCAGGAATTGCTCGGGGGGCTTCATACGCAGCTTAGCGAGGTTGATCGGCTCGAATCCCTCACGCGACTCCCCAAGGACCTCATCCGGAAGCATCCGAACGGGCACCCCGTTAGCAACGGGGTTCGTGAACGCCGCGCAGCCACTCAGGGTCCCAGCGATCATCGCCACCGCGATGGCAAGGCAGCACTGTCGGTTGGCGGTGTGGCCTGCGAACATGGTTTGGTGCGTCTGGTGTGGAGGGCCGAAGGGGCGAGTCATCGGACGATCTGGAAGAGGGCGTTCACGGGCTGGCCGCTACGGCCGGACAGCGAGATGGTGGTCGCCTCGTACTCGGGCGGTGCTGCCTCGAACTCACCGGGTGCCGGAGGCTCCGGGAGTGGCGTCGGCTCCGGAGCCTCGCCGGGAGTCGCCTCAGGTGAGGTCGGCTCGGGTAAGATGATCTCTGGCTGAGCAGGTTCGAATGGCTCAGAAGCTTGGAACGAGGGACCCGATGGAGTCGTCGGGCGGTGTGGCGTTAACTCGTCGCCGGGGCAGCCGCAGGCTCCGCAGTCACGCAACGACGCCGAGACGGTCAGGGTCGTTGCCCGGCGATAACCACCGTCGCGGGCGATTCGGGCACCATGGCGGTAGCCTTCGTACCAACTCTTGATGGCTTGGCCTCCCTCTCCGGACCGAACATCGAGCTGCCAGTAGGGGCGTGGGGGGACGGCCGGCGGCTCGCCGTTGCCGCCGGCGTAGACAAACTCCGCAAAGCCCTCGCGGAACCCGTAGGCGTAGTCCCCCTCGAAACACTCCTCTGGGCAGCAAACACCTGCCTCATGCCAAGCTTTATCCGCCATGGCTCGGTAGGCCGCCATGCTGGCCTTGTCGTCACACTCGTCATTGAAGAGCTTTGGCTCCTCATAAGCGGTGAGCCGAGCGTATTGGCACACCGAGCAGCCCATCGGGCTCGCCAGGGCAACCATCACCAGCATCGATCGTGGTATTGAGCGGATCATCCGTGTCCGATTCGTAGTTTGCGGAACGCCTGTGCCGGTAGCGTATTTAGCTCGATGCAGGTTGTATCGGTCGCATCGAGTGGTCGTGTTAGGCAAACCGCAGCGATGCTAGCGCGTTTTTCCAAATAGCCGAAATGGGCCAGCTAGCGTCGTCATCTGCTGGATTTATAGGGCGAAACGTTGTGATAGCCCCGGTCGGCGGTTAACTTATGAGAGCTGTAGGAAGCATTTGCCAGCGGACGACCGCAGGCACTAATACCTTCCGTATTGCGCATCCCGCCTAAACTCCCGCCTGCCGTCATGCTCCGACGATTCACAGCCCCCCTCGTTTTCGTCTGCGCGCTATCGACGCAGCCGTTGGCCAGAGCGACCACCCTGGTTGATAGCGTCGGCTTCGAGGGTCCGACATTCTCAAACGGCACGATCAACGAGCAAGACGGGTGGGATGAGACCTTCTTAGGAAGTCCTTCAACGGCCAACGTCCAGAGCAGCCTAGCGAGATCCGGATCGTCATCGCTTCGAGTCGATCGGAGCGCTGGCTCAGACGCTTTCTGGGCAAAGCGAGTGAGCGACGCCCCGTCTGGAAGATATGTCTCGATCGACTGGGACATGCTCGTGGAGAGCACGAATGCTTCGAGTGCTTTCGGCCCGTACTTTGGGGTCCAAGTCTTCGATGACAGCAGCGGGCCGATCAATCAAATAGGTGGCTTTGGGCTTGATGCCACCACCGGCGAACTCATTTCTCAGGATGGAACGGGACAACTGATCTTCGGCGAAACGGTCGAACTCGACACGTGGCACCGCTTTCGGATCGAACTCGACTTTGGTTCACAATCGTATCGCGGCTTCATCGGTGAAGAGGTCGTCGTCCAAGAGGCCTTCCAAAGCCCCGCCAGTCGATTCAGCGACGCCGACATCATCGCGAGGTCCTCAGACCCAGGCTCCGCATCGCGGAACTTGGCGGGGGTGGCTTACTTCGACAACTTCATTGTCCGGGACGGCCTTCGTGGAGATTACAACAACAACGGGGTCGTCGATGCCGCCGACTACACGGTGTGGCGTGACCAGCTTGGCATGACGGGCTCCGGCTTGGCTGCCGACGGCAATGCCGATGGCGAAGTCACCACCTTCGACTATCAGCTTTGGCGCAGCAGCTACGGGGTATCGAATGCGATCGGCGGAACCGCGATCGCCGTGCCGGAGCCGGCTGGCATCCTGCTCATCACGATCACGCTCGCGACGTGCTTGGCATCCGGACGCTCACAGTAGCGACGCCCCCTCGCTAAAGGTCGCCCCGCGAATCGGGCTCAGCGGCGTCTTGTTCAACCAACTCGACAAGACTGCCTAAGCGATCCTTGGCTTGTCGAGACTTCGGGTCCTGTCGCAGCACGATCCGAACCTCGCGTAGGGCTTCCTTGTTCTTGCCCAGCCGCATAAGGGTGTCGATCAGCCTTAGACGCCAGGGGTTGCGGTCGAAATCCAGAGCCAGTGATCTGCGATAAAGGGTTGCTGCCTCTTCGTGGCGACCACGGCTTACCAACCTTCCTGCGAGGTCGGCAATCTCCTCGGGATAGACCTTCTCATTCGCAACACGCTTCTCCTGCAAATTCAAAGCTTGGTCGTAGAGAGGCTTTTTCTCTCCGGAGAGAGACTCGATCGACTCCACGCGGTCCGCCAGTTCCCGCAAGCGGCGGGGGTTGTTTTGTGCGAGTGCTTTAGCTGCCAAGAGGTTCGTTCGGGTATCGAGGATTACCTGGACGGCGTCCGAGTAGAACGAGCGATCTAACGCGACCGCGCGTTCGAGCAATTTGAAAGCGGTGCGGTCGGCTTCTGCATCCGACGGTTGACCAAGGGTGTGAACTGCGGCGACGTAGCAGCAGACGGGATCGTGCGGGGCGAGGCGTACCCCTTGGCTGACAAGTCGGGCGCCGGTGGGATCGCCAACCCCAAGCCGCAGTTGACCTTCTAGGGTGCTCGATGGGCCATGGGTCGGGCAGAGTTGACGAGCCCCTGCGAGTTCGTCGGCGATCCTGGCTGCCGTGCGACGACCGTCGGCAGTCGCGAGAGGGTCTGCGCCCTGTGCGGCGAACTGAACGGCTTCCCAGCGATACGCATTGAGCCAGAACGCATACTTGATCCTCGCAGGTTGTGCGGCCGCGGCCATCTCGGTTGCCGCGATGAGATCGACGTAATCCTGGGGGTCCGCTTCGAGATCGTCCGCGTCGAGCCGTTGGTCCAATTCGTAAGCAGCCGCCCACCAGCGATTGGCGCGATAGTCGGCCAAGCCGGTTCGAGCCAAGTAGGCCCACGAGACGGCAGCCGCTATCGCAAAGACCGCTAGGCCCGCCCGCCAAACGCGATTCGGTTTGTTGAGAGCAGAGGCTTGATCACGCGGCGCCATCCCTACAACAAGACCGGCCAAGGCAGCCGTCACGCAAAAGACCGCCGGCACGCGCTGGCCGAAGTCGGTCACGCTCTGCACGCCCACCGCGACGAGGCCGTAAAGGACCCCGTACGCCGCGTGCTTGGCGGAGCTGTGCCTCATCGTCATCACACGACGGATCGCAGCGAATACGGTGACAGCTAAGGCCAATAGAAGGGCAACGCCTGCCGAGCCGGTCTCTTCAAAGGCTTGGGCGTAGTCGTTATCGGCTTGCTCTGCGACCGCCACTGAACCGGTTGTGTCGTAGGCCGGAAAGACCGTGCTGTGAGTTCCCAAGCCGGTGCCGAGCAGCGGATGCGCCCAACCGGCCTTGAGGGTATCCGAGCCTAGCTGAATCCGATCGGCGTAACTCGAGGTTCCTTGCAGCGAGTCGAGGCGGTGATAGAACGCGTCGAAACCAAGAGCAGTCAACGACAAGAACGCCAGTGGAGCGACAAGCAAGAGTGACCAAGCGGAGCTGCCCAGCAAACTCGCTCGATTCAGTGCGAGGGAGGTAACCGCAGCGGCTAGCACCATGCTTACTAATCCGGCACGGCTTAACGACGCAGCAATCGCAACCACCTGCAAGGCGATCCCAATCAGCAGCCAACCGTGACGACGAAAAACCTCGGTCAACGCAACCCGCCGCAGGTGGTGCGATCCCTGCTTGCGATCTTCGCTCAGCCGAACCAGGAAGAGGCCGAGGCTCGCTCCAACCGTGAGGTTAAGAAACTGGGCGAAGTTGCTGTGATTGAGGAAGCTCCCCGAACGGACTTCCCCATCGCTGACGCCGCCCCAATAAACCCCTTGTGCATCCGTCGCCTGCTGAGCAATCGCCAAGCAAGCCTGGCAAACGCCGAGGATAAAGAATCCTAAGAGCATGCCCTTGGCATGGGGAACCGACCGAGACACAGCTGCCGCCGAACCAAACACTGCCAACGCGATAAAGAGCAGCCGCAAAGACTGAATGGTATCGATCGGGTAGTAGCTTACCGCGGCGTACGATGGTGTCTCATCCAGCAGGCTCTGCATTGCCTCGTAACGCGTTGGCGATAGCCATTCGATAAGCCCGATCGGCAGCGGAATCGCTTGGAAGGCGGCTAGACCGACATAAGCCAAAGCCAATCCGAGAGCGATCGCCACACCACGCCCGAGGCCGTGTTTCCAAGCTTCGAGAACCGCGTAGGTAGCGACAAGAATCGACCCGCCAAGCAGTGTTAACTCGCTCCAGGGCTCAACCCCCCCATAGGCCGCAGCAGCAAAACCCGCCATCAGCGGTATCAAGACAACGAGCACAATCCCAAGCTTGCCGCGGCTTTCCCCACCCGAAACCGTCAGGGGAGTGATAACCTCATTGAGGTTTGGACGCGGTGAGCCACTGGAATGGTCGGGGCGATCGGGGGCTCGGTCAGACATCCGTTGTGGTCAGGTCTTTGTCTTGACGGGACGGCGATTTCAAACGGGGCCGACGCCGACCTTTTTCTTGACCTTTGTCTGCCTCTTCGTAGGTCATCTGACCATAGCCACCGTAGGATCCACCGTAACCATAGGCACCACGGTGCATTGGCACGGCGTTCACCACCAACCCAAGGCGTTGCGTACGGACCTTCAAGAGTTCGTCGCGAGCTGCGACGCTCAATCGCTTGGTGGATCGCTCAGCACGCAGCACCAGCATCGTGCAATCAGCCAGTGCCGCAATCATCCGGGCGTCCGCTACAGGCATGACCGGGGGCGAATCGATCACGATTCGGTCGTAGTGGGCTCCGAGCTGACTCAGCGCCTCGTTCAACACGCCGTTCGTTAAGAGCTCAACTGGGTTGGGCGGCGTGGCACCGCAGGGCATCAGGTCGAGCAAGTCGATGCCTGAGGGGAAAATCGCTTCCCCTGGGGCTGCCGTCCCCGAGAGCATGGCGGCCGTCCCGACTTCGGAGCCGTTCTCGAAGATTATGTGCTGGGTAGGCTTCCGCATGTCGGCGTCGATCAGCAGGACCCGCTGGCCGGCTTGTGCCATCGTGATTGCCAAGTTGCTGGCAACGGTCGATTTGCCATCGCCGGGAGCCGGCGAGGTAACAACGAAGACTTTGGCATCGGGTCCGGCGAGCCCGAAGTGGAGCGCGGTCCGTAGCGTACGGACCGCTTCGGCGGCCGCACAGCGCGGTTGGAGTGCAACGATCCGCCCTCCCTCCGATCGACCGGAGTCGCCTTGGCCACGAACTCCCGTGATGATCGGCAACGCGCCAATCACCGGCAACTGCATGACCGAAGCGATTTCATCTACCGACTTGAGTCGTTGGTCTAACAACTCACGGAGCCAAGCGAGGCCAAAGCCGACCATCGACCCCATCAGCAATCCGACCGCGAGGGTTTTGGGACGCTTGGGATAGCTTTCCATCCCAGGCCCCGCAGAATCGACCGGTCGGATATTGATTGCCCCGGCTTCTTTGTTGAGATTAAGCTGCCGCATCTCCGAGGCAATCTGATCACTATAGTCTTTGGCATGCTCGTAGGCATCTTGTAGCGAAGCAAGCCGCGCTGCTTGCGAGCTCACATCCGTAGCGAGACTGAACTGCTTATCGTAAGCACGTTGCAGCTCATCGCGGCGTTGCACCAATAACTCATAGTCTTGCCGGAGGCTATCGACGTATCCCTTGATGGTCGAAGCCTGAAGCTCTTCTCGCTTGACTTCGAGTCGCGACAAAGACTCCTTCAGCAGCTTGACCTTAGGGTATCCGTCTCCCCACCGAGATTGCTCGGCAAGCAAGGCCTGCTCGGTCTGTTGGATCCGGAGTTCTAGATCGCCCGAACGGCGATCGTTGCTTTTGGCGTAGGCCAAGGTCCTTAGATAGGGGAGCTGATCCGGGCTCTCGAGCATCCGCTTCGCCCGTTGGTAGCGTGTCTTGGCTTCGATCAGGGTGATCTGAGCACTATTGAGCTTCTCGGAAAGGGCTGAGAAGAGTTCGGTGACGACATTGTTGTTCTTATCCGTTTGGACAGCTAAAGCGACGTGGTCCGCGCGGAATTTGTCACGTTCGGCCCGCCTTTCTTCAAGCTCGCGATCTACCCTGACTTTCTCCTTGCGAAGGATCTCCAGGACATCCTTCACCGTTTCACTACGGTCCGCTGAGTAGTGCGTTATGTAAGCATCAACGACGGCGTTTACGATCAAACCCGCCTCGACGGCGTTCGGAAGTTCGATCGAGATATAGAGCAGCTCGTCTCGCTCTCCGACTAGGACCTTCAACTCTTCCAACAACAATCCGACTGGGCTATCCACCTCGCGAAATGTCTCTAGCGAAACACAATCGGGAGACTCGACCGCCGAGGTCAGCACCGGAGCCGAGCGGATCAACTCCGCTTGCGTATACAGATACTTGGAGGTAAAGGCCGCGCCCGATGCTTCTTGAGATAGAAGACGCGGAACGTGTTGCTCGACGTAGACCCGGGCGACGCTTTTATAGAGCGGGGTAACCCGCTGCAGGAAACCCCAAGCAGCCAAACCGCCTAAGATAGTACAGAGCAGGATCGACCAGCGGCTCCTCCAACCAACGGCCAAGAGATTGACCCCGCTGCCATCCTCGTCCTGATCGACAACCATTGGCGTTCTCGCCGGGGGCATCGTTGCTACCGCAGGCGGGTAATTCGCCGAGTGATCAATCGGATTTGACATGGGGGGGCGTGCGTCGAGGAGCACCTAGGCTGGTGCGTGTGCCCGAACGGGCAATGGGGGGGGGGCAATACGGGCATCTCAAGCTCAAACGCCAGAATACCCGCCAGGTGCCTTTCAAACAAATGATTTGGAGTCGATAGTCAGCATCTGACGAAGCACAGCCGGCGAGCGGCAGACTGGCGTGTTTGCACGGATTCTGGCGACTGCGCAAGCATTGGCGAGCTTGGCTTCGGTCTACGAAGAACGGCTCCCCGGAATATTGCTGAGCATCAGGAAAGTCGTTGCGTCTACCAGGAGCTCAGTTAAACTCAGGCCATTGAAAAGTGGCATAACAACCGTGCTGGTAGCCCCGGTTCATTCTTGTGCCCTAGATCAACCCCCACCGAGCCTGCATAGCAAAAGCCGGCTCAAATCAACCCGCCTCTTGTAAGTCACCCTTACCTTTCGTGTGCCAAGCCGCTCCGCGGAGTCAGCTCCTAGCCGAGCTGCTCTCCGCTGTCTCATTGGCAATCCGGCCTAGCCTGTTGCTGCGAACAAGAATCGCACGGGTCATCCGGACAGTCAGGCCCCCCAGAAGGATCGCGTCCCCTCACTATGGTTTGGATAGTACTGATTGCTGGCGTTGCTGCTCTGGTCGTGTCGCTCTTGGTCACGCCAGTCACCATCGCGATGTCTCACCGGTTGAGCCTGCTCGATCAACCGGGTGCCAGAAAAGTCCATCAGTCGGCGACCCCACGATTCGGAGGGATCGGTATCATCGCGGGCGCGTTGATTGCTGGCGTCCCGGCTTTCCTACTCGTTAATGACTTTACTGGCGAAGAGGGTCGGCAACTCATCAACCTCAACCTGGCGCTCTTGCTAGGGACTACCTTCGTTTTTGTCGTTGGTCTGCTCGACGACATCAGCTCGGTTTCTTCTCGCTTCAAGCTGCTCGCGCTCCTGGGAGCCTCGGCGGCTGTGTGCGGAGCGGGAGGGGGGCTTGAAAACCTTCGGTTCTTTCACGGCGAGATCGCCATCGAGTTCCCGTGGTGGGCTTCGTGGCTCTTAACCACCGTCTGGATTAGTGGTTTCGCGGTCGCCTTCAACTTCATCGACGGCCTCGACGGCCTCGCCGGTGGTCTAGCGGTGCTGGCCTGCGCGGTCTTGGGCTTCTTCCTGATTTCCTTGGGGCATTTTGGGGCTGCTATCGCACCAGTCGTACTCGCCGGCGCCATCCTGGGCTTCCTGCACTACAACTGGAACCCGGCGAAAACCTTCATGGGTGATGGCGGCAGCATGACCATTGGCTTCCTCCTTGGGGCCATGACAATCGTCAACAATCCCAACATCAGCAGCATGCGAGCTCTGGTGATGCCGAGCCTCGCCTTGAGTGTCGCCCTGCTCGACACGCTGCTCACCCTGTTTCGACGGCGGTACCAACAGCGCCGCTCGATGTTCTCGGCCGAGCGAGGCCACATCCACCACCGCCTGCTCGACCGCGGCTTCTCGGTGAAGCAAGCCGTGAAGTGCATCTACGCGATCTCATTCGCGGCCGTTCTTATCGGTGCCGTCTCCCTGAACTTCGACGGGTGGGCAACGCTCGGCGGGCTGATTCTAGTGATCCCGCTGCTACTGACATTCTTCCACTTCGCCGGCTCGGTGCGGACCGGCGAGATGGTCTCAGCGATCCGTCGCAAGCGTGAGATCGATCGCAGCTCGCGAGGCTTCCGCAAATCGTTCGAAACCCTGCAACTCGAGTTTGACGAGGCGCAGAACTTCAGCGAGTGGTGGCGCACCGTCTGCCGCGCCGCGGAGCGGCTGGACTTCGGTCGCATCAAGTTGCCGATCGAGACCCCCGTCGATAAGCGTGTTCGCACCTTGAGCTGGATCAACCCAGACGAACGGTGCAGTGGTGACAACGACTGTATCGATGCGAAGATTCCGCTGCCGGCCCCTAACGGAAACAAGGGAGCCACCGCGGCGGAAGTTCAGGTGCCGACCACTTCTTCACTCGAATCGGCCGGCGAACGACTGGCACTATTCTCGCGGCTGATGGCCGACAATGGCCAGCAAGCCCTACGGCGTATCTACCGACGAGACGAGGTCGCTCAGACCACCAAACGCTCTTCCGGCAGTGGAGAATTCGGTGCTTTGCGGGTCGCGGTGGTGCACGACTTCTTTTATACGTTCGCCGGTGCCGAGCGAGTTGTAGAGCAAATCCTCAATGTGGTTCCGCATTGTGCCGTCTACGGACTCTTCGACTTCTTGCCCGAAGACCAGCGAGGTTTCCTCCGTGGCAAACCGGTCGAAACGAGCTTCATACAAAAGATGCCGCTCGCTAAGCAGAAGCATCGCGGCTACCTACCCTTGATGCCGCTGGCGATCGAGCAGTTGGATGTCTCGGGCTACGACATCGTGATTTCGAGTTCGTACCTGGTTGCGAAAGGGGTCATCACCGGGCCGGATCAGATCCACGTCTGCTACTGCCACAGCCCCGTCCGATACGGCTGGGACCTCCAGCACCAGTACCTCAGTGAGGCCGGGCTAGGGTTCGGACCTCGTGGAATGATGGCCCGTGCCATCCTCCACTACCTGCGGAATTGGGACGCTCGCTCTTCGCTCGGCGTGGATAGGTTCGTAGCAAACAGCCAATTTGTCGCGAGGCGGATCCAGAAGTTTTACCGTCGCGACGCGGTCGTTGTGCCGCCGCCGGTCGATACGGAGTCGTTTGTCCCCGACCCGCCCTCAACCGACGACCCGGCCGCCGACTACTACCTCGCCGCAAGCCGGCTCGTCAGCTACAAGCGGATCGATCTGATCGTCGAAGCCTTCAATAGCACGCCGGAACGGCGGCTGGTCGTGATCGGCGATGGTCCCGAGTTTGAGAAGCTCAAACAGCTTGCCGGGCCGAACGTCGAGCTGATGGGTCATCAGCCCAAGAACGTCTTGATCGAACGGATGCAACGAGCCAAAGCGTTCGTCTTCGCGGCCGAAGAGGACTTCGGCATCGTTCCGGTCGAAGCGATGGCCTGCGGCACGCCCGTGATCGCCTACCGCAAGGGTGGTGTCACCGAATCAATCCAAGCCGGGCGCACCGGTGTCTTCTTCGACCACCAAACGGTTCCGAGCTTGGTTGATGCGTTGGAACGCTTCGAGGCAGCCGGTCCGATCGAAGAATCGGACCGCAAAGCCGCTAGATGGCGTGCGGAGCAATACTCCAACGAGCAGTTTGTCGAGCGTTTTAAGGAGGTGCTCCGCAAAGAGGTCGATGCGAAGTGGCCCGACAGCCGCGATAGGTCCGGACAGCCCCCCAAACCCCACTTCCCGAAGGCCATCGAAGACCAATCAACCACTGAGGCCAACGCCGATGCCCAGTCGGCCCTCGAAGCCGAGGCGGAGCACAAACCGTGAGCAACGCACCGATGGCCCCCTTGGAGGCACAAAAAGAGACCCTTCCGGGAGTCGAGAAGGACTCGGCATCTCCGAACGCGGAAGCCGCCGCCTCCCCAGCAAATCAAGCCGCCACCCAGGCTCGCCACTTGCGGCCCGCCAAGGGCTGGCAAGCCGTCGATTTCCGCGAGCTCTGGCGCTTCCGCGAGCTCTTCCTGATCTTCGCGTTGCGTGACATCAAAGTCCGCTACAAGCAGACGATCATCGGCGGTCTCTGGGCGTTGATCCAGCCGATCGCCTTCGCCGTGGTGGGCGTGCTGGTCTTCAGCAAAGCCGCCGGCGTTGGGACCGATGGGGTCGAGCCGGCTTTCCTGTTCTACCTTGTGAGCCAGCTCCCCTGGATGCTGTTCAACTCCGGGTTCCAGGCCAGCAGCATGTCGCTTGTGTCCGCCCAGAATATGCTCAAGAAGGTCTACTTCCCACGCCTGATCCTGCCGATCAGCTCGGTCATGGTCTCGCTGATTGATTTCCTGATCCAGCTCGGGTTGGTCGCGTTGATCCTTCTGGCCCTCCCGTTCTTGCCCGGCACGGATGCGTTCGTGCCGCCGCCCCAGGTCGTGCTCGTCCCGCTCGCGGCCCTCTGGGCATTTGTCGCGGCGATGTCGCTTGGGGTCCCCTTGGCGGCCCTAAATGTCGAGTTCCGAGACGTCCGCTACGTCCTCCCGTTTATGACGCAGTTCGTCATCTTTGCCGCCCCGGTCTTCTGGCCCGCCAGCCAATTGCCCGACGCTTGGCGGCCGGTCTACGGGCTGCTGCCCATCGCCGGCCCGATCGAGTTCTTCCGCTGGTGCCTTCTCGACACGCCCGCCTACCCCGCGATGTGGGCCGTCGGCCTGCTGAGCACCGCGGTTTGCCTCGTCGCCGGCGTCGCCTACTTCGCCCGCATGGAAGGCCGCTTCGCCGATGTCGTCTGAGCTATTCGCTTCCCACCAGCCACACTGACCCAACCGCTGCTGCCGACTTCCCATGAGTTCTGATACCGCCATCCACTTCCGCAACGTCGGCAAGAGCTACCGGGTCGGCGCTGCGCAGGCTGGCGGGCGATTCAAGTACAAGTCGCTCGGCGAGCGGATGGGCCACTTCGTGCGGCACCCGCTCAAATCGCTGGGCGGCGGCGGCGCGGTCAACGACGACGAGTTCTGGGCCCTCCGCGATATCTCGTTCGACGTGCCCCGTGGCGAGGTGGTCGGCGTGATCGGCCGCAACGGGGCCGGCAAGAGCACGCTGTTAAAGATCCTCTCGCAGATCACCAAGCCGACCGAGGGGGAGATCGAGGTCCACGGCCGTGTCGGCTCCCTGCTCGAGGTCGGCACCGGCTTCCACCCGGAGCTGACCGGCCGCGAGAATATCTTCCTCAACGGGGCGATCCTCGGCATGACGCGTGCGGAAGTCCGCAGCAAGTTCGACGAGATCGTCGATTTCAGCGAGGTCGAGCGGTTCCTCGAGACGCCGGTCAAGCAGTACAGCTCGGGCATGTACACGCGGCTGGCGTTCGCGGTCGCGGCGCACCTCGACCCGGAGATCCTGGTGGTCGACGAGGTCCTCGCCGTCGGCGACGCCGAGTTCCAGAAGAAGTGCCTCGGCAAGATGCAGGACGTCTCGCGAGGCGGGCGGACCGTCCTCTTCGTCAGCCACAACATGGGGGCCATTCAAAACCTCTGCACCCGCGGGGTCGTCCTCTCCGGCGGCCGCTGCCTGGAGGTGACCGACGCCCGCACCGCGGTCAACACGTACCTCCGCGAGATGCAGCAGGCCCCGACCGACCTCGATTCGGACGACGTGCAGCGGCTCGGCAGCGGCGAGGCCCGGATCACTTCGGTCGACGTCTACTCCGACGGCGTGCTAACCAACAACGTGGCGTGCGGTGCCGATGTAGAATTGCGGATACACTACAGATGCCAGCAACCGGAGATGCTTGGTCTTGTAACGCTAACGTTCTATGACGCAGTTGACTATCCAGTAACGAATCTCGGAACTGCTATTGAGGGAAGCGCTGCTCCGTTAGGCAAAGCCGGCGATTTCAGCTGTACACTACCTAAGTTTCCGCTAAACCTGGGCAGATACAGGGTGGCGGTTGCCTTGCAAAACGCAGCTGGATCGAACGTAGACAATGTTTCAAATGCGGCTGTGATTGACGTAGTATCATCGCATTACTTTTCGTCAGGTAGGTATCCTGACCCAAAGCACAGCACCGTCGTGATTTCGAACTCTGTCACACATACGGCTAAGGGCTGACGTACAAGCATTGTCACCGCGCACTTTACTCGTTAATCCAAGAGGCCAAGATGAGCCGTAGTGTCAAGCAAAAAGTGTTGCGCCTTCTCGGATTACGCACCAAGATCGATTATCGAAGCGGCTTCAGCAAACCTACGGTTGAGACCTGGAAGAGAGTAAAGCGTCAACGCCTAACGTATCTCAGTGACGAGAAAATTGCGTCGCTCTTAAAAGTTGCCGAAGCTTGCGAGCTCGACAGCATAAATGGCGACTTTGTTGAAGCAGGCTGCGCGATGGGTGGATCTGCGATACTACTATGTCAGTCGAAAGCGACAGGTCGTGCACTCCACATCTATGATGTGTTTGGTATGATCCCGCCTCCAACAGAGAAAGACGATGACGACGTACACGAGAGATATGAGAGCATAAAGGATGGCGATTCCGTAGGAATCGACGGAGATCAATACTACGGGTACTCAAGCGATCTCTATGGCGACGTAATCCGGTCATTTACCGACTTTGGTATGCCAATTGAGGCTAATTGCGTTGAGCTACATAAGGGACTTGTGCAGGATACGTTGAAAGACGAGTCACCAGTTGCGCTGGCACATGTAGATGTAGATTGGTATGAACCTGTCATGACTTGCCTGCAGCAAATTGTTCCCAGGCTAAGTCGCGGTGGTTATTTGGTTCTTGATGATTATCACGATTGGTCAGGCTGCCGAAAGGCGACTGATGAGTACTTCAACGGGCTCAGTCTTCCAGGCTTCGAGTACTTTGATCGTGCAAGGCATTTGGTAATCAAGAAGAGTTAGGCATTTCCAAGAGCACGCAAGTCGGTCAGTGTACTTACAGTAAGCAATAGTCAACGGTAAACATACGACGTGTCAGATCGTCCCCGCGTTTTAGTTGAGCAAAGTGGCTATGCCTTAACGAATGTCGGCGATTGGGCAATGCTGATGGTTGCTATCGATCGTTTGCGCAAGATGATTCCTGGCTGCCAGTTTCAAGTGCTAGGGCATACTACGGCGACTAGCAAAGAGTTGCCCGGAGTCGATCCAGTCGATCATTTGGCGAAGAAAGCGGTTTTCGGTAGGCACGCGGTACTCGGGCGAGTAGGAAAAAAACTCCGGATTGAAGACTCTTTTTTCTCCAGTAGATGGCCGATTACATCGGCTCGCCTAATAGCAGCGAAGGCTGCCGTTGTCGGTAACAAACGCTACAGGATGAGGAGTTTTATTCAGAAGCTCCAGACAGCTGATCTCGTATTTAGTTCTGGCGGCGGATTTGTAAACGATCGCTTCCCGGATCATGGTTTTGATGCTCTTGCTCTACTGAGCGGTGCACAGAGCCTCGGGATCCCGACCGCCATGCTGGGGCAGGGGATTGGCCCGCTGGAGGAAGGACCGCTCCGCCGACTGGCGGGACGGACTCTGTCGGGACTCAAGCTACTCGGTCTCCGCGAGTCGGGTGAGAGCTTGAAGCTCGTCAACGAGCTCGGCGTTCCCCAAGAGACCGTCCGGGTCACCGGCGACGACGCGATCGAGATCGCTTACCGCGAGCGGCCCGACACCTTAGGCGATCGCCTCGGGCTCAACATCCGCGTTGCCGCCTACGCCGACCTCGACGACAGCGATGTCAAACGCGTTCGTGATGCGGTTGGTAGCGCCCTGGAGCGGCTCCGCGCTCGCCCCATGATCGTGCCGATCGCGATCGCCCCAGGCGGCGACGAGGATCGGACTCGCGAACTCATCCCCGAACCGCTCCGCGAAACGGCCACGCCCGCCACCGAGCCGCTTGACGTTATCCAACGCGCGGGCCGGTGCCGCCTCGTGATCACAGGCAGCTACCACGCCGGGGTCTTTGCGCTGAGCCAAGGCGTCCCCGTGATTGGCCTGGCAGCTTCCGACTATTACCAAGCGAAGTTCCAAGGGCTACGCCGTCAATTCGGTCCGGCCTGTGAAGTGATCGATCCGCGCGGTGAAGGGCTCAACGAACGGCTAGGCGACTTGGCTGAACGTCTCTGGAACGAAGCATCTGTGCGCCGAAACGAGACCCTCGCCGCGGCCGAAGTACAGATTGCACTCTCTCGCGAAGCCTATCGCGAGGTCGCCTCGTTGCTGACAGGGGCCACCGTATGAGCGTCCCAACAGTCTCGGTCTTGACCCCGGTTTACAACGCCGAGCCGCATCTGGACGAGGCGATCCGGTCGATCCGCGATCAGACCTTCACCAATTTTGAATTAGTGCTTGTCAACGACGGCTCGACCGACAGCTCCCTCCAGACAATGGAGCGGCACGCGGCCGAGGACCCGCGGATCGTCGTGCTCGATCGGCCGAACGGCGGCATCGTCGATGCTTTGAATGCCGGCCTCGCCGCCTGCCGCGGAGATTACATCGCCCGCATGGACGGGGACGACTTCGCTTATCCCGATCGGCTCCAACGCCAATACGACTACCTGCGGGCGAACCCGGCGATCGACCTCGTCGGTGGTCACGTCGAACTATTCGGCGATCATGCAAGGGATGGCATGACGCGACGTTACCCACAGACCCACGAGGCGATCGATCGGTACAGTCTCGAACACGGCAGCGGGGCGATCGTCCACCCGACGTTTTTCGCTCGGCGGGTACTCTTCGATCAACTCGGCGGCTACCGAGACGATTACCCCTACGCCGAGGACTTCGACTTCTTGCTGCGTGCCGCCGAGATCGGCCGCCTTGCCTGCTTAGAAGAGAACGTCATCAAGTACCGTTTGCACGACGACCAGGTGACCGAAGCCCAACGGCTCGCGCAGCTCCACGGTATGGTCTTGGCATTAACCGACGCGGGTAAGCGACGAGGCATCAGCCTGCGGCGGACGATCGCGAGGACTTGGGTGGTCGCTTCCTGGCGAGCGAGCGACGACGGTCGCTTCGTGAGCTGCCTCAAGTGTGCACTGAAGGCGGTGGCGACCGATCCGACCCGCCTGCTTTGCTACCGTGCCTTGGCTCGCGCTTTGGTGCGTCTGGTAACTCGGCATCGCAACACCCGCTCGGTGTGGGGCACGCCCAAGCAGCAACCGACCCAGGCGGCCACCCCATGACGCTCTCGGCTGTCGACAACGACGTCACCGTCCTCATCTGCACCTGCAACAACGCTCGGCGTCTGCAGCGGACGCTGCATTCGATCCAACGCACCGATACCGACGGCTCTCGCTTGCGAGAAGTCCTGGTAATCGACAATGCCTCGACCGACTCGACCAAGCAAACGGTCACCGAACTGCAGGCGTCTTGGCCGAAGCTCCGGTACGCCCACGAACCGAAGCAGGGGAAAGGTCACGCCTACAACCTCGGCATCGAGCTCTCGAGCGGCGAGCACATCCTCTTCACCGACGACGACGTGCGTGTACCTATCCAGTGGGTTGATCGGATGCGTGCCGCCCTGGCAAGTGGCGACTGGGACGCAATCGCCGGTGGGCTTTGTTTCGACCGCCGCTACGAGGCGATTTTCACGCGGCACGGCTTGAACTCGATACGAGACTGGTTCGCCTACGCCGGAGATGCAACCCAGCAGAGCTTTGGGGTTATCGTGGGGGCGAACATGATGCTTCGACGGCAGGTGCTGCTTGATGCGGGCCCCTTCAAGACATCGCTCGGCCCCGGGGCGATTGGTTTCGGCGACGAGACCGAGTACGCGATCCGCCTCAAGAGGCTCGGTTATCGATTGGGCCCGGCCTACGAAATCGAAGTCGAGCACCGCTTCAACCTCGCCCGCCTTCACTGGGACTCGCTCTGTGCGATCGCTGATAAACGGGGCGCGACCAGCGGCTACCTGGGATGGCACCTGAATGGCGAAGAGATCGATCCGCCCTCGTGGCTGAATTGGCTGCATTACGACCTGCCCCGTGTCTTGGGACTGCCGATCGCCGGCCTCCTCTGGCCAGGGGCACGTGCGAGGCAGCTCCACCTCCGGCGTCGCTGGGCGGCGATCCGTGAGAACCTCCGCCAGCGTGAGATCGGACCGCCGAGGTGGCTCGCGGAGAAGCCGTCATCCCCGGTAGAGCCCGCTCGGGCCGAGTCACTGCCAACCTAGAGCATCGCATGGCGTATACTGGGGCAACCTCATCACTCTTGTCCTTTGCTACGTCGTCATGTTGAAACGCTCTTTTGCTTGGTTCGCTGCGACCTGGTTATTCGTAGGCACCGTCACCGCAAAGGAAGCCGCCCCCGACGGCATGGTTTGGATCGAGGCAGGCGAGTTCTCGATGGGCAGCGATCACCAGCTCGCACGGCCCGATGAGCAACCGATCCACCGGGTGCGGGTCGATGGTTATTGGATCGATCGGACGGAGGTCACCAATGCCGCGTTCAGCCGCTTTGTCGAGGCGACCGGCTACGTCACGACCGCCGAGAAGAAGCCCGACGTCGATGAGCTCATGAAGCAGCTCCCGCCCGGCACGCCGCGCCCGAACGAAGACGACCTCGTCGCCGCGTCGCTCGTTTTCAGCCCGCCGAACCGGCCCGTGCCGCTCAACAATGTTGGCGCGTGGTGGCGTTGGGTTCATGGGGCGAGCTGGCGGCACCCGCAGGGGCCGGGCAGCTCGATCGAAGGCAAGGACGACTACCCCGTGGTGCATATCTCGTGGTACGACGCCACCGCTTATTGCGAGTGGGCCGGCAAGCGGCTGCCGACCGAAGCCGAGTGGGAGTTCGCCGCCCGCGGCGGGCTCGACGGCATGCCGTTCACCTGGGGCGATGCCCCGCTCTCCGATGAGGAACCGCAGGCCAATATCTGGCAGGGCCGCTTCCCCGATCGCAACACCGGCGCCGACGGCCACACCCGCCTCGCCCCGGTCGGCCAATTCCCGCCGAACGGCTATGGCCTCGTCGATACGGCGGGCAACGTCTGGGAATGGACGGCCGATTGGTTCCGCCGCGACACCTACGCCACCCGTGTGAAGGAACTCGGCGAGGGCGGCGTCGCGGTCAATCCGCCGGGACCGGACGAGAGCTTCGACCCGACCGAGCCCTACACGCCCAAGCGGACCAGCCGCGGCGGCTCGTTCCTGTGCAACGACTCGTATTGCTCCAGCTACCGCCCCTCGGCGCGGATGGGGACAAGCCCCGACACGGGCCTCTCGCACACCGGCTTCCGCTGCGTGAAATCGCCAGCGGCCGACGACTGAGCCGCGGCGGCTGTCAGAGCAGCCGGGTGTAGAGGCAGACATCGAGCCACTCGTCGAACTTGCGCCCGAGCTGGGGCAGGGTGCCGTTGTGCTCAAACCCCAGCTTCTCGTGGAGCCGCCGGCTGACCGTGTTGCCCGAATCGATCACGCCGACGATCGCGTGCAGCCCGTTCGCCTGCGCCCGACCGATGAGTGCCTCCATCAGCACGCGGCTGATCCCCTTCCCTCGATGGTCTTTCTGCACGTAAACCGAGTGCTCGACCGTGTGCTGGTACCCGATCTGCGGACGGAAAGGGCCGTACGTATCGAAACCCAGCAGCGTCCCGCCATCATCAACCGCCCCGATGATCGGCATGCCGGTCGATGCCTTCGCCTCGTACCATTGGCGGATGTACTCGACCGAACGCGGCTCGTACTCGTAGAACGTTGTCGTGTTCTCGACCTCGTGGTTGTAGATCGCCCGGATCTGGTCGAGGTGCGATTCGTCGCAATCAATAAGCTGCATCCGATCCTCTTTGGGCCGATAGCGGGTTCGTCGACACGAAGAAACGACGAAACAAAGAAGGCGATCGGAGTGGCAGTAACTCGGCGACCCGACGACCGTTGATTCTTCGTTACGTCGTGTTAATGAACAACCAAATCACTCCCCGATGTCTTCGTTCCACAACTCTGGCTGGGCGGCGGCGAACTCGGTCATCAGCCGCACGCACTCTTGGTCGTCGACAATCGTCAGGTCGACGCCGCGGCTGCGGAGGTAGTCCTCGGGGCCTTGCAGGGTGCGGTTCTCGCCGATGATGATCCGCGGCACCTTGTACAGGAGCGTCGTCCCGCTGCACATGTCGCAAGGGGAGAGCGTCGTGTAGAGCGTGGCCCGCTTGTACTCGCTCGCCGGCAGGCGGCCCGCGTTCTCGTAGGCGTCCATCTCGGCGTGGAGGATCACGCTGCCGCGTTGCACCCGCCGGTTGTGGCCGCGGCCGACGATCTCGCCGTCGATTACCAACACCGAGCCGATCGGGATCCCGCCCTCGTCGAGCCCGGCCCGTGCCTCATCAATCGCCGCCGCGAGAAACTCGTCCATGAGGAGGTCCTAGTCACAAAGAAACGACGAAACAAAGGAGCGGCTCGATAACGATGACACCTTAACACATCGTCGTCGTTTCGTGGTTTCGTCGTGACAAGGAATCAAAACAGCGGTTTGAAGCCGACCTGACGCCGCCAATTCTGGAGCTGGCCGATATGCATGCCCGGGTGGGTGGTGAGGATGTGGCCTACCAAGTCGCCAGCCGTTGGCAGCTTGCCGGCCAACGCGGCGACCGGGTTCGGCGCGGTCAGCGTCGCTAGATCGACACCCTCGGCCGCCTCGGCGACCGCCGCGTAACCCTCACGCAACGCGGCCATCAGCTCCGCCTTGGGTGGGTAGGCATCAGCGATCGGCTCCGCCGTGCTGCCGGGGCCGAACTCCTTGCCCCACGCAGCGGCCCGCTCGCCGGTGAGCAGCGGCTCCTTGCCGAGCAGCTTGAGCGCGAAGTCATTCACCATCACCAAATGCCCCACGATCCACCCCGGCGGGTTGATCCCTGGCGACGGCAGGTGCGACATCTGCTCCTCGGTCACCTCGTCCAGCAGCGTCTCGAGGCTGGCGAGCGTGAAGCGGTAGAGCTGGGTGAGTTGGTTGGGCATGGGATTTACCGCGGAGACGCGGAGATCGCGGAGGAGTCGGTCAGGCTGCGCCAGGCTCAATTGAATCACGGAGAACGTCGGGACCAAAGGCATCCAAGTTAAACTTCGCGGAAGATTAAGCATCAGCCAGCGCAGCATCGCGAGTCTCGCCCTGGCCAACGACCGCGCCCTTGAGGCCAAGCGGGTAAGCAACAAACCCGTCGCTATGCTCTTCGATCACAAACCTGAGGTTATGCATGGCTTTCCCACCATTTTCAGACTATCGGAACGCAAGCACGACAGGGGATCTTATCAGAGTGCTTCACAAAGAGCGTGCCAGTCTCTAGCCGAATATATACCGTACTCTGAAAAAACACCGCGAGCTGCTTCAAACTCAAGAATGTGCATGGCTTCGTTAATTCTCGCTATATTTTTGTTCAAGCTTCTGCGATAGCTCTCAACTCCGCCTCCCAAGTGCATTACGTTTTTCATACGGTATTTTTCGTCGTCGCCATAACCGGAGAAGTTTCTACTCGCTGCAGCTTCCACTAGCTGACACTCACGCAACTCGTTCAGGTAGTATTCGCCCCTCATGAGCAGGTCATAATACGCCTCAGTTTGATAGACGCCGCATACCTGAATACGCTCTTCTAGCTCTGCTTTGATTCTCTTACGGCGTTTGCGTTCTGCAAGCTCACGTTTTTGGGCTAGATAACCTTCGCGCTTGGCCTTCGCACTATCCCACCCGCTCGTCCAAGAATCTGGATACTCATCGGCCGATGATCGCGGAGTGCCGTTTCTGAAAGCTTCCGCACCTAGTGCACGCGCCTTCTCTCTCGCCGCCTGCTCTTTCTCTTGTAGCGCCTTTGCGTAGGCCGCATCAGAAGTTTTTTTGATTACGGTGTAAACCACAGCACTTGCCGTAACAACAAAAATCAACGACAAGCTAGCCAACAACAGCGGCTTTAGGCTTCTCCGCAAGAAAGCTGCAAAAATTGCTGCATGTGATTTATCAAACTCGTTTCGCTTATCATCACAACCTTCGGGTTGCGGGTCAGGTACTACAATCTTCTCGAAGCAGACCGGACAAATGTCCTGGTTGCCGTTATCGCGTGATGGTGACAATAGTCTCGCTATACACTTACTGCACGTGTACTGAACCTTGCTTGGGCCAAACAAGGAGCGGATAAATGTTGCAGACTCAGCCACCATTTCACCTGTGATGCAGTTGCCGCCTGATCGCACTCATAAGTTAGGTTGTCGCAATTAGTCCACGGATACCGTTACCCATGAGCAGACCGGTTTATTTGTTGAGCTAGCCCCCATTGGCGGCACGCCAGTGGTACAGCTCTTCGCATTCTCCCCTCCGCGTCTCCGCGGTGAATCACCCCTTCAGCAGCTTACGCAGCACGAACGCCAGGATGCCGCCGTGGCGGTAGTAGTCGAGCTCGACGGGGGTGTCGATGCGGACGCGCATCTTGAACTCCTTGGCGCCGCCGTCCGGCTCGGTCGCCTTGACCTCGATCACCTGGCGGGGCTGGAGGTCGTCGTCCAGGTCGGGGATGTCGAAGACCTCCTCGCCGGTGAGGCCGAGCGATTGGTAGTTCACGCCGGACTCGAACTCCAGCGGCAACACGCCCATCATCACGAGGTTGCTGCGGTGGATCCGCTCGAAGCTCGCCGCGAGCACCGCCCGCACGCCCAGCAGGTAGGTCCCCTTGGCCGCCCAGTCTCGCGATGAGCCGGTGCCGTACTCCGCGCCGGCGAGCACCACGAGTGATGTGCCGTCGGCTTGGTACTTCATCGACGCGTCGTAGATCGGCATGACCTCGCCGGTCGGGAGGTAACGCGTGACGCCCCCCTCGGTGCCGGGTGCCAGCTGGTTGCGGATGCGGATATTCGCGAACGTGCCGCGGGTCATCACCCGGTCGTTGCCCCGGCGTGAGCCGTAGCTGTTGAAGTCGATCGGCTTGACGCCCGACTCTTGCAGGAACTTGCCGGCGGGCGAGTCCTTGGCGATCGCCCCGGCGGGGGAGATATGGTCGGTCGTCGTCGAGTCGCCCAGCAGGGCGAGGCACCGGGCGCCGGCGATCGGCTGGATCGGCTCGACGTCGGTCGTGATCGAGGTGAGGAACGGCGGCTCCTGCACGTAGGTGCTCTCGGGCTGCCAATCGAAGAGCTTGCCCTCGCTCGTGGCGATGGCGTTCCACTTCGGGTTCTTCTCCCAAACGCCGCCGTACTGCTCCTGGAACATCTCGGGCAGCACGCACGACTGGACGACCTCGGTCACTTCCTCGTGCGTCGGCCAGATGTCCTTCAGGAAGACGTCCGCGCCCGACTCGCTCTTGCCGATCGGCTCGGTCGTTAGGTCGATGTCGGTCGTGCCGGCGATCGCGTAGGCGACCACCAGCGGCGGGCTGGCGAGATAGTTCGCCTTCACGTGCGGGTTGATGCGGCCCTCGAAGTTCCGGTTGCCCGACAACACGCCGGAGACAATCAGGTCGCCCTCGACAACGGCGTTGCTGACCGGCTCGGGGAGCGGGCCGGAGTTGCCGATGCAGGTCGTGCAGCCGTAGCCGACCGTGTGGAAGCCGACCTTGGCCAGCTCCTCATCAAGGCCTGATTTCTCGTAGTAATCGGTGACCACGCGCGAGCCGGGCGCGATGGAGGTCTTCACATACGGCTTCGCCTTGAGGCCGTGGGCGGCCGCCTTCTTCGCGACCAGGCCGGCCGCGACCATCACGCTCGGGTTGCTCGTGTTGGTGCAACTGGTGATCGCCGCGATGGCGACCGCGCCGTGCGTGATCTCGGTCGAGTGGCCGTTGTCCTGCACCATGGCGGTGCTGGCGAGTTGCTGCTCGCTGAGGCCGAAGCCCTGCGGGCCGACATCGGTCACCAGCGACGAGTTGAACGACGCCTTCATCTCGGTCAACGCCACGCGGTCCTGCGGCCGCTTCGGGCCGGCGAGCGACGGGACGACGGTCGAGAGATCGAGCTCGACGACCTTCGTGAAAGTCGGCTCCGGCGCGTCGTCGGTGCGGAAGAGGTGGTTCTCTTTGCAGTAGGTCTCGGCCAGCTTGATCTCGTCTTCGGTCCGACCGGTTTGGCGCAGGTAGTCGAGCGTCACTTGATCGACCGGGAAGAAGCCCATCGTGGCGCCGTACTCGGGGCTCATGTTAGCGATGGTCGCCCGGTCGGCGAGCGACATGCCGCCGACGCCGTCGCCGAAGAACTCAACGAACTTTCCGACGACCTTCTCCGCCCGGAGGATCTCCGTGACGGTCAACACGAGGTCGGTCGCCGTCGCGCCGGCGGGCAGCTTGCCCGTCAACCGCATGCCGACCACTTCCGGCGTGAGCATATAGATCGGCTGGCCGAGCATGACGCCCTCGGCCTCGATGCCGCCGACGCCCCAACCGACCACGCCGAGGCCGTCGATCATGGTCGTGTGGCTATCGGTGCCAACCAACGAGTCCGGGAACGCCACGGCGCCCTTCTCGTCCTTGCCGGTGAAGACGCACTTGGCCAAGTATTCCAAGTTGACTTGGTGAACGATGCCGGTACCGGGCGGGACAACCCGAAAATTGTCGAACGCCTTCTGTCCCCAGCGGAGGAACTCGTAGCGTTCCTTGTTCCGCTCGAACTCAAGCTCGGTGTTGAGGTCGAGCGCCTTGTCGCCGAGGAAGTGGTCGACCTGGACCGAGTGGTCGATGACGAGATCGACGGGCACGAGCGGGTTGATCTTCGCCGGGTCGCCGCCGAGCCGCTCCATCGCCGACCGCATCGCGGCCAAATCAACCACGCACGGCACGCCGGTGAAGTCTTGTAGCACCACGCGGGCCGGCTTGAAGGGCACCTCGTTCGGCTGCGTCCCCTTGTCCTTCGCCCACCCGGCGAGCGCCTTCACATCGTCCTCGGTCACGACATAGCCGTCGCAGTTCCGCAGGACCGCTTCGAGCAGCACGCGGATCGAGTACGGCAGCTCGGCGATCTTCGTCAGCCCGGCCTCTTCGAGCTTCGCGAGGCGGTAGATGCCCAACTCTCCCTGTGGAGCGTTGAACGTGTCACGGGCGGAGAACGGATCGAAAGTGGCCATTGCGGATTTCAGATTTCGGAATGGGGAATTGCCGTAAGGCCTGCCATGATAGCGGATTACGCCAAGGCAGGGGAGTCGCTTCTGCCCCCAGGCAATTGAAACGCGCAGGAGCCAAGGGACGAAGAAAGTGCCGCTGCCGCGATGAGTCTTTGCCGCTACCCTGCCTCCTCTACCTGACCCCGAATCTTCGCCCGCGAGAGAGCCTGCCGTGATAGGTCGCTTGGTCCTGACTTTAGCTGCCTTGGCCCCTTGGTCGCCGACAATCGCCGGACCCTACCTCGTTCAGTTCCTTGGAACCGTGACCGAGATCGACGAGGTTGCTCCCGACTCCTTCTGGATTGGCGAGAAGGTCGCCGGGGCGTTCGTGTACGACCCGGATGTGCTACCGGTTTTGACAAGCGTCACAACCTTCCAGGTGGTGGACACCAGCACCCCTAGGGCTGGGGATCCGCCGACTGGCTGGCCGACCAACTACTCAGACTTTCCTACAAACGATAGCACCAACACTCTAAGCCATGTCTTCCCTGCAAGCGGCTTGATGCTCGAAACGGAAGGTGACTTCGCCGCGATCGATCAGTCATCGGACATTGTCTGGCTCGGATCGTACTCCGATATCAGTACGACAACTGCAACTTTTGGAGGAGACGGTTCGAGCTTTTTTCAGCTTGCAAATCTTGGCCGTCTAGCGAACTTGCTACTCGACGACGAGGTGGTCGAGTCGTCTTTGCAGACCTTAAGCGGACGAATGGCACTTAGATTTTCGTAACCCATTTCGCTGAAGTGACATAGCAACGAA
>CAYGUP010000006.1:0-104395 GCA_964353155.1 uncultured Planctomycetaceae bacterium | reverse complement strand
CCGCTACACCCCCACCCCAATCCTCCCCCAACGGGGGAGGGAATCTGCTAAGCCGCTGGCGCCAAATCGGCTCCAGCGGCTTTTTTCTGGTGATTCGCTCCCAAACCCGGGGTTTTCGCTAAAGCCAAAACGGGATTCCTGACTGGACACCCGCCAACCCGGGAATCGAGGCCGTGCCCAAGAACCGTGCACGCAGGGCGTGCAACCAAACCGGGCACCGCCTGCCCGGCGTTAAGCACGACGGCTGAATTGCTGTAACTGCTGGCACGCAAACGCTCTTTTGGGGTCCGTTTGCACGGGTCAGAGAATGCTGGCGTACGTGGGGCTGGAGTTGGCCCTGCTGCTCATCGCACGCCTAATGGAATGGAGACACACCCCGTGCTCACCGAGTCCCCCGCCGCTCAATCCGCTGAAACCAACCCCCAATACAAGCAGCTCCTTCAAGTCGCCGAGCGGCTCGTCCAGCAATCTCCGGACTGGGTGACCTTCTTCCGTGAAGTCATGGGCATCGACGGCGTCGTCCGCCGCACTTTCCCGAACTTCGACGACCTGACCGAGTTCGAGCGTTCCGACGAGTTCGCTCAGATCCAGAAGATGCTGGTCAAGCTCCGCGAGAGCAAAGCGACCGCCGACACCGAGAGCGAGCCGACCCGCGTCATCACTGTCCGACTGCCGAAGAGCATGCACGAGTACCTGCGGACCGAGGCCCACGACCTCCGGACCAGCATGAACAAGCTCTGCATCAGCAAGCTGCTCCAGATGATCGAGCAAGACATGATCCCGGCGGACCAAACGGCCCTGCCGAAGCGTCGCAACACGACGCCGGCCCCCGCCCCGGCCGCCCAACCGACGATGACCGGCCAACCGGCCGCTCAGCCGTTGCACCAGCAACCGCTGACCGAGTCGCCCTTCCGCTCGAACGGCGGATTCTGAGCCCGACGACGCGGAAAGCTGAGAACGCACTTCAGACCGCCGCGGCCGGATTGGCCGCGGCGGTCTTTTCAATGCGGAAGTCGGAATGGGGAAGGGGGAATGCTTGTTGGCTGCCCTACTCGCTTGATCTAAGCCGCTTGATGCTGGCGACCATGATGCGGATGAGCTCGTCGGCTTCTTTCTTCAGCGGCTCGAGTCGATCGGCCGGCATAATCTCGGCATCAGCTAGCAGCTCTAGCCAGAGCATCGTCTCGTCGAGTTCCTGCTCGACAATGCCAAGCTTCGCCCGCATCTCGGCCCGACTCCGCCCACGCGCCGCCTCTCGGTAGTTGGCGGCGACACTCGTCCCGGATCGAAGCATCTGCTTCCCGATCACCGTCGCCTCCCCCGCCCCTGGCAGAGCCTGATAGAGCCGAATCACGCGAAGCGCGAACCGCTTGGTCCGCTCGCGGAGCTCATCCCCACGCCGTTCCATTCCCTATTCCCCCTTCCCACTTCAAAAAAGGCCCCGAGAGAGCCTGTAAGCCGGGTTTTGTCAGGGGCGTCGAAACGCCCCTCAGCGATCATTCCTCTAGGGTGAGGATTGCTCCTCACCTCCAGCGGCCCACCCGGGGGTCGATAGCGAGCCGGACAAGCTCATGCCCCCTGTTTGGCCTTGCGTCGGGTGGGGTTTACCGAGCCGAGCGAGTCACCCCGCCCGCTGGTGCGCTCTTACCGCACCGTTTCACCCTTACCTGTAAGGAGGGAGAGGCTAGAGGTCAGATGCTAGAGGCTAGATTCCCCGGCGTGCCTGCGGCTCGCCGGCAAAAATCTAGCCTCTAGCTTCTAGCATCTAGCCTCCCCCTCCCCCATCGGCGGTCTACTCTCTGCTGCACTTTCCCTAACCTCGCGGCCGGTGGGAGTTACCCACCACCCTGTCCTACGCCGCCCGGACTTTCCTCCCGCGGCAGCAGTGTCCCCGCAAAGGGACCCACTCCCGCCGGCGATCGCCCAGCCCTCTCGGGGCAGGGGTTAGTCTAGCAGGTTTACCGGCACCAGGATGCGTGCCACTGGCTCCGCCAGTGCTCCGAATTACCATGCGGATATGCCATCCAAGAAGACCTACCGAAAGCGACTCCAGCGTCTTGAGCAAGTCCGATGCCTGCACGAACTGACCTTCTCGTGCTACAAGCGGTTGCCCTTGCTAACAAACGACACTTGGCGACAAATACTGAGCACCTGCCTGCAGCAAGCCTGCGACGACGAAGCCTTCGATCTCGTCGCTTTCGTGTTCATGCCCGAGCACGTCCACCTCTTGGTGCTGCCCATAAGCGAGGAAGCCTCTATCGCCCGATTGCTGGCACGGACGAAGCAGCCCACCTCCAAGGCGATCAAGGAGATGTTGATCAAGTCCGGCGCTACGTTGCTCGACTCGCTGACCGTAAGAGAGCGGCCTGGCAAGACCTGCTTCCGCTTCTGGCAGGAAGGGGCCGGGTACGATCGCAACCTCTTCAGCCCCCAAGCGATCGAGGCTAGCCTTGACTACCTGCACGCCAACCCGGTGAAACGCGAACTCTGCCTTCGAGCAACCGACTGGAAATGGTCGAGCGCACGATTCCATCAGGAAGACATTCGGGAGCCCGACCTGCCGAGGCTAACGCAACTGGACCCTGCATGGTTCAGTCAAGCCACCGTGACTCACTACCCAACGTGACCGTGGCGTGCCACCGGCTTTGCCAGTGAGAAGAATAATCCAAGCCAACTTTGTGCTTTAAAGCACTGGCAGAGCCAGTGGCACCCGGCGGAAGCCCCCTTGCCCTGGGTGCACGCCTAGGTCTCCCCGGGGGCTTTCCTAAAGCAGGATCGCACCTCGGTACTGGCCTATCGCAAGACGGGGCATCCGCAGGGAAGCTCATGTATTGGCCAACTAATTGCTGAGGCAATACAATTGCCGTGCACTTACTGACCAGCCTTAGGTTGTCTAGTTAGCATGAATCCTATCCACACCAGACGATTGATCGGGGGAGCGACAGCTCTCTTGGGTATTTGGTGGGTAGGGTCACTAATTGTTCCTGAGGCTTGTGACCTGTTGATTAAAGACGGTGGAAAGCTTCCCAGCATTCTCTACCTTCTAATCATTGGCCCGCTGATGGCGATTCCTGGGGTGCTGGCCACGGTATTTGGTATTCGATTGTTTCGGGAGATGAGCACTTCTTCGCTGAAATGGGTGGTCGGATTGTTCGCGGTGCTATTCGCTTTCGCGCTACCCGCACGGGTTCAGTTGATGCTTCCAGAGCTTCTTCCAGAGAGCATCGCAATGGTCTATCTCTTCTTTAGCAGTCTCATCGCCATGCTGGCGTACCTGCTTATCGTGCGGAAGCTTCTTCGGCACATGACGGGAGAACAGCCGAGTTACCCGTCCTTAATTAGCCGAAATCACATCTCACTATTGGCAATGCTTACTTGGATCTGCTTGTTTGGTTTGTTTGATGAATACTCTCCAATCAAGGAGGGTTACACCCACATTCACGAAGAGCCGTGGGATACACTCGGAACTATAGTGCCGATCACCGTCGCTTATGTCTTGTTTCGCTGCCTTGCTGCCTTGCTGGACAAGGCACAGCAGACTTCGGCTGAACACATCATCACCGAGACGTAACGCCTTGCTCGCATGAGAGCAAGCGTAGGCTGTAACAAGCCGCCGGGCGCGGTTAAGGCGGGTGGGCCCTTTCAGTCATTCATGCCGCAACCGCGCTCCGCTTGTTGCGGCCTACAAGACTTGACCTCAACAGAGCCCAATACCCCGCCGGCTAACCGTGGCGGTGCAAGCGTTTTTTGGTCACCGCCTCGGGTAAAATCGGAGCCTTCTTCACAGGTCGGCCCTCGAGTCGTCGGTCACCCATGCGACAAAACGTTAAGTCATTACCCGGCAAGCGTTTGCGAGGCGAAACGGATCGATTCGGGCCATCGGGGCGTTGCCGCGGTGCGACAAAACGATGCGACAAAACGGATCGCCGCGGGGTAGAATGTCAGTAGGCCACGCCGGGTTTGGCGAACGGTCGCACAGGCTCTCGGGCGTGGCTGCCATTAAGGAGGGCCCAAACGATGACACGGGATTCCTTGCGGCTCCGAGCCGGGGCATTCGCCCGACACGGCGGCGTCGCCGGCGTGGCAGTAACTGCCGCCGGCATCATGACCGGCGCCCCCACGGTCGTGGCGATCGGCCTGCTGGTGCTGGTGATCGCCGCCTACACCGCGATCTACTCGCGGCTCGGCTCGTTCTGATCCGATCGGCCTTCCTAGCCGATCCGTGAGCGGTGGGCCTTCGGCACCACCCTACGCAGCCGGTCTGCGCCCCGATAAGCTCGCCGGCATGGCTATTCTCGGTGCCCACATGTCAATCGCCGGCGGCTACCACAAAGCCGTCCGAGCCGCCGCCGCCGCGGGCTGCGATTGCGTTCAGGTCTTTACGAAGAACAACAACCAGTGGGCCGGCAAGCCGCTCACCGAGGCCGATTGCGAGGCCTTTAAGTCGGCGCTGGACGAGCTTGGGGTCGCGCACCCGATCTCGCACGACTCGTACCTGATCAACCTCGCGTCGCCGAAGGACGAGCTCTGGGAGAAGTCGATCGCCGCGTTGGTCGTTGAGCTCGAACGGGCCGAGGCACTGGGCATCCCGTACGTGGTCGCCCACCCGGGGTCGTTCACGATCAGCAGCGAGGAGGAAGGCCTGACCCGCATCGCCCGCGGGCTCGATGAGGTCCATTCGCAGACCGAGGGCCTCGCTGCGCAGGTCCTTCTCGAAACCACCGCCGGGCAGGGGTCGAACCTTGGCTGGCGATTCGAGCACTTGGGATCGATCCTGGAGCAAACGAAGGACTCCGATCGGCTCGGGGTCTGCTTCGATACGTGCCACGTCTTCGCCGCCGGCTATGCGATGGAGGCCGTCGACGACTACGCGGCGACGATGGAATCGCTCGACCAGGCGGTCGGCTACGATCGGGTGAAGGCGTTCCACTTGAATGACTCGCTCAAGCCGTTCGGCTCCCGCAAGGACCGCCATGCGGGGATCGGCGAGGGCGAGATGGGGCTGGAGCCGTTCCGACATCTGATGAACGACAGCCGCTTCGCCACCGTGCCGATGTACCTCGAAACGCCCAAGGGTGAGCGGGACGGGGAGGACCTCGATGCTACCAACCTGCGGACGCTGCGTGGCCTGATCGCGCCCTAGCCCGTGATTCGGCTTGTGCGGCCTGGAACGCCCCGACGAGGCCTTTTTGCCGCTTTGGCGGCGGCTTGGGCGGTTGTTTTTTGACCCGCCGGGCGGGCTGCGGTAGATTCCTGGCGTTGGCATTCAGCCCCGCCGCGAGCCCGCGATGAGCGTCACGTACTTCAAACGCTACCGGATGGACATCGATGTCCGTCGGTATGCGCGGCGGCCGGTGATGCCCGAGGGGTGCCGTCTGGTGCCTTGGGCGGACGACCGCGTGCTCGACCTCTTGCTCAGCCACGCCGAAACCAAGCACCAGGCGTTCGCGGGCGAGGTCGATTCGACCGTCTTCCCCGCGCTCGGTGATGAGGACGGTTGCCTGCGGCTGATGGAAGAGATCGCCAGCAAGCCGGGCTTCTTGCCCGAAGCGACGTGGCTGGTCGAGTACGCCGAGGGTTCGGGGCCGGCCGAGGCGGTCGGCACGATCCAAGGCATCCGCGTGACGCCACGGTTCGGCAGCATCCAGAACGTCGGGGTAACGCCCTGGGGCCGCGGCCGTGGGCTTGGCAAGGCGCTGGTCTCGGCGGCCCTGTGCGGCTTCCAAGAGGTCGGCCTCGCGATGGGCACGCTGCAAGTCACGGCAACCAACCTGCCGGCGGTGAGGATGTACGAGTCGCTCGGCTTCCAGCGGGTGCGGACCACGTATCGCGCGGTCGAAGCGGCCTACGCCTGAGTCGCTCGACTACGGCGCGAACTGGATCTCCCGTTGCAGCGGGAGCTGCGGAGCCAAATCGTTCCACCGCGCCCAGGTGATGCCGATGCCGGCTCCGAGCGCCGCGGTCAGTCGAGCCTGTTCGGCTGTGAGCGAGTACTTGCCGCCGCTCCAATTGTTTAGCCAGACGACGAGGCCATCGCGGTCGAGCTGGCTCTGCCAAGCACGGTTACGAACGCGTGGGTGGCGTGGGTGCTGCGTTCGCAAGGCGGCCTGCACCACGAAGTAAGGCAGCGGACCTGTCGTCGCATCGTGCTTCGCTGGCGGGAAGGCTTCCACGCCGACAAAGAAGTCAGGCCAATCATTGATCTCTTTCAAGAGCTTCAAGCCGAGATGATCGGGCGCGAGAGTCAACGAAGCGCTTGCGTCAATGTAGAGTCCGGCGAAGCCGGCGTCGCGGAAGAACTCGGCAACGCGGACGACACGCTCGCGATAAGCGGTAGGGTCTGACTCGCGTATCGCTTCGAGCCAGGGTGTCTGAAGCAGTCCGGTGTACGCGTAGGTTTCCACGGGGTAGCCGCGAGAGCGAGAGCCATCGGCCACGGACTGCCACGCCTCGGCGAAATCGTTGAGATAGTTCGGCATCGCCGGCCAACGGCCCTTGCCGTCTTCGCGCAGACGTCCCTCCGCGACGGTCAGCGGCCAGTCGTACTCGAACCAACGATAGGCACGCCCGCTCTTGAGGAGTCGGACCTCGCCATCGCGGAAGCGGGGCCACGCCGGACCGATGCAATGGATCACCAGACGGGCCGGCGGGTTGGGGCCATCGAGCAGCGGCTGCACCTGCTCGTCGACGTAGTGCTTCCACCCCTTGCCGTTGATGCCGTAAGCGATGTTGTGGGTGTTCGGGTTCGTCCCGGCGCCCTGGGTGCCGAAGAAGGCGACGTACTTTGTCTTCGGCCAACCGTGCTGGTTGCACTCGACGGAATCGATCTTCGCTTGCAACTCGGGAGACGGATCGGCTGCCTGTGTGGCCGTTGCGAGGGCTAGCATCAAGAAGAGCGAGCGGATCACGGCGTCAGTCCTTTGGTTGGTATCACCGGTGAGTCGTAGCTAACGACGCCCCGCGGCTCGGTCGGGTTCCCTTTACGGCAGGTGGAAGCCGAAACGCTGCTCGCCGATCTGAAACATCGACTGGTCGGTCAACTCGACCCGCTTGCTGATCGCCACCCAGAGGTGGTTCGTGCTCCGCAGGTCGGCCGCAGTCCATTGCCCACCGCGGTGCTCGAACCGGATGTGCTGTGGATCGAGGTAATCCGAGTCGGCGAGGAACGGCAAGCAGGCGGTGCGATCGGATCCGACAAGGTGCACGTCCTCGGTGAGGGCCACGCGTTCTTCGTCGGCACCGGGAGCGACTCGCAGCAGCGAGGGGGCTCCGCCGCTGAGGGATTCGACGAAGCGAACCAGCTCCCCGCCGATCAGCAGCTCGGTCCCATCTTGCAGGGGGGCCCGCTCGACCCGCAGGAACGTGCCGTTCGTGCTCCGCAGGTCGCCGAGGTACCACCGCCAAGAGTCGCCCTCTTGCATCCGATCGATCCGCGCGTGGCGGCGGGACATCTGGCGTTCGTGGCCGATGACTAGTTCTCCGTCCTGACGCCCGATGACGAACGGCGTCTGGCGGATGCGGACCGTCTCGGCATCGCGTTGGTCGTCGTCGTAGACGCGGAGGGTCGCCATCGGCGGGCGTCGCGTCGGGCGGAAGAGCGGCGTCGACGAGGGCGGGCTAAGCGACGGTGTCGCGCCCGGCAACGACGGGGACGGGTTCGAGAGGCTTGGCGTGTCCGGCCTGGCTTGATCGGTACTCGTTCCGATGGGCGGATCGATTGTTTCTTGCTCTTCGTCGAGCCCCATGCCCGAATTCATCCCGCTCTCGCTCGACCCAAACCAAGCCGACGATTCGTCAAAGTGCGAAGCGGCCGGGTTGGTGCCGGACTCGAACGAATCGGCTTCGTCGCGTTGGTCGTCCCGCTCCATTCGCGTGAAGACGTCGTCGAGGTGACCGTCGCGCGCGATCTCACCCACGCGACGAATCATCGCGCGGAGGTCGGCTGACGACGGGTCTTCGCGGTGGGGCATCGGAATACGCTGGGGAGCCGGTTGCTGCCTATGCTTGATTATAGGTAATGAGAAAGCCTGAGTATCTGGTCGCGGAGCGATTGTCGAGCCCGGTGGCAGAGCCCGCGGACCGCCCCGGTGGTGACGCCAAGCTGCTTGGCGACCTCTTCCAAGGGCAGCCCGTCCAGGTAGCGTAGCTTGACCACGCCTCGGTAGTTCTCCGGCAGGTTGGCCAGGGCGACCTCGAAGGCGCCGCGGAGTTCGTCCGTCATGGCCTCGGTCCTCGGCCCCGCGTCCGAACAAGCGAGTCCGCCCATCAGGCTGGCGAAGCCGCTGCCGGACCGTGAGGTCGCCCCGCCCGTTGGAGACAGGTGCTCACGGCCGCGCTGGCGGCTGGCGTCGATCAGCTTGTTGCCGGCGATCGTCCGGAGCCAACCATAGAACGCGCCGGGGCCTTTCGGGTCGAAGCGGCCGATCGACTTGTAGGCCTGCAAGTAGGTCAACTGCAGGATGTCATCGACGGATAGCTTCGCCTGCAAGGCAGGCGACATCTTCTGGTCGATGTGCCGTCGCAAACGCGCGTGGTGCGAGACGAGGAGTTCCTCCAAGGCCCGCGACTCGCCGGCGATCGCCTGCTCAAGCAGGATCGCTTCGGACCGGTCGGGTTCAGCCGGGGACGCCATCGCAAACGCCGGGAGGGGCAAACAAGTGAATGCCTCCAGCATACACACCGGCCGATGGGCTGTGACCTCTCAGGAAACTGGTCTCAGGGGATCATGAAGACCAATCCGGTCGCGATCGCTCCTTCCCAGGTCAATCCGCTCACACTCAGTTCCGGCCGGAGCAGCTGATGCGGGTTGCAGGAGCCGGGCCGGTATACCCCCAGCACGTAGCTGCACTCGTCGGGTCGCGTCGTTCCCATCTTGTAGGGCAGGGCCGGGACCGTTGCGAAGAAGTGGGCGGCACTCAGCGCCGATTGCGAGAGGTTGTCGCGTTCGCAGAGGGCGACATGGTGGCCGTAGCGCTCGAGGTTGGCCTGCTCGAAGTACAGCGGTCGGCTGTAAACCGCCGGGGCGGCGAAACGGAAGTCGGTCGGCGCGAAACGCGTTGCCGCCAGCGAGAGCTCGCCCCGTGGCGTGTCCCACTCGCCGAACGCCTCGGCGGCGAGGTCTTTGATCGCGAACTTGTCGGGGATGCCCGCCCCCTGCTTGACCAACTCGGGATCGGCCCCCATGTCCAACGTCAGGGAGACGATCGGGCGAAACAGTGGCGAGGACTTCGTCGGCTGGGGTGCCACAACCGCCGGCACTCCCCACGCGGTGGCGAGGTCTTGGTTCGTCTCGAGCGGGCGGATCACTTCGGCCGGAACCGGGATCGCTTCCTCGACTTGAGCGACGCGGAGCGGCTCCGGCTCTTCGCTCTTAGCTCCATCAAGCTCGTCAGCGGATTCCGCAATTAATGAAGGCGCGAGCGACGGACCGGCTGGAAACGTATGAGAAACCTGCTTCGTGGCTGAAGGCTCGGCCGGGCCAAGCAGGTCGAACAGGTCGTCCGCCGCGGCCTGGGTGGACCCTGCCAGCATCACGATCAAAACAAGGTAGCTGGCTTTCATAGCAACCGACTGGCAAGAGATGGGGAGACTGACCTCTACGCTCTACCATCGGGCGGCGGGCCGGTGAGGGTTTGGGCGAATTGAAACGGTTTTGCCGATACCGCCGACTCTGCGAGCAAATTGGTGCAGCCGCTCATCAGGGGCGGCCGATAGCGTGAACGAGACGCTGCCGTCACGCCGCCTAATTTGCGCATTCGTCACAACCGCTTCGCCCAACCGACCGCTAGCACGCCCTCGCCCCGGCCCATGCCGATTCCACCCAATAACAGCCGCCGCCGGCACGACGACGCTCTGCGTCGGCTGGGCCTGTGCGGGTTGAGCTTGGTGATCGGCCTCAGTGGATGCCGAACGCACAATCCGGGGCTGACCTTCTACGACAGTGCCGCGGCGGATGTCTGCTACCACGATTCACCGGTTGAGCTCGGTCAACTGACCGCCGAAGACCCGACGTCCCACTGCGAGATCGATCAGGTCAGCTACGAAGCGCCCGCGTCGCTCGACCCGGATGCCCCGATCGAGCATCGCGATATCACGCTCGACGAGGCGATCCGCCACGCCCTGGCCCACGCCAGTGTGATGCGGGACCTGGGCGGCACGATCACCAAGCCGGATGCCTTGCAGGCCACGGTTTATGACCCGGCCCTCGCTTACAGCGACGCCCGCACCGGCGAAGAAGCGGCCCTGTCTGCCTTCGATGCGACGCTGGCGGCCGGCGCGTTTTTTGAGAAGAACGACCGGGAGTTCAACAACTCGTTCGTCGGCGATGGCGGCCAGTTGCTGCAAGACTTGGGCAATGCCAACTTCGAGGTCCGCAAGCAAGCCGCCACCGGCACCCAGGTGTTCCTCCGGCATCTGATGGAGTCGGATTTCAACAACAACGTTGGCAACCGGTTTGGCAGCCCGAGCAACGCGTTCCAGGCGATCCTCGAAGGCGAAGTCCGGCAGCCTTTGCTGCAAGGCGCTGGCGTGCAATTCAACCGGATTGCCGGGCCGAACGGGGAGCCGGGCCAACTCAACGGCGTGTTGCTCGCTCGGACCCGCACCGATATCAGCCTGGCCCAATTCGAGGCCGCGGTTCGTGACCTCGTGGCGAACGTCGAGAACGCGTACTGGGATCTCTACTTCGCCTACCGCGACCTGGACGCCAAGAAACGGGCTCGCGACTACGCCTTGGAGACTTACCAGAGCGTTGCGATCGAAGGGAAGTACGGCCGGCCGAAGGGCGAGAACGAGAACCTCGGTCAGGCACTCGAGCAATACTGGCGCTACGAATCCGAGGTGGTCAACGCCCAATCGGGGCGGACCATCGACGGCACGCGGACCGGCAACGGGAGTGGCGGCGGCACGGGGCGCTCGCCCGTGGGCGTCCGCCTCGCGGAGCGGCGGCTGCGTCTGATCCTGGGGATGCCGATCAACGGCGGGGCGGTCCTCCGACCGGCCGACGAGCCTCAGGTCGCGCCGGTTTCATTCGATTGGGACCGTCTGACCGCGACGGCCGTCGGCTCACGCCCCGAGTTGCGTCGGCAGCGGTGGGTCATCAAACAACACGAACTCGAATTGATCGCCGGCCGCAACCTTCTGCTGCCGCAACTCGACGTGGTCGGACGCTATCGCTGGCGCGGCTTTGGCGAGGACATGATCTCGCAGAGCGACGGCCGCTTTGAGAGTGCCTACGGGGACCTTTCAACCGGCAACTACCAAGAGTGGCAGGTCGGCGTGGAACTCGAGGTGCCGATCGGCTTCCGGCACGCCCACACGGCGGTGCGGAACTCGGAGCACGCCTTGGCACGATCGCGGGCGATCCTCAAGGAACAGAAGCGGGATGTTATCTTCGGACTAAGCAACGCGGTCACCGATGTCCGGCGTGCCTTCGCGGTGGTGCAGGCACAATACAATCGCTACCAAGCGGCCGAGAAACAGATCGCCTCGCTCGACGCGGCCGAGAAGGCGGGACGCACATCGATCGACCTGAAACTCGAAGCCCAGCGCCGGTTGCTCGACACCGAGGTCCTCTACCATCAAGCGACGGTCGACTACGCCCTCGCTCTCCGCAATGTGTACTACGAAGCGGGCGCCCTGCTCGACTACAACAACATCGTGCTGGCTGAAGGGGCCTCGCCGACCTCGGCGGTGGAGCAGGCCCTCGACTTGGCCAACCGCCGCACGCGTCCACTGGACTATGTCAGCCGGGACACGCTGATCTCAGACGGGGCGGTTCAGTAGATCGCTCACTCGGTGTCGGCGAAGGTGATCTGCACGTTGACGATTTCCTTCTGCCTTGCGTTGAAGGCATCGAGGACGACGGGGTCAAAGTGCTTGCCGCGGCCCTCTTCGAGGATCTCAAGACAGCGTGCCAGAGGGAACGCGGCCTTGTAGGGGCGTCGGCTGCTGAGGGCATCGAACACATCGGCGACCGCTGTGATGCGTCCTTCGAGCGGGATGTCTTCGCCGGCGAGGCCGAGCGGGTAGCCGGAGCCATCCCACTTCTCGTGATGGGTTAGCGAGATCCGGCTGGCGAGTTGCAAGATCGGCGACGCACACTCGCCGATGATCGTCGAGCCGAGCTCGGCGTGCCCGGTGAAAGCGGCGAGCTCGGTCGAGTCCATCGCCTGCACGATCTTCTTGCCATAAGAACTGTGCTTCTGCATCAGCTCAAACTCTTCGGGCTCCAGCTTCCCGGGCTTCAAGAGGATAGAATCGGGGATGCCTATCTTCCCGACATCGTGCAGCGTAGCGGCGAGTTCGAGCTGCTCGACATCGGCATTCGCCATCCCGAGCTCGCGAGCGATCAGGCCGGCGTACTTGCCGACCCGCAGCACATGACGGCCGGTCTCGTTGTCACGGAACTCCGCGGCGCGGGCCAAGCAATGGATCACCTCGCGGCGTGACCTCTCGAGCTCGGCCGTCCGTTTGGCGACGAGTCCCTCGAGCGCGTCTTCCCGGTTCTTGACCAACAACGCATTGCGGACACGCGGGACAAGCTCGACCGGATCGACCGGCTTCGAGAGGAAGTCGGTCGCCCCGAGGTTCAAGGCTTGCGCCCTGGTCTCGCGATCGCAACTCGCGGTGAGGATTAGGATCGGGAGGCTGCTCAGGCGCGGGTCGGTTCGGAGGGTTTCTAGGATCTCTAGGCCGCTCACACCGGGCATCATCAGGTCGAGCAAGAGGAGATCGGGCTCCTCCGAATAGACGCGGCTGATCGCCTTGGTAGCGTCGGTGACTTCGTCGAACTTCTCGTACCCGGCGCGTTGCAGGAACTTCCGGACCACGGTGACATTGAGTGGTTCGTCGTCGACGATCATCACGCGGGCCGTCTTGGGCAGCTCGCAGACGCTATCGATTGCCGGTTCGGCCAGCGTGGTTGGTGCGGTTTCGATCATGGAACGGTATGGCGGTGACTAAACGGCAGCGGGCGCTGCCTCGACGATCAGGCGGCTGTGCAAGGTCTTGAGTTGCCCGAGGCACTCACGCACCGCCGCGGGGTCGGGTTCGTTGGCGAGCGTTGCCTCGAGATCGGCGGCGTGGTTCGACAGCAGGGCGTAACCGGCCGTGCCGCCAGACCCCTTAAGCCAATGGGCCCGATCGCGGAGCTCGGGCCAAGCCTTTCGCTCGGCTTGTTGTTGCATCTCTTCGATCGCTTCGCGGCTCTTATCCAGGAAGGCCTCAACGACGGCGCGAAACTCTTCGTCATCGGTCGGGAGGGTGCTCGCAATCGGGTCGTTGGGAGCGACGGTCTCTTCAACCTTGGTCACCGGATGGCTCGTTGTTTCGCCTCCGCAGAGGCTAGCGAGCTTGGCGAGCAGGACCGGTGCGTCGATCGGCTTGGTTAGGTAGTCGCTGCAGCCGGCTTCGAGGCAGCGATCGGCGTCGCCCTTCATGGCGTGAGCGGTCAGGGCGATGATCGGCCCCTCGTAACCCGCCGCCCGGAGCTTGGCGGCCGCGGTGTAGCCGTCCATCACGGGCATCTGCATGTCCATGAGGATGGCGTCGAAGTCGCACGCCATCGCGGCCTCGACTCCCTCTTTGCCGTTGTGGGCCATCTCGACCTCGGCGCCGGCACGGCGGAGCACGATATCGATCAGCCGTCGGTTGGTTTCGCCATCTTCTACCACGAGCAATCGGGCCCCGCTCAAATCTGAATCCGCCTGCGAGGCGGGTTCGGCGCGATCTCGCGAGTGCAAGCCGTCGCAGACCGATTGTGTGCGACTGGCGATGCCGCGCAGCGATCCGGTCGGCAGACGGAGTGTGAAACAGCTCCCGACGCCCGGCTCGCTGGTCACGTCGAGCGTGCCCTTCATCGCCTCGGCCAGACGCCGGCAGATGGCGAGGCCGAGGCCGGTGCCGCCAAACCGGCGGGTCACTGAGGCGTCGGCTTGCACGAACGGGTTGAAGATCTCCGCGATCTTGTCCTCGGCGATGCCGATGCCGGTATCGGTGATCTCGATCCGCAGCGTTGGCTTCGTCGAGGTGGCTTCTTCGATCGCCGCGGTGACGCGGACCGATCCCTCTTCGGTGAACTTAACTGCGTTGCCGACGAGGTTCACGAGCAACTGGCGGAGCCGTGCCGAATCGGTGAGGATCGTCTCCGGCACCGGCGACTGCCATTCACAGTCCAGCGTGATCCCTTGCTCGACGGCGCGGACGCGGAGCAGCGACATCACCTCCACCAAGACCCGATGCGGGTCGGATGGCTCGGCGGTTACTTCGGTCCGGGCCGATTCGATCTTCGACAGATCGAGGATGTCGTTGATCAAAGCCAACAGGTGCTTACCGCTCGAAGCGATCGTGTCGAGATAGTCGCGGCGTTCGGCGTCGAGTTCGTCGTCCGACGAACGCATCAGGTCGGTGAATCCGAGGATCGCATTGAGCGGCGTGCGGATCTCATGGCTCATGTTTGCCAGGAAGTCGCTCTTGGCACGGTTGGCGGCCGTCGCCTTGTGCATCGCGTCCTTGAGGGCCTTCTCGCCGTTGCGTTGCTCGATCGACAGGCTTGCGAGGGAGCAAGCCGATTCAATCAGTTCGAGTTCCTCTTCTGCCGGCTCGCGATCTTTCCGATGGAATAGCGTGATCACGCCCAGCAGACGACCGTCGGAGGTGAGGACAGGATAGGCCCAACACGCCCCGCCATGGATCGTCGAATCGAAGCCGGCTGTTTGCTCTTCCTTGGCGTCGTGGAAATCGTGCTGGGCTTTGCCGAGGGCGGCGACCCGTGCGGGCGCCGGCCCTTTCGGATCAAACGGCAGTTGCTTCAAGCCTTCACGCTGCGGTGAGCTGAGCTGCAGGCCGATCGGCTCGTCGAACCACTCGCTCCCCTGCTCGACGATCGAGATCGCCGCGACCGTGTTGCTGATGTGCGACTCGACCTCGGCGAGCAGCGTGCTCAGCACACCGGGCAATGGTTTGCCGGTCGCGAGTTGCTGCAGCACGCGTTTCTGCCCGGAGATGATCGATTCGGCGAAGCGGCGTTCGAGCACCTCGCGGTGGAGCTCGCGGGTGCGGTCTCGGACACGGGCGTTGAGTTCGTCGCGGGCCTGTTGCAGGCTCGCGTCGGCGGACTCGATATGATCCAGCATCGCGTTGAAGGCAAAGCAAAGATCGCCGAGCTGGCCGGTGGCGCGCTGATTGACACGGACCGAGTAGTCTCCCTCTTCGGAGATTCGGCGGGCCGCCCGCGCGAGCGCTTCGATTGGGGAAGAGATCCGGTTCTGCATCCGCGAGGCGAACGAGGCCGCTACCCCCAACGAGATGAGGAAGACCACCCCCACGATGAGCGGATAGGCCGCCTGCTGGCGGTGGATATCGTCGCTGGTGGATCGCATGAAGAGCGAACCGACACGCAGTTGATTCTGATGGATCGGCTGGAAGAGAGAGATCTCACCCCCTTCCTCCTCGACGAGCCATGACTTGTCGCTGGCCGCCGGGAAGCTGGCACCGGCGATGGCATCGCGTCGGTAAACGGCGACCACCCTGCCGGCCGCATCGAACAAGCAAGCCGAGGTGACCGTCGGCTCGATACGGAGGGTCTCGAGTTGTGACTTGGCCGCCTCCCACTGCCCCTTGGCGAGCTCGGGACTAACGTGTCGGCTGACAACCGCGGCGTATCGGTAGAGTTGCTGTCGCTTGCTAGCCGACAGCACCTGCATGTCGTTGATCACGAACGCGGCGCACGCCACCACCAGAGCGGTGGCCGCCGAAAGGGCGGCCAGAAGTTGCACCTGGGTTCGGATGCTGCCGAATCGGAAGATCGACATCGGTCGTGGGCTCGTCGGGGCGTGGGGTGATAAGCCCCGCCGTCATCGCGCGGGACCAAGCAACCGTAGCCCAGCGTCGTGTCGCTGCCGTCCGACCGTGGCCAACCGAAGAACCACTCGCGGGCCGACGCCGTTGCGACCGGATCAATCCTCAGCATCCGGCGGGCCGAACAGGCGTGCCGCGTCGCGCGGATCGTCGAGGCTGGCCGCCATCTTCGCGAGGGCCTCGGTCTCGATCTGACGCACCCGCTCGCGGGTGAGGCCGAGTCGCTCGCCGATTTCCTTCAAGGTCTTCGGCTCGATGCCGCCCAGGCCGAACCGCAGGCGGAGGATCGTCGCCTCGCGTTCGTCCATCCGCTCGAGCATCTTCAACACATGGCGGAGCGAATCGCTCTCGACCATCCGCTCGTCGGGCGGGAGCTGGCCCTCGTCCATCACCATATCGCCGAGGGTCCAACCGGCCTCGGTCTGATCGGTCTGCGGCGTGGCGTTGTAGATCTTGATCGCCTTCTTGATGATCGGGAGCTTCTTCTTGGGCAGCCCCAGCACGCGGGCGATCTCTTCGGGGGTGGGCGTCCGATCGAGCTCCTCGGTCAACCGCGCCGAGGCCCGACGCCACTTGCTCAGCAGCTCGACCATGTACGCCGGGATGCGGATCGTTTTGCCGGTGTTGATGAGCGCCCGCTTGATCGATTGCTTGATCCAGTAGCTGGCGTAGGTGCTGAACCGGGTGCCGACCGCCGGGTCGAAGCCCTCGACCGCCCGCAATAGGCCGAGGTTCCCTTCCTCGATGAGGTCCTGCAAGCCGAGGCCCTTGCCGGCGTAACCGCGGGCGATGTTGACCACCAGCCGCAGGTTGGCACGCACCATCCGGTCACGCGACGCCAAGTCGCCGTTGCCGATGTTGACAGCAAGCTCCTTCTCCTCGGCGGCGGTGAGGAGGCGCGTCTCGTTGATCTCGCGGAGGTAGGTCTCCAGCGGCGTCTGAACGGACGCTCCGGGGGTGGCTCGCTTCTTGGTGGCGGCGGGCATGGCAGGCAGGCGGCTATAGGGACGGCGTGGCCACTCCGATCGCTGCGGGCACAGACAGATCGAGAGCGGACCGTCGGAGGACGGCTCGGGTGCTAGCAAGTCGTATCGACCCGCCCCGCGCGAAGTCTGCACGCGTGGGAAAACCTAACGCAATGCGCCGCTTATTCGGATCGGGTGGATTGTTCGATCTACCCGCTCACACCGGATGTGAGGACGAGGGCCCTACGCATCGCCATCGGATCGTGGCACGGCTCCTGTGCCAACAAGATGACACTCGGATGAGCCCTCTCAGAGGTAGCCGACTATCACATCAGGCTTCGATAATTGGAGGTGCTGTGACCAATCTTTGCCCCAACCCGATGCCACTCGCATGATTAAGAACTCACTCGCCAGCTGCTCAGCCTTCGCCGCGATCCTATGTCTTGGATGCGGAGCAGACACGGCCGTCGTGTCGGATCCCATTATCGATGTCGCCGAGGACGATCTCGAGGTGCGGGCGGCAGAACGGGAAGCGTTAGAGAACCTCCCAACGTTCATCAAAGCCCTCAACTCCCCCGGCCCAGGCCAGACCGGTTTCGCGATCAAGGTCGAATTCGTCGATGGCGAGGAGGCAGAGTTTATGTGGCTAAGCGAACTCAGCTACGCCGCCGACCAGTTCAATGGTGTGCTGAATAACTTGCCCCAGCGGGTCAGCAACCTAAAGCTGGGGGACCGCGTTACCGTTGACAAAGAACGCGTGACCGATTGGCTCTATATGGAGAATGGCACAATGCGAGGTGGCTACACGGTCAAGGTTCTAATGAGCCGGCAGCCGTGACCAGCCATCACTGGCTTGGTTGACGCGAACAAAAAAGCGGGGCCGTGGTCGGTCTGACCACGGCCCCGCTTGGAGCTATCTCAAGCCGTCGAGTGACCTCACTCCTCGGGCTTCGTTTCCTCTTCGGGAGCCGGAGACTCTTCCGGAGCCGGAGCCGCTTCGGCAGCCGGCTCTTCGGTCGCGGCCGACTTGAACAGCGGGCCATCGCCGGAGCCGATACCGCCCTTCAGGTTCTCGGAACCTGGGGTCGGCGTGCTCGTGGCTGCGGCGGCCTCTTCGTTCTCCGCGGCGACGGCGGCGGCGAACTCCTCTTCGGCCCAATCGACCCGCTTCTTCGAGAGCCCGATCTTCCGCTCGTCGATATCGACACGGAGAATCTTGACTTCCATCTCATCGCCGACGCTGCAGAGCTCCTCCGGGTTCTCGATCTTGTCGTCCGACAGTTCCGAGACGTGCAGCAGGCCTTCCAAGCCGTCTTCCAGGCCGATGAAGACACCGAAGTTGGTGATCTTCGTGACCTTGCCCTTGACCAGTTGGCCGGGCTGGAAGCGATCGGGGATGTCGGTGCTCCACGGATCGTCGTCGAGCTGCTTCATGCCCAGGGCGATGCGACGCCGCTCGGTATCGACCGAGAGGATCTTGCACTTGAGCATCTCGCCCTTCTCGACGACCTCGCTCGGGTGGCTGACCTTGCGGGTCCAGCTCATGTCCGACACGTGCAGCAAACCGTCGATGCCCTCTTCGATCTCGATGAAGGCTCCGTAGTTCGTGAGGTTCCGCACGCGGCCTTCCACGTCCGCCCCGGGCGGGTAGCGGTCGGCGACCTTGTCCCAGGGGTTGTCCTGGGTCTGCTTCATACCAAGCGAGATCTCTTGCTTCTCTTGGTTGATGCCAAGGACCACGACCTCGACGTTGTCGTCGACCTGCACCAACTCGCTCGGGTGGCTGATCCGCTTGGTCCAGCTCATTTCCGAGATGTGCACGAGGCCTTCGATGCCGTCTTCGAGCTTCACGAAGGCACCGTAGCTCATCACGTTGACGACCGAGCCCTGGATCCGCGTGCCGACCGGGTAGGTCGCCGGGACCTTCTCCCAAGGGCTGGCGGTCTTCTGCTTGAGGCCCAGCGCGATCTTCTCACGCTCGTAATCGATGTGGAGGACCATGACCTCCAGCTCGTCTTCGATCTTGACCATCTCGCTCGGGTGCGTGATGCGGCCCCAGCTCATGTCCGTGATGTGCAGCAGGCCGTCGATGCCACCCAGGTCAACGAACGCACCGAAGTCGGCGATGTTCTTGACGATGCCCGTGCGGATATCGCCAACGGCGAGGGTTTTGAGCAGCTCGGCCTTCTTCTTGGCACGCTCTTGCTCGATCAGGCTGCGGCGGCTGACCACGATGTTGCGGCGTTCTTCGTCGATCTTGAGCACCATGCACTCAATCTCTTTGCCGATGTACTCGCCGATGTCGTGCGGACGGCGGATATCGACCTGCGAAGCCGGCAAGAAGACGTTGACGCCGATATCGACGAGCAGGCCACCCTTGATCTTGCGGATGACCGTGCCTTTGACAACGTCCCCTTCGTGGACGTTTTGCATGACGCCGAGCCACTGCTCGATCCGCTCCGCCTTGCGTTTGGAGAGGACCAGCATGCCCCGCTCGTCGTGCCGCCCGGCGACGTCTTCGACGTCTTCGACGAGGACACGGATCGTGTCGCCCGGCTCCGGCGGTGGCTCCGGCTCGGGGGCTTCTTGCTCTTCGACTTCGGTCGCTTCGGGATCGTGACCGTACGGGTCCTCCTCGATCTCCGGCTCCCACTCGGACAGCGGGATCAGGCCTTCGCTCTTGTAGCCGACATCGACGACAACAAACTCGTTGTCGACACGGATGACCTTGCCTTCGACGATCTGGTTGATCGAGACGTCTTCGCCCTCAAGCCAGGCGGTCTCATCGATCAGCTCAGCATCGCCCATCACGGCGACGAGATCCTCGTCGGTGACGTCGTATTCGTGCAGTAGGTTGCGGTTGACCATAAATAGGAGCCGTCTGCGTCAAAAGCGGGGGGCGTGTCGACCAAGCTATCGCTCGGGACGGGCGGGAATCTGCCAAAAGGCAGACTCGCGTCAACGCCGCAAAAAAGAACGCGGGCGGCGGACAGGGGGTTAAAGGACCGTTGGCGAGTTGGGCGACTCCCGACCCACACGGACGGGCCCAACTAACGCGTGCAGCTCCGCAAGATATAGCGATCGCAGGGCTTCCACAACCGCATTGCCTAACAAACTCCGCGGTTTAGCCGCCCCGGAGCTTCTTGGCGGCAGCGGCACACTCGCGGACCCGCCGCTCGGCCAGCTCAACCAGCTCCTGATCGCTAAGACTGGTAGTTTCGGCAAAATCGATCGGCTCGCCGTAGTGAATCGCGATGTTTCCCGTGAGCCGCGGCTTGCTCTGCCCCTTCGGCCAGACGTCGTGAGGACCGGCGAAGCCGACCGGGACGATGGCGGCCTTGCCCCTCCGGACCAGCGAGACGAATCCGGGCTTGAACGGCTTCATCTCCCCGTCGTCGGAGCGGGTCCCCTCGGGGAACAGAAGGATCGCTCCCCCCTGCTTGAGCCGCTTGAGGGTCGCCTTAATGCCGGCGATGCCGGAGCCGCCTCGATCGACCGGCACCGCATCGTAAGACCGGATCAGCCACCCGAACGGCCCCACGAAGAGGGTGTCGCGGGCCAAATAGCTGAGCTGACGCCGAGCCGAACCACCCACCAAGGGAGGATCAAAATGGCTCGTATGGTTCGCCAGCAGCACCACGGGGCCCTCCGAGGGGACTCGCAAGCGGCCTTCGGTCTTCAAGCGGTACAGGAGCTTGGCGACGACCCAGATCGCCGTGCTGGTGAGCCAGTACCAGGCCGCTTTGACCGCCCCACGGCGGTAGGTCGGTGGTTTCTCGGCGGGACTCTTCACGCGTCCCCCCATCAGTGCGATCGGAGGACCGAACGGCGCTCGTTGACGAGGTCCATCAATTGATCGACCACTTCCTCGCGTGAGAGCCCGTCGGTGCAAAACTCGATTGCATCGTCGGCTTTGACCAACGCCCCCACCGCCCGGCTGCTATCGCCAGCGTCGCGGATGCGTTGCTTCTTGAGGACCTCTTCCGGCGTGACCTCCTCACCACGGGCTCGCAGGTCGAGGTAGCGCCGTTGGGCCCGGATCTCCTCGCAGGCGGTGAGGAAGACCTTGCACTCAGCGTTCGGGAACACCACGGTCGATTGGTCCCGCCCCTCGGTCACCACATCCAGGCCATCTGCCAAACGGCGCTGCTGCTCGACGAGCCGGCTGCGGACTTTCGGGCAATCCGCCGCGTGCCGGGTCGCGGACGTGATCTCCAGCGTGCGGATCTCGCGGGTCACGTCGCGGCCATCGAGCAAAACGCGGTCGTCAGTCAGTTCGATAACAATGCTCTCGGCAACCGCTGCGAGGGCCTCCGAGTCCTCAAGATCAACGCCCGCTTCCATCGCGGCCAGCGTGACAGCCCGGTACATCGACCCCGTGTCCAGGAAGCGGAAGCCAAGCCGGCTGGCCAGCTCGCGGGCGGCACTGCTCTTACCGGCCCCGGCGGGGCCATCGATCGTCACGATCATGTATCGGAGAGGGGGCGATCGAAGCGCAAATGCGAGGAAAGATGCTCGTATAACGCCGCCGAAAGGCCTTCCCGCCTCAACAGCCGCGTCCGAATGATCCTAACAGCCGCACGCCGGGGTGGAACACCCGTCACCCTGAAACGCCGGCGATCTGCCGGGGTGTCTCGACCTGGCTCGGGGCGAGTTGTGCGGGATATTCGGCTAAATGCGACGCGGCCGATCGGCAAGCCCGGGGTTTCGCTACACAAATGATGTCAACGGATTAGAATGCCCGTGGACAGAGTTAGCGACTGACGGCCCCAACTTCCGCCCGGACGGACTCCGATCCGGCCGGATCTTGGTGAGCCTGTGGCTCTCTGCCCAGGCTTTTCCGAGACCTCGTTTTATATCCAACGCGTTGCCCACCGGGCGATGTGTCGCTGAATCCGTTCACTCATTGGGCCAGCAGCAAGGGCCCTCTAACCGCGAGCCGAAAGAACACCGATGGCGAAATCCGGAGCAGTCTGGGGGATCGATATCGGGCAGAGCGCCCTGAAAGCGCTCCGCTGCCGGCCGCACGAATCGGACGAGGGCCGCCTTGTAGTCGAGGCCTTCGACTACATCGAGTACGAGAAGCTCCTCAGCCAGCCGGACGCCGACCCAGAAGAGTTGGTCCGCGACGCCATCCAGAAGTTCCTGGATCGCAACGAGGTGAAGGGGGATCGGGTCGCGATGTCGGTCCCCGGTCAGGCCGGGCTGGCGCGGTTCATCAAGCTCCCGCCCGTCGAGCAAAAGAAGATCCCGGACATCGTCAAGTACGAAGCCCGGCAGCAGATCCCCTTCCAGTTGGAAGACGTCGTCTGGGACTACCAGCCCCTCGCCGGCGGCAGCCAAGACGAGGGCTACGCGCTAGAGACCGAGATCGGCCTCTTCGCGATGAAGCGTGACCAAGTCGCGCGATCGCTCGACCCACTGATCCAAGCGGGCATCGAAGTCGACTTCATCCAGCTCGCCCCGCTCGCCCTTTACAACTACGCGTGCTTCGATCGGATCGGCGATCAGAGCGACAAGCCGTTCAATCCCGAGGATCAACCGCCCTCGATCGCGGTGCTCTCGCTCGGCGTCGATACGACAGACTTGGTGATCACCAACGGCTACCGTGTCTGGCAACGCAGCATCCAGATCGGCGGCAGCCACTTCACTAAGGCGCTGACGAAAGAGCTCAAGCTCACCTTCACCAAGGCAGAGCACCTGAAGAAGAACGCCGCCAAGGCCGAGGACCCGAAGGCCGTCTTCCAAGCGATGCGGCCGGTGTTCAGCGATCTCGTCGCCGAGATCCAACGCTCGATCGGCTTCTTCATGAGCAACAACAAGGGCGCCGAGATCGCCGAGGTCATCGCGTTGGGCAACGCGATGAAGCTGCCCGGTTTGCAGCGTTATCTCTCGCAGAACCTCGACATCCCGGTGAAGCCGGTCGAGGAGTTCGCGGCACTCGCCGGCGGCAGCGTGACCGCCCAGCCGGTCTTCCAACAGAACCGCCTGAGCTTCCCCGTTGCTTACGGCCTCTGCGTGCAGGGCCTCGGCCGGGCGGAGATGGAGACCAACCTGCTGCCGGACGAGATCGTCACGCAGCGGATCATCCGGGCCAAGAAGCCTTGGATCGCGGCGGCAGCCGCGGCGTTGATGCTTGGGCTGGCATTCAACTACAGCAGCTACGTGTCGGCCTACCAAACGGTCGATCTGGAAGCCTGGGAGCCGGCCATGCGGCCGTCCAAGTCGTTTGTCTCACAAGTGGGCCAGTGGAAGAGCCGCAACGGCGACCTGGTTACCAAGTTCGATACCATCGAAGAGATTGGGCAGAGCCTAGCGAGCAACGTCGATGGCCGCCTGCTTTGGCCCGAGCTGTGGAAAGCGATCGTTAGCGCCATCCCTCGTGACACACGGCCTGAGGAAGAGAAACAGCAAACGGCCGAGGATGTCTCGCAACGCGAAGAGGTTCATATCACCTCGGTCGACTGCCAGAAGTTCGACGACCTATCGACCTGGTTCGAAACCGTCCGCCCGATCTGGCAAGACGCCGAGGGCGGCCGCGCCGAGCGAGCCGATGCGGATGAGGCCGACTTGCCCCCCGAAGAAGCCATCGACCCAGCGGTCGAGGGCGAGGGTGAGGCCGCCGACCCGGATGCCTTCGATGATCCCGCGGCGGATGGCTTCCAAGAAGACTCATTCGCGGCAGACCCCTCGGTTGATGGGGAAGCCACGCCCGACGCCGGTCCGACCGGGCCGGGCTGGGTGATCCAGCTCAAGGGCTACCACTTCCACAACGAAGGGGGTGCCCAAGGCGCGTCGATCGGTAAGCAATTCGTCAACGATTCGCTGGTCGAGAACCTCTTGAACGGCGGCATCGAGTTGCCGGACGAGGTCCGCGACGGGGGCGAACCCGACATGATTGAGGTGACCTTCCCCGAACTCGGCATCGGCTACCCGGTGGTGATCACCAAGGGCCGTATCGTCAACGCCGAGTACGATCCCGAAGCCGCGGGCGGCGACCAGAACGCTCCCCGACGGCGGCGAGGCTTCGCCGGCCTCGGCGGCGGGCAGGGCGAGGTGGCTGAGGAGCCGGAGAACTGGAAGCTCAAGCGTTACGACTTCACCGTGCAGTTCTCTTGGACCCCAACGCTGCGAATCACGCGGCAGCAGAATCGTGAGAACCCCGACGGCGTGGTCGATGCAGAATCGGATTTCTAGCGGCTTCGTTGCAACGACGAACCATGTCTGACAGATAGCAAACCCCACCTTTCCCAAACGATGCCTTAACCGGGCCAACGCGAGATGGATCAAGTCAAAGTCGCCCTAGCTTGGTTTAAAGAGCACCACTTCTGGGTGCTCTCGGTCGTGGTGCTCGGCACCGCGTTGGGGGTCTGGTACACCGCGTCGTCTTCGCTCGCGAGCCAATACAAGGCGAACGAGGGGAAGATCAAGAGCGAGTTCTCAAGCATCGATGGCGTCCTCAATCAGCCGTTCAAGCCGAACGACGACGTGAACAATGGTCAACTCGATGAAGCCAAGACCCAAGCGCAGAACGTCCTCAACGAGTGGCAAGAGCTCTACAGCAAGCAGAAGCAAAACGTGCTTAAGTGGCCCGAAGAACTCGGGCCCGGTTTCATCAATGCCGTTCAGGACGCGACCTTCGGCGACTCGATCAGCGGCCGCCGGCGTGAGATCTACCAAACCTATATCAAAGGGACCTTCCCGAACCTCCTGAAGATCGTCGATGCCGAACCCCTCGGGGATGGCTCCTCTCGTCGTAGCGGCGGACCAGGCGGTGGCTTCGGGGGAGGGTTTGGTGGCGAGTTCGGCGGCGGCGGCCCCCGACGCCGAGCCGCTGACGAAGAAGACCTAAAAGCTTACTTAGTGCAATGGCTCGACCAAGAAGCCTTACGCAGCCGGCTGGAACTCAAGAGCCAGCCTTCGTCGTTGCAAATCTGGGTCCTTCAGGAAGACCTCTGGGTCTACGAAACCCTGCTCCGATCGATCGCCAAGACGAACGAAGAGACCGGTGCCACGCGTAGCCAAAGAGCAGCCGTACAAACCATTGTCGAACTCAAGGTCGGCCAGCCGGCCGCCGGATTCAATCCGACCGAAACCCGCATCGACGCCCCTGATGTCGAAGAGGTGCCGAGTGGCGAAGGCTTCGGCGGTGAGTTCGGAGGCGGAGGGTTTGGCGGCGAATTCGGTGGTGGTGGGTTCGGCGGCGAGTTCGGAGGCGGCGGAGGGTTCGGAGGTGGCGGTGGCTTTGGAGGCGAGTTTGGCGGCGGCGGGTTCGGCGGCGGCGGTGAAATCGGCGATACCTCGGCGCAGCTACTGTCTAATCGCTACCTCGACGGCGAAGGCCAACCGATCGAGGCCGCCGGCGAGGATTACAGCGTGTACGGCCGCGAGTTCAAACGGCTGCCCGTTCGCCTAGTCCTCGAGATGGACAGCCGCTGGCTGAGCCAACTGATGTGGGAGCTGGCCAACGCCTCGATGCAGGTTGAGATCGAGGAGGTCCGCTTCAACCCATCGGGAGAGGGCGCGCGCCGAAACAACGTTGGTGGCGAGGTCCTGGCTTTCGAACGCAAACCGACCTACGGCACCGTGATCCTGCAGGGCACGGTCTATCTCTTCAACGAGCCCGACGATTCGATAGCGGATTTCGAAGAGGCGTTATGATCCGCTGAGGCCGACCCGTTCGGCCGCTGCGACGACCCAACTGATAACGGAACACGATCGATCCACGGAAGCCAATCATGGCCAGCAACAAAAGCGGCGGCGGCATCAAGCAACTCCTGCTCGCGCACGTCGAAAAGGCGTTGGCGGTGGCACTGGTCTGTGTCGCCGTCTACCTCGCTTACGCGTCGCTCGGTGTTGAACGGATCGCCCAAACGAAAGACTCGCTAAGCCAAAAGGTGAGCCGCGCCCAAGAGGCGTATCGGCAGTCCAATTGGCAAGGCGTCGATCCTGAGTTCAAGAAGACCTCCCACAGCGTCGCGTCGAACGATATCGAGAAGCTCCCCGAATCGGCTTACGTCGAAACGCCCCCGCTGACCCTGCCCGTGGTGCCGCCGACGGTCGATCGCACCGACCCCAAGCTGCTCCCGCCCACCGATCTTCAAGGAACCGCGATCACCGGCATCTTCGCTTTTGAGAGCGAAGAAGAGGCACGCAAGCGACAGCTCGAAGAGAAACGAAAACAAGACGAGCTCGAGCGCGAGCGTAAACGCCAGCGTGAAGAGGGGGGCGACACCGTCTTGGGCGGTGGTCCAACCGGCACCCGTGACGAAACCCGCGACGAACTCGGCCGCAAGCGGCGTCCGATCGTCGGCCGCGCCAAGCAGGAAGGCGTTGCAACGACCGGTTACGAGCGTTTCAAGACCCTCTCTGCCGCCTGTGTCCTGGCCAAGGCACCGATCACCGAGCAGGTGAAGGCTTACCAAGCCGCCCTGGAAGAGGCCCGTGGCTACGACCCCGGCTCGGATATCCCTCGCTACCTCGGCCTCACAGCCGAGAGGGCAGAAGTCCGCGGTGATGGCGAAGAGCTCGAGTGGAAGCCGGTTTACTTCGGCGGCCTCGAGGAACGGCGTCGCTCGAAGAACCTCACCGTTCGGTCGGCGGATCGCATGATCGCGGACTGGATCCCATGGCCGGAATCACTCGTCGACAAGCGTTACGAACACCCGATCCTAACGATGCCGCTCCCCCCTTTGGTGCAGCAATCCTGGGGACCGGAAGTCCTTCACCGCGACGCCCCGCTCCAATCGGAGACCGATGCGTTGATGGCCAAGCAAGAGAACGAAGCCGCCGGCCCAGACGACGCAGCCGAGGGTGAAACCGATGAGTTTGGCGGCTTCGGCGGCAACACACCCGGTGGTCGCCGCGGCGGCCGGGGTGGCGAGTTCGGCGGCGGTGGCTTTGGCGGCGAGTTTGGCGGCGGACGCCGAGGCGGTCGACGCCCGCCCGGCGGTGGGGGGTATGGCGGCGAATTCGGCGGGGGTGGTTTCGGTGGAGAATTCGGAGGCGGTGGTGGCGGCTTCGGCGGTGGTGGAAGGGGCTCGCGCCGCAGCGTGGCCGGCGCCGAGTACACCATCGACCCCGACGTGCCGTTCGCGATGATCCGCTTCTGGGACTTCGCGGTGGCCCCGGGCCGGCAGTACCGCTATCGCGTCAAGCTCTTCTTGTCCGATGTCAACGCCCAAGCCGATCCGAGTTCCTTGGCTCCCGAAGTGGCCGCACGCCTCGCCGGCCGCGATCCCAACCGGACAGCGACTCGGTCGAGTGAGTGGAGTGAGCCGAGTTCGGTGATCTCGATCCCGATGGCGGGCGATGCGTTTGTCGCTGGGGCACGGCGGATCTCCGAGGGCGTGGACCTGCTCGTGCAGTCCTACGACCTCGACGAGAATCGCCGGGCGATCAAGGCCGCTCACCAAGACACCTTCGGTCGCGGTGCGGTCATGAACTTCACGGAGGACACCGAGGTCGTCAGCCCGGACGGGCGGTTCCTCGTGGAGATCGATTCGTTCGAGTTCCGAACCGACCTGACCCTCTGCGACTACCGCGGTGGCGAAGACCTTGCCGGGCGCAAGAAAGCGCCGGTCCGCGTGCTGCTCATGGACGCCAGCGGCCGCCTGTTCGTGCGAGACGAACTCGAGGACGGGTCCGTCGTCCGAGCCCATGAAGAGACCTTCGAAGAAGGCGACGGGAAGAACCGTGGCGGCGGCTTCCAAGGCGACTTCGGCGGCGGCGGTTTCGGTGGCGAGTTTGGCGGGGCCGGCTTCTAGCCCGCACACCAAACGGCGCTGAACAGCACCAACCCGACTTCCCTCGCAGCCATCGACGGGGGAAGCCGGGTTGTTTTTTGGCAAACCGCTGTTGACGCGTTTTCTCGCAGCAGTTAACTACCCGCCGCTCATCTACCTAATTCCGTTCCGCCGCGGCGATCGCTTGATAGCAGGCGTAGCATTGGCGGCACGGCGTAGAAAGCCGATAAGCGTCCGACTCGTCGTCCGAGTGCACGACCCCACGGAAGGGGAAGGCCACTTGGTGCTTGTGGGATGTGTCCCCAAATCAAATATGAATCGCCCGATGCGATCCAACGCAACAAGGAGAGGTTGAGTTGAACGCGACACGGAAGTACGCCGTCCTGACGGCCCTCGCGGCCTTCACAGCGGCCCCCACACTCGGTCAAACAAGCGGATCAGGCGAGGCCGCCGCGCCACGTCCCTTGCCGCCAACCAGCCATGCGACTCCGGCGGTCGGTCAACGCTATGCGTTGACGCCGCCCGAGCGGCTCCAGCCAACGCCCAAGCAGGCCGTCCAGCGGATGCTCGCCGACGCTCGCGTCGCGATCGCCGCCGGCGACCAAGGCCGTGCCCAAGAGTTGATCACCCGGGCGAACAAGCTCGGCGTGCCCGCGACGCAGTTCGCCCCCAACGAAGACAGCCCGGCCAAGCTCGCCATGGAGCTCCGCCAGCCGGAGCGGCGTTACGATCCGGCCATCACCAACACGGGTGCCGAGTGGTCGCAGCTCCAATCGGGCGTTGAGCAGGCCCTCCACCTTCCGAAACCCAGCGACGCCGGCGTCCGACCGGCCGCCGCCTTGGTGGGTCCGAGCGTTGGCCAGCCGGCCCGCTTGGCTCAGTTGCCGATGCCGACCGAAGCGGTTCGGCCCGAATCGAAGCCGGCCGCTCGGCTGCTAGCCGAAGGCGAGCAGAACCTCCGTGAGGGCAACCTCGACGGGGCCCTTGAACGCTTCCAACGTGCCACGCAAGCCGGCGGCCTCGACCCGCGTGCCCAGGCACGCCTCGATGGCCACCTCCGCATGCTGCAGGAGCCCGCTGAACTCCAGCCGGCTCCGCTGGGCGGTCGCGTCGTCGACGCCGACCTGCTCGACAAAGCCGACGACGAGCAGCAAGTGCTCGCTCGCCAGCTCGTGACCGCGGTCGGCCAGGCCCAAGTCGAGGCGCGCCAAATCCGCGAGACCGAGCCGCGTCGTGCCCTGGAGATGCTCAACAAGGTGCGGGGCGATATCGAGAAGTCGGGCGTCAGCCAGCAGTACCGCGACCAGCTCGTCCGCCGACTCTCGACGACCATCGGCGGCACCGAGCGATACATCGAAGCGAACAAGGCTCAGATCGAGCTCGACGAGACCAACGCCGCGATCCTCGCCGACGTCAAGCGTGAGGACGCCGCTAACTTGCTCAAAGACCAGAAAGTCAGCAAGTTGATCGATCAACTCAACGACCTGAACGACGATCGGCGGTATGCGGAAGCGGAAGTGATCGCCAAGCGACTCAAGGAGCTGGCTCCAGACGAGCCGATCGTTCGTCAGATCCTCGCGATGAACAAGCTGCTGCGTCGCACGCGAATGAATGACGAAGTGCGTGAGCTGAAAGACGGTGCCATCTGGGGTATGGACCACGACACCGAGCGGGGCTTCGTCTTCGACGTCGGCGACGACAAGCCAATGTCTTACGGCCCTGGTTGGGGTGACATCGTCGATCGCAAACCTGCTGACGGACCTGGCCGCATGAGCCCTCGCGAGCAGGAGATCGAGCGTAAGCTCCAGACCCCGGTACAGTTGCGTTACAACGAGCGACCGCTTTCGGAAGTCATGGATAGCCTGTCACAGATGACGGGGGTCAATATCTACATGGACCCACGTGGCCTCAATCAAGAAGGGGTCTCATCCGATACACCGGTCACGCTCGATATGCCGGGCGAGATCCCGCTCGAGAGTGCTTTGAATCTGATCCTCGATCAATTTGAGTTGGCTCATACGATCCAGGACGACGTGCTCAAAGTGACAAGCGTCTCGCTCCGCGATGGCGATGTCGAACCACGCACCTACTACGTCGCGGACCTCGTGATCCCGATCCCGAACTTCCTGCCCAGCAACAACATGGGCTTGCAAGGGATGATCAACGATGCGTTGGCCGTCACCGGCTACGGAGCGGGCGGTATCGGTGCTCCCGGCCCGATCGCCTTGGTCAACGGCGGCCCGCAGAGCGGTCCCGGCAACCCGGACGTGCTCGCTCAGAACCTGAGTGGCAGCGGCCTCGGCGGCGGCGGTCCGGTCAATGCCTCGGCCGGCGGACCCGGTGGTTTGGGCGGAGCGGCCTCGGCCGACTTCGACTCGCTGATCGAGTTGATCACCGCCACGGTGGCGGCGGACACGTGGGCCGAGAACGGCGGCGGCGAGGCGGAGATCCGCCCTTTCCCGACCAACCTCAGCCTCGTGGTTAGCCAAACGCAGAGCGTCCACGAAGAGATCGCCGACCTGCTCGACCAACTCCGCCGCCTGCAAGACCTGCAAGTGACGATCGAGGTCCGGTTCATCCGCTTGAGCGATGACTTCTTCGAGCGGATCGGTATCGACTTCGATATGAATATCAACGACGGGTTGGTGAACACGGACCAGATTACGCAAACCGCCGGTGGTGCGTTCACCAACGAGCTCGGTGCGGGCGACATCGCTCAGTCGCGTCGTGGTGCGACGGTCGGTGTCGAGGCTCCGATCGTTGGCAACCTCGCCACGGTGACCGCCGACCTTGATATGCCGTTCCGTCAGGGCAGCTTCCCGCTCGCCCAGCCGACGCTCGGTGGGTTCAGCCCCGACTCGGCGGCGACCTTCGGCTTCGCGATCCTCAGCGACATCGAGGCGTACTTCTTGATCAACGCCGCCCAGGGCGACGCCCGGACGAACGTGCTCAACGCCCCGAAGGTGACGCTGTTCAACGGTCAGCAGGCGTTCGTCTCGGATGTCTCGGAATCGCCGTTCGTGATCAGCGTGGTGCCGGTCGTCGGCGAGTTCGCCGCCGCCCAGCAGCCGGTGATCGTGGTCCTGTCCGAGGGCACGATGATGTCGATCCAAGCGGTTGTCTCCGCGGACCGACGCTACGTCCGCCTGACGGTCGTGCCGTTCTTCAGCGAGATCGGCGACATCGACACCTTCACGTTCGATGGTTCGACCACGACCGATACCAACACGTCGGCCAGCACGACCGACTCCGACGACGACGGCACGAACGAAGCGGCCAACAACGCCCAGGCCCAACAGATCGTGACCGCCGGCACAACGGTCCAGTTGCCGACCTTCCAGTTTGTCTCGGTGACCACCACGGTCAGCGTGCCAGACGGCGGCACCGTGCTGCTCGGCGGCATCAAGCGGCTGGCGGAAGGGCGTGAAGAGCTCGGCGTGCCGTTGCTCTCCAAGATCCCCTACATCAACCGCTTGTTCCGCAACGTCGGCATCGGCCGCGAGACGGACAGCCTGATGATGATGGTCACGCCGCGGATCATCATCCAGGAAGAGGAAGAGGCCGCCCTGGGTCTGACCGGCCCGTAAGCGACAGCTTCCGGATCAACCAACGACGAGGGGACCGCCGGCGAGGCTTCGCCGGCGGTCCTTTTTTATGCGCCGCGGCCGAAGTAGAACGTTGGTTCGCTCCCGCCGACACGAGGTGCCGCTGCCATGAAAACCAATCTCTTGATCGCCGGCTTGCTCGGAGCGACCGGCGTCGCGTTCGGCGCGTTCGGTGCCCATGGCTTGCCGGGCTACCTGAGCGAGGCAGGCTTCTCGCCGGAAGAAATCGCCACGCGGCTGGAGACCTTCGTTACCGGCACGCGTTACCAACTGCACGCCGCCGTAGCGGTGTTAGCGATCGGGTTGTTTGGCGAGAGCGTGGCGTTGCGATGGGCGACGCGCCTGCTGGCCTTCGGAGCGGTTGTCTTTTGCGGCTTGCTCTACGTGCTGGCGTATGTCGAGGGCTGGCGTTGGCTGGGGGCCGTGGTCCCCCTCGGTGGATTGGCAATGATCGGCGGCTGGGTGGCGGTGATCGTCCATGCGGTGCGGGCAACGGCTTCTCCTCAAGACTCGGAGACGACGAAAGATCCGACGACGAGCGACCTCCAGCGGGAAGTCATCCGATTGGAGGAGGTCATCACACACCAGCAGCAGCTCGTCCAGGACCTCAACGAGGCCCTCACCGAGACCTGTGGCGGGGTCGATGAGACGGCCCGCCGCCAACAAGCCCTCGAGCTGACGGTCAAACGATTGGTCGAGCAGCAGCAGGGCGCGGTCGATGCCCCCGACGAACGACCCCCGCACTACTGAGGCGGTTTCGTCCGGATCGCCGGCAGACTAAGCTGCTCGCACCACACTGGTCTCTTCTCTCCGACTGCCTTGGAGCCTTCGCCATGGCCGGCCCCAACTCACGGCTCGGGCTGCGACTGTTCGCCCTCTACGCGAGCTGCTACGCCGCCTTCGTGCTCACCAACGCGTTCGCTGCCGATGCCATGGATTGGACGCCGATCGCCGGGTTGAACTTGGCGATCCTGAGCGGGTTCGGCCTGATCGTCCTGGCGTTGGTGCTGGCGCTGATCTATGGCGTCGCGGCCAGCCGTGAGCCGCGTCCAAGCACCGACGACCTGCCGACCGAGGCCAAGCTTTGATCTACGATGTCTCTCCGCTAGCGATCGCTATCTTCGCCGCGTTTGTTGCGCTAACGCTTGGGATCAGTTTTTTCCTGGGGCGTGGCGCGAGCTCGTCGGCCGGCTACTTCACGGCACACGGCCAGATCCCCTGGTTCGTGAACGGCGTCGCCTTTGCCGGTGACTACCTATCGGCGGCGTCGTTCCTCGGCATCTGCGGCATGATCGCCTTCTATGGGTACGATGGCTTCCTGTACTCGATCGGCTACCTCGCCGGGTGGATCGTCGCCCTGTTCGTCATCGCGGAGCCGATGCGACGGCTTGGCAAGTTCACCTTCGCGGATGCGCTCAACTCCAAGTTCCAGTCGCGCGGCATCCGCCTCGCCGCGGGCGTCAGCACGCTGGCCGTTAGCATCTTCTATCTGATCCCGCAGATGGTGGGGGCGGGCGTGCTGGTGCAGCCGCTGCTCGGCCTGCCCCATTGGGCGGGCGTTGTGTTGGTCGGGGCGGTGGTGATCTTGATCGTCGTGACCGCCGGCATGGTTTCAACGACTTGGGTGCAGTTCCTCAAGGGAGCGCTGTTGGTTGTCTTCAGCTTGGTGCTGACGATGATCGTGCTAAACCGTGGCCTCGTCGCCACGCCAGATGTCGCGGCGGAGGGCGCACAACCTGACGGCCGATTGCGTGTCCTCGGACCGTTGCCACAGCCCGAAACAGCCGACGCGAACTCGATTTCGGCCCCGCCCGCCGAGTTGCCGGGCCTCCTTGGCGAGACGGTCTTACCGCCCGATGGAGAATGGGCCGACAAACCTTACGTTCGCACGCTTAACGAGCAGACGGAACGCTTGACGGTCTGGCGGCTGCGTATCGACGCAAACGACCAAAGATTCTACGACGAGTGCCAAATCATCACGCGCACGCCCGATGGCCAAGACCTTGTGGCAGGGCTTCCCCGAGGTAACGGCGAGGGCGAAGCCAGCCTGCTGCCGGTTGGCAGCGTCAGAAGCCTTGCCGGCGGAGCCACTGAAACCGGACCGCTTGGGCCGCTTCAATACTTCCGCACGCTTGCGGATAGCGAACTGCGGCTCTGGCGGAGTGAGCGGCTCAAGGAAGCAGACAGCGGAACGTCGATCGTCTATTACCCGCGCTTAGCGAAAGGCAACGAGGTCCTCCGCCCCGGCGAGCACCCCAAGTTCGCCGGCATCCGATCTGACGAGCCGGGCAGTTGGCTCGACCGCTTGAACTTCCTCTCGCTGATGCTCGCCCTGTTCGGCGGCACGGCGTCGCTGCCGCACATCCTGATCCGCTACTACACGGTCAAGGACGAGGCCGCCGCTCGCAAGAGCACGATCGTTGGCATCGCGTGCATCGGCTTCTTCTATGTGCTGACGCTTTACCTCGGGCTGGGAGCCATGACGAGCGGCGCGATGGACGTGACCGATAGCAACATGGCCGCGCCGCTGTTGGCACGCAGCGTGAGCGAAACGCTGTTTGCGGTGATCTCAGCGATCGCCTTCACGACGGTCCTGGGCACCGTTAGTGGTCTGATCCTCGCTTCGGCGGGAGCCGTAACGCACGACGTGATCGACAGCTTCCGCAGCGAGCCGCTCACCGATGTTAACAAGGTCGCTGTCGCCAAGGCGGCTTCGGTGGTTGTCGGGCTGGTCGCGATCGTGCTTGGCGTTCTGTTCAAGGGGATGAACGTCAGCTATCTGGTGGGCTGGGCTTTCAGCGTGGCGGCGTCGGCGAACCTGCCCTCGTTGGTGATGCTGCTCTTCTGGCCGCGAACGACCAGCCAAGGCATCATCGCCGCCGTAACGGTCGGCATGGTCAGCTCGCTGGCGTGGATCCTCCTCTCCGCCGACACGTACGCCAAGATCTACGGCCTGCCAAGCTCCGACGCCATCGCCCCGTTCAGCCAGCCGGGCCTCGTGACGATCCCGCTCGGATTCGCCACGCTTGTGATCGTCTCGCTGCTGACGAGTCCGCGCCAACGTGCCCAATCAGCATGACGCCGATTCGAGTGGTCGCGGCTGGTCAGCGGTCAGCCCCGCAATCAAGCCAACCAAGGCCGTCGGGTCGATCGGCTTGGTTGCGTAGTCATTGCATCCGGCGGCGAGTGCCTTATCACGATCACCCGCCATCGCGTGAGCGGTCAAGGCGATGATCGGTTGCGTGACCCCGGCGCGCCGCAGCATGGCGGCGGCCGTGTAACCATCCATGACCGGCATCTGCATATCAAGGACGACCAGATCAAACGTGCTTTCGTCTTCGCTATTGAGCATCGCATCGACGGCCAACTGCCCATTATCGACCAGGGCAAGATCGGCACCGGCACGCGATAGGAGGTACTCGATCAATCGCCGATTGTCGGGACCATCTTCGGCGATCAGGATCCGACGTCCCGACAACGGCAAGGCATCGCTATCGAAGCTCTTGGTATCGTTCTTGGCTAGACGACTACTCGCCACAGCCTCTTGGCTCGATTCACCGAGGGGCAAGAGCAAGGAGAAGGTGCTGCCGACTCCCGGCTCACTGCAAACCGTGATCGCACCGCCCATCTGGGTGACCAGCTCGCGGCTGATCGACAACCCCAACCCGGTGCCACCGAAGCGGCGTTGAGTCGACGTATCTTCCTGGGTGAACGGCTCGAAAATCTTCTCCAGCTTCGCCGGATCGACACCGATCCCGGTGTCCGAGACGCTGAAGCGGACCATCCCCCGGTCGGTCGACTCGGTCGCGGAGTCCACCTGAATACAGACCTTGCCTTGCTCGGTGAACTTCAAGGCATTGCCAACCAGGTTGACCAACACCTGACGCAGACGCATCGGATCGGTGTACAAGCAAGAGGGCGCGTGGGGGCATATCTCGGTTATGAGTTCGATTCCCTTCTGCTCGGCTCGGGTACCGAGCATCCGGCAGGCATCCTCCGCAACCTCGCTCGGCGAGCAGGCCTCGGATGCGAGCGTCAACTTGCCCGATTCGATCTTTGACAGGTCGAGCACGTCGTTCACGATCGCTAGCAAGTGGTCGCCGTTCCGGACCACCCGTTCCGCGGCGTCTTCTGCGAATGGGGACTCGGCGTGTTCGCGGAGGATCTCCGCAAACCCCTTCACCGCCGTGAGCGGTGTGCGGATCTCGTGGCTCATGTTGGCAAGGAACTCGCTCTTGGCGAGGTTTGCCTCTTCCGCGTGGCGTTGTGCTTCGGTCAACGCGGCGTTCGTTGCGCGGAGGTCGTCGCTATAGTCGCGGAGGGACTGCTCCGAAGCCTGGAGTCGTCGTCGTTCCTCTCGCAGCTTATTGAGTTGATCAACCGTAGTGGTGACATCCTCAATAACCAGCAGGGCACGCCCGCGATTGCCCGGGGCCGAGCTGGCGTGGAGTTTGTGCAGCAGAGGATGGCCGTAGGCGGTCTGCAGCGGCAAGACCCGCTGGTGCATCGCGTTGGAGAGCACCGCGGACTGGCCGTTCTCAAAGACCGCCGCCATACGCAAGCGGAAACGCTCGACATCAAACTCCGGAAAGAGATCGTTCAACGCCCGCCCCACCGCGTCACTCGACGCGACACGCGACCATCGGGCGATCGTCGCGTTCCACCCCTCGATCACGAGGTCTTCGCGCAGCATCACCACACCAATCGGCAAGGCGTTGTAAGCGGCAAAGCTGTCGGGCGTCAGCAACATGATTCTGGCTCTTCTAAACTGACTCGAGGAGTCGGTCGAGCAGCACCGCGAGCTCGCTGGTGTTGAAAGCGAGCAGGAGCGAGCCGCTGATTTGGCTATCGGCGAGGTCGAAGCGGGCATCGGCCAGCAGGCAGGTCGGTGACGTGCCAATCGTCGCGGTCGAGATATCACGCGTCAGCGCTTGCGGAGCGGAGCCACAGCAGAGCTCCGGAACCGAGTACCTGAAGTCATCCTCGAACACATTCGCAAGCGACCCGAGTACCCCGTTGAGAACGATGTTGCCGATCTCTTCGAGGATCCCGGCCAGGTCGAACTCCAGGGCGTCGTCGGTGCCGGCGGCTCCCAGCGGATCGTCGTCCGCCAGCAGTTGTGCCAAGGCGACGCCGCTTCGCTTCGGGAAGGCGAGCATCGCCCGGCCGGTGATCGCGCCCTCGAAGCCTTGGACGACCGAGGTATCTACCGGTTCGTCCGCCGAGTCGAGTTCGGCCTGCAACTCGGCGAGTTCACAGAGCCTCACCCGCGGCACACAGAGGTCGATCCGCTGATCGACGAGCGTGTGCAGCGACGCCGCCCCGCGGCCGACGCCAATGTTAACGACTTCCGTCAGCGCATCGAGTTGGTCTTCGGTCAAACGCATCTCACACCCCCTGGGTGGTTGCGGCGATCGCTTCGGCGACGGCTTCGTTGATTTGTTCAGCCTTCAGTGGCTTGTTGAGAAGCCGCGTCACGCCGATCTCTTCGCAACGCTGGCGTGAGCTCTCTTGGATATCGGCGGTCGCAACGAGGATCGGGATGCACGCATCGATCTCTCGTATCGCGGCTGCCATCCCGAAACCGTCCATGCAGGGCATGAGCAGGTCGCTCATGATGCAGTCGAATGAACCGGCTCGAAATGCTTCGAGACCCAGTTCACCGTTCTCGGCCTGCACACATTCGTGCCCCCCCTCGGTCAATGCGCTGACAATGATCCGGCGGGTGAGCCGAGAATCATCAACGACAAGGAGCTTCGCCATGGGGGTACCTTTGGTTCGCGATCAGGACTAAAGACGACCCAGAAAGTTAGGTGCGCAACAAAGAACTGCGCATGAGATTGCGGCTAACCGGACGGAGAAGAGCACGCGATCGAGACCGCGGCGGCTAGCGGGCGGCCGGATAACCCCTACACAGCGTACAAGCGGCGGCGACTAAGAGGCGGCGACGGCCGCTGGCCGGGCTTCGTCGAGATCGGATCTAGGCTCGATCGTGTCGGACGCCTTGGGAGGCGACGGCTTTTCACGCCGGGCAACGAGTGCGAAGTAGCACGGCACGACGACCGTCCGCACAAAGAAGGTGTCGAGCAGAACGCCGAGGGCGAGCGCGAAACCGAGTTCGACCATGCCGCGCAGCGTGCCGGTCGCCATCGAGATAAATGTGCCGGCCATGATCACGCCACAGCTCGTGATAATGCCGCCGGTCTGCACGATCGCTCGCCGCAGGCCGGCCTGCAAACCGAGGGTGCGCTGTTCCTCAAAGACGCGGGTCACTAAGTAGATGTTGTAGTCTTGGCCGACCGCGATCAGGATCACGAACAAGAAGACCGGCACCTTCCAATCGAGCCCGAGGAAGGTATCTCCGTAGAGCCACCTGAAGAACAGGCTCGTCGCGCCGAGTGTGACCCAATAGCTCACCAAGACCGTGAGGATCAGGTAAACGCACGCCAGGGGTCGGCGGAGTAAAGCGAGCAGCACCAGGAAGACCGCCGACACCGTCAGCACCTGGATCCGTGTGCGATCGCTGTTGGTGACAACCTCCAAGTCGTGCATCCCGGGCGTGACACCGACGATCTCGAAATCGGCGCCTCGCCACGGGTTAGGGCGATTATCGATTTCAGACCTCTCGCTGAAGGCCTGGAGGGCGGCCTGCAGTTCGGGGATTTGATCGCGGGCGGTCTTGCTGAAAGGGTTCTCTTCCAGCAGAACGGCGAGTTGGGTCACCCGACCGTCGTGCTCACCCGTGTGCGAAACGAACGTCTCGGAAGTGATCGGGCTCCCCGCCGCCGCGACATCGCGGATCGCGGCGCTGCCGAGGAACTTGCGGTTGAGGGGGTCGCCGCCCGTCGGCAGGTAGAGGCTCCGGACGTCGGCCACTTGGTTGAGATGGAACAGCACCGAGTGCAGCGGGGCGATCGCGAAGCGGCCCTCGTCGGTCTTCAGGTCGAGGCCCCCCTCCGCTTCGCCGGCGAAGACCTCATCGGACAGGCGGGCGATGACCTTCATCGGGGCGATCGTGCCCTGATGGTAGAAACGACGCACCGTTTCGGCCCCCTGGACACTCACCCGCCCCGGGTCCAGGTCGGCCATGAAGTCGTGGGTCACGCCAACTCGCAGGCCGACAACGACCAACGGGATCGAGACCCAAACCGTGAGCACAAGAATGGTCGCCGGGCGTCGCATCACCGTGTCGGCAACCCATCCCCATAGCCTGGCCCCGTCCGCTTGGTCCGTAGTGCCGGACTCTTTTTCGTCCTTGGTCGAGGCAAGCAGGCGGCTCCCAAAGGGCCAGAAGACAAGCGGCCCGAGTGCTCGGAGCAATGCCGGGGCGAACGTCACGCAAGCGGTCAACGCGACAAACAGGCAGACCGCGACGATTGGCCCGCTGCTAACGAACTTGCCATATTGGGCGAACGCCATCGTGGCCAAGCCGAGGATGGTCGTCAGAGCGCTGCCGGCAAGAGCCTCACCGACATTCGCCAGGGCCAGGCCGGCCGCCTCGCCACGCGAGGCCCCGCCTGAGAGCTCTTCCTTGTAACGGGCGATGAGGAAGAGGCAGTAGTCCGTGCCGGCACCGAACAGGATGACGACGACGAAGATCTTCGTCGTCGTGAAGATCTTGAAGTTCGACCACGAGTACGCCTCGGGACCGAACCGCTCCGCCAGCAAGGCGACCACATCCGTGGCGACCGACATCGAGAGCGCGATCGTCGCCAGCGGGATCAGGACCAGCACCGGCGCGCGATAGATCACCAACAGGCACCCGAGCACGAGGAGCACGGTTGTGAACTCGGTGCTCGCCAGACTCTCGGCGATCGAGGCTCGCATGTCGCCACCGATCATGGCCGACCCGGTCAGGTCGACGCGTAAGCCCTCGGGGCGTTGCGACTCGAGCTCGGCTAGCAGGGACTTCATGCTGTTGAGCAACCCGACGTTGCCCACATCCATCAAGCCGCTCGTCAGCCGCGCGACCACCATCGTCGCTTGCCCCTCGCTCGCCAGCAGCATGTCGCCGACGACCTTCGTGGTCTCGTCCCAGACATCGACCAACGGCAGCCCTTCGGTCTGTCGGATCGACTCGGCGATCGCCAGCCCGAAACGGCGATCGTCGGGCAGCAGCTTCTCGCCATCCCGCGACAGCACGATGCTGACTTGGCTGTGTGCCTTCTCGTTGGGGAAAGCCTCCTGAAGGAGTTTCTCACCGCGGAGGCTAGGCACGCTCGGCGGCAGGTATTCCAGGTCGCCGTCCCGCGCGATTTCGTCCCAGGTGGGAGCGATTGCCTTGAGGGCGATCGCCAGAACGATCCAGCCCACCAGCAGCCACGCCCAGTGGCGGTTGATCAGCGAGGCAAATCGCTTGGCGAACATGGAAGGCGGAGGGAAAGCGGCCCGGCCAAGCGGCCTGGGCGGGAGCGGTAATCCTTCGACCCTATCCCCCGGCGAGTCGATTGCCAAGCTCCACGCCCCGCAGGGGCCGGCATGGAGTGGGTCGCGTTGGCGGGATATTGCCGATGGGCAAAATAGGCAACTTCGGTCAGGGCTGTATGGTCCGCCGGCGGATTCCCAAGTGGCTGGCGGAGACCCGCTCGGTGCCGGGGCGTCCGCCGTCGATCGGCCGATTCAGCAGTCTGAAACCGCCGGTCGAATCGGCTCGAACCATGGTCGTCGTGCCGCCACCGTCGAGGTTCAGCCCAGCGTCGGCACCGAGCCATCGGAGGGTCTGCCCCAACTCGGCCAAGTTCATCCCCTCGCTGTAGCCGGGCTGGCGGCCATCGACGACGACCATCAAGAGGGTTCGCCCCGCGTCGGCGACTCCGACGGCGGTACGCGGGTGGAGATTCTCGATAAAGCCCGACTCCTCTTGCGAGGGGCGGACAACCTGACCCTCCTGCAAGATGACCCCATAGCCGCCGACCGCCGTCAGGATGTCGGCGGTCTCGATTGGTGGCGACTCGATCGCGCCGAGCGTCGCCCCGCTAGGATTACGACGAAAGACCAGGGCCGCCCGCGGCTTGTGATCGTCAACGGGTGAAACCAGCGTTCCGTCGGCAACCACCAAGCCAACGACATTCTGCGGCTGACCCTCCTCCTTCACCCCCGGCCAAAACGGGGCTCCGTTAATCGCGACCTGGCACCCCGACCGAGTCAAGAACGTGCTGGTCTTCAGGCCATCGGTCTCTTCGGGGCGATCCCCGTTGTCCGTATCGGTAACCGGCTCGACGCCTGAGTTGCCGAGGTCGACTCGCAGGGCGTGGACCCGGAGCGGCCGCGGATCGCTCAAGGGGACATCGGCATAATCGATTCCCCCATAGAGCGGCTGCCAAGCGACTGCCTCGGGCCAATCGAACTCTGCCGCATACGAACCTGTACTAACCAGCAGAGCGGCGGCGGCGAGCAACCGATGCCAAGACAGATGCGTCTTCATGGCGACTTATCCGATGAGTTGTGAGGCCGCTTCGCACACCGCAACCGCGGCGTCTTGCTCGGGGGCCTCGGCAATGAGCCTAACGATCGGCTCGGTGTTGCTGGCACGCACAAGGATCCACTTCCTCTCGTCGGGCCAATCGAGCCGAAGCCCATCGAGCCGGCTCGATTCGGCGTCGCCGAAGTGCGATTCAATCCGGTCGAGCGTTTCGGCCAGCCGCTCCGCTTCGAGTGTGACCTTGGTCTTGTGGATCGCATACCGCGGGAGTTCGTCGGCCAACGCGGCCAGCGTCTCGCCGCGGGCGGCCATCGCGTCGAGCACCATCGCCATGCCGACGAAGCTGTCGCGGACGAGCACGACACTCGGGTGGATCACGCCACCGGCCCCCTCGCCGCCAAGGACCGCCCCGTTGGCGAGCATCGCATCGACCACGTTCGCCTCGCCGACGGCCGAACGGTGGAACGGAACGCCGTGCTTCTCAGCGAGGTCCTGCGTCACGCGGCTCGACGAGCAATTCGAGACAATCGGGCCTGGATCCTGCCGCAACTGATGCTCAACGCACAGGGCGAGCGTTAACTCTTCGCCCAGGTAACGACCGGACGAGTCGATGATCGCCAAGCGATCGGCGTCGGGGTCCTGGCAGAAGACGGCATCGTATTCGCCACCAGCGGCTTGCGCCGCGACGTCGGTGAGGTTCGCCTCGGTCGGTTCGGGCGTATGAATGAACTGCCCGCTCGGTTCTTCCCCGAGGACCGTGACCTCGCAGCCCAAGGCTTCCAACAACGGACGCCCAAGGACCGCGCCCGAACCGTGGTTCGACTCGAGCAGCACCTTGAATCGCTTCGCACGGATCCGCTCCACATCAACGATCGCAAGCACCAGCTTCAAGTGCTCGCTTGCCGAGTCCATCAGCATCCGTGCGGCGGGGATATCGGCGTGGGAGGCCCAAGCAATCTCGCCGGCTAAGTAGCGTGTTTTCACCTCTTCACCCTTGGCGGCCGGCAGGATCCGCCCGTCACCACCGAAGAGCTTGAGGCCGTTGTATTGGGCCGGATTATGGCTCGCCGAGATTTGGACCCCGCCAACGCATTGCTCGCTGCGGACTAAGACGCCCGCCGTCGGCGTGGCCGCCACGCCGGCGTCGACCGGCGTGCGGCCCGCGGCGGCGATGGCCGAACGCACGGCCTCGGCGAGCATCGGCCCAGTGGCTCGGCCGTCACGCGTGACCAGCACGCGTCCCACCGGCAGAGCGCTGGCGAAAGCCCCGACATACCGCGCGGCGATGTCGGGCGTCAGCGTCTCGCCGATCACGCCCCGGAGTCCCGAGACGCTGATGATTGGTTGATTCATAGGAGGTCGGATCGATACGGCTGGCAGGGGGTGGAACCCGTTGTATGTCTTGGCCAAGAGCTTAACCCGTGAACCGTCTATAGTGGAGGCATGAGCAAATCGCAGCACAGCCGGCGTGACTTCCTGCGGGGGAAAGCGGCCGTGGCCGCCGCCGCCGAGGTTGTCGAGGCGGTGATCGATACCCGCTTAGGCGGGAAGCCATCGCCCGACGCGGTCCGCCGTGGCCTGCGTGTGCTGGCGCTCACCCGTCGTGCGATGGCGTGCGACTTCGAGCTCCGTCTGTGCGTCTCGCCAGAACGCAACGAGACGGCGGCCGGCATGCTGGCGCTCGATTGCATCGAACGGCTCGAAGACCAGCTAACGGTCTACCGCGACGAGAGCGAGTTGATCGACCTCAACCGGAACGCCGCCGAAGAACCGACATTCGTCGAGCCCCGGCTGTTCGCCCTGCTCCAGCTCTGCGACCAGCTCTATCGCGATACCGACGGCGCTTTTGATCCGACCAGCGGCCCGCTGTCGCGCGTGTGGGGCTTCCATCGTCGAGACGGCCGCGTGCCAAGCGAGGACGAGCGTCTAACCGCCCTCGATTCGGTCGGCTGGCGGCACGTGGTGCTCGATCCGACCGAGCAAACGGTCGGCTATGACCATCTCGACCTCGAGATCAACGTCAACAGCATCGGCAAGGGGTACGCCCTCGATCGCGCTGCCGAGGTGCTCGTGGAACAGGGGGTCGAGGACTCGCTGATGCATGGCGGGCGAAGCACGCTGCTTGCCCGCGGCGACAATCGCTTGCTTGAAGGCGGTGGCTGGCAGGCGGGAATTCGTGACCCACTCCATCCCGAACGCCGGCTCGCTGAGTTCACCCTTCGCGATGAGGCCTTGAGCACCAGCGGGTCGGGGACCCAGTTCTTCGAGCACGAGGGCCGCCGGTACGGGCACCTGATTGATCCCCGCACCGGCAGGCCGGCCGAGGGGCTCTACTCGGCGACCGTGATCGCCCCGACCGCGGCCGAGGCGGACGCTCTCTCGACAGCGGCCTACATCCTGGGCGTTGAAGGCACCGCCGGTTTATGCCGACGACGCCCCGAGGTGAGTGCCTTGCTGCTAGCCCCCCCCTCGGGCGGTTCGGATGAGGTGATCATCCATGCCTTCAATCTGCCGGAGGAACGCTGGCGATCGCAGGAAATAGGCACGAATCCCGGCGATTGATGAGCTACTGGTGCAACGGCACGACCGCTACAATGCGGTGCTTCCCACCTTGCCCCACCCGGCGGGTGCTCCCAGTCTGATGGGCACCCTCCCTAAGCAGACCGCAACGAGACGACGGCGAGCGAAGTGCTGCAAACCCTCTTAGACTACGACCTCGGCTATCTAGGCATCGTCGCCTTCTTGGCCATGTGCGGCTGCGGGATCCCGATCCCGGAAGAGGTTCCGCTGGTCGTCGCAGGTGTGCTCAGCTCACAAGGCGCTCTGAAGCCGTGGCTCGCCTTCGCCAGTTGCCTGGGCGGGGCCTTGCTGGGGGACTCGATCATGTACGCCATCGGCAGGCGCCTGGGCCATGGTTGGCTGACGCAGCACCCGAGCATCGAGCGTTTTATCGATGCCGATAAAGAAGAGAAGTTCGAGCACGCCGTCCGCAAGCACGGGTTCAAAGTGCTCCTGCTGACCCGCTTCTTGGTCGGGGTCCGCGGGCCGGTTTACTACGCCGCCGGGGCGGCAAAAATGCCGTACTTGAAGTTCCTGCTTTGGGACTCGATCGCGGCCACCGGCGTGGTCGGCTTGGTGTTCGGCCTGGCGTATGCCTTTGGGAAGCCGATCGCGAAGCTCATCCATAGCGCCGAAACCGTCGCCACGGCGGTCGTCGTAGTGGGCCTCATGCTGGTCGGCATCTACTACATCTACAAGAAACAGACGACCAAGGTCGCCGCCGCCCTGGAAGACATCACCGAGCATGACGCCGAAGAGGTCGTCCGCAAGCAAGAAGCCGAGCAGTGGAAGGACGCCGCGGCGAACCCGACCGCCCCCGGGGCAACCAAAGAGAGGGCCAAGCCGTCGGAGAACAACGGCTCGCCCAAATCGGACCAAGACACGCCCGGCAACGTGAAGGCCTAGTCGCTAGACAGGGCGATAAAACGACCAGCCGCCGCTCGGACTGATGGTGTCCGGGCGGCGGCGTGGTGTTTCAGATTGTCAGCTCTCGCCCGGGCGGTTGGTGTGCCGCCGGGGAGTCGTTACGGCTCAGTGGCCGCAGCCGCAGCTCGGGGCAGCTTCGCAACCGCAGGACGGCTCGGCGACGCAGCAGCTCGGCTCGACATCGCAGCAGGCCGGGGCGCAGCAACCGCGACGCTTGAAGAGGTTCTTCAGGCCGTCGAGGATCTTGCAGCTACGCGGGGCGCAGCACGGGTCGCAGCACGGGTCGCAGCAAGCAGCGGCTTCGCAGCCACAGGTCGGCTCGGCAACGCAGCACGAGGGCTCATCGGCAACGCAGCAGCTCGGCTCGGGAGCGCAGCAGGTCGGCTCGGCGTCACAGCACACGGGCTCGCAGCACGCGTGGTGACGGTGGAACAGACCCTTCAGACCGCTGAGCAAAGCGCACTTGCGAGGGGCACAGCACGGATCGCAGCAGACGGGCTCAGCAACGCAGCAGCTGGGCTCGCAACCGCACGACGGCTCAACGTCGCAGCAGACGGGCTCGGCGCAACCGCCGCAACCACCCAACAGACCGAAGCCGAACGCGCTGGCGTTCGACGAGAAAGCAACGCCCAAACAGAGCGCGGCCGCAGCAAGACGGAAGTTCATGGCAAGGACTCCTAACAAAAACGGGGGAGGGGATACACACACGAGCCGGCTTGTTCCACCCGGTAGAGTCCGATCGGCCGCGGCCTGATCCGTAACTCGTGGGAGGTGACGCAAGCGGACTCGATCGCTTGGTCAGTTCTTAGTCCTCGATATCGACAACCCGACCCGCACCCTTTCGCCAGCTGGGTTAAATCTCCAGGCTTTCCCAGAGCGACGGTCGGCTATGCCGGCTGTGCCGGTGGTAAGGCCAGCGACGCGCTCCCAGCGCTTCAGACGGCCGTTGTCTCCGCCGATTCTTTCCGGCGGCAGGTGAGTTCACGCAGGGTGTTCCACCAACGATCGTTGCGGCGGAAGGCGTCTTCGATCGCGTCGATAAACGCTTGCGGCTCGTTGAGCGGTTTGAAGAAGCACCCCTCGGCGCCGAGGCGGACCGCCTCGATGACCGTTGTCTCGTTGACCAGACCGGTCAGCAGCACCACCTGGATCCCCCCATCGAACTGCTTGATCTCTTGCAACAGCTGCAGGCCCGATTTTCCGGGCATATGCACATCGAGGATGACCGTGCGGTACTGCCCCCGAATGATCGTCTGCATCGCGGCGTGCGGGTCGTGGATCGCCTCGGACTCGTAGCCGGCCTGTGCTAGGTGCTGCCCAACGAGCTGCGTGAACAGCGGGTCGTCATCGACATGTAGGACGGCGCGGCGATTGGTGAACATGCTCTTGTTCCGTTCGAAATGGGGCGTCATCCCGCTGCTTTGGCAGCCGAACGGCACCGGCGAAGTGACACGGGGGGCAGATGCCATATCGCTCTTGGAAGTTACGAAACCTCCCTTACGCCACGACTGCACTTCGATTCCGTCAGCCGCATTGCGGAAAACCACGCCCTCAAGAGCGGGGCGAATCCGTGGCCTAGACTCCAAGAGAGGTAACACCGGACCTATTCGAGGCACGCTCGGTATGACACTCGATACGCTGCTCGAAGACCCGGGCTACCAAGCCCTGGTCGGCAGTTTCGTTGACGAACTAGCCAACCGCGTCGACTCCATCACGGCGGCTGCGGCGTCCGGCGACCGGGAAAGCCTGATCACGCTGTCGCATCAGTTGGCCGGTGCCGGCGGGAGCTACGGATTCGGCGAGATCAGCCAAGTGGCCGGCGAGATCGAGCGGCATGCCCTTGCCGGCACCCACAGCACGAATATCGAACCATACCTCACACGACTCCGGTCAACCGCTCAGACGATCGTTCGTGAGTGGAACGACGACGCGGTCACGACTGGCTAACCCGCCTTGCTAGGCTCAGTCCTCAGAGTCAGCGGGCCCGCCGATCCGATCCTTGCCGACATAGGGTCGCAGTGCCTCGGGGACGAGGATCGACCCATCGGCCTGCTGGCAATTCTCTAGCACGGCGATCATCGCCCGGCTGCATGCCACGGCGGTTCCGTTGAGCGTGTGCACGTAGTGGGTGCCCTTCTCGCCCTGCTTCTTGTAGCGGATGTCGAGTCGGCGGGCTTGGTAGTCCGTGCAGTTGCTGGTGCTGGTGACTTCGCCGTACTCGCCGTCCTGACCACGGCCGGGCATCCAAGCTTCCAGATCGAACTTGCGATACGCCGGCCCGCCGAGGTCGCCCGAGGCGATATCGAGCACTCGGAACGGCAGGCCGAGCCCGTTGAAGATCTCGCATTCCAGATCGAGGAACATGTTGAGCATGTCCTCGCTCTGATCCGGCGTGGTGAAGGCGAACATCTCGACCTTCGTGAATTGATGGACACGATACAGCCCTCGGCTCGCCCGGCCCGCAGCACCGGCCTCGGTGCGGAAGCAATGGCTGATGCCACAGATCTTGATCGGCAAGTCGGCCTCGTCGAGCACCTGACCGGCATGGATGCCGCCCAGCGTGATCTCGGCCGTCGCCACGAGGTTGAGGTCGGTGTTCTCGATGCTGTAGATCTGGGTCTCCGGGCCGCGCGGGATGAATCCCACGCCCTGCACGATCTCGTCCCGCGCCAAGTCGGGCGTGATCATCGGCGTGAAGCCCTCTCGCATCAGCAGGTCCATCGCGTATCGCTGGAGCGCGAACTCGAGCAGCACGGCCTCGTTCTTGAGGTAGTAGAACCCATTGCCCGAAACGCGGCCGCCGGCATCGAAATCGACGAGGTCGTGTTGCTTCGCCAGGTCAAGGTGGTCCTGCACGGGGAAGCCGAACTGCGGCGGCTTCACGTCGCCGTGCCGGAGTTCGGTGCTGGCGGCCTCGTCGCCTCGCGGGGAGGCCTCGTGGGTGAGGTTCGGCATGCTGCGGAGGATCGCGTCGGCCTCCGCCCCGATGCGATCGACCTCATGTTGCTTCGCATCCTTGAGCTCGCGCAGCTTGCGTCCCTCTTCCTTGCGGGCCTCCCGCTCGGCGTCGTCCTTCGCCTTGCCGATGGTCTTGCTGACCGCATTCGCCTGACGATTGAGCTCCTCGGCTTCCTGCATTACCGCGCGACGCTGCGTTTCCAGCTCGGCGAAGCGTGCCACATCGGCCTTCACGCCCCGTTCTTCGCAGTTCTTCTGAACGAGGTCGACGTTGTCGAGGATGAAGCGTTTGTCGAGCATGGGAAGCGAGCGTGGAAAGCGGAAGGAATAGAGGGGGAATCGAAGACGGCTTGAAACCAACGCGGGTTGAACGCGTCGGCTAACTTCCGCCCTTCGCGATCTCGGGCCACAACGCGGCGCTGGCTTGGATGCCGCGATGAAAGTCGCCGAGGTTGAATTTCTCGTTCGGGCTGTGGGTGTTGTCGTCGTCGAGCCCCCAGCCGAGCAGCAGCACATCCGAACCGAGTTGCTCGGCGAAGGTCCCGACGATCGGGATCGACCCGCCCTCGCGGATGAAGACCGGGCGGGCACCAAACCCTTTCTCGATCGCCGTCGAGGCGGCCGCCATGAACGGGCTGTCCAACGAGAAGACCACGCCCGGCGCACCGTGGTGCTCCTGGATCGTGAGCTTCGCGCCCGGCGGCACGAGCGGGTCGAGCAATTCGTGCAGGCCCGCGGTGACCTTCGCCGGCTGTTGATTGGGCACCAGACGGAAACTAACCTTCGCCCCGGCACGGGCGGGCAACACGGTCTTCGCGCCTTCGCCCTGGTAGCCGCTCCATAGCCCATTGATGTCGCAGGTGGGTCGTGCCCACCGGCGTTCAAGCGTCGTGTAGCCGGCTTCGCCGAAGAGGCCATCGACCCGGAGTTGTTTCTTGAACCCGGCTTCATCAAAGGGCAGGCCGGCAAACTCCTCTCGCTCGCGGTCTTCGAGCGGGACGACGTCGTCGTAGAAACCGGTCACCTGGATCCGGCCATCGGAATCGACCAACGCCGACAGCAGAGTCGCCAGCACATTGGCCGGGTTCGTCACGCCACCGCCGAAGCTGCCGGAATGGAGGTCCTGCTTCGGGCCATCGACCAACAACTCGTAGTAGGCGATTCCACGCAGACCGTAAGTCACGGCCGGCACGCCGGGGGCGAATTGCGAGCTATCGCTGACAACCACCACATCGCAGGCCAGCTTGTCTCGATTGGCGGCGACGGCCGCTTCGAGGTTTTCGCTGCCGACTTCCTCTTCGCCCTCGATGAGGAACTTCACTTGCAGCGGGAGCTTGCCCCCGTCCTTGAGGAGCGACTCAACGCCGAGCACGTGCGTGAGCATCTGCCCTTTGTCGTCGGTCGCTCCGCGGGCGTAGACATTCCCGTCGCGGACGGTTGGCTCGAACGGCGGCGAGTCCCACTCGTCGAGCGGGTCGGGCGGTTGGACATCGTAGTGTCCGTAGACCAACGCCACCGGCGCGCCTTCGACCGCCGGCGATTCGGCGTACAGGATCGGTGCCCCGGGCGTCGCGAGCCGCTCGACCTTGAGCCCCATGCCGCTCAAACGAGCCTCGACCCAATCGGCGGCCTTCGCCACGTCGGGCGCGTGGCGCGAGTCCGCGCTGACACTCGGGATACGGAGGAGCTCGAAGAGGGCCGCTTCGTGGGCGGACTGCTGTTCGGGCGTGATTTTGGTCATCCGTCGACGGTTGATGGGGTCAGCCGGCCCGGCGGTCCCCCGCGTTTCCACGATGGCCGCCCGGAAAACTAGCGAATATACTTCTCTCCGCGGTAATTCTCCACCGGACCCGCCTGCCTTGACCCCGCCCGCCATGGAAGACTCGGATTCAAACGACGGCATGGCCGCCGTCGTCACGCCCAAGAAGCAGAAGAAGCGGAAGGGAATCCCTCGCTACCACATCATCCTGTGGGACGATGACGATCACTCCTACGAGTACGTGATCATCATGCTGAAAGACCTGTTCGGGCACCCGGTCGAAACGGGATTCAAGCTGGCCCAAACGGTCGACATGCTCGGCCGGGTCACCGTCCTTACGACGACCAAAGAGCATGCCGAGCTGAAGTGCGAGCAGATCGCCGCCTACGGAGCCGACGAAGAGATCGCAAGTTCCGCTGGCCCGATGACCGCCACCATTGAACCCGACGAGACCTGAACCGTAGCCCGCGGCGAATCGCATGAAGCTCAAGACGCACACCCTCGGCTGCAAGGTCAACCAATACGAGACCGAATTCGTTCGTGAGGGCCTGGCCACGATCGGCTACGCCGAAGCCAACCAAGGCGAGGAGGCCGACCTTTGTGTCGTGAACACCTGCACGGTCACGGCCGAGGGCGACTCGAAGAGCCGCCAAGTGATCCGCCGCTTCGCCCGCGATAACCCAGCGGCGAAGATCGTCGTCATGGGCTGCTACGCCACCCGGGCCCCGGAAGAGGTCAAGGCGTTGCCCGGCGTGACCGAGGTGGTGACCGACAAACGCGAGCTGCCCGACCTGCTCGGCCGCTTCGGGGTGACCGACGTCCCGACGGGCGTGTCGGGGCTCGGCAAACGGAGCCGCGCCTATGTCAAAGTCCAGGACGGATGCCTGCTGCGTTGCAGCTTCTGTGTGATCCCGCATGTGAGGCCCAACCTCGCCAGCCGCCCGATGGAAGACGTCATCGGCGAAGTGCGCGGGCTGGTCGCTAACGGCTACCGCGAAGTCGTGCTGACCGGCATCCACTTGGGCCACTACGGGGTCGACTGGAATCGGCAGCGGCCACGCGACAAAGATTCGTGGGTGCGGCTGTCACACCTCTTGCGTCGGCTCGCGGAACTCGACGGCGACTTCCGCGTGCGACTCTCCAGCATCGAGGCAACCGAGGTCACGCGCGAGCTGATCGACGTGATGGTTGACCACCCCGAGAAGGTCGCCCCGCATCTGCATATCTCCATGCAATCGGGCTCTGACAGTGTCCTCCGGCGCATGCGCCGGCGCTGGGGCAGCAAGCGGTTTGTCGATCGCTGCAACCTGCTCAGGGACCGGCTCGATCAGCCCGCCATCACGACCGATGTTATTGTCGGCTTCCCGGGCGAGACCGAGGCCGAGTTCGAGGAGACCTTGCAGACGTGTCGCGAAGCCGGTTTCTCCAAGATCCACGGGTTCCCGTTCAGCCGCCGGCGGGGCACGCCGGCGTGGGATATGCCGGAGCAGGTTGAAAAGCGAGTCAAGAAAGAGCGGATTCACCGCCTCGCCGAGACGGAAGCCGAGTTGCGAGACGCCTATCACCGCACCCTGATCGGCCGGCGAGAGAGGGTTCTGATCGAAACCCCGCTGGATAGCGGCGATTTCGTTGGATCGGCTGACCGCTATGCACCGGTTGTTCTTGGGGCATTGCCCGATGAAGCCGGCCGGTTTGCGGACGTCACCCTTCGAGCCGTCGAAGACGATCGGCTCGTGGGTGAGCGTTTTTTCGCATGAAAACACGCGGCAAACCGGCAATTACTATAGAGGGCTTCGCCGAAATCGGCGGGTCCGACCGATTCAAGACCAAGAACAGGCACACGAGATGTCAGACAACACGATGCACCGCCGTGACTTGCTGAAGACGGCCGCGGCGGCCGGTGGTGCCCTAGCGGTCCCCTACTTCTTCTCGACGCCCCGTTCCTACGGAGACGAGTTGAAGATGGACAAGATGAACATCGGCCTGATCGGTGCCGGTGGGATGGGGATGGGAAACCTCAACTCGGCCAAGCAGTGGCTGAATCTCGTCGCGGTGGCCGACCCGGACGCGAGGCGTCGCAACAAAGCGAACCAAACCTTCGGTGGCGGCAAGGCCGGTATGTACACGGATTACCGTGGCATCCTGGACCGCTCCGATATCGATATCGTCCACATCGCCACGCCCGACCACTGGCACGCGAAGCCGCTCATCGAGGCGATGTACGCGGGCAAAGACGTCTACTGCGAAAAGCCGCTCACGCTGACGATCGACGAAGGCAAGCTGATCCGCCAAGTCCAGAAGGAGACCGGACGCATCGTCCAGGTTGGCACGCAACAACGCAGCCAGTTCAACCTGTTCGTCAAAGCCATGGCGTTGGTCGCCGAGGGACGCGTCGGCAAGATCAAGCAGATCGAGGCCCGCATCGACGGCGCCCCCTCAAGCCCGGCGCTTCCGTCGGCCGAACCCCCAGCTGAGCTCGACTGGGACCGCTGGCTCGGCCCGGCCCCCAAAGTCGATTACCGCTCCTTGCAAACCGACGAGCGTAAGAAAAAGGGACGTCGCCCGCAGACCAACGGCCACTACGAGTTCCGATGGTGGTACGAGTACTCAGGCGGCAAGCTGACCGACTGGGGCGCACACCACGTCGATATCGCCAATTGGGCCTTGAAGCTGAATGGCCAGACCGAGGGGCCACTCTCAATCGACGGGACCGCCAAACACCCGGTCGAGTTCAAAGATGGGGAGCCGGTGCAGAAAGACCGGTACAACACGGCGAACTCCTTCAAGTTTACGCTCAAGTATCCCGGCGACACCGAGGTGATCATCCGCAACGACGGCGGCAATGGCGTCTTGATCACCGGTGATAAGGGACGCATCTTCGTCAACCGCGGCAAGCTGACCGGCAAGCCAGTTGAAGAGTTGAAAGAGAACCCGCTCCCGGAAGACGCAATCCGCAAGGTCTACAAGGGCCTACCGATGCTCTACAGCGGTCGGCGCGGCCACTGGGCCAACTTCCTGCACTGCGTCCGGGAAAAGAAAGAACCGATCTCCGACGTCAACTCGCACATGGAGATGCTCAATCTCTGCCACCTGGCGGGGATCTCCGCCCGACTGGGACGCGGGTTCGAGTGGGACGCGAAGGCGGAGCAGGTCGTTGGCGACGAGCAAGCCAACTCGATGCTCGCCCGCCCCTACCGCAAGGGCTACGAGATCGAAATGGGCTGAGCCCATCCCCAGCGGACAAACAGAACGATCGAGAGCGGGGGTTTCGGCCCTCCGCTCTTTCTTTATCCGTCCGGGAACTGACGGCAGTACTCGTACAACGCCATGCAGGTCGCCGTTGCGGCGTTGTAGCTGTGGGGCATGCCCCAGACGGGGATCTCGATCGACTCATCCAGCAGGGCGAGCGACTCGTCGGTCAGCCCGGTGCGCTCGTTGCCGATCACGAGAGCCGTCTTCTGGCGGAATCTGTAGTGGTGGATGTTGTGCGAATTGGTGGTCTGCTCGAGCCCAACCAGGCGGTAACCCTCCTTGCGGAGCTCCTTGAGCACCGGACCGAGCGAGCGTCGGTTCGTGAGCCGGACCGACTCGGCCGCGTCGCGGGCGATCTCGGGGTCCAGCTTCATCGGCCGGCCTGTGGCGATGATCTCGGTCACCCCGCAGCAGCCGGCCGCGCGGGCGATGCGTGAAAGATTGACCTTGCTACGCAATGGCGCGCAAACCACGACCAGCGGACGGGGGTTTTCGAGTCGCGTCGGCGGGGCATGTCGGACATGTTTCATCCGCCCAAGTAACGACCATGAAGCCGCCAGCGCCAAGACAGGGGGCAGTTTTTTCGCCAGCCGGTCGCCGCGCTCCTGGTGTCCTGGCGGGCAGCTTTCTAAGCTGCATGGCATGTTGCCCCGCCCCGCCCTCGCCCTGCTGATCTTCGCCGGACTCGTCGGGGGGGTGGTCGCTATCGTCAGGCAGGGGCAAATCCCGCCGGCCGAGTTCACTTTCAATAACGATACCGAGATCGAATCGCTCGATCCGGCGGTCGTGACCGGTCAGCCCGAGGGCCGGATCATCGACGAGATCTACGAAGGGCTCATCCGGCTCGGGCCAAAAGAACGGAAGCCCCTCCCCGGCGTGGCCGAGCGGTGGGACATCTCAGAAGACGGCCTGACCTACACGTTCGATCTGCGCAAGGACGCGAAGTGGAACAACGGCGATCCGGTCACCGCCAAGGACTATGTCTACAGCATGCGGCGGTTCCTCGACCCGCTCACGCTCGCCGAGTACGCCTACCAGGCTTGGTACCTCAAGAACGCGAAACGCTACAGCCGCGCCGCACGAGGCGTTGAGGTTGGCGATCGGGTGGAGATCGAGTTGTTTGAACAGCCCGACGACGCCCTGCCCTTCGCCCGCGGAACTGTCCTCCGGGGAGAACTCACGGACATCGAGACCGATGCCGAGGCCTCGCAAGAAGCCCTCGACGACCCGAAGCAATTCACCAACGTGCGCACCTTCGTGGTTGCGATTAACGGGTCGGAACGGCGTTTCCGCGTCGGCGAGGGCAACAAGGCCGAAGGGACCGAGACCTGCAATCAGTTGATGCTCGACTTCGGCGAAGTCGGCTTCCGAGCGATCGATGACTACACGATCGAGACCGTCCTCCAAGCCCCGACGCCCTACTGGCTCAACCTGCTCGGCTTCTACCCGCTGTACCCGGTCAATCAGACCTGCATCGAGACCCACGGCCCGGGCGAGTGGACCGATCCCAAAAACCTGATCTCCAACGGGCCGTACCAAGTGGAGTTCCGCCGGCTGCGAGACCGGATCCGCCTGCGGAAGAACGAGCATTATTGGAATCGAGACAACGTCGCGATCGAGACGATCGACGCGTTAGCCGTGCAATCGCTGACGACCGGCTTCAACCTATACGAGACCGGCAAAGTCGATTGGATCACCAAGGTCTCGCCGTTGATCTCTCGCGAGCTCTTCGAGGCCGACCCGCCGCGCAACGACTTCAATCCCGATGCCCAATTCGGCACCTACTTCTACAACTTCAATACGAGTCGCAAGCCGTTCGACGATCCCCGCGTGCGGCAGGCACTCGTGATGGCGTTGGACCGTCGGGAGATTGTGACGACCGCCTGCGCCGGCGAGCTGACGGCCCAGTCGATGACCCCGCCCGGCCTGCCGAACTACACGCCGCCCGAGTGCGAAGGGACCAACCTCGAGAAGGCCAAGGCCCTGCTCGCCGAGGCGGGTTACCCGAACGGGACCGGCTTCCCAAAGATCGAGATCCTCTACAACTACGAGCAGCAGCACCAAACCATCGCCGAGTTGATCCGCAAGCAATGGCGTCGTGGCTTGGGGATCGATGTGGCAACTCGCAACGAAGAGTGGAGTTCCTACCTCTCCAGCACACGGCAGCTCAAGTACGACGTCGTCCGCCGGGCGTGGATTGGGGATTACCTCGACCCGATCACGTTCCTCGATATGTTCGTGACCGGCGGCGAGAACAACAACACCGACTGGGGCGACCCGGCCTACGACGAGCTCATCGCCAAGGCGAAAAGCGAAGCCGATCCCGACTCCCGCCTGAAGCTGCTGTACGAGGCCGAAGAGATGCTGATGCGGGAACTTCCCGTCATGCCGATCTACTACTACGTGTCACGCAGCATGGTCGCGCCGCACGTCTTCGGCTGGTACAACAACCTCGAAGACCGCCACCCGCTGTGGGCGTTGTCGATCGATCGCTCCGGAACCCGGGTCAACGATTTCATGTCCAGCAAGCCGATCCGCAAGATCGAGCTCGGCACGCCGGGCGAGCGGGAGGGGGATCGATGATCGGCTTCATCTTCCGACGGCTCGGCTGGATGCTCGTCACGCTCTGGGTCGTCTTCACGATCTCGTTCTTCCTCATGCGATCCGTCCCGGGCGGTCCCTACGACGCGGAACGAGCCCTTGAGCCGGAGATCGAAGCCAATATCAAGCGACAGTTCAACCTCGATCTCCCGGTCTGGAAGCAGTACCTCCTTCGGATGGAAGGCATGGCACGTGGAGAGCTCGGCGTGTCGATGAAGAAGGACTACACGGTTAACCGGTTAGTCGCCGAAGGCCTGCCGGTCTCCGCGGCGATGGGTCTGTTGGCGTTGTCGATCGCTTTCAGCGTCGGGTTGGTTGCGGGCGTTGTGTCGGCGGTCTTCCGGGGCACCTCGACCGACTGGACCCTCATGTCCATTGCGACCATCGGCATCGCGTTGCCGAACTTCGTGGTTGCCGGCTTCGCCATCATCCTGTTTGTCTTCACCCTCCAATGGCTACCCGCCGCCGGCTGGGGATCACTGGAACAGCTCATCCTGCCAGCGCTGTGTCTCGGCGCCCCCTACGCGGCGTACGTTGCTCGCATCGCCCGTACCGGCATGCTCGACGTGCTGGGCCAGGACCATATCCGCACGGCCCGGGCCAAAGGCCTCTCGCCGTTCGTCGTGGTCGTGAAGCACGCCCTGCCGACCGCTTTGTTGCCGGTGGTCTCGTTCCTCGGCCCGGCGGTGGCCGGCATCATGACCGGCTCGCCGGTGATCGAGAATATCTTCGCGATCCCGGGCCTCGGCTGGCACTTCGTGCAGTCCGCAATCGACAAGGACTACCCGATCGCGATGGGCCTCGTCCTGCTCTACACCACGCTGCTGTATTCCATGAACCTGATCGTCGACCTGCTGTACGGCGTGCTCGATCCTCGGGTGGAGTGGGAATGAACAGAATTCGGAGTTACGAATGGGGAATGGGGAATGACGCGCTGTCGCGGCATGCAGCCCGAGATTCCACCTTCCGCCTTCCCCACTCCCCCTTTGCCTCCAACGGGGAGGCCGTATGAGCTCCGCTCCGCTCGAATCGCAGCAAACCGGCGTCTCCCTAAGCCAAGACGCCTGGCGGCGGCTCAAGAAGAGTCGGCCGGCGATGGTGGCTTTGTGGACGCTTGTCATGGTCGTCGTGCTGGCGTTCTTCACACCGCTGCTGCCGCTTCAGCCGCCCGATCGCGACCTGACGAAGAAGATGTTCGCCGAGCCGCAAGCTTGGCCGCTGCTTGAGAAGACGTTCGAGATCCAGGTCGAAGATCGCCAGGCGCTTGCCGAGGAAGCCAGCACGGTCTTGGAAGACCTGCGGGAACAGCGTGCACAACTCAAGACCGCCTCGAAGCGGCTCGGCCAAGCCGACGACGAAGAGGCGACCGCCGAGATCGCTGCCGAGCTCGAGACGCTCAAGCAACGGTTCCGCACTTCGATGGATGCCTACAACTCGTTGCAACAGAAGATCTACACCGACGCCGGCTTCCCCAAGCTCGACACGCTGGCCCGCTGGATGGTCCGCACCCGCTACGCGGTCTTCGGCGAATGGCAGGTCGCCAGCATCTGCGGCCGCGATAAGCTAGGCCGCGACATCCTCAGCCGCATCTTCTGGGGGGCCAGGGTCTCGCTGATCGTCGGCTTCGTCGCGACGCTGGTCTCGTTGGTGATCGGCGTGTCGTACGGGGCGATCTCGGGCTACGCGGGCGGCTGGATCGACAACCTGATGATGCGGATCGTCGATGTGCTCTATAGCATCCCGTTTGTCTTCTTGGTGATCTTCATCATCTCGGTCCTGAGTGAGGACTCGGTCAAGGTTCGGCTGCTCAGCTACGGCATCGATCGGATCACCATCTTCTACTTGCTGGTCGGTGCCATCTACTGGCTCACCATGTCGCGGGTGGTCCGCGGGCAGGTCGTCTCGCTGCGGAACGAGCAATACGTTGAGGCGGCGCAGTCGCTCGGCGTCTCGGAGACCGCCATTGTTTTCCGGCATTTGATCCCGAACCTGTTCAGCATCGTGCTCGTCTACCTGACGCTCACGATCCCACGGGTGATCCTCTTCGAAGCGTTCCTCTCCTTCCTCGGGCTCGGCGTCGAGCCGCCCGATGTCTCGTGGGGATTGCTGGCGAACGAAGGCATCCAAGTCATCACGCCCGTGAAGACCTACTGGTGGCTCATCGTCTTCCCGAGCTTGGCGATCGGCACGACACTCTTCGCCCTCAACTTCCTGGGCGATGGCCTCCGCGACGCCTTCGATCCCCGGATGAAGGGCCGATAGCCATCAACTCATACCGGCGGGATTGAGACCCCTCCTGTCTATCCTGTGATCCCGTCGAAACCTCTTCTCCTTAGCAAGCACTCATCCCATGACGAAGACCCCCCGGACCACCCTCTTGCTTGCGTTCTTGACCAGCCTGTTCCCCCAACCGGCCGCGGCGAAGGTCTCCCCCGAGCAAGCAAGATCGCTCGCCACCACGCCCGACCATCGCCTCGAACTCCGTTGGTGGCGTGACCGGCACGACGCCCGCCTGGATCAGAAGAGTAAAGCCTTAGCCGCCGGCAAGCCATTCGATCTTGTCTTCGTGGGAGACTCGATCACCCAAGGTTGGGAAGGGGCCGGCAAGAAGTTGTGGGCTGAGCGATACTCGCCCCGCAACGCGTTCAACCTCGGCTTTAGCGGCGATCGGACCGAGCACGTCCTCTGGCGTCAGGGTCTGGGCGACGAGCGTGGCGACAGGAACAACGAGTTCGCCGGCCTCGCACCCAAGCTGTTCGTGGTCATGATCGGGACCAACAACACGGGCCACAGCGAAGCCCCGCCCGCCGCCACCGCCGCCGGCATCACGGCGATCGTCGATCAGCTCCAAAAGCAATCGCCAGAGAGCAAGGTCTTGCTGCTAGGGGTCCTCCCTCGTGGCATGCGACCCGACGACACCAAGCGGATGCTCAATGTCAGGATCAACGAGTTGATCGCCCCGCTCGGTGAGCGCGACGGGGTCGAGTTCCTCGATATAAGCGAGGCCTTCCTCAACGAGGACGGCATCCTCACCAAGAAGGTCATGCCCGACGGCCTTCACCCGAAGGCGCAGGGCTACAAGATCTGGGCCGACGCGATGGAGCCGTCGCTCGTTCGCTTGCTTGGGGAGTGACTCCCCCGCTGCTTCACTCGGGCGGCAATAGGCTCTCGACGATGGCCGTCATCGCCCGCACACCGGTCCGCAGGGCGGGCTCCGGGTTCGGCCAGTACTTTGACGAGTGCATCGACGGGGGCGTCTCGCCGGCGGCCTCCCACTCGGCGAGGCGTTCGGCAGAAATCGTCCCCAGGCGGAACATGCAAATCGGCACGCCCGCTTGGCCGTAGCGGCTGAAGTCCTCGCCGCCCATCATCGGGGTCGCGGTTTCGACTCGCTCCTCGCCGAGCGTGGCCTCCAGCGTCGACCGAACCTGAGCCGTCAGGTCGGGATCGTTGTACAGCGAGGGCGTTCCCTCCGAGTACTCGACCTCCGGCTCCGGTGCGCCCGCCCCGGCGGCGATGGCTGAGGCCTTGCGTCGGATCGCTTCGGCGATCTGCGTGCGCACCTCGGCGGCGTACGTTCGCACGGTGAGTTGCAGCTTGCACTCGTCGCCGATGATGTTGTGCTTGGTCCCGCCATGGATCGAGCCGACCGTCACGACCGCCGGCTCGATCGGCTTGATCTCACGCGAGACGATCGTCTGCAAGTCGAGCACGAGCTTCGCCGCCAGCACGATCGGATCGACAGTCGTGTCGGGTGCGGCGCCGTGACCGCCCCGCCCCTTCACGGTGATATCGACCGAGTCGACGTTCGCCCCGAAGTAGCCCGAGCAGAGGCTCACCTTGCCCGCTTCGAGGTCGTTCGCGGCATGGAGGGCCACGGCGAAGTCGGGACGCGGGAAGCGAGCGAACAAGCCGTCGGCGAGCATCGCCTGGGCACCGGCACCGAGTTCCTCGGCCGGTTGAGCAATACAAACAAGCGTCCCCTTCCAGCGCCCGCGGTTCTCGGCGAGCAACCGTGATGCGCCGATCAGGTTCGCCATATGGATGTCGTGCCCGCACGCGTGCATGACGCCAACCGTCGCGCCACGCTTGTCTTTCGTCCGAACCTTCGAGGCATACGCCAGCTCGGTCTGCTCGACGACCGGTAGCCCATCGAGGTCGGTCCGCAGCATGAGCGTGGGGCCGTCGCCGTTGCGAAGGACCGCCACCACGCCGGTGCCGCCAACCTCGCGGGTCACGGTATAGCCGGCCGCCTCCCAGGCTTCGGCGAGCTTCGCGGCGGTCTGCACCTCCTTGAGCGACAACTCGGGCGAGGCATGGAGGTCCTTGTAGAAGGAGACCATCGAATCGGCCTCGGCCTCGATCCAAGCCGCCGGCTCAATCGCTTGGCAGGTGAATGGAAGCAGCAAGAAGACCGCGGGCGGGACGTATCGATTCATGGCTTACCGCTTCGCATTCGTTGGCTGGATTGTCGTGCTAGCGATTGTACCTCGGCGCTTCCCTCGGCGGGAGAATCGTCAAGAACAGCCGAACCTCGTTGCGGCCTAGGCAGAACCGTGCGAGACTCGCCCCACTGCAAGCCATCCAACTAGTTACCCCACTGTGATTATATGCCGCGTTGGCTGATGCGCTGGTCGTTCCCCACCCTCGGCTTGGTCGCCTTGAGCATCGCGGCCTCGTGGGGGCAAGCCAGCAGCGACTCGGCACCGGAGCCAACAAGCAAGGCACGCCCCGGGATTCGATTGGCCCCCGACCCGGAGGCCGCGGCGGAGATCGCCGCTAACCCGCACACGAGCGGTCCGTCGCTCATCGAACACTACCCAGGAGCCGCCGATAGCGGCTGCATGGCGTGCCACGCCGGCATCGAGATGATCCGCGAGCCCGGCTCGAAGATGCTCGAGCAAGTCATGGCGCGCGGCGAGGCCCTCGGCGATCCGGCCGGCTGCATCGTCTGCCACGGCGGCGAAGCGAGCGAGACCAAGGATAAAAACCTCGCCCACGCCGGCGGCCCGATCGGCGGCTTCTACGCCGACCCGGGCAGCCCTTGGGTTAACGACCGCACGTGCGGTCAATGCCACGAGGACCAAGTCCGTGTGCAATGGCAGAGCCTCATGATGACCGAGGCGGGCAAGATTCAGGGCGTCTGTTGGTCGTTTGGATCGCTGACCGGCTACGAGCACAAGTATGGCAACTACGCGGTTGAGAACCCCAAAGACCCCGAGGACCGACTCGGCACGCCCGCTTACCGAGAGTACATGCAGCGGCTGACCGATCTCGAACCCAATGTCTTCGTCAGCCGCCACGAACCACTGCCCGAGGCGCTCAAGGCCGACGAGTTAGACAAGCTCAACGACGACCCAACGCTCGCGGCGTTCACCTACATCCGCCAAGAATGCCAACGCTGCCACCACGCCGTGAAGGGCCGGCAAACGCGGGGCGATTTCCGCGGCATGGGCTGCACGAGCTGCCACGTCCCGTACAGCAACGAGGGCTACTACGAGGGGGGCGACCCCACCATGCCGCGCGACGAGCCGGGGCACATGCTCGTCCACAGCATCCAGGGCACCCGTGAGGCACAAGTCTGCGTCCACGGCACAACCTACAGCGGCGTGCCGGTCGAGACCTGCACCACCTGCCACGACCGCGGCAAGCGGATTGGCGTGTCGTTCCAGGGCCTCATGGAAACGCCCTACGTCTCGCCCTTCGCGGCCGATGGCACCGACCAGCCGGCCCTCCACTCGAAGCACTACATCGCGATGCAGCAGGACGTTCACTACCAGAAAGGGATGACCTGCCAAGACTGTCACACCTCGACCGACGTCCACGGCGACGGCTTCTTGGCGGCGGCGAACCTCGCCTCGGTGTCGATCGAGTGCTCCGACTGCCACGGCACGCCCGACCGCTTCCCGTGGGAACTGCCCCTCGGTTTCATGGACGAGTTCCAAGAGTCCCCCGCCGACGGGGCCGCCCGGGGAGTCGCCGATAAACCGCTCGAACACACACTGCAAGGCTCTCCGGTCGATCCGAAAGACGGCCTGTTGCTGACCGCCCGCGGCAACCCGTTCGAGAACGTTGTCCGCGACGGCGACGAAATCATCGTCCACACGGCGGCCGGCAAAGACCTCCGCATGAAACCGCTCAAGGGTTTGATCGACGCCGGCGAGGTCAGCCAGCGCGGCGTGGTGGCGATGAAGGGCGTCGCCAAGCACCTCGAAACGATGGAGTGCTACACCTGCCACGCCTCGTGGACGCCGCAGTGCTATGGCTGCCATGTGAAGATTGATTTCTCGCGCAAAGACGAATGCCCCGAGTGCGAGACCACCAAGGAGAACTTCGACTGGGTCGCCGGCGGCCGGCGGCACCAAGAGCCCGAGCACCGCACCGATCGGGGCGAGTCCGACTACAAAGACCTGATGATCCCCGGGAAGATCAGCGAGCAGCGGAGCTACCTCCGCTGGGAAGAACCAATGATGGGCCGCAACGGCGAAGGCCGCATCACGCCGATCGCCCCCGGCTGCCAGCCGTCGGTCACCATCATCGGGCCGGACGGCAAGCCGATCCTTGTGAACAAGATCTTCCGCACGCAGGCGAACGCCGAAGGCGGCGGCGAGGAGGGTCAGCTCGCGATCGATATGTCGCCCACGCAGCCCCACACCACGACCAAGAACGCCCGCACCTGCGAGTCGTGCCACGCAAGCGATAAGGCGCTCGGCTACGGCATCGATGGCGGCAAGACGATCCGCGGTTGGGACCAGGAGACAACCGTCGATATCGAAACGGTCGATGGCAAGATCCTGCCCAAGCAGACCCAGCCGCAGAACAACGCGATCGAAGGCCTGTCGGACGACTGGTCGCGTGTCGTGGATGAGGACGGCAACCAGTTGCAAACGGTCGGCCACCACTTCAAGCTGAGCCGCCCGCTGAACAACGCGGAGCGGGCCAACATCAGCCGCGAAGGGACATGCCTGGCCTGCCACCAAGAACTGCCAACCGAGGACTTGGCAGCAAGCCTGTTGCACCACGTCGCCAAGTACACCGGCCAACTGCCCGACACGCCGGCCAAGCACGGCTCGTTGGTTCATAAGATCGTTCTGATCGGGGCCTGGGCACAGGTCGGCGGCGGGGCGGTCGCGGCGTTGGCGGGCGTCGGCTTGGTATCCTGGTGGCGTCGCCGGAAGAAGAGTCGGCATGCCGAGACGCAAGGACACGAGGGATGAACCACAGCGCCCGGCTATCGCTTCTAGGCTGCTCGCTTGGCCTCGCTTGCTTCGTCTCATTGGCAGCGACTGCCCAGTCGCCCGATCGTGAGCGGCTCGACCGCGGCCAGACCGAGTACCTCGGTCGACCCATCGCCCAAACAATGCACTACCTCGGCGCGCCGTGGTTGGTTCGAGAGTCGCGTGAACGCGAGGAAGAGCCGGCGAGGATGCTCGCGTCGCTTGGCATCCTCCCCGGGCAAACCGTGTGCGACCTGGGCTGCGGCAACGGTTTCTACACGCTCAAGCTGGCCAAGCTCGTCGGCCCGAAGGGCAGCGTCCTAGCGGTCGATATCCAGCCCGAGATGCTCCAGATGCTTAGCGACCGCGCCGAGTCGCGCGGCGTACCGAACATCGAGCCGATCCGCGGCGACTTGGATGACCCTCACCTTCCCACGGGCAAGATCGATCTCATCCTGCTGGTGGACGTCTACCACGAGTTCTCGCATCCGCCCGAGATGCTCGCGGCGATGCGGGAGAGCCTGAGGCCAACCGGCCGCATCGCCCTGGTCGAGTTCCGAGCCGAGGACCCGGCGGTGCCGATCAAACCGCTGCACAAGATGACCCAGGCCCAGTGCCTCAAAGAGTACCGCGAGAATGGCTTCAAGTTGGTCGGCCAATTCGATGAACTCCCGTGGCAACACGTCCTCTTCTTCGCACGAGACGACTCCCCCACCGCCACGACCACGCTCACTCCCTGGACGCCCACTCAACAAGACTGACCCCAGTCTCCAGGGCTCCGTTGGAAGCCACCCCGTTTCCGCGTACCCTAGGGAGGCTGCTACCACTCGGCCCGGTAGCTCAGTTGGTTAGAGCAGGGGACTCATAATCCCTTGGTCGGGGGTTCGAGTCCCTCCCGGGCTACTTTTGAGGCACGGTCTCGATGAGGAATCTTGCCAGAGTGTTTCAAGCCGCGGCGTTGGTGGGGGTTCTTGCCGCCACGCAGGCTGGGGCGCAGTTGCCGGCGGCGGTTGGGCGTGAGGTCGCGTTGAGCCGGCCCGAGTGGAAGCTCTTCCTGCCCGAGGGCTACACGCCTAGTGGCGAGCAAGCCGATTTGCTCGTGCATTTTCATGGCAATCCGCACACGGTCTGGAGCAACGCCGCCCACGCCGAGTTGGACGCGGTAATTATTACCGTGAACTACAACGGCCTCTCGAGCGCGTATGGCAATCCGTTCGCCGACGCGACCTTGTTCCAGCAATTGCTGGACGACGCCCGTTCGACACTCGCCGAGCAGCCGGGCATCGATCCCGATATTGCCTGGGACCACTTGGCGGTCTCCTCGTTCAGCGCCGGCTACGGGGCGGTGCGACGGATCCTCGCAACGCCCGCCTACTTCGAGGCGATCGATGCCTTGCTCGCGGCCGACTCGCTCTACGCAACGACCGCGCCGGACGGAACTGCGCTCGACTCTCAGATGGCCGACTACAAGGCGTTCGCCAGCCTCGCCGCCGCCGGCGAGAAGCGTTTCATCTTCACGCATTCTCAGGTGCCGACCTTCACCTACGAGAGCACCGCCGAAACAGGCGACGAATTGCTCCGCCACCTCGACCTGACGCCAACCCCGTCGCAAGCCGAGGGCCTCGGGCCGCTGCGGTTCTATCGAGAAGCGGAGCGTGGCGGATTCGAGCTGTGGGGGGCGGAAGGGGCCGACGGCGAATCGCACCTCAATCACCTCCGCTACCTGGGCGAGTGGCTCGATGACCTCGGCTTCGGGGCGACTCGGCTGCCGGCCGACTACAACGGCGACGGAACCGTCGATGCCGCCGACTACACCGTCTGGCGTGACCATTGGCTCCGTTTCGATGCCCCCGGCGACGGGGATGGCGATGGGTTCGTCGGACGAGCGGATTACCACTTGTGGTCGGAACAGTACGGAATGCACCGCGAAGCGCCCGCGGCGGTGGTGCCGGCACCGGCCGGCATAACCAGCCTGATCGTCGGGATGGCTCATGTGGCTGTCCGCGGTCGACGTGGCTAACCCCTGTTATTCGCGGCTAAATTGTCCCGTAGCGTACCGAGCCGGGCCGATGGGCTTGCCTCCGGCCTGCCGCCTGCTAGACTTGCGTCCAGTAACGAGGAGTGAGACCTTCCGCGGCAGTGTTCTCAGGGACCAGCGGTTGGGTCATTCGATTTCGACGCAAACGGATAAGAACCGCCTTGGCGTGTGGGCAACAGTCGCCCCAGCCTTGGACAAACGGGTTCGAGCCGTCTAGCTCTCGACGGCGATTGATTTTTCTTGCCCCTTGCGGCCTCAGCATGCCTGTCAGCAATTGATTGCTCAGGTGTGTCCCACCCCAAGTCGTTGTCGGTCACGGGATCACAACGGCAGGCCGACAATCATGGCACGCTTTCCGTCCGGCGCAACCCTTGCGCTACCGGGGAGCAACGCGGGCAATCCGACAGCGACAAGAAGCCTCCATGGGCTACGCGTCTAGGCTGAACGTGCGTCCGACTGAGCAACTCGAACCCCCTATCTGCATGCAATTCTCTGAAACCGGCCTCTCCGATTCTCTGCTCCGCGCCGTCAAGTCGGCGGGCTACGAAACCGCGACGCCGATCCAAGCCGCCTCGATCCCGGTCATCCTGGAAGGGAACGACCTGATCGGTTGTGCCCAAACCGGCACCGGCAAGACCGCCGCGTTCACGCTGCCGATGCTCGACCGGCTCTCGAAGAGCAAGCGTGGCCCCGCCCCCCGCGTGCTGGTGCTATCGCCGACACGCGAACTGGCCCAACAGATCGGCGACAGCTTGCAGCGTTACGGCAAGGGAACGGGCCTACGTCATACGGTGATCTACGGCGGCGTGTCGCAGTTCCACCAGGTGAAGGCCCTGCGCCGGGGCGTTGACACGATCGTCGCCACGCCGGGCCGCTTGCTCGACCTCAAGAACCAGGGCCACATTGACCTCTCGCAGATCGAGATCCTGATCTTCGACGAGGCCGACCAGATGCTCGACATGGGCTTCCTGCCGGACCTGAAGCGGATCGTCGCGGCGGTTCCCGCCAAGCGTCAGACGCTCATGTTCTCAGCCACCATGCCGGACGCGATCCGCAAGCTGGCCCAGCAGTGGCTCAAGAACCCGAAGTCGATCGAGGTCGCTCGTGTTTCAGCCACCGCGGACAAGATCTCCCAATCGGTCCACTTCGTCGACAAGAAGAAGAAGCTTGACCTGCTGAACCACCTCCTCGGCTCCTCCTCGAACCGTGGTCGGACCCTGGTCTTCAGCCGCACCAAGCACGGCGCAGACAAGATCGTCAAGAAGCTACAGAAAGACGGCGTCCACGCCGCCGCGATCCATGGCAACAAGAGCCAGGGCGCCCGCAACCGTGCCCTCGCCCAGTTCAAGAGCAAGAAGCCGCCGGTTCTGATCGCGACGGACATCGCGGCTCGCGGCCTCGATATCAACGACGTGACCCACGTCGTGAACTTCGACCTGCCCGAGACCCCCGAGACTTACGTCCACCGCATCGGACGGACCGGTCGGGCCGGCGCCGAGGGGATCGCGATCTCGTTCTGTGCCGGCGACGAACGCGGCCTGCTGAAGCAGATCGAGCGGCTAACACGCCAATCGATCGATATCGAGCCGACCGTCGAAGGCTTCAAGCCGACCGACCCAATCAAGTCAGCCCCCAAGCGGAAGCCGGGTGGCAAGCGCCCGTTCGCGGGCCGCGGCGGTCGTCCCGGCGGCGCCGGCGGCAAGGGCTCGAAGCCGTATCGCCCCGGCAAGGCCAAGCGTAAGCCGGCCGGCAAGGGGGGAGCCCAGGCTTCCGCCGATGGCTCGGCCCCCTCTGGCAACAAGGGCACGAAGAAGAAGCGGACCCAGAAGCAACGCCCGGCCCGCAAACAGGCGGCCTCGCCGTCGGCGTGAGATCGAGACCAATACCGCGGTTAGGCACTAGCAAGAAGCCAACCACCCGCACCGCACGGAAGGCGGCCGTTTACCTCTTAGGAATCGCATGGGGAAGAATCAAAACACGTTCGAGAAGATGCGTCGCGAGATGGAAAAGAAGCGGAAAGCCAACGAGAAACGGGCGCGCCGCGAGCAACGCAAGGAAGAACCACAAGAAGCGACCGAGTTCGACGACCCCCGTTTCATGGACGGCGCTGCGCCCCCCACCGAGTAACATCTCGGCTCGAAATAGCGTATAGTTGTCCCTGTCGATTAAGCGAACCATCGCCGCGGCTAAGCCCCTACCAAGGCAATAACACGATGCTGACAGTCCCCGAAGAACGCGCTCTCAAGACGTTCCGCGAGTACCTGATGACTCCCAACCGGATGCTCTGCTTCTCCGGCCCGAGTCTCGAACAGCACGGCAAAGCCCTGGAAGAGCTCTCCGACAAAGAGCTGCTCGCCCGCGAAAAACGCCCGGGGGCTTACTCGCTCACGCAAGCGGGTTACTCGGCGATGCAAGCGGTCTGAGGACGCGGGTCGAAATGAGCCTGCCGCCCTACGGAGTGAGGCTCTGAATCCTCAGCGTATTCTCAATCATCGACTGAGAGTTCGGCGCGTTTCTCGGCGATGGCCGCTAACAGGGCCTTCTGCGGATCAACGAACTTCTGCACGCCCTCGCGCATGAGCGTCTCTTCGAGGTGTGCGAAATCGACGCCGGCGGCGATCGCGGCCTGAACGGCCGGCGATGGCATCTCGCCGACGCGGCTCGCAAAGGTTTCACCACTCGCCTGGGCGGCGTCGTTGGTCGCGGGCGGGTTGGTTTGGATGTCGCTGCCTGCGAGTGCCGCCACGTACTTCCAGGGCGCCAGGTCTTCGGACTTGACGCCGGTGCTGGCGAAGATGATCTCTTGCTTGAGGCCGAGTTCTTTATCGGCCCAGAACGACTGGTTGGCTTGCCAGATCTGCTTCGCGTTGGCGATACCGACCTCGCCCTGGACGGCCGGGTCGAGGTCGGGGCAATGCTTGTCGGTGTAAACGTCGATGCGTGAGATGAAAATGCTGTAGACGCTCTTGAACCCGACCAACGACTCACGCCGCTGAGCCCCACGCCACACGGCGTCGCGGGCACGCTCGTATTGGTCCTGCGTGAAGATGAGCGTCACGTTGAGGGTCACGCCGGCCGCGCAGAGCTCTTCGAGCGCATCGATCCCCGCCGGCGTAGCGGGGACCTTGATCATCCGGTTCTCCTGCCCCTCGTTCCACTCCTTGCCCAGCTCGATGTAGCGAGCAACGCGTTCTCCGTGCGGCAGGTTGAGCTTCGGGTCCTCGATCAACGGGTCCAGCTCGAAGCTGACCCACCCGTCGTCGCAGCCGGTCTCTTCCCAAGCCCAGTAGAAGGCTTGTTGAGCCTCGCCGACAACATGGTCCGCCATGGCCCAAGCGACATCGTCGTCGTTAAAGCCTTCGCTGATCAGTTCGCCGATGATGCCGTCGAAGCGGCCCGTTTTGATCAGGTCCGAGATGATGGCCGGGTTGCTCGTCGCTCCGGTGGCCCCCAGCTCGATGTTCTTGGTGACCAGTTCGGGATCGACCGAGTCGAGCCAGAGCTTGGTTCCAGAGGCGACTAGTGATTCGAGCGGCGTCGACATCTTCGGGGGTCCTATTCTTATCGGGTTCGTGTCCGCGCGAAGTATTGGCGGAGTTGGCGAATCCGGCAACCTTAATCGCCGCGATCAGCCATTCTTCACAGCGTGGCCTTCGCGCGCGCCAACCCGGCGGTGCCGATGTAGCCTGCCTTGCCGCCCAACTTGGCGAACTCGATCACCAATTGGTCACGCAGGCTCGGGATGAGCCGCTTGCTGGTTTGTTCGCGTACTTCGGCCAAGAACCGCTCGCCCAGCGAATGGCCCGCCCCGCCAAAGGTCATTGCGCCGCCGAGCACGATCGCCTGGGGATCAACCATATGGGCCGCCGTGACGATCCCCATCGATAGGTAACGAGCCGTGTCCATCACAACCCCCAACGCGACCTCGTCGCCCGCCTCAGCGGCGTTGGCGATCAGCAGGGGCGTCAGTTCCTCCCCTCCCTCGATCGTGTCGCGTAGCGAGGTCTCGACGAAGCGGTCGGCGATCGCCGTCTTGGCCCGTCCCGTGACGCCGTAGCTGCCGCAGTAGCCCTCCAGGGTGCCGCGGACGCCTAGCGAGTTGAGCGGGGCGTCGTCGGTGGCGTCGATGATGATGTGGCCGATCTCGCCGCCACAGCTATGAGCCCCGTCGATGACTCGGTCGTGGAGGATGATTCCCCCACCCACGCCGGTGCCGAGGGTGATCATCACGAGGCTACTGTACTTGTCGCCCGCCCCGGCCCAGAACTCGCCGTAGGCGGCGGCGTTCGCGTCGTTCTCGTAGTTGACCGGCTTGCCGGTCGCTTCCTCGAAGAGGCCCCTGAGCGGGGTGTTGTGCCACTCCGGCAGGTTGCCCGGGCAGAGCAGCATTCCGGTTTCCAGGTCCATCGGGCCGGGGGAAGCCAGGCCCACGCTCGTGATATCCGCCAACTTCAGGCCGAGGCCGCTGGTCGCTTCCTTCAAGGCCGAAGCAACCCGCCCGGCCGCGTCGGCGGGTCCGCGCGACTGCTCCGTTGGGATCGACTCGAAAGCGAGCGTCTTCGCCGAATCGTCTACCAAGCCGATCTTGATATTCGTTCCGCCGATATCAACGCCGGCGTAGAGGGGTGAGGCCATGGCTCGCGTCTGCTCAGTAGTAGGAAAGGCTCCAAACGGATCGTACGCCGAGGCCCCCGCAGACGCTAGCGGAGCCTCGTTACCGAATGTTGACACACCGAAACACGGCGACATAGAAAGCATGAGTACGCCCCCGCGCCCCGCAGCAGCCAGAGCCATGCACGCCACGCTCTCCCCCCAAGAACTGCCCGAAGCACTCCTACGCGATGGGGCCACGCTGATCGACGTGCGGACGCCCGCCGAGTTCCGTGAGGCGCATGTAAGAGGGGCGCAGAACAAACCACTCGATCGGCTCGATCCCACGGAGTTCGCCGCCCACGGCGGTCCGTTGCTTGTGGTCTGCCAGAAAGGGGGACGCAGCAAGCAGGCGTGCCAGAAGCTCGGCCAAGCGGGCATCGTTGACCTGCACAACGTCGAAGGGGGGACCCTCGCCTGCGAGGCGGCCGGTCTGCCGATCGAACGCGGCAAGAAGACGATCTCGCTCGAACGCCAAGTCCGCATCGCGGCCGGGTCGCTCGTGGTCTTGGGCACAGCACTCGGCGCAACAATCCACCCGGCTTGGCTTGGCCTCGCGGGGTTTGTCGGTGCCGGGCTCGTCTTTGCCGGGCTGACCGATACGTGCGGGATGGGGATGCTTCTAGCGAAGATGCCTTGGAACCAAGCCGGCAAGACCTAGTCTTTCTTCTCGCGCAGCTCGGTCGATGAGACATCGACTCGGAATCGCGACTCGGGCACCGCGTCGCATAGGCTTTGCAGCGAGGCGGGCAGGTGGAGGTCTTCGAGTGCTTCGAAGCCTTGCTCGGATTCGCGGCCGAAAACGAGGAACCGGCACTCTAGCTCGGCGAGTCGCTTGATTGCCTTATCGCGTTCGGCGGGCGAGGCGTAGTAGCGGCCTTGGCCGATCCGCTGCATGGTGTCCGCACCGACCGCGAAGATCGCTCCGGGCACTAGCTCCGCCTTCCTGAGAAACGTCGGGGCGTTGGTGAGAAGCGTCGCCTTGCCCAGTAAGCCTTCGAGCCGGTCCTCGATCTCCGAATAATCGAGCGGCGGCTTATCGACATTCGTGATCGAGAGCTCGAAGACGACCGGACGACTCGTCAGTTCCTCGGCGAACGAGGCCATCTCGAGGTGGCCGCGATGCAGTGGATTGAATGAACCGGGCAGCAGGCAAACCGTGCTAACTGGTTCGGCTCGGGTGTCCACTGTCAGGTGGGACCGCTCGCCCCGGCGGAGTTCGATCCACTCGGACGGTGGGAGAACGCGCCGTACCGTGGCATCGATGCCGGGCGGGGTCTTCGTTAGGTTCAGTTGGTGCACCCCGGCCACCTCGGCCATGGCGGCGACGACCGTATGGCTGACCGCTATCTCTTCGTCGGCGCGGCTGCGTTTACCTTTCTCAAACCGCAGGGTCACGACCAGCGTCTGATCGAGTGTCTGCACCGCAACGTGGGCACGATGCTCGCCTCGCTTGGTGCGTGTGGTCGCTAGGCTGGCGGTGCAACCGACCCCGACCAGCTCGGCCGGGTCGGCCGACGGGTCGAGTTCCTGGGCGCGGTCGAGCGAGCGCATCGCCATGGCGCGGGCGGTCGCCTCGTCGCAGGCCCGCAGGGGTTCGCCCCCCAGCCAATCGGCCAGGGCTCTCTCGCTATACGGCACGATCGCTTCAAGAACGGTTGCCGACCCGCCGGGCGTTGTGAGCAATCGCTCGATGGCGCCGCTCCCGCCGCCGGTGATCGCCAGGACGCCGCGGTGCGGGGTGGCGTGGAGAGCAGAAATGAGGTCCGGACGCATCATTCGGGCGATTGTACGTCGCCGAGCCGCAACGCGGCATAGGGCACCGATGAGGCGCTTACACCACGTGTTGTCGAGACACCACACTCACGGGTTCCGGTTGCGCGTCTCGTTCCGATCGGAACGCGTTTCGATCGCTTTGAGACGCGTCGGACGCCGTTCTGTGTGATCTGGCACACCGAGTGCAACCCACTGTCGGCACAACGAGCGTGGGGCTCGTTCCTTTTCTTGTGAGTTCTTAAGGCAGTTCGAATGACGGACGTCGTCGAGATCAACAGCATCGAAGCTTTGCGGAGCTACCACCTCGCGTGGACCGCCCTGCACGCCGAGACGCCTCGCGCCACGTTCTTTCAAACGTTCGAGTGGCTTGAGAACTACTGGCAGCACTGTGGGGGGCACCAACGGTTGAGGGTGCTGATCGTCCGGGCTAGTGGCCGGCCGATCGGCATCCTCCCGTTGGTCGAACGGGTCGAGTCCAGCCGACTCGGTCCCGTGCGGGTGCTCACCTACCCGCTTGATAACTGGGGCACCTGGTACGGTCCGATCGGGCCGAACCAGACCGCCACGCTCGCCCTGGCGATGAAACACTTGGCAGCCCAGCCGCGCACGTGGGACGTCTTCGCCCCGCGTTGGACCGCCCACGACACCACCGATCGCGGCTGCACCGAGCACGCCATGCAGATCGCCGGCATGACGCCGGCCGTCGAAAAACAGGGTTCGACTTCCGTGATCGAGTTCGATCGTTTCACCAACCACCAATCACAGAGCGATGGTGGCTGGAACGCCTACCTTCAATCACGCACCAAGAAGGTGCGTCACGAGCTGCTCCGCCAACGCCGGCAGCTCGACAAGCAAGGCAAAGTTGCGTTCCATCGCTTCCGCCCCGAGCCGCACCGTTGTGGCGATGGCGATCCGCACTGGGAGGTCTACGAAGATTGCCTCGCGGTCGCCGAGAAGAGTTGGCAGGCCACCTCCAAGAGCGGCAACACGCTCTGCCACGGCTCGGTGGCCGAACTGCTCGCCGACGCCCACGACGTCGCGGCACGACTCGGCATGCTCGATATGTGCCTGCTGACCGTCGGCGGCAAGCCGGCCGCTTACTACTACGCCTACCATTGCGACGGGCGGATCTTCGGGCTCCGCACCGGATTCGACCCGAGCATCCCGGGCGGGGCGGGCTCCGTCCTGCTCGGCCGACTGATCGAAGACAGCTTCGCCCGCGGCGATAAGCGGCTCGACCTAGGCGTTGGACCCGAAGCCTACAAGCGGCGGCTGCGGACTTCGGTCGAGACCAGCAGCCAACTAACGCACATCGCCCGCGGCGCTTGGCGACCGCAGGCGTTGCGTGTGGCTAAGAAAATCGTGCGGCGACTTGGTCGAGCGAGCTAGCTCAAGGCCATTACGGACGCCACACCGAGCCGGATCACGGCTGCTGCTGGCTCTTGCGAGCTTCCTTCTGAGCTTCCATCGCGGCGGCCTCGTTGGCGAGCTTGAACTCGGGGCCGGGCGTGTAGAGTTGCACGTCGTCGGTCAGGTAGTACGGGCTCGGCAACGACTGACCGCCGACATCGACTTGGCAGCCGGTGAGGGCCGGGCAGGCCGAGGCGACCAGAGCGGCGGCGACGCAAGCCGAACGGCGGATCGACTTACCAGGGTTCTGCGTGCCGTAAGCCATGACAATCTCTCCCGAGCACAGCGTCGCGAGACGCCGAATTGAACTGGTTTCGCACGGCCTATCACGCAACGAAGCGTGGCCGTCACAACCGTTATCGGCGTCACGACCGGCAGACTTTGACAGAAACTGCAAACGGGACCAATCGCGTGCGGCGGGGTAGGATGCCTGCTGGGGTAGGTTGAAGGCATGGCACGATTCACACGACCGCTGCTCTTCGCGATGCTCGCCGCACTAGCGGTGCCAGCAGCGCCGGCGTGGTCGCAGGTCGGCCGCACGCACCCCGACCGTGGCTACCTCTTGGCGCTCGACGAGATCGCCTCGGGCTCCTACCGCCGGGCGGAGCGGGCCATGCGTGGCGAGGTCCGCAGCGCCGTCCGCTTCGGCACGACGCGTTGGATCGATTCGATCATGTACGCCAGCGGCCTGGGCGAGGCGCTGTACCAGCAGGGGCGTCTGCCCGAATCGCTGGAGCAGTTCAACGCCGCGATCGACCTCTTCCTCACGCAGCCCGCCTGGATGAACAAGGTCCGGTTCCAGCAGGAACCACGCAACGACACCTCGCTCGCCCGCCGGCTGCCGGCTTGGGCCCGGCCTTCGCGATCAACGGCCTATGCGCGGATGCCGCGGAGCTTCTTGATCCTGATCGGCAATGCCAACAACACGGTCGTCACCCAGAACGGCGGGACGCTCCAGCAGGCGACCTTCTGGAAACTTGACGCCGAGGAACTCTCGCGGGCGATCGCTTGGACCCTCTACCGACGGAGCCAGTTGCTCGGCTCGCTCGGCGCCTACGATAGCCGCACGACGGCCGTGGCGAATCGGCTGGCCGGCGGTGGCCTTGGACGGGCCGGCCACTGGACTTCGGCCTGGACCGAGCTCTGGTGGGGACTCGCCAGCGCGGGGACGGGCGACGCCGTCCAAGCCGCCCCGCACCTAGAGCAATCCCTGCGACTGGGCGGGCGATTCGATCACCGACTCAGTGGGATCGCTTGGATCGCTCGTGGGAAGCTCGCCGTCGGCGGTGGCAACGCGGCCGGCGCGGCCGAGGCGTTCCGCGAAGCGATCCTGTCGGCCGTCGCCTATGAAGATATCCAAGTGCTGGTCGAGGCCTGCCGAGCGTGGCACGAGGTCGCCAGCTTCAACAAGCAAGTCCCACCACCGCCGGCGCAGGCACTGGTTGATTGGGCCGAGCGACAAGGCCATTGGCAACTCGCCGCCGCGGCCAGGCTGACGATCATCGAGCAGGCCGTCGTGGCCGGAGAGACCGCTGGCGCCCAAGCCGCTATCAAACAAGCCTTCCGCCGTGCCGACGATGCCGCCAACGGCCTGCTCGGCCGCGAGGGCGATCGGCTCCTCGCCTTGATTGCCGCCACCGATTCCCCCCTGGACGGTTCTCTGCGTCTCGCGAGGCAGACCGTCGAGAAGCAGGCCGCCCAATCACGCCGGCGCATGCAGGTGCAGATCGCCAACGGCTGGCACCAAGCGGGCAAGCTCTCGCCTCGGCTCGCGAAGCAGGCGTACGCGATCCTGCTGGACGATCCGACGGCGACCGCCTGGATCACCGATCCGCTCGACGGGCTCGCCTGGATGTCCTCGCCCGAGGCCGGCGCGTTTGAGCGATGGTTCGCGTCGGCCGAAGAGAGCCGCGATCCGCTGCTGGCCCTAAAGGTCATCGACCTGCAACGCCGCCGCGAGTTCTTCGCTGCCCAACCCTTGGCCGGCCGGATGACCGCGGTCCGATGGCTGCTCGAAGCCCCCGACGAAGCCCTCCCGACCAGCGGCATCGAATCGCGTGCTCGGCTCGATGGCCCAACCTATCGCGGCTTGCGACAACAGGGCGAGGCCGCCGCGGGCGAGCTTCGCACGATGCTTGGCGAGTTAGAAGACTCGATCACGCCGGCGGTGCGCCGAGCCGAGAAGCAGTTGCAACGCTCGATCGCGGGGCGCGAGCGGCTGGTGCTGCGGGCCGCCATGTCACGCACGCCGACACCGCTCGCCTTCCCTCCCAAGATCGACCCGCTCGCCTGCAAGCAGAAGATGGTCGCCGGCGAGGCTCTGCTTGCTTTTCAGGAACTCAAGGGCGACCTCTACGGCGTCGTGCTCACGGCGGGCGGCGAGCACCTCTGGCGGATCGGGCCAACCCAACAAGTCGCCGCTGAGATCGAGCGACTGCTACGCGAGGTCGTCGGCATCAGCCCCCGGCAAACTTGGTCGACAACCGAGCTCGCCGAGGCCGCCTGGACCTCGCCGGCGGACCGGCTGAGCGAAATCTTGCTCGGTGGGTCGCGGCTCGATGGTGCCACGCTCAAACGACTCTGGATCGTGCCCGTCGGCCCACTCTGGCGAGCACCACTCGGCTTGCTCTCCGTGCCGGTGGAAGGTGGCGAGGCGGTCCGGCTCAGCGAGATCACAACGACCCTCGCCCCCACCCCCGGCTGGGCGATGCGGGATCGGCTGCCGCGAGACGAGGCAATCGGCGAGCGCCCGACGTGGTCCCTGGCGGCCGCTTCGGCTAAGCCGTCTAATGAAGCCGACGTCGATCCGCTTGCCAGCCTCAGCGGGGCGGCTCAGCCGCCGGCTGGGCTGGAGCCCTCGGCGGCGGTCTCCAAAGCGGTGGCGTCGCGCATAGCGATCGACCTGGGCGGGCAGCCGCTCGCCGGCGATCCGCTCGGCACGGCGCTCACCACCGCCGACGTGGGCCGGCGTGAGATCCAGGCGTGGTCGCGGCTGCCTTACAGCGGCACCTCAGCGATCGCGTTGCTTGGACAGGCGGGCGGCGAAGCGGGCGGCGGCAAGCTGCGGCGGGCCAAGACGGCCCCGTCCGTCGGCGCGGCGGAGCTCCATGCCACCTGCGCCTTGCTCGCCGGCGGGGCTCGATCGATTCTGCTCGAGCGTTGGCCGACCCGCGGCGTGCGGTCTCGGGAGCTGGTCGGCGAGTGGCTCAACGGGGTCGGTCGGCTCGATCCAGCCGATGCCTGGCGCCGTTCGTTGGCCCTCGGCAAGTCCCGACCGCTCGACCCCTCTCGTGAGCCGAGGCTCGAAGCGGCTCCCGGCGAAGAGCCGACCGCCGAGCACCCGTTCTGGTGGGCCGGCTACCTGCTGATCGATTGACCGGCCAAGCGATCAAAGCGAAGGGTGGCCAAGAATCGTTCGCTTCGTTTTGTTGCACGGTTTTGTCGCACCGCTGCTCTCGCGATTCCGGGTGAAAAAAGCATCCAGCCGGGCGTAAGTGTTCGCAGCAAAGGGGTTACGGTTTTGTCGCATCGACGACGACAAAACCTCGCCCGGCCAGCCATCGCCGCGGTCTCCCGCTCTCGGTTCCACAGTCACCTCCATTCTATCGGGCCAAGTGGCCAAACGGGCCGACACGCAAACCGCGAACGACCCCGCGGCTCACCGCCACGCGTTTAATCATTAAACGCAGGCTATCGACAATACGTCGGCGAGGCGTCGCGGCTTATCTCGCTCGAAGCGGTAGCATCGGCTCCTCCCTAAGGACTTCTCCACCATGGCATATTCCACCGGCCTCGCCTTGGCCGCCGCGGCCGGACTGGCTTCGATTGCGGCTCTCTCTGCCGCGGCCGAAACGAAGCCTCGGCCCGATGCCACGCGGCCCAACATCCTCTGGATCGTGACCGACGATCACCGGAGCGACTCGCTGGCTTGCTACAACCGAGCGACCACCGGCAAGGAACAGAGCGCCCTGGGCTATGTCGAGTCGCCACGCCTCGACGCGCTCGCGGCCGAGGGCGTGATGTTCACCAACGCGTATTGCAACTCGATGGCTTGCGCGCCATCGCGGGCGTCGATGATCACCGGCAAGTACCCGTTCCACAACGGCATCTACGGCTTCGAACAGACGCACCGCAGCGCAGACATCGCCAGCCGGATGATCCCCGAGGTGCTCAAGGAGCACGGCTACCAGCCGGCGTCGTTCGGCAAGAGCGGCGTCCGCATCTTCCCACGCGACCAGATGAACCGCTGGCAGCTGCACGGCTTCTACGACCCGATCATCCGTCCCAAGGACCTCGAACCGACCGAGCACAGCGACTTCTGGTTCAACCGCCCTTGGGGCCGGCACAACGGCAAGGGCATGGTGCTCGGCACCGAAGAGGTCTATCGCTTCGGCGACGGCCGCACCCGACGCTTCTGGTACAGCCGCGTCGATCGCGACCTCACACCGGAAGACCTCGCCACACGGCGGAGCGTCGAGCAAGAGCTCGACCTGCTGCGATCTTACACGCGGTCCAACCCGGACTTGATCCTTGGAGGCGTGTCGCCAGCCCCGGCCATCGACACGCTCGACGGATCGATCGCCCGCTGCGTAGACGAGTACTTCGACAACGCAGGCCGCTCATACCAGTCGCTCAGCGGCGCCGAATGCCAAGGCCCCGACCCGTCGCGGCCCGTATTTACCTATGTCGGCTTCCACTTCCCGCACACGCCCGTCCTGCCTTCACAAGAGTTCCGCGAGCGGTTCTCGGGGCGATCGTACCGCGTGCCCGACTTCGATGCCGACGACGCCACCACCCTGCCCCCATCGCTCCGCAAGCTCCGCGATCAGATGGACTTCACGCGGATGACCGACAAAGAACAGCAACAGGCAATCCAAGACTACTACGCCTTCTGTGCGATGGGCGACCACCTCGTTGGCCGCGCCATCGATCGTTTCAAGCGTTACTGCCGCACGCAAGACCAGGAGTACCTGATCGTGTTTGTCTGTGGCGACCACGGCTGGCACCTCGGCGAGCAGGGGATCGAGGCTAAGTTCTGTCCCTGGTTCCAAACCGTGCACGACTGCTTGGTCGTGGCGTCGTCTGACAAACGTCGCTTCCCGGCCGGCAAGGTGTGCGACGAGATGGTCGAGTTCGTTGACTTAGCGCCGACCTTCTACGAAGCGGCCGGCGTCCCGCTCGACGCCCACCCGGGCCTCGACGGCGTGAGCCTCAACACCACGCTCGACGATGGTGGGCAGCGCGACTACATCGTCGGCGAGATGAACCAGATCGGCGGCGACTGGGCTTACCTGCGAAGCGTCGATTTCAACTTCGCGATGCGGGTGCGACCTTTCTTCTCGAAACCCGGCAACGGCTACGAGCCGGGCGAGCGGCTGAGGTGGGCAGTCAAAGCCCCCGCCAAGCGAGTCGAGTTGCTGCTGCACGACCTCCGCACCGACCCGGGCGAAACGCGCAACGTCGCCGACGAAGAATCCTATCGCGACCTCGCCGCCTGGTTCCGCCAGAAGCTGACCGACATCGTGCTGGGCGACGGCCGCGTCGAATGCGATTGGTCGCAAGAGAACGCGTATCACGTGAGCGACTACGCCCTCGGCGCCCACAACCGCCGGCTTGAGATCCCGAGCGAGCTGATCCCGTCGATGGCTAAGAAGCCGGGTGCTAAGAAGTAGTCGACCTGCTGTTAACTGCCGCCGGTGGATGAGAGACCGAGAGAAGCTAGGCATGCCTTCGTGTCACGGCGAGGTGCTAGCAACCGCATAGGCGATCGAGTGGTTTCCCGCAACGCAGGCTCTGCTGGGTTGCATGAGGACCCTGGAGACCCGGGCCAAATCGTCCAGACATTCGTTGTTCGACGCCCCTAGCGGTACCCGGAATCGACACATGTCCACCGTTCATCGGTGCCGCCGATTTTTTAGCGATTTCGGTTGAAAAGGACGGAAGGAACGTGCACAATGGTGATTGTCGACAAAATGCAATGGCTCGGCACTCGTCAACTTTGATCTAGTCACCACCCCGGCTTTCGCTGACCAGCTCGCTCTGCCTTTGAGTGCTCCTGGTCGATGTTGCCGGACTTGTCTTTAGTCCGTAGCTCTCTTCAGCAACAGGATCACATCGATGTATCGCTTCTGCCTAGGCGCCTTGGTCGCCGCCATGTTGTTTGCGTGTGAAACGCAGGCTCAGGTCTTGTTCTCATACGAAGACCTTGATCCGGATGCCTCCTCGTTTGTTGGCAATGGGCTCACGATCACCGGTGTTGATGCCGGCGGCCGTACGGGCGTCGGCAGTGTTGATGTCAGCGCCGCTACATCGACCTTCATGTCCCTGCTGACCGACCCGACAACGATCGACGTGAGCTCTTTCATCGGCAAGAACTTCAACGCCTTCGCTGAGTCGAATATTCCTACCACCTCAACGATCAACTCGGGAGACTCGATCTTCCTCCAGGTCGATTACTTCAACGAGGCGGCGGGGCTCGACAACGCGAACACCGATACTTTCCAGCGTTTCACGGCCGGGTTCTTCAACGAAACGGCCCCCAGGAACCAATGGCTTGAGAAGTCAGCGGGTGGCATCATCCCCGAGTTCACCCCAGCCGGTGCCCCGGTCGACCGGGTTAACGCCAGCCTTGTCTACACCGACGGCGGCTTCGGCGGCACGCCGAACGACTCTGGCGGCGGAGTCTTCTCGTATGTTGACAACTTCAGCTTCACCATTTCCGAGCCGGCCCCCCCAAGTCCGATCTTCTATGAGAATGATGGTTCGGACATCGACAACTTGTTCGTGAATAACGTCATCATTGAAGCCGCTACGGACCCGCTTGATGCATCCAACGACGTCGTCTCCGTGTTGCTCGGAGGAGCCGGCACTTTTGTAAACGTTAACGGTGGTGACGCCGCCAACTCGGCCCCGTTCGCTGGGCAGAAGTTCCGAGCGTCGGTTGACTACCTGGTTCCATCAACCACCGCCCTGGAAGACGGTGACGATACGTTTTGGATTCAGTTGGGCTTCTTCGATTCAGTAAGTGAATCTGTATTCGGAGGCAACAACAGCGACTCGGCGGGTTTCCCGGGGGTCGCCGCGGTTGCCGACGATACGTGGCGCACGATCGAGATCGTGGGCACGATTCCCGAGGATACCGGCGGCGCCGCGTTCTCTTTTGTGATCTCGGATGATGGCTTCGGCGGTGGTCCTGCCGATTCGTTCGGCCAAGCCCTGCTGCTTGACAACATTATCTTCGAAGCGATCGATCGCGACCCCGGTGACTACAACGGTGACGGCGTCGTTAACGCCGCCGACTACACGGTGTGGCGAGACAACCTTGGCACCGAACCGCCGACGGCCCCGTACGTGAATCGCGACGCCACCAACCTGGATGGCGAAGAGATCATCAACCACAACGGCGACGGCCAAGCCGGTGTCGATGCGGCCGACTACACCGTTTGGGCCAACAACTTCGGTGCCGTGAGCGGTGCCCCGGCCAGCAGCGTTCCCGAGCCGACAGCGGCCATGCTTGTCGCGTTCGGTCTGATCGCTGTTGTTTCGAAGCGAGCTAGCACGCTGTCGTGATGAGCTAAGCAGAGAGTGTTCTCCGGGGTGGGAGGGTGCACCCGGTCACTGTGAGCGACAGTGGCATTCACGGGCCAAGGCCTCGCCGCATGTCAACATGCGGCGAGGCGGCACCGGTGCCGCCGGAGATGAGAACTGGGTTAGCTGCATCACAGCATCGCACAAAAAGCACTTTTCAACGCGAACCGGCCCACCAGCCCCACGGTAGAAGAGAAAGAGCGGCACGGCGGCGTGGGACAGCTCCTGCGATCATGACGCGGCTCGGTGGTTAGGCAACTTTCCGCCCGAAACGGATTCACTTCTCAATATCAGAATCGAAATCAACTTTTCACGGAGTCAGCGATGAGTGTCCTAAACGGCCGAGAGCAATGCCGATCTATGCCTCGTGGGTCGTCTGAACAGTTGCCAACGAAGGCTTGCAGAAAGACTGGTTTCACTCTCGTTGAGCTGCTGGTGGTGATTGCCATCATCGGCATCTTGGTTGCCTTGCTGCTGCCGGCAGTCCAGGCAGCCCGTGAGGCAGCACGCCGTTCGCAGTGCCTCAATAATATGAAGCAGCTGGGCCTGGCAACTCTTAACTATGAATCGACGTTTAATTCGCTCCCCGAGGGTTCTTACTTTTTCACCCCTCCGAGCAGCTGGCATCAGACGATCGGGCTCCTCGGTCGCATCTTGCCCTACGCCGAGGACAACGCCCTGCACGACCTGATCGACTTCGACACGGAGGCCGATGCGGCCGGGCAAGGTGGAGAGGGGAGCGACGACATCCAACTGCCGGATGGCCGATTCTTGGCGTCTTTCCCAATCCAGATGTACATGTGCCCGAGTGACCCGACACCCGCCGTTGAAACCCACGAGGCTTGGGACGGCGGAGCGATTCCGCGAGCCAAGACCAACTACGTGGGTTCAGTCGGCTCGATGCCGCTGGGCGGCGGCGGCAACCCCGCGGGAAGCTGCGTTGAGGCTTTTTCCGTTTTGAACCGCTTCAACATAAACCTAAAACTAGGCCGTTCCATCCCGAATGTCCCTGTCAGGGCAAGCGACTTTTCTGGAGTCTTCACACGTCATGCGGTTCGGGTCAAGCTGCGTCAGATCACCGACGGGCTCACTCAAACGATTTTCTTCGGAGAGGTTAGACCTGACTGCTCGACACACGTGAAGAGCGGCTGGCTCAGCGCCAACAATCTATGCGGCTTGGCGACGACAACGGTCCCGATCAACTACGACACCTGCTCCGTGCAAGCCGATAATGCTTGCAATCAATGGGACAATTGGACGACTGAGTTCGGCTTCAAGTCGAATCACCCAGGAGGTGCCCATTTCGGCTTCGGTGATGGCAGTGCTCGCTTTATCAATGAATCGATCGATCAGTGGACCTACCAGTATCTCGGTGATAAGTCCGACGGCGAAGTTATTGACTGGAGCAACGAGTAATGTTTGTCGTCAGGTCAGCTGCCGAGTTGCCACCCAACGATTACTGGGATCGGTTTAGCAGGGGCTTTATAAGCTACCTTTTAGCTTGTTGCCTGCTCGTACTGTGCGGTTGCACTTCAAGCGACTACGCCCCAGTGAGTGGATCGGTCAGCTTCGAGGGCAGCCCGGTCGGCGAGGCAACCGTGACTTTCCAACAAACCGATGGTGGGCAACTCTACATCGGAACCACCGGTCCGAATGGCGAGTTTACTCTTTCGCCGCCCAACTCGGACAACGCGTCGGGCATACCGGTGGGAAACCACCGTGTCATGATCTCAGCAATCGATATCGCCCAGCCCCAGAGGGGTGGCGGCTCGCTGGGTTCACTCAATATGGCATCGGCGGGTGAAATCAAAATCAAGCACCGAATACCTCCCCGCTACAGCGAATTCGATTCGTCTGGACTGACCTTCGAAGTCGAGCCGGGGAGTAATCTAGCGAGCTTCGATCTAACAAAGTGAGTTGTGTTAGCCGTATCGCCATTAAGCAGCTTGCTCGGGCCAGACGGATACGTTTTGGCTGATAATCCGCGACCGCTTTTCCAGCTGACAACATCTTAGCCGCTTTTCAAGCCGGGATGGGGATTCGCAGCTCCTGCTACCGCTCCATCAGCACAATTAGCCCGTCACTTTGGTGTAGAGAAGGCTATCTGCATCAATGCTGAGATTCTTCTTTACTCACCTTTGATCAGACATATGAACAACCCATTGGGTCGATGGCTCTTCAGCCTTTCTAGCCTATTCCTGGCCGGCGTTTCAGTTGCGGACACCGCGACACTCGACGTTGACTCGTTTGAGGCCGAGGCCCTCGGCGGTGAGGTCGGCGTGGATGGCGCCGACGCGACGTTGGTGAATAGCGAGGGGGTCACCGACGGCGACAAGGCATTGCGAGTCGCCTTCCAGGTTGATCGCGGGTTTTCGGGGATCAAGTTTGAGCCCGCCACGCCGTGGGATTGCAGTGACCTCGGCCCCTATCGGTTCACGTTCGACGCCACCAACGTGGGACCCTCGTCGGTGGTGCTCCATTGCTCAATCATCGCCGCCGACGGAGTCCACCTGAAACGCACGGGTTGCGTCCCGGCGGGCGAGACGACGACTCTCTACTTCGAGTTGGACGGCGAGAACGTTGATAACGACTTGGGGATGCGTGAAGACCCACCTTCGCTGGCCGACGTCGGCCAGAAGATGGTGGTTGCCGGTCTCAAGACCAAAGCCGATGTCTCGCGGATCCGTTCGCTGAGCATCTACGTGACCGACGTTGCCGAGGCCGAGGTGTTGGTCCTCGACAACCTCCGCTTCACCTCCAACCCGCCGACCAAGCAAGACTACTACAAAGAACTCGTCGATGAGTTCGGACAAAGCACCGTCGCCGACTACGACGGGAAGGTCGGTAGCCTCGAAGAACTCCAAGAGAAGGCCAAAGCCGAGTTGGCAGAACTAAACGCCGGCGGCTGGTCAGAGGATCGCAGCCGGTTTGGCGGCTGGAAGGCGGGACCGCAGCTCGAGGCGACCGGCTACTTCCGCACAGAGAAGTTGGGCGATCGATGGACCATGGTCGACCCGGACGGATACCTGTACTTCGCTACCGGAGTCGCCAACGTCCGGATGGCCAACCTTTCGACCTTCACTGGCGTCGATTTCCGTGACGATTCGGTCCGGTACCGCGACCCTGCCGATGTGACCCCCGAGGACTCGCTCGACCACACGCCCTCTTCGGAAGCGGCACGTGCAACGGCTTACGTGGCACACCCCAATCGCCGCAAGCTGTTCACTTGGCTTCCCGAGTACACGGACCCCCTCGCGAAGCACTACGGCTACCGCCGATCGGCCCACATCGGCCCCTACCCGCACGGGGAGGTATTCGCTTTCTACCGAGCCAACCTCGAACGGCGATACGGTGGCGGGACGATCGAAGGGGTCATGGAAAATTGGCGTGATGTTACCGTCAAGCGGATGAAGGACTGGGGCTTCACCTGCACCGGCAACTGGACGGATGCGTCGTACTACCAGATGAATCGGCTCCCGTACTTCGCGAACGGCTGGATCATCGGCGATTTCAAGACCGTTAGCTCCGGCGAAGACTACTGGGGACCCATGCCGGACCCGTTCGATCCCGAGTTTGCTCGTCGGGCGCGGTCAACGGTGGAGACAATCGCCGAAGAGGTGAAGGGCAACCCTTGGTGCGTGGGTGTCTTTATCGACAACGAGAAGTCGTGGGGCAGCATGAACTCCACGCACACTCGTTTCGGCATCATCATCAACGCCCTGTCGCGTGACACGGCCGAATGCCCGACGAAGGCGATGTGCGTCGAAACGCTCCAAGCCAAGTACAAGGACATCGCGGCGTTGAACGAGGCGTGGGGGATCGATATCGGCTCCTGGGAGGCCTTTGCCAAGGGCTTCGCGCCGCGGCATTCTTACGACGATCCGGAGATGCTCAACGATTTCTCGAAGCTCTCGCTCGCTTACTGCGACGAGTACTTCCGCACGGTCCACGACCTGCTAGAAGAGATCATGCCGAATCATATGTACCTGGGTTGCCGGATGGCCCCTTGGGCGATGACGGGCGAGAGCCGCGAAGCCGCCACCCGCTACTGCGACATGATGAGCTACAACTTCTACCACGAATCGCTCGGCGAGCGTGTCTGGGACTTCCTGCCGTACGTCGACAAGCCGAGCATCATCGGCGAGTGGCACATGGGAGCTCGTGATGCGGGGCACTTCCACCCCGGGATCATCCACGCGGCCAACCAAGAAGACCGCGGCAAGATGTACACGACCTATATGGACTCGGTTGCCGCGAACCCCTACTTCGTCGGCGCTCACTGGTTCCAGTACATCGATTCGCCCATCACCGGCCGTCCCCACGATGGCGAGAACTACAATGTTGGCTTCGTGAATGTGGCGGACGTCCCGTACAAGCCCCTCGTCGATGCGGCGAAAGCGTTCAACGAAGACTTGTATGAGAGGGTGTACGGCGAAGCGGCCAAGAACGTCAAAGACTGAGCCTATCGCGGCGGGCGTGGCGGCCGCACCACACCCGAGTGGGCGGTAAGGTTTCGGTGAGGCGATGAGCACTCTCGAAGCCGATCGCCCATCACGGAGGTGTGTGGCTAGATGGTGACACGCCGTCGAGCTTCGATGGCGGCTAGCCATCGCGTGCGTGAAAGCTAGTATCAACGGCGTCAGCCGACCTTGCTTGCCTTGGCCTAAACGATGTCGCAGCTTTCTAACCGCACGGCGCTCGTCACCGGCTCGACACGCGGGCTTGGCAAGCAGATCGCGTTGGAGCTCGCACGCCGTGGGGCGCGCGTGGCGATGAACTACCATGGCAACAAGGCGGTGGCAGACGCGGCCTTCGCTGAGTTGTGCGAGATAGGCGGTGATCACTGCCTCGTTCAGGCCGACGTGACCGACGAGGCCGGTGTCGAGGAGCTGACCCGCGAGATCTCGCAGCAGATCGGGCACGTCGAGATCCTTGTCCCGAACGCCACGTGTGACCAACCCCAGTTGCCGATCGAAGAATACGACTGGGCCTTTGGCCAACGCATGATCGACTTCTTCGTGAAGAGCCCGTTCTTGCTAACCAAGGCGTGCTTGCCCGCGATGAAAGCGCAGCGTTGGGGCCGCATCGTGCACATCACGAGCGAGGTGTTCGACGCGAGCGCAGTCGATTTCTGCCCCTACGTTGCTGCGAAGGGGGGTCAGATCGGTCTCGCGAAATCGAACGCCGCCGAACTGGCGCCACACGGCATCACGGTTAACATGGTGGCCCCCGGTTGGATCCCGGTGGAACGCCATGAGGGCGTAGCCGATGACGACAAGACAGGGTACGTCAGCACTGTCCCGATGGGGCACTTCGGCACCCCCGAGGATGTTGCGTCGGCGGTGGCTTACTTTGCGAGCGAAGAGGCCAGTTTTGTTACCGGTGCTTCAATCAGCGTGAACGGCGGCCGGACGATCCGGTAGCAATGGCTGTGTGGCGATAGGGCGATCGCTTGTGCTGCTGAAAACGGTGCCGTCTCTTGCGGGTAACGATTATCATTAATGAGTTGCGATCGACGCTTCACTATATAAGCAGGCATCCTGGAGATTTTTATAATGACAACTAACAGCCAGCCGCATCGCCAAGGTTTCTACCGCCAATCGTGTCTCGTGCAGACGCGTCTAAAATCGGCTGCCGTGGCGTGCCTTGTTGCTCTTGCTGCGATCCTTTCGCCGGCGGCCGTTCAAGCCGCCCCGCAAGAGGCCGATAAGACCGCCAGCGAACCCAAGAGTGCCGCGCCGGAGGAATCCTCGGCGAAGGTCATTGGCCTGAGCTACAACTGCGTGCATGTGCTGAAGCTTGAGAAGACGCTGCGGTTGTACCGCGAGATCCTGGGATTCAAGATGGCAGACGCCGAGATCCTTCGTGGCGGCGGGATCGACGGGATGCTGATCATGAAGTTGCGGGCGGGTGATTTCACCGTCTGTCTTTCGCTTCCGGCACCGGGGCCTAACAACCCAACCGGCCCGATCGGCAACACCAACCACAACCACTTCATGCTCTTGGTCAACGATATCGTTCCGATCGGCGACAAGCTGAAGGAGGAGGGGTACGAGCTTGAGAACGAGGCTTACGCCCGCGACAAGTACACCTTCTTCACCGGCCCCAACGGGGAGATCATCGGCTTAACCGAGTACAAGTGACTCTGAAAAGCCCGTAGCACTTCTGGCTGGGCATGCTTCACTCTTTGGCCGAGTTTGTCGGCGATGCCAAGACGGCTATAGAAGCACAAGCGTGGGCGAGGCAACGCATCGAGATCGCTTCGGCTCTTCTTCGTGAATCGCACGGCGCGGTTGAGGCTACCGTTTGCACGAAGGCTCTGCTCAGAACGTGAACTGCATTTGCGTTCGGAAGAGGACGCCGTCGTCGCCGGCTAGGAGGTCGGCGGGGGTGCTGCTGGTCGGCGAGCCGTCGAGCGAGGTGACATCGAACGTGAACTTGTTCACGCGGTCGTCGAGCTTGCCGTCGGTCCGGTGGCTGCCCCAGTAGTAGTTGAAGCCGGCGGCGTACTCGTACGCATCGCCGAACGGGCCGGAGACGTGTGACACGCGGCTCCACACATCGAGCCGCTGCGGCACGACGAACACGCCCACGTCGCAGCGGTAGCCGTGATCGTCGATCTGGTTGATCACGATCGGGCCGTCGGCGGTGAGGTCTTGGATCGAGCGGAAGAACCACTCCGTGCTGATGGCCCAGCCGCGGTACTTCATCGCGAAGTCAACGCCCCCTTTGAAGACCCGGTCGCCCAGCAGCCGCACGCCCGGCCCCAGGGCGCCGACGTCCGACAGGCGGGTGCCGTCCGATAGACGCAGGAAGCCATCGTCGCCGAGCGGGAAGCCGGCGTCGGAGCGGTCGTCGGCCTTATCGAAGGCGAGGCTGCCGCCGAACCTCACGGCGGGCGAGCTGTGGCAGGCGTAGTCGGCGAAGCCGTTGCCGTACGGGCCGAGCGGGTCGGTGTAGAGGGTCAACGCCGCTCCGAGGTTGTCGTCGAGGTCGAATGCGCGGCGGGTGCTGGTCCGCAATCCGTTGGTGAGCGAGGTCTCGTAGTGCCAGGTCTCGCCGACATCACCGAGCAGCCAGATGCCGTCGGTGAAGCCGACGCGGAAGAACTCGGTCGCCATCGAACGGTCGGCGAGCGAGAAGAACCGCGACGACAGCAGCCACTCGCGATCGCTGGCTGCCTTCCAGCGGCCTAAGCGGACCTTGAACGCGTCGTCGAACGCGTAAGTGAAGATGTAAGCGAGTTGATCGACGTTCGAGCCGCCGTCGGCGTCGCCATCGAAGATGATGTAGTAAGAGAGGTTCGGGTCGATCGCGTTGCCGGAGATGTTGAGACGCAACCGTTCCGACTCGAAGTTATTCCGGTTGCGGATCGTCCGCGTGACGCCGGCCGAGTCGGTCCAGGTCTCGTTGTCGCGGGTGAAGCCGGTGTGACGGAGTTGCATCCGGGCGCCGATGTAGACGGCGAACGGGTCGCGTTTGAGGTCGGTGCCGCGGATGAAGATGCCCTTGTCGAACTTCGCACCGATCTCGAAGCGGGGGCCCTCGGCGGCGGGGTCGCCCCCCTCGCATTCCCAACAGACGGCCGGCTCGAACGCGACGGGCGTGACGGCCTCGTCGAGCGACTCACTCGGCGTCGGTGCCGCGACGGTTGTCTGCGCTGGTTCGAGCGGCGGCAGACGTCGGGGTTCATCAGCCGTTGCCGTGGCCGCTAGCGTCGATAGCAGCAGGGCGGCGATAGTTCGGATCTTGGTGTCCATTTCATCGGCTTCTATCGGCAAGGCTTACTAGGGATCGCAGCCCGACCGTGAAACCGCGTAATAAGGACTTACCGGTCTGGAAGGTGCCTCGACTCGATCCGCGTGTGGCCGCTGATTACTCTGCGTTCTGGGGCGTGATGCTTCCCACCGCCGGCTTCCTCCAGCAACCCGCAGGCCCGTGCCGATCCGATTCGCTTGTGACGATTGCGGCCGTGCCTACGAGCTGCCCGAAGCGGCCGCCGGCCGGCAGGCGAAGTGCGAGTGCGGCGAGATGCTGCGAGTCCCGCCGGTGAGCACGCTGGTGATCCCGCCACCCGCCACGCCGAAGCCGGAACCACGCGAAGAACGCCCCCCGCGGACACTGCACCAAGCCGCCGAGCAAGCCAAGCGGAAACGGGAGAAGGAGGCGATCGACGAGGCGGAGCTAGCCGAGCTGGCCGCGGCGAGTGAACCGCCGACGCCCGAGCCGGCCACATTAGAAGTGGATCCGCCGCCTCTGCCACCGCCACCCGCGAGGCCGATTGAGGAAACTGCCACGACGGCCGCAAGTTTGCCGACGCCGACCGCCAAGTATCGCAACCTCCGGCGGTACTGTCGGTACCTGCGAGTCAATGCGACGGGCATCGCCTGCCTGACCGGTTTGTTGGTCGTAGGAGAGCTCGCTTACTTCGTGATCCAGATTGTGAACCTTCTAAACTCCGGGGTCGGCAACTCCGCGGTCTTAGCGCTGCTGACCGCCGGGCTGGGAGTCTTCGTGGTCGCCGGGACGGCTTTGGCTGGGCTCTTCTGGTACGTGCTAATCAACGCGATAGCGGAGTTCTTTCACGTGCTGATGGATATCGAAGAGAACACGCGCGAGTAGCTCAGTAAGCATTCTTCTGTCCGGCAACGACCCACAGCGTGCGGAACAGGATCTCGACGTCCATCGTGAAGCTCCACGTGCGGATGTACTCGTGGTCGAAGTGGATGCGACCTTCCATCTTCTCCAGCGTATCGGTCTCGCCACGGAAGCCCATGACTTGGGCGAGGCCGGTGATCCCGGGCTTCACCTTGTGGCGGAGCATGTAGCCATCGATCAGGGTGCGGTACTCCTCGTTGTGTGCCGTCGCGTGGGGGCGCGGGCCGACGAGGCTCATCGAGCCGCCGATCACGTTGAACAACTGCGGCAGCTCGTCGAGGCTGGTCTTGCGGATGAAGCGTCCGACCGACGTGATGCGGGGGTCGTGCTTCGTGGCTTGCTGCACGGTGGTGCCGGCGTCGCCCGCTTGGCAGAGGTCGGTCCGCATGCTGCGGAACTTCCAGACGAGGATCTCGCGGCCGTCGAGGCCGTAACGCTTCTGGCGGAAGAAGACCGGGCCGCGGCTCGTGACCTTCACCGCGGCGGCAACGACGGCCATGACCGGGCCGAGCAGGGCGAGCAGCACGGTCGCCGCGACGAGGTCGAAGCCGCGTTTGATGAGGCCATCGATCCCGAACAACGGGTTCTCGTGGATGCTCACCGCCGGCAGGCCGCCGACGTTCGTCAGGCGGGCGTGGAGCAGTTCGAAGACGAAGAAGTCGGGCACCAGGTAGACGTCGGCCGTCGTGTCGGCGAGCTTGTTGAGCACGTTGCGCAGGCGAGTCTCGGCACGCATCGGGAAGGTCAGGTAGACCGTATCGACCTCGCCCGCCTTGCAAGCGGCGATCAGCTCTTTCACGCCGCCGATGACCTCGCCCAAGTCGTCGGGCACGTCGGTCCGTCGGGCGGCCGACGCGATATCGAGGCGGCGCTCGGTCGGATCGGCGGTACGGCGTTCTTCGTCGGTCGCTTGTTCTTCAACGCGTCGGTCGTTCGCCTTACGGCGTTCGACGAAGCGGTCGTCGTAGAAGCCGACGGTCTGCAGGCCGAGCTCTGGCATGCCGTCCAGATTCTTCGCGAGTTGCACGCCGAGTTCGTTCGCGCCGCAGATCGCGACGCGTTTGGTATTCCACCCTTCGGCCTGCAAGCGTCGCTGGGCCATGCGCAGAACGGTACGCAACGCAACCATCGCCAGCGGCGTGACGATGATCCAGGCGACCTTGGTTTCGTAGCTGAAGCGGGCGTTGTAGGCCGTCACGAGGCCGAGGCCGAGCAGCGTGGCGACGGTGTAGGCCCACGTGAGGGCCAAGCAACCGAGCTCGCCGCGGAGGCGTGCCCCGCGCCAGCTCCGATAGACGCCGGTCAGTTCGCTGAGCGCATGGAAGGCGACGATCGCGGCCGCCGTGACGCCGATCCATTCGTTGATCAACGAGTGGCCCGCCTCGCCGCCGGCGGGGGTGAGACGCGCCGCGGCGAACGAAACGCCGGCGATGGCGGCGATATCGACCAGCCGGTGCAGGCTGGTGAGCAGGCTCGTGGTGGGAGCGATTCCGCGATGGATCGTCGACATAGTTGGCTTGGGAGCAGCAGGGAAAGACCGGTCGGGAAAACGTAGGTCGCTCCGAAGGTGAACTTCCCAGTGGGCCGCCGCGTCGGAATGCCGTAAGTTGTGGGGGAGGGCAGGCGAGCCGGCCTGGGGGGATCAGGCAGATCGCGTCGATTCTGACAGCGAGCTGCACCCTTTGGTCACGCCGCCGGCACTCGGGCTTACGGAGAGGCTCTTATTCGCACGTGCGGGGAAACAGGGATGCGACAGGTACATCGAGTTATCGCCGGGCTGGTCTTGGCATGGGCCGTGGGGTTTGCCGCGAGCGCCGGCATCGCGGCGCCGGGCGATTCCTCCAAGCAGGCGGTCGCCGACGCCATGAAGGCGGGCCATTGGGCCGAGGCCCTGCAGCTGGCCAAGCTGCGGCTCGAGGCGGGCGATGGGACGCCCCAAGACCTCGAAGACGTCTCAAGGAGCCTGGATCGCCTCAATCGTCTCGATGAGTTAGAGACGGTCATCCAGCAGGTCGCCAAGCGTTACGCCAGTAACTCGGCCATGCTCGGCATGGCATCGCGGGTCATCTGGGTGGCCGATCACCAAGCCTACGAGGTGGCCGGTGAGATTCGGCGTGGCTGGCCACGCGGGGGGCGTTCGACCATCTCGCTGGAAGAGCATGATCGGGTGCTTTGCCTGCGACTGGCTTCCGCGGCTTATCGCGTGGCGAGCAACGATTCCGAGACCATCGCGGCTTGTGATTTACTGGCTCGCTACCTGCAACGAAGCAACGCGTATAACCAGAGCTGGCGACTACAGAAGCTGACCGACCTGGAAGGCGATCTGCCCGATCCCCGCGATCCGGAGGGCGTAGGTTACTCGCCGCCGCCGGTCACCGCCGAGGGCGACCTGCCCATCCTGTACGAAGTGCCGGCTAGCTGGGACGAAGCGAAAAACGATGGCGAGCGGCTCCGCTGGGCGTGGGAAGAGCCCGCTCGGCTTGATCCCGAACGACGCGAGCGTGCCGACCTCACTTACGCCGACTTCTTGCGGGAGCAATTCGGCGTCGCCACGCTGCAACGCGGCTGGCGGCGTGGGATCGACCCCTTGGACGAGACGATCGCCACGGCCCTGCCTGAGTTGGGTGACGAGCAGACAATCGCACAACTCGCAATCGGGGCTCGCCGGTTCACGTTGCCCGAGGGGCACCGCTTTGTTGAGCTGTACCGACAGCACGAAGCCTGGTCGCGTCTTGCCTCGACCTATCTGACTCGCAATCAACGAGTCAAAGCAGTTGATGCCACCCAGAAGTGGCTTGAGGCAACCGACAACAAGAACGAACGCAAACGCGTTCAGCAAAAGCTCGATCAGCTCATCAAGCCCTGGGTCAGCTTCGAGCCAACTTCCACACAACCAGCGGGCACTGGACCGACGCTGCGAGTCCGGTATCGGAATGCGGCGAGCGTTGCTTTTGTGGCTCGGCCGATCGATGTGTCCCGTCTGCTCGCCGATGTGCGGGCGTTGCTGAAAGACCCGCCGAAGCAGATGCCGCGGCAGGCGATGCAGATCGAACGACTCGGGCAGCGGCTGTTGGAAGCGGATCAGGCGAAGTACCTCGGCGAGCCGGTTGCCACCTGGACGACCGACCTGGAAACGCCTCCCGATCACCAGGACGGCCAATCACCGATCGCAACGCCGCTGCAGAAGGCCGGCGCGTACTTCCTGACCGCGACACCGGCAGGCGGGGATGGTGGGACGAATGGTGCCGAGACGAATGTCGTCGTGTGGGTCGCCGATACGGTGCTCGTCCGTAAGCCGGCCGCTGGCGGAGCTTTGTACCAAGTGCTCGACGCCGCGACGGGCGGCCCGATCGAAGGGGCCACGGTTGATCTCTTCGGCTTCCGACAAACGGCGTGGAACAACCAAGGCGAACGGCTCGAACGGCCGCGGATCGAAACCACACGCGTCGTCGATAAGACCGATGCCGACGGACTCCTCCGCCTCGAGATCGCACCCAAGGAGGACGAGCGGGCTTACCAATGGCTGGCGGTTGCGACCACCGAGCCGGGACGCCTGGCCCACCTCGGCTTCCAAGGCATCTGGCGGCAGAGCCTCGACAGCCAGCCGCCGGATGTCGCTCGAACGTTTGTGGTGACCGACCGGCCGGTCTATCGTCCCGAAGACAGGGTCGAGTTCAAGCTGTGGATCGGCAAGCCGAACTACCAGGCGGCCGCCGTGCCGGAGGGCGATGCCGAGCCGGCCCCCTCGCCCTATGCCCACCAAGAGTTCCAAGTCGACCTCTACGATGCCCGTGGCGAGAAAGTCGACTCGCAACGTCTCACCGCGGATGCCTACGGCGGTCTGCTCGGTTCGTACGAGCTGCCCGCGGCCGCTTCGCTGGGCGTGTATCGGATCGACTTGGTCGGCTTCGGCGGCGGCAGCTTCCGGGTCGAGGAATATCGTAAGCCCGAGTTCGAGGTGACGGTCGATGCCCCCGGCGAGCCGACCAAGCTCGGCGACGCCTTCGAGGCAACGATCACGGCCACCTACTACGCCGGGACGCCGGTGCGGGGTGGCAAGGTCGAGTACAAGGTCAAGCGGACGAAGAAGTCCGAGCATTGGCTGCCGCCGCGGCCGTGGGATTGGCTCTACGGGCGGGGCTATGGCTGGCTCGGGCAGCAGGCGACTTGGCGTCGGGATTGGCGGGTGTGGGGCTGCTTCGGGCCGTGGCCACGCGGCAACAACGAGCCGCCGGAGATCGTCGCCCAAGGCGAGGCGGTGCTCGATGCCGAGGGCCGCTTCAAGCTGCCGATCGAGACCACGACCGCCGCGGCCCGGCATCCCAACGACGACCACCAGTACGAGATCACGGCCGAAGTGACCGACGCCGGTCGGCGGACGATCGTCGGCTCCGGCAAGGTGCTCGCCGCGCGGCGGCCGGTCGAGGTGACGGTGTGGCTCGATCGCGGCTTCTACGACGTCGGACAGACGATCCGGGCGAGTGTCTCCACGCGGCGGCCCGATGGGTTGCCGATGGCGGGCGGGGGCGAGTTGCGCCTAATGAAGATCGGGCGGCCGGTCGATCAACCGGTCGGCGAGGAGGGCCAGCCGGTCGAACTCGTCGATCCCGAAGAGACCCTGGTCCAAGCTTGGAGCCTCGCCACGGCGGCCGATGGCTTGGCGGAGATGCGACTCAAGGCGTCCGAGCCCGGGCGGTACCGCTTGGTTTATATGAGCAACGCGGCGGCCGATCCGGTCACCGGCGGCATGATCTTCTCGATCCGCGGCCCCGGCTTCGATGGCGGCGGCTTCCGCTTCGGCGACCTGGAACTGGTCCCCGACAAGGCCGAGTACGCCCCCGGCGAGACGCTGCGGATGCTCATCAATACGGACCACGCCGACGCGACCGTCACGCTCTTCGTCCGCCCCGTGGGGGGCGTTTACGGGCAACCTCGCGTGCTACGCCTGACGGGCAAGAGCACGATGGTTGAGCTGCCCGTCGGTCATGGCGATATGCCGAACTTCTTTGTCGAGGCCCATACGGTCTCTGACGGCAAGCTGCACACGGTGAAGCGCGAGATCGTTGTGCCGCCCGAGTCGCGGGTCATCCAGGTCGAGGCCTCGCCGTCCGCGACAACGTACTTGCCGGGCGAGGAAGGCACGCTGCGTGTCCGACTAACCGACGCCGACGGCCAGCCGATCGTTGGCCAAGCGACGATCGCCGTGTACGACCGCAGCGTCGAAGCGATCGCCGGCGGGCCTTCTGGCGGTGATATCCGCGAGCGTTTCTGGGATTGGAAGCGTTATCACAATCCGAGCATCTGGCACAGTTTGTCGCGTGGCGAAGGTCAGGTTGTCCGCAACGGAGTGCCGACAATGCAGACTCTTGGAGCATTCACCCGCTTCGATGGGGAATTTAGTCGCAGAGGCTTCGGAGGTGAATTTGGAGATCACCCTGGAGCCATCGCGTTCTTTGGCGGTCGCGGCTTCGGCGGTGAGTTTGGCGATTCAGGCCGTGCCGTGCCGATGGCCGCCGCGGCGCCCGAGATGCTCATGTCGAAAGCAGAGTCAGCGGATGCCTTCACCGGTGAGTTTGGCGGTCCGGCCGATAAGCAAGAAGAAGCCATCGCCGTCCGCGAGAACTTCGCCGACACGGCCGTGTGGGTCGGCTCGATCGAGACCGACGCCGAAGGGTTCGCGAACGTCTCGATGCCGCTGCCCGAGAGCCTGACGGCTTGGAAGGTGCGGGTGTGGGCCGTTTCGACCGGCGTGCGGGTCGGCCAGGGCGAGGCGGAGGTCGTCACCCGCAAGGACCTGATGGTCCGGCTGAGGACGCCGCGGTTCTTGGTCGATGGCGACGAGGCGACCCTCGCGGCGCTCGTGCAGAACGAGTCGCCACGCGAGCTGACCGTGAATGTGCGGCTCGAAGCCGAGGGCGACGTGCTCGGCACGCCGTCGGTCGCTTCGCAGCGGGTCGTCATCCCGGCGGGCGGCGAGGAGTTGGTCGATTGGCGCGTGCTCGCCAAGGCAGAGGGCGAGGCGACCGTCCGCGCGATCGCGACGGTCGAAGGCGACCCGAAGCTGTCCGACGCCATGCAGATCAAGCTGCCGGTCTTGGTCCACGGGGCGGAACGGGTCGAATCGTTCAGCGCGGTGATCGCCCCGGGCGAGCGCCTGACGACGTTCGAGCTCGTGGTGCCCGAGGACCGCCGCCCCGAGGCGACGCGGCTCGAAGTCCGTTACTCGCCGACGCTTGTCGGGGCGATGCTCGATACCCTGCCCTACCTGATCGAGTACCCGCACGGCTGCACCGAGCAGACGCTCAACCGCTTCCTGCCTGCGGCGATCGTGCGACAGACGATCAAGGACCTCGGCGTCGACTTGGCGGGCCTCAAGCCGGCGGACGACGCGGCCGGCCCGCCACGCCGCAGCGACCCGGTCTTCGATGAGAAAGAACTCGACAAGATCGTCCAATCGGGCGTGCGGCGGCTGATGGAGATGCAACTCTCCGACGGCGGCTGGGGCTGGTTCAGCGGCTTCGGCGAACGGAGTTCGGCCCACACGACCGCCGTGGTCGTCCGCGGCCTCGGCATCGCTAAGCGGAGCGGCGTCGCGGTGCCGGAGGATGTCCTCAAACGGGGCCTCGATTGGTTGGTCCGATACCGAGCCGAACAACTCAGCCGCTTGGCGAACGGCGATGCCGACGGCAAACGAATCGACAAAGACCGCCCCTGGAAACGCCGGGCCGACAACCTGGACGCCCTCATCGAGCTGACGCTCGGCGAGAACGCGCGGGCCGACGAGAAGATGCTCCGCCGGCTGTTCAAAGATCGCCTGCAACTGGCCCCGTACAGCCTGGCGACGCTCGGCCTCGCCCTGCACCTGGACGCCGAGGCCAACGAGCAATCGCTGGCCGAGCGGGACGGTGTCATCCGCAACCTGCGGCAGTTCGTGCAGACCGACGACGAGAATCAGACGGCTTACCTCAACATGCCGGGTGGCTACTGGTGGAGTTGGTACGGCAGCGAGTTCGAGGCCCACGCCTACTTCCTCAAGCTGCTGGCGGCGACCGAACCGAAGGGCGACCTCGCGCCGAAGCTGGTGAAGCACCTGCTCGCCAACCGCCGGCACGCGACGCGTTGGAACAGCACCCGCGACACGGCGTTGGTCGTCGAGGCGATGGCCGACTACGTCCGCACCAGCGGCGAGGCGGCCGCCGACGGGGCGGTCGAGGTCTGGCTCGACGGCAAGCTCCGCGACACGCAAACCTTCGACGCGGCAACCGCGTTGCGATTCGATGGCCGCTTCGTGCTCGAAGGCAACGACCTGACCGCCGGCCGCCACACCCTCGAACTGCGCCGCCAAGGCGAGGGCCGGTTGTACGCGGGGGCTTCGCTGACCAACTTCACCCTGGAAGACGATATCCGAGCGGCCGGCCTCGAGGTCCGCGTCAAACGGCGGGTGCAGAAGCTCGTGCCGATCGAGGCGACCGGCGTCGGTGTCGACGGCCGCGGCGGCGTGCTCGCCCCGCGGGTCGAGAAGTACCGCCGTGTCAACGTGCCGAACCTGGGCGAGGTGGCCAGCGGCGACCTGATCGAAGTCGAGCTGACGATCGCGAGCAAGAACGATTACGAGTACCTGCTGATCGAGGACCCGAAGCCGGCCGGCTTCGAGCCGATCGAGGTCCGCAGCGGCTACAACGGCAATGCGTTGGGGGCGTACGTCGAGTTCCGCGACGAGCGGGTGCTCTTCTACGCCCGCACCCTCGCCCGTGGCGAGCGGACCGTGCGGTACCGGCTGAAGGCCGAAACGCCCGGCAAGTTCTCCGCTCTGCCGACGCAGATCCGCGCGATGTACGCGCCGGAACTGCGGGGCAATAGCGACGAGATCGAGGTCTTGGTCGTAGAAGCGGACGAGTGACCTCTGGCTTCGGGTCGCTGTCCGTGGTATCGGATTCCCTCCCTTCGCGCCTCCGCGGCTTTGCGTGAGACTACCGGGTTCCTACTGCTAGCTGCCCCCGAAAGGAGTCTCCGCCGTGTCTGCTGTCGCCGAAGAACAGGTTCTAGTGCTCCCCGCGTCGGTGCTGGACGAGCTTGGCCGTTTCCAGGGTTTTAGCCCGGAGGTGGACCGCTACTTGGAGCCGGTTTTGCGGAGCGAGCAGCTCGCGTATCGGCCGCGTGGGGCGATGGAGGAGGACCCGAGCTTCAAGCAGTTGATCCCCTACGTGCTGCTCCGGCACACGGACGCGGCGGGCGCCGTGCATGTCTTCTCGTACACCCGGGGCGGCGGCGGCGGCGAGAAGCGGCTCCACGCCAAGCGGAGCGTTGGCGTCGGCGGGCATATCTCGACCGAAGACGCCACGCACGACGCCGCCCACGCCGACGAGGGCCTCTACCGCCGTGGCTTGGAGCGTGAGCTGGCCGAGGAGGTCAACCTGGGCAGTGCGTACCAGGAACAGCTCGTCGGCCTGATCAACGATGACGAGACGGCCGTCGGCAAGGTGCATCTGGGAGTTGTCCATACCTTCGATGTCGAGGAGCCTAACGTCACCTCGGCCGAGGCCGACTTGGCAGAAGGACAGTTCCTGCCGGTCGAACAGCTTCTCAACGAGATCGAGGCGTACGAATCGTGGTCGCAGATCGCGATTCGGGCGTTGTTTGGGTGATCTGAAAGCGAGACCGGATGAACAGGATCGACGGGATGACCAACGGCTAGGCGTCCGGTTTATCTTGTAAGTCCTGTCAAAGCCTTCGAGGTTCGCTGTGGCCGACGACGTGATCTATCTCGACAACCACGCCACCACGCGATGCGATCCGCGTGTGGTCGAAGCGATGCTGCCTTGGTTCTCCGAGCAGTACGGTAATGCGGGGAGTGTGATCCATCCCTTCGGCGAGGCGGCCCGCGAGGCGGTTGAGCAGAGCCGCCAGACGATCGCCACGGCCATCGACGCCGAGCCGACGGAGATCGTCTTCACCAGCGGCGCGACCGAGAGCAACAACCTCGCTCTGCGCGGCGTGGCCGAGCGGGCGAGGCGGCGGGGCGATCACCTGATCAGCGTCATGACCGAACACCGGGCCGTGCTCGATCCGCTGGAGCGGCTCGGGAAGCGGGGCTACGGTGTCACGCTGCTGGAAGTTGAGCCGGACGGCTCGCCTAGCGCGGGCTGGCTCGATCCGCAGAAGGTCGCCGACGCGATCACCGACCAAACTTGTCTGGTCTCGGTCATGCTGGCGAACAACGAGATCGGCACAATCCAGCCGATCGCCGACATCGCCCGGCTGTGCCGCGACCGAGGTGTCTTGCTCCACTGCGACGCGACCCAGGCGGTCGGCAAGCTGCCGGTTTCGGTCCGAGAGTTGCGAGTCGATCTGATGAGCTTCACAGCTCACAAGCTGTACGGCCCGAAGGGCGTCGGGGTGTTGTATCTTCGTCGGCGTGACCCGATCGTCCGGCTCGATCCGCTCGTCAGCGGGGGCGGCCAAGAGCGGGGACGGCGGAGCGGCACGCTCAACGTGAGTGGCGTCGTCGGCTTCGGGGCCGCGATCGCTGGCTGCTTGGAGGAGCAACCCACCGAAGCCGAGCGCCTGCGCGGCCTGCGGGACGACCTCTACGCCCGGCTCGCCGAGCGGGTCGAGGGGCTCCGATTGGTCGGCCCCGAACTGTCCGGCGAGCGGCTGACGCACAACTTGAATGTGGCGATCCCCGAACTGGATGGCGAGACCCTCATGCTCCAGGCCCCGCGGGTTGCCCTGAGCAGCGGGGCGGCGTGCTCGGCCTCGGACCCGGAGCCCAGCCATGTCCTCCAGGCCTTGGGGATGAGCGGGGACCAAGCCCGCTGCACGCTGCGGATGGGCCTAGGGCGGTTCACGACCGCCGCCGAGATCGACCTCGCCGTGGAGCAGCTCGCCGCCGCCGCGAAGGAATTGCGGGGCTAGTCGACGGCACCGCCCCCGCCGGAGAGGGAGAACGTTAACGTTCCCACCGGCGGGCGGACTGCTATACTTGGAGCAACGTCAATGAACTGTGGCCCACGCCAGCCGGCTGAGGCCGCCGAAAGCCCTGATACGGAGTGATGAAGCGATGTCCATGGTCCTTACCGAGCGTGCGGCCGAAGAAGTGAAGCGGATTGTCGAGCAGCAGAGCATGGAAGAAGGCACCTTCCTGCGTGTAGGAGTCACCGGCGGCGGTTGCAGCGGATTCAGCTACCAGCTCGGCTTCGACGACTCCTACGACGAGAAGGCCGACGCCAAGGCGAGCCAGCACGGCGTCGAGGTTGTGGTTGATAAGAAGTCGGCCCTCTACCTCGACGGCACGACGGTCGATTTCTACGACGGCATCGAGAAACGCGGCTTCACGTTCGACAACCCGAACGCGGTCAAGTCGTGCGGCTGCGGCAGCTCGTTCCAGGCCTAGAGCCGATCCGATCCCAATCCAACGAGAGCCGCCACCCGCGTCGAACGCGGGCGGCGGTTTTTTTCGTGGACTGACGCCATCGGGCGGTTCCGCAGGACAGCCGTTGCAACCGGCACAGCCGGAGCGGGGCAGTCTCTGGCCAGCGAGATCGGCCCGCTCGAACGCCGCCTTGTATGGCGTCGCGCACTAGGCTTCTGATAGGGAACCCTTAAGGCACTGGCTTCCCGCTCCCCAACGCACTCTTCTTGCCATCTCGCCCGGACACGCCGCCATGCGACGCGCCGTACTCAACTTCCTGCGATCGACCGAAGCGGCCACCGCCGTGGAGTATGCGGTCATGCTGTCGTTGATTGCCGGCGTCTGCATCGCCTCGGTCCTGACGCTCTCCAACGCGGCGGGCGACAGCTTCGATGACTCGGCGACTCAGCTGAGCGCCGCGATGGGCTCGTAGATCGCATCGCGATCACGACTTCGCTGGCCGCGTCATATCGACGCTTTTCCGCCGTTGTCTTTCGGTTTTAGCGTGTGGTGCATCACACTTTGTGGAAATCCGATGGGCCATACTTAAGGTCCATCGGATTCGTGCCGATGAAGCTACCAACCCGCCATTGGTGGGCGAAGGTTGGACGGCACCCCACGATCGAAAACAACAAAACGGCTACCCAAGCTATCGGTCTAGCGACTGATCGCGTGGCCCCCTCGCCAACAGTGCGGGACGACCTGCCCCTCGTCCCTCAGCGGGTGGGGCCGCGCGCGTCGCTATCGCGCCGGCGCTTGCTATCAGACGATCAGCATCGCATCGCCGTAGCTGTAGAAGCGGTATTCTTCGGCGATCGCTTGGCGGTACGCCTCGCGGATGAGCTCGTTCCCGCCGATCGCTTGCACCATCAAGAGCAGGGTCGTCTTTGGGAAGTGGAAGTTGGTCATCAACGCCTCGACCGCCCGGAATTGATACGGCGGCCGGATGAACAGGTCGGTCTCGCCCGCCCACGCACCGATTGCTTGCCCCGCTTCGGCGTGGTCGGCGGCGGTCTCGAGCGTCCGCACCGAGGTGGTTCCGACGGCGACGACGCGGCCGTCCTCCTCGCGGGTTGAGTTGACGGCGTCGGCGGTCTCGGCGGTGACCTCGCACCACTCGGCGTGCATGTGGTGGGTGTCGGCGTCGTCCTTGATCGGCCGGAACGTGCCGAGTCCGACGTGCAGCGTCACCGGGCTGAACTGCACGCCCCGGGCCTCGAGTTGCCTGAGCAACGGCTCGCTGAAGTGAAGGCCCGCCGTCGGCGCGGCGACCGCCCCCGGCTCGCGTGCGAAGACGGTTTGGTAGCGGGTGATGTCGTCGTCGACCATCTGCCCGTCGCGGATGTAGTGCGGCAGCGGCATCCGCCCGACTTGCTGGAGGACCTCATCGATCGGCCGTTCGCTCTCCGGGCGGGCGACCCATTGACCCTCGCTGAGCTTCTCGAGCAACCAGAGTTTCTCGACCTCGCGGTTCTCGCGATCGTAGAGCGTGACGGTCTCCGGCGGCTTGAGCGTGCCGCGCGTTTTGCAAACGATCCGCCAATCGCCGGAAGGCTCCGCCGACAAGAATAGGCCCTGCCACGCCCCGCCGGTGGCGGTCCGCACGCCGGTCAGGGTGGCCGGCAAAACTTTTGTGTTGTTGAGCACCAGGCGGTCGCCCGAACGCAGCAGGTCGGGCAGGTCGCGGACGTGGTGGTGGGTGATCGCTTGCTTCTGTCGATCGACGAGCATCAGCCGCGCGTCGGCACGGTTCGGGAGCGGTTCTTGCGCGATGAGCTCGCGCGGCAGTTCGTAGTCAAAGAGCAAGTCGTCGTGGGTCGCCATCGGTTTCTTCCGTGAGCTTCGCAAGTAGAGCCGTGTGGGGGGGGCGTCACATCCTAGACGGCCCACGGCGTGTGGGCGACCGCCTCGGTGCTCGATACGATAGGTGCCCCGCCCTCCCCTGACCGACGCCGACCATGAGCACGATCCATATCCCCGTCATGCCCGCCGAGTGCGTTGAGCAGCTCGCGCCGCGGGCCGGGTCGATTGTCTTGGACGGTACGCTCGGCGGGGGCGGCCACACGCGACTGCTAGCGGAGCGGGTCGCCCCGGACGGGCGCGTGATCGCGGTTGATCGCGACCCGGCGGCGGTCGACGAGGCCGAGAAGACACTCCGCGGCCTGCCGGTGGCGGTCGCCTGCAGCACCTACGCCGACGCCCCCGAGGTGCTGGCGGAGATCGACATCGAAACCGTCGATGGCATCCTGCTCGACCTGGGGCTCTCCAGCGACCAACTGGAGGACCGCGAGAGGGGCTTCAGCTTCCACGCCGACGGGCCGCTCGACCTCCGCTTCGATCCGACCGAAGGCAAGCCGGCGTCGAACCTTGTTGCGAGGCTCTCGGCCGACCACCTGGCCGACCTGATCTACAAGTACGGCGAAGAGCGTTGCAGCCGCCGGATCGCGCGGGCGATCGTCGAACGCCGCCGCCAGGAACCGATCGAAACCGCCAGCGACTTGGCCGCCATCATCCGCCGAGCCGTGCCCCGCAACTACGACCCTCGCATCGACCCGGCAACCCGCACGTTCCAGGCCCTGCGGATCGCGGTGAACGGCGAGCTCGATCACTTGGAGTTGGCTTTGCAGCGGCTGCCGTCGCTGCTGGCACCCGGCGGGCGGATCGCGATCATCAGCTTCCACTCGCTCGAAGACCGTCTGGTGAAGACGGCCTTCCGTGAGGACGATCGCCTCACCGTGCTCACCAAGAAGCCGCTGCTACCGACCGACGCCGAGGTTGCTAGCAACCCACGATCACGCAGCGCCAAGCTCCGGGTCGCTGAGCGGGCGGATCGTTCTTGACTCGGTTGGGGCGGCCTGCGAGAAGCGGTTGCCGATGCCCACCGAATCCTCCCCGCCGAACCCGCCCCCAAGCCAAGCCCCCCGCCGCGATGCGGCTGGATGGGCGTTGAGTGCGGTGACCTGCGCGGTCCTGGCGATCGGCGTGCTCGTCATCCGCAGCACCACGCCGGGCGACGACGACCTCGCTGGCCCGGTCGTGAGCACCGAGGACGGCTCGCTGCTAGATGACTCGTTGATCTCGATCGAGAAGCCCGGCGAGACGCGGCCGGCGGAGTACATCACGCTCGAGCCCTCGAAGCCGGAGCCGCGGCCCTTGCCGCCAACCGAAGAGACCCAGCCAAGCGAGCCGAGTGCGTCCGAGGAAGGGGTCCCGCCCCTGCCACAGACCGTGCGGCGGGCCTCGTTCGATGTGCCGCCGACGCGGTAACCCAACGAAAAAAGCCGCCGTAATCACGGCGGCTTCTTCGAGAGCTCCCCCGGCAAGACTCGAACTTGCGACAAGGCGGTTAACAGCCGCCTGCTCTACCAACTGAGCTACAGGGGATCAGCTAAGCGATAAGGATTATGTCGTCAGACGAGGGTGTCGTCTAGACCTTTGGACGCGGGCTATCGGCCCCGGGTTCGGGGCAACCGCTCAAGTTGTGCTGGCGGCGAGGGTTGTGGCGATTAGCTCGGCGATCTCGTCCGGTTCGGCCATCCGCCCAGGGCCTTTGTCGCGACAACTGAGCCACCCCTCGCCCGGCTCGGCGATGATCGCCCCGTCGTTGATCAGTTGGGTCAGGTTCCGTTGGACGGGCGGCTTCTGCCACATCTCGGTGTTCATCGCCGGGGCGTAGATCGTTGGGCCGGTGAACGCCAGCAGGAGCGTGCTGAGGAGGTCGTCGGCGTGGCCGTGGGCCGCCTTGGCCATCAGGTCGGCCGTCGCGGGCACGACCGCGAGGAGGTCGGCCTGGCGGGCTAGCTCGATGTGCGGGCCGAGCGGGTGCTCTGACAAATCAAAGCTATCGGTCAGCACACGGCGACCGGACAAGGCCGAGAAGGTCGCCTCGCCGACGAACTGCTGGGCACCGGCTGTTAGAACGACCGTGACCCCATGACCGGCCTGGGCCAGCCGGCTGGTCAGGTAGGCCGCCTTGTAGGCTGCCACCCCACCCGAGACGCCCAACAGAATCTCAGCCATGGCATTGAGGAACCGTCGGCCAGCGGAGAAACGCTTTCGCAAAGCCCTTCCCCATCCCGCCTTCCGCCTTCCCCCTTTCGATCAGATGCTATCGAAATCAAACTCGGCCGGGTCGGCCGGGTCGGCCGCGTCCGGGGCGACTTGCACCTGGCTGGCGGCGTCGAGGTAGATCTTGTCTTGCAGGATCTCCTGCACCACGATCTCCATCTTGTCCTTCGTATCGACATGCACCAGCGGGCGGGCGCCGCCGTTGATGGCGACTAGGCGCTTCTGGATGAGCGTCGAGAGCTTGAAGCGTCCGCCGACCTTGTTGACGATCTCTTCTTCTTTCAGCGCTTCAATCATGGGAGGGCCAGGGGCGTGGGGGATTGTGAGCCGCTGTGCGGCGAGCCGAGCACGCGAGTGCTCGGAGTTGTGCATAAAATCGCTATTTGGTCACCGGCAAGCCGGCGTCGATCAGCCGTTGTTCGATATCGTCGATGCAGTCGTCGAGGCCGTGGTTGACGACGTGATGCTTGTAGTTGGTCGCCTTCTTGAACTCGTGGCGGGCCACTTCGAGCCGCCGCTCGATCGCCTCGGCGTCCTCGGTGCCGCGGGCCTCCAGGCGTTCGCGGAGCACCTGCAACGCGTCGGCCTCCTCGGTCGCGGCGGTCACGAAGATGCTGATCGCCGCCGGATAGGCCTTCAGAGCCCGCTCCGCCCCATCGACATCGATCTCTAAAAGTACCCACTGGCCGGCGTCGAGGCTAGGCGTTACCTCGGCAAGAAGCGTGCCATACCAGTGCCCACGGCCGAAAACCTCGATGCATTCGAGAAACTCATCCGCCTCGCGACGGCGGGTAAACTCGTCGTGCGAGAGGAAGTGGTACTCGCGGCCATCGACCTCGCCCGGGCGGGGCGGCCGCGTGGTGGCGGAGACGCTCAGCCGCATCGCCTCGCCCACGCGGCCGAGCAGCTTGCGGACAATCGTCGACTTCCCGACGCCCGAGGGGCCGGAGAGGATGACCAGTTTTCCGGGCGTTTTGGACATGGTGCCTAGATAACCGCCGTTGCGGCCAGCCGAATCACTCGACGTTTTGGACTTGTTCGCGGATCCGCTCCAAGGCGGCCTTCATCTCGACCACACGGGCGGAGATCTCCGAATCGTTCGCCTTGGAGCCGATCGTGTTGACCTCGCGACCCATCTCCTGGGCGATGAACTCGAGCTTGCGGCCAACGCCGTCCTTGGTCTTCGCGGCCGAAGCGATCGTGGCTTCGAATTGTTCGAGGTGGCTGCGGAGGCGCACAATCTCTTCGGAGATATCGCTTCGATCGACGAACAAGGCGACCTCGCGGACGACATCGCTCGGTTCAAGCGTCACGCCGACCTTTTCGAGGGCTTGGCTGACCCGCTCTTGGAGCCGGTCACGATAGGCGTCGGCCACCAGGGGCGAACGCTCCGCGACGCCGGCGAGCTCGGACTCGATGGTCTGAGCCTGCGAGCGGAGATCGACGGCGAGGGCCTCGCCCTCGCGGAGCCGCATCTCGCCATGGGCTTCTAGGGCGGCGGCGATCGCGGCTTGGATCGTTGGCCAATCGGCTTCCGGATCAGCCTCCGGGGCATCGGCCGTGCCGATCACGCCGGGCAGCGTAAGGAGCTTGTCGATGGTCGGCTGCGTGTGGACGCCACCGAGTTGAGTGAGCTGCTCTTGGTAGCCCAGCAGCACGTCGCTGTTGATCCGGTAGTCGTTGGCTTCCCGGCGACGATCGACCCGCACGTTCAGTTGCACGGTGCCGCGGCGGATGCCTTCGCGGACGAGCTTCTCGACCTTCGACTCAAGGCCGTGGTAGCCGTCGCTCGACCGGTAGCTGATCTTGAGGTGACGGTTGTTGATGCTTCGCACCTCGGCCGAAACCGCGATGGATTCCGACTCGGCTCGCCCCTCGCCGAACCCGGTCATACTCAGAAGCATGGCGATGGCGGGGATCGGGGGTGGTG